>JAEZIO010000061.1 GCA_023436615.1 Pseudomonadota bacterium | reverse complement strand
CGCGGTTGCGGATTTGCGCATCGAAGAAGTCTCCCCGCGGCCGCGCGACGGCCGCTCCGGCTTTGCCTAGTGCGGGAGCTCTTCTGAACCTGATATTAAAAAATGCAAGCTTTTGAACAGCCTAGCGTGCAGGACAGCGCGCTCCAGGGATTGCGGCCAGGCACTTCCCGTCGACCTTGGATGAATCCACTGCAATGCCGATCATGGCGGCGAGAGTCGGCATGATGTCCACGGTGTCGACGGCTTCGGGGCGTTCCGCCGCGGCACTCCCCGGCCGCCAGAAGAGGATTGGGACCCGTCGGTCGTAATCCCAGGGGCTGCCGTGGGTTGCGACGAAGCCGTCCGACGGTTTCTCGATGGGAGTGACGCGCGGCTTCAGCAGCACGATCAGGTCTCCGGATCGCTCTGGATCGAACGAAGCCCTCGCCCGCTGCCGGAGAGTCCAGCGGTCCGGCGCCCCGGTCGGCATGGGCAGGCGTCCGATCTCCCCCTTCGTCAGCACTTCGTCCACCTGCGGATGGCCGCGATAGATCCGAACCGCTTCCGAGAGGGCCTTGTTGCGCTTCGGCGCGGCGACGCGCCTGTCCAGCCACACGTCGCCCATCGGTCCACCGAGCAGCACCGGCCCGTCCAGGGCGAGCTTCTGAGCGACGGCCTTGCCGACATTGCCGGCGAGCAGCGCGGGATCGATCCGCGCATCACCGGCGCGCTCGGGTACGTCCGCGCCGCCGTGGTCCGCCGTGAGCGCCGCCGTGTAATCGATCCGCATCGCGTCGAGCGCGCGCAGAAAATCGCCGATCTCCCGGTCGAGGGCGAACATCTGCAGGCACATCTCTTCACCCTTGGTGCCGTAGGCGTGGCCCACATAGTCGGTCGCCGAGAGGCTGATCGAAAGGATATCCGGCGCCTGGTCGCGCCCGAGCTTCATGTCCTGGATCAGGCCCGCCGCCAGCGCGAGCGTGGCGCCATCCAGCGACCGGGAGCGACGGAATTGCGTGTAGTCGCCCGCAGTGCGCGCAAAGCGTCCCGCACCGACAGTCTGCCCACCGGGCAGCGCGACAGGCGTCGCTTTCGCCTGGCAATAAGGCGGCGGCTGGAGCGCGGGCTCGGCTGCAGCGACGAGCCTGTCGACGGCGGCATTGACGAGCGGCACGCTTCGAGGGACCGGCGCAGCCTTGACGTCAGTGACGAAATGGCGGCTGTCCCAATACCAGCGCTGGTCGGCATTGTGGCCGCTCATCATCACCGCGGCGCGGTCCTTGCCCGACACGGCGACATTCTGGCTATCGGGCGACAGCGTCTTCAGCATGTCGCCGAGCGTCGGCACCTTGAGGTGCGCCGGCGACACCGAATATTTCGCCGAGGTCGTCCCCGGCACGCTTTCGTCCTCGGCGCAATAGACGGTCTTCTCGTCGCGCGCGATCGACTGGTCTACCCAGGTGTTGCCGATGATTCCGGTGCGGCCAGGAAGCGCGCCGGTCATGATCGTCGAGTGACCGGGGCAGGTTTCGGTCGCAGCCTGCCCCTGATAGCCGTTGCGGAAGACCACGCCGCTCGAGAGGCGCTTCAGCCCGCCCGTGAAATGCGGCCGATATTCATCGAACAGGTCCGAAGAGAATTGGTCGATCGAAAAGACGATGACGAGCCGGGGCGGGTTCGGCGCCTGCGCCGGCGCCGCGGATGCGAATGCAGCGCCTATCAGTGCAGCGGTTATCCTACGCATTTTTCCACTCCGTCATTGCGAGCGCAGCGAAGCAATCCAGCTTTGGCGCCTCTGCATTGCTTCTAGCTGACGCTCCTCGCAATGACGTCAATCCAGCTTCGCCCGCAGCCGCTCGTTGACGATCTTCGGGTTGGCCTTGCCGCCCATCGCCTTCATGACCTGGCCCACGAAAAAGCCGAACAGCTGCTGCTTGCCGCTCTTGTACTCGGCGACCTTGTCGGAATTGGCCGCGATCACCTCGTCGACCTTCGCGTCGATCTCGCCGGTGTCGCTCGTCTGCTTGAGGCCGCGCTCCTCCACGATCTCGGGCGCGCCCTTCCCCGTCTCGAGCATGATCTCGAATACCTGCTTGGCGAGCGTTCCCGACAGCGTCCCGTCCGCAACGAGCCGCAAAAGCCCGCCGGCCTGCTCGGGGCTCACGGGGCTCCGGTCGATCGTTAGCTCGAGCCGGTTGAGCGCTCCGAACAGCTCGGATGCGGTCCAGTTCGCCGCCGCCTTCGGTTCGGCCCCGCTCTCGAGAAGCGCGTCGAACCAGCGCGCGATGTCGACATCGGCGGTGAGCACACTCGCATTGTAGGGCGTGATCCCCAGGCCCTCGTACCGCTTGCGCTTCGCGTCCGGCAGCTCCGGAAGGCTTGCGCGACATTCCTCGAGGAACGCATCGTCGAGCTCGAGCGGAAGCAGGTCGGGATCGGGGAAGTAACGGTAGTCGTGCGCTTCCTCCTTCGATCGCAAGGGGCGCGTAACGCCCTTGTCCGGGTCGAAAAGCCGCGTTTCCTGGACCACCTTGCCGCCGTCTTCGAGGAGCTCGATCTGGCGCTTCGCCTCATGCTCGATGGCAGCCATGACGAAGCGTACGCTATTGACGTTCTTGGTCTCGGTCCGCGTTCCGAGTTCGCCGCCGGGTTTCCTCACGCTGACATTGACGTCGGCGCGCATCGATCCCTCCTCCATATTGCCGTCGCATGAGCCGACATAGCGGAGGATCGCTCTTAGCTTTCTCAGATAAGCCCCTGCTTCGGCTGGAGAACGCATGTCCGGGCGCGAAACGATCTCCATCAGTGCAACGCCGGCGCGATTAAGGTCGACATAGCTCATCGTCGCGTGCTGGTCGTGCATCAGCTTGCCGGCGTCCTGCTCGACGTGGATTCGTTCGATGCCGATCCGCTTCGCCGAGCCTTCGTCGGCCTCGTCGACCAGCACCTCGATTTCTCCCTCGCCGACCAGCGGATGATAGAGCTGGCTGATCTGGTAGCCCTGCGGGAGGTCCGCGTAGAAATAATTCTTCCGGTCGAAGCGCGACCATGTGTTGACCGTCGCTTCCAGCGCCATTCCGGTGCGAACCGCCTGACGGATGCATTCCCTGTTCGGCACCGGAAGCATCCCGGGCATGGCCGCGTCGATCAGGCTGACCTGCGTGTTCGGCTCAGCCCCGAACGCCGTCGCAGCGCCGGAGAAGAGCTTCGACGCCGTCGCGGTGATCTGTGCGTGCACTTCGAGGCCGACCACGACCTCCCACTCGCCCGTAGCGCCGTTAAGACGATAGTCGCTCACCACCACTTCTCCGCTCGTGCGGTAAACCCGGCTCGCTCCTCGATCGCCAGCGCGGCGTTGAGGACGCCCTGCTCGTCCAGCTCGGGGCCGATCAGGTGAAGGCCCAGCGGCAGCCCGTCGGAATCGAGCCCGCCCGGAACGCTCATTGCCGGAAGCCCCGCAAGGCTCGCCGGCACGGCAAATACGTCGTTGAGATACATGGCGATCGGGTCGGCGCTCTTGTCGCCGAGGGCAAAAGCCGCCGACGGCGCGGTCGGCGTCAGGATCAGGTCGCACTGCTCGAATGCCTGGGAGAAGTCACGCTTGATCAGCGTGCGTACGCGCTGAGCCTTGGTGAAATAAGCGTCATAGAAGCCGGCTGACAGGACATAGGTGCCGATCATGATGCGCCGCTTCACCTCGGCGCCGAAGCCCGCGGCCCGCGTCGCGCAATACATGTCGTGCAGTCCGCCGCCCTGGGGTGCGTCGCGCAAGCCGTAGCGGACGCCGTCGTAGCGGGCGAGGTTCGATGACGCCTCCGCCGGAGCGATGATGTAATAGGTCGGAAGCGCATATTGCGTGTGCGGAAGGCTGATCTCGACCGGCGTCGCGCCCGCGTCCTTCAGCCATTCGATGCCCTTGTCCCACAGAGCGTTGATCTCGTCGGGGACTCCGTCGATTCGATATTCCTTCGGAATACCCACGCGCTTGCCGTTGAGATCGCTCGACAATCCGCCTTCCCAATCGGGTACCGGCTCGTCGAGCGAGGTCGAATCCTTCGGATCGAACCCTGCCATCGCTCCCAGCAGGATCGCGCAATCGCGGACCGTCTTGGCCATCGGCCCCGCCTGATCGAGCGAGCTTGCGAACGACACGATTCCCCATCGCGAGCAGCGGCCATAGGTTGGCTTGATCCCGCAAATGCCGGTGAAGGCCGCCGGCTGGCGAATGGAGCCGCCGGTGTCGGTCCCTGTGACGCCCGCCGCGATGCCGGCTGCGACGGCGGCGGCCGACCCGCCGGACGATCCACCCGGGGTCAGCGCGGCATTGCTGCTGTCACTCTTCCGCCACGGCGAAATGACCGGCCCGTAGGCGCTGGTCTCGTTCGACGAGCCCATGGCGAACTCGTCCATGTTGAGCTTGCCCAGCATTCCGGCGCCTGCCTTGCGCAGGTTCGCGGTGACGGTGCTCTCGTATGGAGGCCTGAAACCGCGAAGGATGCGGCTTCCCGCAGTCGTGTCCACGCCCTTCGTCGCGAACAGATCCTTGATACCCAACGGAATGCCGGCGAGCGGCCCGGTCGCCTTGCCCGAATCCGCCGCTTCCGCCGCAGCCAAAGCGTCCGCCGGAGTTTCGACCGTGTAGGCGTTCAGGCCACGCGCCCCGGCAACGGCGGCATTGTACGCCTCCGCCACCTCGCGCGCGGAAAAGCTCTTGCCGCTGATCCCCTCGCGAAGCTCGGCAATCGAAAGTGACGTCAAATCCGTCATTCGATCACCTTTGGCACAGCGAAGAAGCCGTGCTCGGCGTCCGGCGCATTCGCCAGCACCTCGTCGCGTATGTTGCCTGCAGTCACCTCGTCGTCGCGAAGGCGAAGCTTCTGGTCGATGACCGCGGTCAGCGGCTCGACGCCGTCGGTGTTCACCTCACCGAGCTGCTCGACCCAGCCGAGGATGTTGTTGATCTCCGGCACCAGGCGCTCGACCTCCTGGTCGCTCATGGCGATCCGGGCGAGATTGGCGATGTGGCGGACCTGTTCGGGACTTACGGACATGTGCGGCGCGGATAGCCGTGCGGTCCGACAGCGGCAAGCGTTGCCGGAACTCCTTCCCTCCGAAGCGCTTTTTGCTGTCATGATCCGCGTTCCGATCCTGTCCGCTGTCGTTCTGGCGACCATCGCCGCCTGCACCGCCGCGCCGCCGCAGCCTGAGCCCGCCGCCGCGACTGTGATCACCGCCGAGCGGCCGTTGCAAACGCTGCCGGCGAAAGTGGATCTTTCGGTGGTCCGGTCGGATTTGGTCGCTACGGCTGGGGAGAGATTTGGCACCGGGGCGCTCAATGAGGCGCTCGCCGCTCCGTCCTACCTGATCGCCAAGCGCTTTGCGGGCATGCTGCCGCCGCCGCCGCCCGGCGAAACGACGCGCGAATATGTCCCGCCCGCGGCGCTCATGATGAAGCGCGGCAGAACCTGGATGATCGCGACCGAGGCGGGCTGGCGCCCGGCCACGGCAGATGCAGTCACAGAGATCGATCGAGTGATCGCCGACGGCAGCTTCTGGAGGGAACCCGCGACCAATCTACCCTGTCCCGATTACGGCGCAAGCCTGCTTGTGCTTCGGGTTCCGGGCCACAGGGAAACGGTGCGCAAGAGCAGCTGCACCAGCATTGCCGACAGAGCGGTGCTCGCGGCGCTACGCGCCTGACGAGCCTGTCGGGCGATCATTCGTCGCCGCGCTGGCGGTGGCTCCTGGTGGCGTCGGAAATGCTCTGGTCGTGTCCGCTCTTGTCACTGAAATACGACGCGGCCATGAGCCCGCCGCCGACGAGGATCGACAGGAATACGCCGAGCGTCGTCGCGATAACGATATCGCGATCCAGGTCGCCCGTCAGGCCGAGATAGACCAAGGCCGCCGCCACCATCAGAACGCCGATTCCCACCAGCCACATCATCATTCGGCGAAACTGCGCCGTCGCCTCTTGCCGGTCCGGGGTCATGAACTGCATCTAGGGTGTCGGGCGCGCCCTTCCTAGGCCTTGCGCGGTTGCCCGGAGTAAGCCCCTACCGTAACCGCGCTGCCAAATGTACGCGCGCCGCTTCCTCATCGCCGTGACCTTCCTCACTCTGCTGCTCGTGGCCGCGGCATTCGCCATCTACCAGTTCGGCGGGTCGGTTCTTCGCCGGCAGTTCACCCCGCAGGGTCACTATTCCGCGCCGGCGCCGCGAAGCGGTCCCGATTATTCCAGCGCCGATGCCTGGATCGCGCGCCCCGACATCGCCCACAACGCAGCGGGATGGCTGCCCGAGGGATTGGAGCGCGCGACGCCCGGCGATGCCGCGATCTTCTACGTCCATCCGACGACCTATCTGAAGGGCGACCGCTG
Organism: Pseudomonadota bacterium; assembly: GCA_023436615.1. Lineage (GTDB taxonomy): Bacteria > Pseudomonadota > Alphaproteobacteria > Sphingomonadales > Sphingomonadaceae > Sphingomicrobium. The sequence continues at coordinate 33,441 of JAEZIO010000061.1, read as the reverse complement.
GAACGCCCCGCTGTTCGAGCGCGAGAGCGGCTGGCGTGACCAGCTGTTCGTCCAGAGCCAGGCGAGCGCGTTCAACGGCGCCGGCCAGGTCTGGGCGCCGCGCTACCGGCAGGCCGCCTATGGAGCGTTCCTTCTCGACAGCGAGGACTCAGCCAAGGCTCTCGACCTCGCGTTCAGCGACGTATCCGCCGCTTTCGACGCCTTCCTTGCAAAAGCGGGCAACGGGCCGCTCATCCTCGCGGGGCATAGCCAGGGTGCTCTTCACCTGATCCGCCTGCTCCGCGAACGGCGGCAGCAGATCGGCGGCCGCCTTGTTGCGGCCTATGTCGTGGGCTGGCCGGTGGATGTGAAAGCCGATTTGCCGGCGCTCGGCATCCCAGCTTGCACTTCGGCTTCGCAAAGCAGGTGCCTCCTTTCGTGGCTGACGTTCGGCGATCCGCCGAACCCGTCCCTGATCCTCAGCGGGTGGCGAGAGACGACGGGACCGACAGGGGAGCGCCGAAGCGCCAAGAACATCTTGTGCGTGAATCCGCTGACCGGAGCCCAGGACGGCGCCGCGCCTCCCGCCGCCAACCCCGGTACCCTGTCGCCGTCGGGCGACTTCACGTCCGCGACGCTCGTGCCCGGCAGCGTCGGTGCCCATTGTGATGGAGGCCTGCTGATCCTCGACGGCGAAATCCCGCCGCTCGGCCCATATGTGCTTCCGGGCAACAACTACCATGTCTACGACTATGCGCTTTTCTGGGGCGCTATCCGGCGCGACGCCGAGCGGAGGCTTGCGCAATGGCAACGCTGACTGCGGACATTTCGGAGTTCGCCGCCGCCGTCCGCGACGGAGGCAAGCTCGCGGGCCTCGATGTCGGGACGAAGACGATCGGACTCGCGATTTGCGATCGGAGCTGGACCTTCGCGGGACCGGCGGGGACGCTCCGCCGAACCAAGTTCACACGGGATCTCGATGAGTTGCGCACGTTCGCCGACCGCGAGCAGGCAGTCGGCCTTGTCGTCGGGCTGCCGCTCAGCATGGACGGAACCGACAGTCCGCGAACCCAATCGGTCCGGGCCTTCGCGCGCAACCTCTGCACGCTCGAGTTGCCGATCCTCTTGTGGGACGAGCGCTGGTCGACGCAGGCTGTCGAGCGGGCGATGATCGAAGCCGACGTCAGCCGGGCGCGCCGCGCCGGCAAGGTCGATGCCCTTGCTGCCGCCCACATCCTGCAGGGCGCAATCGACGCTCTGGCCAATCTTTCGGCTCCGGAATAAGCGAGCCGCTCGTGGACATCCTGTCGATAGACACGCTCAGCGACGCGCAGGTCGAGCAGATCCTCGACCGAGCCGATCGCTATCTCGGCGACAATCGCGCGGGCCGCTCGTCCGATCGGCTGCGCGGCAGGATCGTCTTCAACCTCTTCTACGAGAATTCGACGCGCACTTTGATGTCGTTCGCGACCGCCGCGCACCGGCTCGGCGCCAGCGTCGTCACGCTCCCGGTCGAGCAGTCATCGGTGAAGAAGGGCGAGACCCTTGAGGACACGGCGCGCACGCTGAATGCCATGCGGCCGGACGCACTCGTCATCCGCCATCCGGAGAACGGCGCCGCTGGTGCGGTCGCGGAGATCATGGATTGCCCGGTCCTCAACGCCGGCGACGGCACCAACGAGCATCCGACGCAGGCGCTTCTCGATGCCGCCACCATCCGATCCCGCTTCGGGCGCATCGACGGCCTGACGGTCGCGATCTGTGGTGACATCCGCCACAGTCGCGTCGCCCATTCGAACGCGTTGCTCCTGCCGCGGCTCGGCGCGAAGGTACGACTGTCCGGTCCGCCCATGCTCTTGCCGGACGATCTCATTGCGCCGCCTTCCGTGGACGAGGTGATTGAGGGCGCTGACGTGGTCGTGATGCTTCGCGTCCAGCGCGAACGGCTCGAGGACGAGCTTGGCGACGCGCCGGGCGAGTATCTCGAGCTTTACGGCCTCACGGCCGAGCGAATGGCGAAGGCATCACCGAATGCCGTCGTCATGCATCCCGGCCCCATGAACCGGGGTGTCGAAATCGAGGACGGAGTCGCGGATGACCCGCGCCGCTCGCTGATTTCGCTTCAGGTCGAATATGGAGTCGCGGTCCGGATGGCGTGCCTGGACCTGGCGCTCTCCTAACGCGACGCCATTTGTACGGGGGCGTCGCCCGCCATCGTGCGGACGAAGCAATTTCCGCCGCGGCTCTGCAGCTGGTCGCAGCGCTCGCGCGCCTCGCGGTCGCTGCCGAAGCCCTTGATTGAAAGCCGCCACACCGTGCCCCGAGGGCCATCGAAACGCGCCCGCATCGGCGTGTAGCTCGCAAGCGCCGGGTAGCGCCTGATGAGGTTTGTCCACGCCGAGCTGACTCGCTCCGGCGAGCTGTAGGCGCCGAGCTGGACGACGGATTTCGACCGGCCTGCGGCGTGCCGCTCGCGCTTCGCAGCGCGGCGGACGGTATCGGTGATGGCGACGTAGCTGGCGGGCTGGGCCGGTGCCTCGAAGCGCGTCGGAAGCTCGGGCAACGCCGCCTGGTTGACGACCGGCTGTTCAGCTGGCGCAATCAGCGAGCGGGCCGCTTGCGCGACTGCGGCGGGCGGAAGCTCGGCAGCTACCGGCTCCGGCAGGGCGACGGGCGCGCTAGCCGGGATCGCTGCGATTTGCTGCGGCTGGGGTTGCGGCGCAATCGCCTCGGCAAAAGCGACGTTGTTCGGCGCATCCTTGAGCGCCAGACGCTGCGGCTGGCCCGGGTCGGCGGCCGGGCGGACGCCCGTCAGCGCCGCAACCTGGTCGAACGGATGCGACGGGGTCGCCATGGCCATCCACTGCTGGATTCGTCCGTCGAGCTGGTCGGGCGGCACGTCCTGCGCCGCTATCGTGCGGGCCGTGGTCCAGTCGCCGGAAAGACCGTATGCGAGCGCGAGGTTCTGGCGAACCCGGCCATCGGCATCGGCGCCGCGGGCAGCGTCGTTGAGGACTGCAACCGCGTCGGCCGGGCGGCCGGCAAGAGCCACCGCGAGCCCATAATCGGCAGGCTCGAGCGCTGCGCGCGCCGCTTCGAGCGCCGCCAACGCCTGCGAATTCTCGCCCTGCGCGATCTGCACAAGAGCGAGCTTGAGGATCACCTGCGGCTGGCGCGGGAATAGCGCCAGCGAATCCCGGTACGCCTGCTCCGCCGACGCGAAGCGGCCGCCGGCGAAGTAGCAATTGCCGAGCAATGCGCGGAAGCCGGCGTCGCTCGGGCTGTTCTCGACCGCACGCTCGGCAAGGTCGATCGCGTTGGCAAACTGCTCGGCGGCGAGCGCCGCCTGCGCGCGCGTCGCAAGGCCGATGTTCGCCCGGTCGATCTTGTGTCCGAAGATCGATTCCCGGCTGCGGTCGGCTGCGCAGCTCGACAGCGTGGCAGCGAGTGCAATCGTCGAAATGGCGGTTCCGAAGCGAGTCAGCCGGTTCATCATGTTACCCCTTGCGTTTCGCCTTGACGGCCATGGCCTCGAGCTCGGGCATCGAAGCCAGCAAGTCGTCCAGAGCCTGGGTCACGAGCAGTTGCGCGGAGCGGCCGTCCGCGGCGCAGGCGAGGCGCAGCTTCAGGTGGCGCTCGGAATCGAGGCGGAGAGTGAATGCCGCTTTCGGCTTGCTTCCGGCCGCGGCGCGCGGCTTGCGCGGGCTGCGGATCGCGCGTGCGACCGGCACCGGCGCGACGGAGACGGTCGCAGGGAGCGGTTCGCGAACGGGTTCCGCGGCGACCTCTTCCTCCTCCGACTCGTAGAGCTCGGCGGTCTCGTCGATCTCGTCCTCGTCGCTGACATCGTCGGGCGTGTAGGCCGACAGGCGGCCGGCGATCTCGGCCTGCTGCTCGTGGACGGGAGAATCGACCGGAGTGAGGCCCGCAAGATTGTGCGGATGCGCCGGGATGACTTCGCCGAACGCATCATGCTCTGCGTCCGGAGCAAGCGTATGCGCCGGCTTGGGCGGCTCGAAGCCCATGTCGTTCCAGCCGAGATCTTCCAGGCTCGAGCCGGTCTGGCCGAAGCCCTGCGGACGCATCGCCGGACGAGCGGCGCCCTTGCGAGCCAGCAGGCCCGAGGAAAGGGAGGCAAAAGGCTTTGGTTCGGTCTTCACGCCGTCCCCCCGTTACTGACCGGCGACTCGGCGACCGAAGCCGCCGACGGGACGCGGACTGGCCGGGCTGATCCCGGGCGCTGCATTGGGGGCGGCAAAAACCGTCCGGCGGAAATTCTTTTCCAGCCGGTCTGAGATGTAGTTCCAAAGCTCGACGACTTCGCTCGCGGAGCGGCCGTTCGGGTCGACTTCCATGACGGTGCGGCCGTCGATCATCGACGCCGCGAAATCGGTGCGGTGATGGATGGTGACCGGGGCCACGGTGCCGTGCTGCGACAGCGCGACCGCCGCTTCGTAGGTAATCTTCGCCTTTGGCGTAGCGGCATTGACGACGAAGATGAGCGGCTTGCCGGCACGATCGCACAAATCGACGGTGGCACCGACGGCGCGCAGGTCGTGCGGGCTCGGGCGGGTCGGAATGACGATCAGCTCGGCCACCGCGATAACGCTTTGAATGGCCATCGTGATGGCCGGCGGAGTGTCGATTACGGCCAGGCGGAAACCCTGCTGGCGAAGCACTTCGAGATCTGACGCAAGGCGGGCGACCGTCGTCTGGGCGAATGCGGGCATGTCGGCCTCGCGCTCGTTCCACCAGTCGGCGAGGCTCCCCTGCGGGTCGATGTCGATCAAGCAGACGGGCCCTGCGCCCGCAAGCTGAGCCTGCACCGCGAGGTGACCGGAAAGCGTCGTCTTTCCCGATCCGCCCTTCTGCGATGCCATAGCGAGAACGCGCATGTTTTCCCCTGCCCTTTTGCGATCGATCGCCGAGGGGACTGACACTCAAGGCTCTAAAATCTGGTTAATGGATTTACGACCCTGTTGCCGAAGCTCGCAGGATGATTAGGGTGCGAGCGGGAGACGGGCGAGGCATGAAGTTCAGTCGATTCAGCTTGTTAGCAGCGGGGGCCGCGCTTCTGGCGATGCCGTCGCTGGCGCTTGCGCCGAAATCGGTCCGGAATGGTATCGAAGCGTGGCAACGTGCCGACTATTCGGCTGCAGTCGCGATCTGGCGCCCGCTCGCGGAGAAGGGCGATGCTGACGCGCAGTTCAATATTGCCCAGGCCTACCGGCTCGGCCGCGGAGTGCCGGTCGATCTCGCGGCCGCCAAGTCGTGGCTCGAGAAGGCGGCACGCGCCGGACATCTCGACGCGCAGACGACGCTCGGGCTGCTCCTGTTCGACAGCGGCAGCCGGGACGCCGCAATGCAATGGCTGAAGAAGGCTGCTGATCGAGGCGAGCCCCGCGCGATGCTCGTCTATGGAACCGCTTTGTTCAACGGGGACGGCGTGCCCCGAGATCCGGTCCTCGCCTACGCCTATGTCAGCCGCGCTGCGGCCCAGGGTCTCGAGCCGGCGAAGAGCACTCTGCAGGAGCTGGACAAGCTGTTGCCGCTGGAAACGCGTCGCAAGGGCGTGAACGTCGCGCTCGACAAGGCGGGCCGCAAGGCCACGGCGAAACCGAAGAGCGTAAAGGCACCGACCGCGCCGAACGCCGCACAGGCGGAATCCAAACCGCCTGTAACGCCTCCTGCGAAGGCGGCAGTCGCGAAATCCGGCAGCTGGCGGGTCCAGCTCGGCGCCTTTTCACGACGCTCCTCCGCGGAAGAGCTTTACCGCAAGGTGTCTGCATCGCCGCCCGTTGCGGGACACGCGGCGATCTATGTGCCGGTGGGCACGGTCACACGCTTGCAAGTTGGCGGGTTTTCATCGCGCGCCGAAGCGGCGGCGGCCTGCGCCGCGCTGGCCTCAAAAGGGCAGGCCTGCTTCCCGGTCGAAGGCAAATAGCCGGCTTAGCCGCGCACCCATTCCTTCTTGCGGATTCCCTGCGCCCAAAGCAGCGCATCGAGGCCGTGATGCTCGATCCGAGCATCGGCAACTTCGACCAGCGCGTCCTTTGCCCGATAGGCGACGCCGAGCCCCGCTTCCTCGATCATAAGCCGATCGTTGGCGCCGTCCCCGATCGCGAGGACGTCCCCGCGAGCGAGATCGAGCGCGTCCCGCGTCTCGATCAGCGCTTCCAGCTTGGCCATGCCGTCAATGATCGGGTCGTCGACGGCCCCGCTTAGCTGCTTCCCGTCGAACAGCAGCCGATTGGCCCGAACCTGGTCGAAGCCGATCAGCCTGGCGATCGGCTCGGCAAAGGACAGGAAGCCGCCGGATATCAGGAGCGATCGCGCGCCGCCGACGCGCATCGTGCGAACCAAGGTTGCCGCGCCGGGGTTGGGCACGACGCGTTCGGACAGGCAGCGCGCGATCGCATCTTCCTCCAGGCCCGAGAGCAAAGCGACCCGCTCGCGAAGCGCGGCCTTGAAATCGAGCTTCCCCTGCATTGCGCGCTCGGTGATCTCGGCCACCTCGCGCTTCAGCCCGGCGAAATCGGCGAGCTCGTCGATGCATTCCTGGCCGATGATTGTCGAGTCCATGTCAGCGACCAGGAGCTTGCGGAAGCGCGGCTCCTCCGGCTGCACGACGACGTCGACTTCGGGCAGGGTCTCGAGCGCCCAACGGATCGCTTTGGCATCGGCGGAGGCGCGCAGGTCGACCGCATCTCCCTCGTCGATCCACGCGCCGAATCGCGCCTTCGGATCGAGCTCCCGCAGGAGCCCAAGCGCGCGGTCCACCAGCCTGTCATCGAGCCGTCCCGCTGCTATCACCGTCGCAATGAGCATTGGTGCCTCTTCTCTACCTCCTGTCGCCTTAATTGCGGGGCCGACCGCGAGCGGCAAGTCGGCACTTGCACTGGCGCTTGCCGAAGCGACCCACGGCGTGGTCATCAACGCCGACAGCGCCCAGATCTATCGCGGCCTGGGGGTGCTCAGCGCCGCGCCGACCGCCGACGAGGTGCAGCGCGTCGAGCATCGGCTGTACGGAGTCCGCGATCCCGCGAAACCCTGCTCGGCAGCCGAATGGGCCGAGCTTGCCAAAGCGGAGATCGCACGCGCCCGTGCGCGGGACCGACTGCCGATCCTGGTCGGCGGCACGGGACTGTACTTGCGGACGCTGCTCGACGGGATTGCCCCCGTCCCGCCCATCGATCCAGCGGTTCGCGAGCGAATTCGCGCCACGTCTGCGGAGGTCAACGGCGCGGAACTGCAAAGGCTCGATCCCGCGGCCGCGGCTCGCCTGAACGCAAGCGACAGCGCGAGGATCGCGCGCGCTCTCGAAGTCGTCATATCGACCGGTCGACCGTTGGCCGAATGGCAGCAGGATCGCGAGGGCGGACTTGGCGACCAGATCGCGCTCAAGCCGCTGGTCCTGCTCCCGCCGCGTCCGTGGCTGTACGAGCGCTGCGACCGGCGGTTTGCCGCAATGGTGGACGACGGAGCGATCGAGGAAGTGAAGGCGCTGCTCGAGATGCGGCTCAGCCCGTCTCTTCCCGCCATGCGCGCGATCGGGGTGCGCGAGATCGCCGCCTTCCTTGCCGGCAAAGTCGACCGCGACGAGATGATCAGTCGCGGCCAGCAGGCGACGCGAAACTATGCGAAGCGCCAGTACACCTGGTTCGCGCACCAGCCGCCGGCCGGCTGGCCGCGCTTCACAAAGTCCCTGGAGAAAAGCGCGCTTGGTGACGCTCTGGCGCTTCTCGAGCCGAAGACGTAGGCGCGATCGGATGGAGTTAATCCGCGAAGCCGACATCGACCCTGCCCCCCTGGCCGGAAAGCGCGTCGCCATCCTCGGCTACGGCAACCAGGGCCGGGCCCAAGCGCTCAACCTCCACGACAGGGGCATCGACGTCGTGGTGGGGCTTCGTGGCGGTTCGGGAAGCAGGATCGAAGCGGAGAGCGCCGGGCTGCAAGTTGCGCTGCTCGAAGACGCCGTGCGCGCAGCCGATGTCGTCATGCTGCTCGCGCCCGACGAAATCCTCGGCGACCTTTACCGCGAGATCGAGCCGCACCTTCGCTCGGGTGCCGCTCTCGGGTTCAGCCACGGCCTCACGGTGCATTTCGGGCTGGTCCGGCCTCGTAAGGATCTCGACGTGTTCCTCCTCGCGCCAAAGGGGCCCGGAACCGCGCTCCGCTCGCTCTACGAGGAAGGCAAAGGAATGATAGCGCTCTGGGCTGTTGCGCAGGACGGCAGCGGTTCGGCGCGCCAGATCGCCCTCGCCTACGGACGCGCGATCGGCTGCGCCCGCGCCGGCCTGATCGCTTCGAGTTTCGAGGAAGAGGCGGTCGCAGATTTGTTCAACGAAAATGCCGTCGTGTGGGGCGGCGTCCCCGAGCTGCTGCGCGCCGGCTTTGAAACCCTGGTCGAGGCCGGGGTCACGCCTGAGGTCGCCTATCTAGAATGTGTGGGCGAATTGAAGCTTATTGCCGATTTGATCGATGCTCGCGGCATCGCCGGCATGCGCGAAGCGATTTCGAACACGGCGGAGCTCGGCGCTGTGATGGGCGGGCCGGCGGTGATCGGTCCCGATATCCGCGAGCGAATGAAAGCCGTTCTGCAGTCCGTTCGCTCGGGGGAATTCGCCAGCGCTCTGCGCGGCGAAGCCGAAGCCGGCTACCCCAAGCTAGAGGCAGCGCGTCGACAGGCACGATCACAATCGATCGAGCAGGTCTACCGGAGGCTCAAGGACGTCGCCCGGAACTAGGCGATCGGGTCCGGCAAGGGTATGTCCCGCTCCCCCACCGACGCGCGCTCCAGGTAGGCGCGCTGGAGCTTGCGGTGCGCCTCCGCTGCGTCCGCATCGGTTGCTGACTGAGCGCGCTCGAACTCCTCGGCGGCGCGCTGCGCATAATATACGCGGTCCATGGTGCCGTTTTGTTCGTCCATCGCTCTACTCCTGATGAAAGAACAGCATAGCAGACTGGCCCGCGGAAAGCGCTCCCTTCGGCCCCGAAACGAGGCGGCCTACCCGATGTCCAGCAATTCCAATGGCCTAGAAACGCAGCGATAGCCCCACGGCAACCTTGCGCGACTTGCCGGCCAAGGGTGCGCCCGTGCCCTCCTGGGACTTGGGCTTCATCTTGAAGAAGCCGATTCCGACCGTCGCATTTCGTGCGATGTCGCGGCCGACGATAATGCCCTGACCGCGCTTCCACGTGCCGTCCGCGGCCCGATAGTCAATCACCGGCAGGGAGAAGTTGCCGCGGCCCAGCTGCAGATCCGGTTCGCTCCGCTGAGCAAGCGACGGTGCCGGCGTTTTTTGGCCAAGCGCAGGCGATCCCAACGCCGCAGCCAACAGCAGCCAGCCCGCATGCACCGTCATTCGCTTCCCCTGTTTCATGTCGGAAACAAGGTTGCTGCGAGTCCGGTTCCCTAGCTACTTGCGGCCGAACAGCTTCTCGATGTCGCCGTGTGCCAGCTTGATCCAGGTCGGCCGCCCATGATTGCACTGGCCCGATCGGGGCGTGACCTCCATCTCACGCAGTAGCGCATTCATCTCCGCGACCGACAGCACGCGCCCTGCCCGAACCGAGCCGTGACAGGCGATGGTCGCCTCCACGTGATCGAGACGCTCGTGCAGCGACATGGCCGATCCGAGTTCCGCGATTTCCGCGGCAAGATCGGCGAGCAACTTCGTGAGGTCCGGATTTCGAAGCGCCGCCGGAACCGACCGCACGAGGACGGACGTCGGGCCGAACCGCTCCACCTCCAGGCCGAGGTTCGAAAGCTCGCCGGAAGCTGCCTCCAACCGGTCGGCGTCGGGCTCCTCCAAGTCCACGACTTCGGGGATGAGGAGCGTCTGGCGCGGCACGGGACCGCCTGCACGCGCCGCGCGAAGTTTTTCCAGCACCAGCCGCTCGTGGGCGGCATGCTGATCGACGATTACCAATCCGTCGTCCGCCTCGGCGACGATGTAGGTATTCGCTACCTGCCCGCGCGCGACGCCGAGGGGAAAGGCTCCGACCGGTTGCGCCGCCGGCTCGGCGCGCCCCGCCGGCTCGACGCGGATCCCGGTGAACAAGGCGCGCTCTTCGCGCACACCCAGGGGCGGTGGCTGCGCCGATGGCCGGCTCACGCTGCTCGTCCACACTACGGGAGCAGCGGCCTGCTCGCGGGCGGCGCTGCGGTGCGACTGCTCGTCGAGCGCGGAACGTATGGCGCCGATGATGAGCCCCCTGACGGCTCCCGGGTCGCGAAAGCGCACCTCGGTCTTGGCCGGGTGAACGTTGACGTCGACCTCGTCGAGCGGGACCGAAAGGAACACGGCAGCGATCGGGTGACGGTCGCGGGCAATCAGGTCGCGGTATGCGCCGCGAAGCGCCCCGACAAGCAAGCGGTCCTTCACGGGCCGCGAGTTGACGAACAGATATTGCTGATCGGCAACGCCGCGATTGAACGTCGGCAGGCTGACAACGCCCGTCAGCCCGAGGCCATCGCGGACGCAGTCGATGCCGACGCCGTGGCGTTCCAGCTCGGCCGCGAGCAGCGCGGCGACCCGGGCCGGCGCACCCGAGGGTTGCAGCGAGAGGACCTTGCGGCCGTCATGTTCGAAGGTGAATGCGACGTCCGCTCGCGCCATCGCCAGTCGTTTCACGGCATCGAGGCTGGCTGCATATTCGGCGCGTGCGCTGCGCAGGAACTTGCGCCGTGCGGGGACCTTGCCGAACAGATCCTCGACGCGGACGCGCGTTCCGGGCGGGAGCGCCGCCGGTCCCTCCGACAATCGGCGGCCGTGATCGATCAGGATCTGCCAGCCGTCCGCATCCCGCGTTCGGCTTTCGAGCGTCAGCCTCGCGACGCTGGCGATCGACGGAAGTGCCTCGCCGCGGAAGCCAAAGCTGGTTACTCGATCGATGCTGTCGTCCGGGAGCTTCGAGGTCGCATGGCGTTCCAGCGCGAGACGCATTTCGTCGGCGCTCATTCCGCAGCCGTCGTCGGTGACTTCAATGAGGCCGATTCCGCCGCCGGACAATCGAATCGTGACCGTTCGCGCGCCCGCGTCGAGGGCGTTCTCGACGAGTTCCTTGAGCGCGCTCGCCGGTCTCTCGACGACTTCGCCGGCGGCGATTCGGTCGACCAGTTCCGACGGCAGTCTTCTTATTGACATGTCAAAGGGTCTAGCCCAATCCGAGCCGTCCCGCGAAGCGCTGATTTAGCGCGAAAAATTCAGTTTGCTTTCAATGGGAATGGGTTAATTTTCAATCGTGTGGCCGGGGGGATGATCCGGGCCGGACGGCCAAGCGGAGAATTGGGCAAGGATGTTCTGGACGCGCTGGTTCAAATGGATGTCGCACGACATGGCGATCGACCTCGGCACCGCCAACACGCTCGTTTACGTGCGCGGGCGCGGAATCGTCCTCAACGAGCCGTCGGTCGTTGCGATCGAGACCGTCAATGGGGTGAAGCGGGTCAAGGCCGTGGGCGACGACGCCAAGCTGATGATGGGCAAGACACCGGACCAGATCGAAGCGATCCGCCCGCTCCGTGACGGCGTGATCGCCGACATCGACGTTGCCGAGCAGATGATCAAGCACTTCATCCACAAGGTTCACGGCGGCAAGATGCGCGCCTGGCGCTTCCCGGAGATCGTTATCTGCGTGCCGAGCGGATCCACTTCGGTCGAACGCCGCGCGATCCGCGACGCCGCATCGAATGCCGGGGCCAGCGCGGTCTATCTGATCGAGGAGCCGATGGCCGCCGCGATCGGCGCCGACATGCCCGTTACGGAGCCGATCGGCTCGATGGTCGTCGATATCGGCGGCGGCACGACCGAAGTCGCCGTCCTGTCGCTTCGCGGCCTTGCCTACACCACTTCGGTCCGTGTCGGCGGCGACAAGATGGATGAGGCGATCAGCTCCTACGTGCGCCGCAACCACAATTTGCTCATCGGCGAAGCGACCGCCGAGCGGATCAAGAAGGAAGTCGGGATCGCGAAGCCGCCAACCGACGGCATCGGCAAGACCGTCCACATCAAGGGCCGGGACCTCGTCAACGGCGTGCCCAAGGAGATTTCGATTAACCAGGGCCAGATCGCCGAGGCGTTGTCCGAGCCGGTCGGCACCATCGTCGAGGGCGTTCGCATAGCGCTGGAAAACACCGCGCCCGAGCTCGCCGCCGACATCTGCGACCAGGGCATCGTCCTTACCGGCGGCGGCGCGTTGCTGCAGGGGCTCGACGAGGTTCTTCGCGATGAGACGGGGCTTCCCGTCACCGTCGCGGAGGACCCGCTGACCTGCGTCGCCCTTGGAACCGGCCGGGCGCTCGAGGAAGAGCAGTTCCGCGGCGTCCTGCAAACAGCCTGAGGGCGGGCTAAGCGGTGGCGGCGCCGCGCCCCGGCTGGTCGAGACGGGCCCAATATGGGCTCTTCTTCAGCTTCATTGCCGCAATAATGGGACTTGCAGTCGGCCTCGTGCTGCTGGCGATTTCCATTGCGGCGCCGAACAGGTTCAAAGACCTCAAGGGACTGGCGCTCGATGCGACATCGCCGATCACGGGGGCGCTGCATGAAATCAGCGCTACCGTCGACGGGCTCGCATCCGGGGCCGGCGATTATTGGGACGCCGCGAGCCAGAACGGGAAGCTGAAGCGCGAGCGCGACCTCATGCGTCAGCAGCTGATCCACGCCAAGGCGATTCTGCAGGACAACCGGCAACTCAAGGCGGCGCTGCAATTGCGCGAGCAACTCCCCGAGGCCGTGGCTACGGGCCGTATAGTGGGGTCTTCCTTCACCAGCCCGCGTCGCTTCGCGATCCTGTCGGCCGGCGCCCACGACGGGGCAGCCATCGGCATGCCGGTCCGTGCGCCATCGGGACTGATCGGACGGATCATCGATGCGGGCGCCTATTCGTCGCGGGTGCTTCTGGTCTCTGACCGCGCCAACATCATTCCGGCGCGGCTGCTGCGGACCGGCCAGGCGGTGATTTCACAAGGACGCGGTGACGGTACGGTCGACATCAAGCCGCTCGAGGTGGGTCGCAATCCCTTCCGCCGCGGCGACGTGATCGTGACGTCGGGGACCGGGGGGCTGTACCCGCCCCTCGTACCGCTGGCGCGAGTGCTCCGCCTCGACGGCGACAATGCGATCGGAACGCCGATTGCCGATCCCGCAGAAACGAGCGTTGCCATCGTGCAGCAGTCTTATGAGCCGGAAGCGACGGAGTCGCTGACGGACAAGGACGCGAATCTTCCCTGATGGTCCGGTCCGCGCTCGCCTCAAATCGGAGGATCGGGCACGGACCCGTAATCGGCGCGGAATATGTTCCGGCGGCTTCGGTGGCCGCCGCCGCGTTGCTTTCCGCGCTCCCGCTCGTTGTGCAGAACGGATGGTTCCCCGATTTCGCATTCCTCGTGCTGATTGCCTGGCGGCTGCTTCGCGCGGACGTCTGGCCGAGCTGGTGGGCCGCGCCGCTCGGCCTCTTCAACGACTTCATCGCGGGCCTGCCGGTGGGGCTGTCCGTGACGGTGTGGACCGCGTCGATGCTGGCTCTCGACATCGTCGACCGGAGAACGATCTGGCGCGATTACTGGATCGAATGGGCGCTTGCAGCGCTCCTTATCCTCTTCAGCGAAGCCGCGCAGTGGCAGGTCGCTGGATGGATGGGGGCCCGCGTTCCGTTTTCGGAAATGATTCCGCCCTTACTGATCTCGATTGCGGCCTTCCCGATCGCGGCATTTGTAGTCGCCCGGCTCGACCGCTGGAGATTGGGTAGACAGTGAAGCACCAGCCGTTCACGTCCGTTCAGCAGACGCTGTCCTTCTCACGGCGGATGATGCTCGTGCGCGGCGCCCAAGCGGGCGTTGGAGCGCTTCTCATCGGGCGGCTCGGCTGGCTCGCCGTTGCCGAGAACGAGAAATACCAGCTGCTTTCGGAGAACAACCGGGTTCAGCTCATCGTCGTTCCGCCGCGCCGCGGCTGGCTCGTCGATCGCAAGGGCAAGCCGATCGCCATCAACCGCAGCGACTTTCGAGTCGACCTCATCCCGCAGCAACTCCAAAATCCCGAGCAGACCCTCAAGACGCTCGCTCAGCTCCTACACCTCGAGCGCGACGACCTCGACCGCATTCTCAAGGAGCTGAAGCAGAGCCGCGGGTTCCAGCCGGTCCAGGTCGCCGAAAGCATTCCGTACGAACAATATGCGGCCGTGACCGTGCGGCTGCCGGAGCTGCCGGGCGTGCAGGCGACCCGCGGCTTCTCGCGTTATTATCCGGCCGGTCCCGCGGTCGCGCATCTCGTCGGCTACGTCGGCACGCCCTCGGCCGAGGATTACGAGAAGAGCAAGGACCCGCTTTTCCTCACGCCCGGATTCAAGATCGGCAAGCAGGGCCTTGAAAAAACACTCGAGCCGTACCTCCGAGGAACGCCGGGCGGCCAGCGGATCGAGGTCACTGCCGGCGGGAGGCTCGTCAAGGAGCTCGATCCGAAACCGGACCGCAGTGGCAGGACGGTGCAGCTCACGGTCGACGCGGGGCTTCAGGAATATGCCGCCCGCCGGATGGGCGACCAGTCGGGAGCGCTCGTGGCGCTGGATGTCGAAAGCGGCGACATCCTCGCGTTCGTATCGATGCCTGCGTTCGATCCGAACAGCTTCAGCCGGGGCGTCGGGCGAACAGAGTGGAAGATGTTGTCCGAAGACGATCACATCCCGCTGCTCAACAAGGTCGCCCAGGGGCTCTACCCGTCGGGATCGACGATCAAGCCGGCGATGGCTCTCGCTTTCCTCAAGCAGGGAATCGATCCGAAACAGCGGGTGCACTGCCCGGGCGGCATTCGCATCGGCAACCGCTACTTCCGCTGCGACGCGGTGCACGGATCGGTCGACATGCACGCCGCGGTCGAGAGGAGCTGCAACACCTATTTCTGGTCGATGGGCCTGCGAACGGACCCGCAACAGACGACGGAAATGGTCAGCTATCTCGGCTACGGCCAGGAATTCGACTTGCCCATCCCGAGCCAGCGGTTCGGGACCATGCCGAACCCCGAATGGCTGGAGAAAAAGTACCACCGCAAGTGGCAGGGCTACGATTCAGCCAACACGTCCATCGGCCAGGGCTATGTCCTCGTTAACCCGCTTCAACTGGCGGTCATGCCCGGAAGAATCGGCGCCGGAAAACTGATCCAGCCGCGCCTGCTGATGGCCGGGCAGCGACCGCCCGCGCCTGCTCTCGACGTCGATGGGGAGCATCTGGAAATCGTGCGCAAGGCAATGGCCGCCGTGGTCAACGAACACGGCACGGCAGTCGCATCGAAGCTGCCGATCGACGGCCTGCTGATGGCGGGAAAGACCGGTACCGCGCAGGTCTTTCGCCTCGGCTCGCGCGGCCATCAATCGAACTGGGCATTGCGCGACCACGCGCTCTTCATCGCCTTCGCGCCCGCCGACAAGCCGCGCTACGCAATGGGCTGCATCATCGAACATGGCGGCTTCGGCGCGTCCGCCGCCGCGCCCGTCGTCAAGGATTCGATGACCTACCTGTTCGACCAGCAGAAGGCTTGGGCCGCTCTCGAGCCGCTGGAAAAGCAGTGGGGCGGCTCGCTCGCCGAGCGCAATGCTCGGCAGCTCGAGGCGATCAGGTCGGTCGCGAGATCGGCTCGATGATATCGTCGGCGATCATCCCGCAGCCGCTCGCCAGGCTGCCGTGGCGGTTGTTGTTCCTGATCGCGGGCATCGCGTTACTCGGGCTGCTTACGCTCTACTCGGCAGCCGGAGGGTCACTCAATCCGTGGGCGGCGAAGCAGGCCGTAATCTTCCTCGTGTTCCTCAGCATCGCCATCGCGATGTCGTGGATTCGCGAATCCTCGATCAAGGCGGCGGCCTTCCCGATCTACGCGGTCGTCCTCGTTATGCTCGTTGCGGTGGAAATGCTCGGCTTCGTCGGAAAAGGCGCGCAGCGATGGCTGGACGTCGGCCCCATCCGCCTGCAGCCAAGCGAGTTCATGAAGCCGGCGATAGTGCTGGTGCTCGCGCGCTTCTACGAGCTCGTGCCTCCCGCCAACATTCGGCGGTGGCGGGGAATATGGCCGGCCGCGGTGCTGGTCGGCGTGCCCTTCCTGCTCATCGTCGTCCAGCCGGACCTCGGAACGGCGATGATGGTCCTCCTTATCGGCGTCACGGTGATGTTCGTCGCCGGGCTACCGTGGTGGCTGTTCGTCGCGCCGGCCGCCGTCGTCGCCGTCGCTGCGCCAATCGCTTATTCGATGCTCCACGGCTATCAGCGGAAGCGGATCGATGTCTTCCTGAATCCCGAAAGCGATCCTCTGGGTTCCGGCTATCACATCACGCAATCGAAGATCGCCATCGGATCGGGCGGCCTGTTCGGCAAGGGCTACCTTCAGGGGAGTCAGAGCCACCTCGATTACCTGCCCGAAGGCCACACCGATTTCGTCTTCTCGACCATGGTCGAGGAATGGGGCTTTTTCGGCGGAGCGATCCTGATCCTGGCCTTCGCGATGGTGATCCGCTGGGGAATGAACGTCAGCCTGCGCGCGCGCACGCGCTTCTCGCAACTCGCCGCCGCAGGGCTGTCGGCGACCATCTTTTTCTACGTCGCGATCAACCTGATGATGGTGATGGGCCTTGCTCCGGTCGTCGGCGTCCCGCTGCCGCTCGTGAGCTACGGCGGATCGGCCGTGATGACCGTGATGCTGTGCATCGGCCTGCTCATGGCGATCGAGCGGCAGCAACGGACCGGTTCGGGCGTGTCGACGCTTCGGATCCCCGCTTGAAGCGACGGCGGTTGCGCACCAACTAAGCGCATGCTACCGGCGCCGCCGCTCTCGCGTGAAAGCAGCCGCCAGAGCATCCGCCTCACGGCAGTGGACGCATAGCTCAGTTGGTAGAGCAGCTGACTCTTAATCAGCGGGTCCTAGGTTCGAGCCCTAGTGCGTCCACCACCCTCGCCCCGGTCAAGCGCTGATCGCGCGTGCAATCCGCCTGTTAGGAAGTTGCTAACCATTCGAGGCGCATTTTTCGCTCCAGCTTCGGGTGGAGAGCGACATGGGTGCGCACTACTGGATGGGTGCAATGGCAGGTATCTGCGTCGCGGCAGGGGTTGCCGCCGAGCCGCCGAAAGCGCCGGTCCGCAAGGCCGAACAGCCGATCGAACAGCCCGCCCCTGTCGTGGCGGCTTCGGCAAATGTCGAACGCCCTGAGACAACTGACGCAAGCGATGCCCAGGCGGAAGCGCCGGCAAAACCGCGGCGCGCTCGAGTCACGAGCTGCCGCTGCGGGGACCAGACCCCGAGCAACTAAAGAATCACTGCCTCTGCGCGGTCACGGTCTTCGCGCGGATCACGGGCATTTCGCCGTCCCCCACAACTGCGAACGCAGCCCAGTAGAACGGATGGGACGTGTTCGTGTCGTCCATCAGCTTGAGCTGCGACATGCGCAGCGCGTGGACCGTGGCCGTGCCCGGCGACGCCGTGAAAAGACCGGTGATCAGCCGCTCGGTCGCGTTGTAATCATCAGGCACCGGCCAATGGCTCGCGACAACGAGGCGGCCGCCCGCGCCGACGAATGCGCGCACCAGCCCGTCGAGCGCGACGTCGCCTCCCGTCGCTAGGCCGGCACTCTGGGTAGCGAGAGCCGTCGCTTTGCCGGCGGTATCACAGGCGGACAGAATGACGAGGTCCGCATCGAGATCCAGGTCGAATATCTCGCGGAAAGTCAGGAGGCCGTCGGAACCACTGCCGCCGAAGCTGGTAAGTAGCGCCGGCTGGGTTGGACATTTGGGGCACGGCGCAGTGACGACCCCGTGCGTCGCAAAATGGACGATCCGATATTGGCCGAGATCGGGACGTTGCTCAATCGCGGTGTCCGTAAAGCCGTCACCAGTGACGATCGTTACGCCCTTCGGGTCGAACCGCGATATGACGTCACCCGCGACCTTGAGCTCGCGCCCCGAAATCGGCCGCTCCCAGGACGACAGCGGCAGTACGCAGTCGCGGTCCGCGGCGCGCGGCGCCACGTCGGAAGCATCGCCGTGCGGCGGACTGTTGTGCCCGAGTCCAAGATATTGCTTGTGCCCCCGTGACGCTGGAGCGTTCCGGAGCTGAACGAACGCGCGCGGCGAGACCGCGGTGCTGATGTCCCGGTCGCGGCCGAACCATCGGATGCCGCGGAAATCGAAGTCGTCGTCGGGATTGGCTGCAACGCGCCGGCTGTAGAGGTCGACGGACGCCTGATCGACGACGAGAGCGTTCGGCGGCATGCGCAGCATCGCCCCGTCAGGCTCGAAGATCAGGTGGCTGGTCTGCGCCAGCTCCGCATCGAATGGAGCAAACAAATCGGCGTAGATCCTGTGCGCGAGCGCGACATCGTAGGCATAAGTGATCTGCTGACCCTTCTCCACCGTCGCGATGGTGTCGCGCAGCGAATTCACGGCCTGCTCGAGTTGTTCGCTCGTTATCCCGAGGCGCATGGTTCGCGCGGACGCCGGCGTTGCCATGAGGGCGTAGATGGCATCGTCGACGATGGTCATTCGATAGTAAGCTTCGCCGGGACGGAGCGTCTTCTGCAGATCGGCGAGCGGGATGACCTCGCTCGAAACGGCGCGGTAGCGAGGGAAGGCCGCCAGCGCGGCCTGAGTCGCTAGCGCTTCCTTTTCCGCCTGCTGCAAGTCTGAGCGAAGCGCCGCTCCGCGCGCGATTTCCTCCGGCGAAGGATGCGCAAGTTCCTGGAAACGGGCGAGGCCAATTCGCGTGCGCTCGACTTGCCGAGTCAGCGTCACCGCCTGCCGGAACAGCCGCGAGGCCTCATCCGTGCCGCCGCTGAGCTCGCGCGCAAGGACAGCCTGCGTCTGCGCGAGGCCGGGGCGCACCATGAGCTGGGTCGCAGCGAATATCTCCGCGGAAGTTGCGGTATCGCCGCTCTTGCGAAGGAGGATGTCGACGTACGGCCGAAGCACCCGCGCAAAGGACGGCGGCATCGTGCTGGCATCCGACTGCGAGTGAACGATTTCGCGAAACATCGCTTCCGCCGTCGCCAACTGGCCGGTTCGCGCGAGATAGCCCGCGAGGCGCGCCCGGGCGTTGAGCAGTGCAGCCGAGCCCGGATAGTTGGTTTCCAGAATTGCGACGGCCTGCCGGTGAAGCCGGTCGGCTTCCGCTTCATCCTGATTCTGTTCGGCAATCGCGGCGAGGTCGCCGACGATTTGCGCTCGCATCCACGCAATGGACGCAATCCGGCCGCCTCGAACCGCCTGCAATTTCGCATCGGCGGTCCGGAGCGCTTCGCCGGCGCCGGCAAAGTCCCCACTGAGCCGAAGCGAGGTGCCACGAAGCTGCAATGCCTGGCCGTCGAGTATCTCCGCTTTCTCTTCAGGCAGCAGGTCGTCGGACGAATCGCCGAGCTGGCCGCCGACGTTCGATTCGGCGTTGAGGCGATTTGCGGTTGCCTGGTCGATTCCGAGCGCCGAGTTCGCACCACCTCCGCCTTTCACCGATGCGAATTTCGGGACCGGCTTCTCGAGCTCCTTGAGCGAGTCCTGCGGCTTTCCCTGGTTGAGGAAGTGCATCGCGCGATAATTGCGGAGCCTCCGGCCATCGAGCGGATCGTCCCGCAACTGCTCCTCCGCGCGGGCGAAGAGGGACTCAGCTTCGGCGTAGCGCCCGAGGTTGGACTTCTGCAGAGCTTCGTTGATCAGCGCCTCGGCGCGACTGATAGGTGCGCCGCCTGCGCTGCTGACGGCGGCGAAAAATTCGGCCGCATCGGCATAGCTGCCGACATTGTTCCGCCGGTAGGCTTCGGCGAGCGCGCGCGTCGGATCGAGGGTGCCTGCCTGGACTCGCGCAAATGCGCCGGGGTCTCCCGCGCCGGTCGTGGCGATGGAGACTTGCCCGTCGATGGGCCTGTCCTCAACGATGCTGCGCAGGCCAAGCTGCAGGGCGCTGTCGTAACCGGCGAGTCCCTCGGCTGCGAAAAGTTGCCCACCCTTGCGAAACTGATAGGCGCGATAGGCAACGTCCGCATCCGCAAGCTTGCAGTCGGCCACCTCGACGGCGCCTAACCCATCGATGCTGCCGATTCTGGTCGGACCGCAGGTCGCCTGCTTCTGCCGTAGCGCGGCGAGGCGCTGCGCGGGATCACCGCTGTTCCGGAGCAAATACAATTTGCCTACGGGAAGCGCCGCGTCCCGGCAGGTGATTGTGTAAGCGACGTCGAACATTCCGGCCAGCGCCGGGTCAGTGGCCGCCGGCTGCGCCGAACAGTAACTCGTTCCGCCGCTTCCGATCCTGAAGCTGTCGCGAACGCTGAGCGGTGCTGCGACCACTAATGGTGCAAGCGCAAGCGAGCATGCCAATGCTGCCAACGCACGCGCGGCGGTCGGAATCGTCCGCTCGATGCGGCGCGGTTTTCCGGAACTCATTTGTAGCTCCACGGCCAGACGCGCGTCGTCAGCGACACCAGGAAGCGCGGGTCCGGCCGCTTTTCGGGAACGCCGATCCGACTGAGCGGAACCGCAAGCGCTGCATCGAGCCAGAAGCGGTCGTAAGCGACCCTCACGCCGCCACCGGCCGAGTTCAGTCGACGAGAACCGCGGACGAGCTGCCCGTCCATGTCGCTGACCCGTGCGTGGTCCAAAAACAGATAGGCCTCGCCTGCCGGCCTTCCCGCGCTGACCGGGATTGTGCTTCCGGCGCGGATTTCGGCGCGTGTTCCCCACCCGCGATCGCCTAGAAGCGCGCCCGGATCATAGCCGCGGCCAACGGTGTAGTTGCCGGCCGCGAACTCCTCGAAACTGAGCAGAGGCTTCCACGCATATTGGCCCCTCGCCGCCAGGGACAGAGTCAGCTTCGGTACCGGCCGATAGTCGCCAGACAGGAGCCCGCGGACGAGCCCGGCGGTCGAGAGGCCGGCCTGGCGACTGGGCGGCACGGCATCACCGCAGGTTGGGGACGTACACAGACGGGTCGCGCCGAGAATGGCCATGCCCTTGCGAGCTTCCATCACGGCAGCGACCCTCCACGCCGGCTCGGCGAAGGAGCGGCCGCCCGAAAATTCCGTGCCCAATGCATCGAATGCCAGGCGCGCGAAGCCGACGCGCAAGCGGTCGCGGCTGAGATCCACGGAATTGAAGGCGACGTCCTGGTTGACGATGTCCATCCCCACCGTCGCTCGAATCGTCCGCGCGAGCGATCGGACGAGCGGGAAGTCGGCCTGGATCGTCGCGAGGAAGCTCCGGGCATTGAGCTTGTCATCGCCCGCTAGGCTCGGCTTCGCCCAGGCGTAGGTGAGCAATGCTCCGACATGGAGACCATCGGCGCCAAGCCACATGTCATGGCCCGCCTGCACGGTTCGCTGCTCGCGGAAGTCGGAGGTTACGAAGGCGGCCAGCGTGGTTCGGTCCGCAAGGCCGGTCAGTCCATAGAGCTGCGTTCGGGCAAACCCGCCCCAGCGACCGAGCACGTTGGATCCGCCATTCTGAATGTTCAAATCTGCATAGGCCGGCGTGCGCTGCACCGTGACGTCGCCCAGAACTTGGCCCGGTCCAGTACCCGCGGGCCGCAGGGTCAGCCGGACGGTGTAGCCAGGCAGGTCGCTTGCCAGCAGCAGGTAGCGCTCCGCCTGGAAGCGGTTGAACACCGGCTGCCGCGTAAGCTGGTTGAGAAACGCCGCTATGATCTTTTCAGCCCCCGCGGCATTGCCGCGAACCCGCACCTGCTTGAGTTGCGCCAGCAGCACCCTGAAATGCACGATGCCGTCGGCGATCCGCTGCTCTGGAACCTCGACCGCGGCGATGTAGCCGGCCTTTCGAAGGATCGCGGCCGCGCGGTCGCGCAACTCGCACACGACGGAAATGGGCTGCTCCGTCCCGACCAGCGGCCGGTACGCGGGCTCAAGGTCGCCCGGCGACACGCCCTCGAGCCCTTCGAACCTTGCGCCGCGCAGCGTGAACCGGACGTTCTGGAACTCCGGGCTGTCGAGGGCGCAAGGCGCGCGCTCGATCCCGCCCTCAACATCGAGTCGAAGCGCGCGACGTTGCTGTTCCTGCTCGGGACGCGAAACTTCTTCCCGCGTGGGCGGGAGCGGCTGCTGGGAATTTTGGGCGTCGGCGACGCCGGGAACGCATACCGCGGCGCACGCCGCCAGCTGGCAGAGCGAGCGGTGCAGCCCCAACGGGCGAACTGCCGATGCCGGAAGCACGCGGGCCCCTACTCCCCTGCGGCGGCGCCGAGTCGCGCGCCCCTCCGAGACTTACAGCACGCCATATGAATTGCACGACCGGAATCTTAATGGCGCTCAAGTTGTTAGGTGCCGTTATCTGTCCCCGATGGGGACTTTACGAAGGGAATGGCGAGACTTTCTAAGTTGTGATTCAAAACCCAGAACGGGCGCTCTTTGCGGCGGAGAATCAGTTAACCTTACAACATCTTAGATGTATTTCAGCATTCAGACGGTAACTTGAGAAGCTGCCGTTATTGCTATCTAAAGTGAATAGCTTACTTCATTGACTCCGTCTTTACTGGTGGTACCGCTGTCCGGTTAACCATTGGAGGTTAGCGACAGGGGAGTTGAGCCATGACCGGGACCACGGCCAACAATCAGAAATACATGATCACTGGAGCGGCCGTTCTTGCCGTTGCAGTCGCAGCCTATGGATTAGGGCGTGTGTATCCGCCCCTTGGGCCGAGCGCGGGCACGATCGCGCCCGCTGAACGGTACCAGTCGAGCCAGGTGGGTGAAGGCGACGTGACTCTTGGGGACACGTCCGTGCCCGAACTGATGCAGACCGACGCCTTCGAACTTATGGTTCACGACGAGAACTTCCGAGCGCTCGCTGCGAGCCCGGGTTTCCGGGCGCTTGCCAGCCAGCCGCAGGTGATGGCGGCCCTCATGTCCAATCCCAAAGCGTTCAGCGCGCTTGCCGCTAATCCAAGGGCGTTCGCCGGCGTGGCTCAGGCAGCACAGAGCGCCTCCGCGCTTGCGCCTCAGGCCCGCCAGGCCAGCGCGGCAGTGATGAGCGCCATTGCGGCCCATCCCGCCGCGATGCAGGCGCTTGCGTCGCATCCGGATGCGTTCGCCTCGATCGCGCGCAATGCGTCGGCGTTCGCCAACTTCGCGTCGAACGCAAATGCGTTCCGTGATGCGGCTTCGAAAGCCGCGGCGGACGCGCGCATGGCGAGCAACGCGGCCGCATTCGCACGCCTCGCAAGCGACAACGCAGCCATGAACGCGCTGTCGGCGGATTCGCGCGTGTTCAGTTCGCTTGCCGCCAATGCCGCGGCGTTCAAGGCGCTTTCCGCGCAGCCGCAGGCGTTGGCCGCTGCAGTGAACAGCGCGGCGGCAGCAGCCAGGCAGCTTCAATCGGCGGGCATATCCAATTCGGCGATGTCGGCAGTCAGCAATAACTCTGCCGCCTTCGCGATGCTTGCTGCACAGCCCAAAGCACTGGCCGCGATTGCCGCGCACTCGAACGCCTTCGCTGCGCTCGCGGCGCACCCGCAGGCGCTCGCCGCAATCCTGTCGAACGCGTCGGCGTTCAGCAGCTTTGCAAACAATGCCAATGCATTCCGCGACGCTGCGTCGAAAGCCGCCGCGGACGCACGCATGGCGAGCAACGCAGCCGCGTTCGCACGACTCGCGAGCGACAATGCAGCGATGAATGCGCTCTCCGCCGATTCGCGGGTATTTTCGGCAATCGGCAGCAATGCGCTCGCGTTTGGCGGCCTCGCCAGCAACGCGCGGATGCTCAATCCGCAGTTGATGTCCGCCATCGGCAATAATGCATCGGCGTTTTCCAGGCTTGCGAGCAATGCTGCCCAACTAAGCTCTGCGGCAAGTTCGCTTGCCGCGATGAACGCGCAGTCGCTCGTCGCGTCCGCAGCCGCCGCCGGCAAGGTCAACGCGGCGACGTCCCAGGCGCTGCTCGCCAACCCGCAGGCGTTTGCGGCGATGGCCGCGAATCCGCAGGCTTTCGCCGCGATCAGCAATCGCTCGGCCGCTCTGGCGACTCTGTCGTCGAACCAGAAGGCGCTCGCGGCGCTGGCCGCTCAGCCGAACATGGCGGCGCTGATGGCGAACCCGAGCTTCTCGGCGGCGCTCAACCAGGCTGGGGTGTCTCAGTCTCAAGCCAACTAACCTCAGCGGCTGGGGGGCCGTACATTGGGGGCTGGGTACAGGGGGCGCCGGCGCGCATATCGCGCGCTGGCACTCCTGCTGGCCGGCACCGCAAGTACGGCACTTTGCCAAACACCGACCAAACAACCGCCGGCCACGCCGCCGGCTGATACCACCAGCGTCGTCGAACAGCCGGAGGCCGTGCCGCCACCGCCCGAGGACGCGCCGCCAGCCGAGCCGGTAAGTCCGGACGCGACGAAGCCCAGCGCGCCTCGGCAGCAGGGACCCGAGCATGTCCCGCAGGACGCGTCCGGTTTCCACCTGTCGACGCTCGAGACCAAGAACCTGTCGCTACTCTTCATTGACCCTGTCCAGACGTACCTTACGCCCTATCTCGCACGCGCGTTCGAGAATGCGCTCGCTTTTCACGAGAAGCAGTTCCGCTGGAAGCCGTGGGACCGCACGACGATCCTGCTCAAGGACTTCTCCGACTATGGCAATGCCGCGGCCCTCGCGAGCCCGAGCAACATGGTCCTGCTCGACGTCGCGCCGCTGTCGCTGTCGATGGAGACATTCTCGCCCGGCGAGCGCTTCTTCACGCTAACGAACCATGAGCTCGCGCACGTCGCCGCCATCGACGTTTGGAACTCGCGGGACGCCTTCTGGCGAAGGCTACTGGGCGGTAAGCCTGTCCCGCTTCAGAAGCATCCGGAATCCATCCTCTACAATTTCCTGACGAGCCCCCGGAACCTCACTCCGCGCTGGTACATGGAAGGCAGCGCGGTGTTCTTCGAAACCTGGATGGCGGGCGGTCTCGGTCGCGCGCAGGGCGGCTACGACGAGATGGTGTTCCGCGCCAAGGTGCGCGACGGACTGCGCTTTTTCTCTCCGCTCGGGCTCGAAAGCGAAGGCACGCAGGTGGACTTCCAGGTGGGGGCGAACTCCTACCTCTATGGGACGCGCTTCTTCTCCTATCTCGCGCTCACCTACGGCGTAGAGCGCACCGTCGAATGGCTTCGCCGATCCGAAGGTTCGAAGGCGTTCTACGCCAGCCAATTCAAGCACGTGTTCGGACGGCCGCTCGACTCCGTGTGGGACGACTGGATCGCGTTCGAGCACAAGTTCCAGAACGACAATCTCGCGGAGCTTGCCAAATATCCGCTCTCCGAAGCGCGGCATCTGTCGCCGCGGGGTCTCGGATCGATGTCCCGGGGGTTCGTCGACGAGAAGAGCAACAGCCTTATCGCCGCCTTCCGCTGGCCGGGCCGAATCGGCTTTCTCGGAAAGATGGATCTCGGCACCGGAAAGGTGACGCCGCTCACCGACCTGGACGGCATGATGCTGTACAAGGTGACGAGCGTCGCTTTCGATCCGTCGAATAGGACCGCCTTCTACACCAACCAGAATTACGCTTATCGCGAGCTCAACGCGATCGACGTGGACACGGGCAAGAAGCGGCGGCTGCTCACCGACGCCCGGATCGGCGATCTCGCCTTCAACCACGCCGACAAGAGCCTGTGGGGTATTCGCCACCAGAACGGTTACGTGACTTTGGTCAGGATCCCGCCGCCCTACTCCAGCTTCAACCAGATCAAGACGTTTCGCTACGGCGAGATTATCTTCGACCTCGACATATCTCCCGACGGCGAGCTGGTCGCCGCTTCATATGGGACTGTCG
This sequence comes from Pseudomonadota bacterium, assembly GCA_023436615.1. Classification (GTDB taxonomy): domain Bacteria; phylum Pseudomonadota; class Alphaproteobacteria; order Sphingomonadales; family Sphingomonadaceae; genus Sphingomicrobium. The sequence continues at coordinate 7,685 of JAEZIO010000061.1, read as the reverse complement.
ACGGCAAGCAGTCAGTGCGCGTTTGGCGCCGGTCGGACCTCGAGCAGGGCGACTCCGAAAGTCCGGTCACGACCTTGTCGCTGGCACCCTCGGTACCCGAGAACTTCACCTTCTCGCCCGACGGCAAGTCGCTGCTCGGCAATTCCTACTACACCGGCGTTTCGAACGTGTTCCGGTTGGACGTCGCAACCGGCAAATTTGACGTGCTGACGAACGCATCGACGGGATTCTTCAGGCCGCAGATGCGGCCCGACGGCACGCTTCTCGTCTACGATTACACCGGCGAAGGATTTAATCCGTCCATCGTCCAACCGCAGGTGCGGGAGGATCTCGCGGCGGTTCGTTTCCTCGGCACCGAAGTCGTCAAGGCGCACCCGGAGCTGAAGCAATGGGGCGTCGGGTCTCCCGCGAAAGTCCCATTGGATTCACTCATTACCGAGCGCGGCAGCTACCAACCGATGCAGCGCATGCGCTTCGACGCGCATTACCCGATCACCTCCGGCTATAACCGTTCGCCGGCGTTCGGATATTATTTCCACCTCGCTGACCCGCTGCAGTTCCGGCAGCTTAGCGCGAGCGTCGCGGTTTCGCCGTTCGACAAGGTCCGGGGCGGCGAGCGCCTGCACCTGAACGTCGACTACCAGACGCCCAACTGGAAGCTTACGTACTGGCACAATCTCGCCGACGTCTATGACCTGGCCGGGCCAGTGCTTCGAAGCCGAAAGGGCGACGCCTTCATCGGCAGCTATTCGAAGCCGCTGATCTACGATCCGCCGCGGCAGCTCGACCTTTTCGGCTCGGTCTCCGCCTTCTTCGGCCTCGAGCAGCTTCCCGGCGCGCAGAACATTGCCAGCCCGAAGAACATGCGCTCGGCCGATGTCGGAATTCGCTATACGAATACGACCAAGGCGCTCGGCGGCGTCGATCACGAGAAGGGTTTCGCCGGCCGCATCGTCGCCGCGACGGACCAAGCCGAGGGAGAGTTCTATCCCAAGCTCTACGGCGGGCTCGACATCGGCACGGCCCTTCCCTGGCCCAACAGCTCGGCCTGGCTCTACGCCCACGGCGGCATGGCATGGGGGGACCGGTTCAACCCGCTCGGGGCCTATTATTTCGGCGCCTTCCGGAACAACTATGTCGATGACCGGCCGGAGAAGCGCTATCGCGAGATGGAGAGCTTTCCCGGCTTTTCGATCGATGAGCTGGCAGTTCGGCGCTTCGCCCGGCTGACCGGCGAGATCAATCTTCCGCCAATCCGTTTTGCCGAGGTCGGAACGCCGGCGCTGTATCTCAGCTATATCCGCCCGGCGGCCTTTGCCGGAATGATGGCTGCGGAGAACCAGGACGGGAGCAATCACAAGTACGCGAACGTGGGCGCACAGCTCGACCTCAACTTCACGGTCGCGCTGCGACTTCCGATGGTGCTTTCGGTCGGTGCGGCGGCTGGGTTCGATGACGGCCACTACCGCAAGACCGAGTGGCTGGCCTCCTTGAAGATCATGTGATGGATTGGCTGCTTGCCGAGGCGACCCATTGGGGACTCGCGCTCGTTCCCGTCCTCGTCCTGCTGGCACTATTCGTCTGGCTCGACGCATTCGCGTTGATGCGCTTTCGCGAGATCGTAGTTTTGCTCCTTTTGGGCGGGGCGGCAGCGATCGCCTCCTACCCGGTCAGCGGCAGGCTCCTCGACACGCTTCCAATCGGCTTTTCGAACTACAGCCGTTTTGTCGCGCCCTGGATCGAGGAGGCGATCAAGGGGCTGATCATCATCGGGCTCTTTCGCCTGAACCGCATCGGCTACAAGCTCGATGCCGTGCTTTCGGGCTTCGCCATCGGCGCCGGCTTCTCGGTAGTCGAGAACATCATCTACCTGACGATCTACCCGCAATATGGGGCGGGGACGTGGCTGGTCCGCGGGATCGGAACCGCCGTCATGCACGGCACTACTCTGGCTATCCTCGCAGCAGTCGCGCACGAACTCGCAGAGCGGGAAAGTCGAGGGGAAGCCGCCGACTTCGACTTCAATCTGCTTTGGTTCGTACCCGGATACCTGATCGCAGTCGCACTGCATGCACTCTTCAACCAATTTCCGGACGCGCCGATGACGGCGATGATCGGCGCCGCGGTGCTGGCGCCCGTGGCGATCATGGCGATATTCCACTTCGGAACAGCCGAAGCGCAACAGTGGCTCACGATCGAAAGGGCCGCGCACCAGGCGCAGCTGGATTCACTTCGCCGGGGCGAATGGCCCGACGGTCCCGCAGGCGGGAAAATCGCGGCTCTCGCCGAACGGGTGCAGCCCGAAGGCGCCAAGCGGATCCGCCGATATTGGGAATTGCAGGCGTGGCTGGTGGTTCAGGCCGAGGAGGCGATGGCGCAGGAGGCCGCCGGCGACGTCGTTATCGACAAGGAACAGGTCCGCGCCGCCTTCGCCGAGATGGCCGGGCTTCGCCGAGCACTCGGCAGGAGCACATTCGCTGCGTTGCAAGCATTGCTTCCGTTCAGTCGCAACGATCAGTGGGAAGTGTCCGAGCTCCGCCAAAGACTATCGTGAGTGTCAATGCGAACGCGCGCGCAGCAAGTCCGATAATGCGGCGCTTATCGCGGCCGGATGGGCGGGCTTCCTGATTACGGGCACGTCGGCGAATCGTCCCTCAGGATCCACCATCTCGTATCCGGTGCAAAACACGAACGGCACCGCTCGTTCGGCGAGCTCTTCCGCAACCGGATAGACAGGGCGGCCGCGCAAGTTGACGTCCAGCACGGCCGCATCGACGGGCCTGGAGAGCAGCGCACGCGCTTCGGCCAGCGTCGCCGCCGGGCCCACGATCGCCCAACCCAGCCTCGACAGCTCGGCGCTGAGCTCGAGAGCAACAAGCTCTTCGTCCTCGACGACCAGTATCCGGCGTTCGCCGCCGTCGGGCACGAGGCCTTGGGCATCGTCCGTTTCGCCGTCACGTTCGCTCGCCCCCTTCACCGGGACGAACAGGTCGGCCGGAAAACGGATTTCGACGCGAAGCCCCTTGGGATGCCAATCAAAGGAAAGGTCCGCATCGAGCTGCCGGCCTGTCACTTGCCGCAGAAGCTTCGTGCCGAAACCTTCGCGCGTCGGGTTCGTGACGGGCGGGCCGCCTCGCTCTTCCCAATCGACCACGAGCCTGTCGCTGCCCAGGCGCCAGCAGACGGTGACGTGCCCGGCCTCCTGGCTTAGAGCGCCATATTTCACGGCGTTCGTCGCCAGCTCGTGGAAAAGCAGGCTTAGCGACTGCACCGCAGCAGCGCTGCAGTTCAGCGGTGCGCCTTGGAACGTGAGCTGGTTTTCCTTGGCATAGGGCATCAGCTCGTCGCGAATGAGCTGCTCGAGCGGCGCCCCTCGCCACTGCGATTGCGACAACAGGGTGTGCGCGCGAGCAAGCGCGGCAATCCGGCCGCGGATCGCGTCCGCAAACCCTTCCACGGTGTCTGCCTTGGTCAGCCCGACCAGCGCCTGCGCCACGGCCAGGGCGTTCTTGGCTCGATGATCGACTTCGCGAGCGAGAAGTGCCCTCGCCTCCTCATTTGCCCGACGCTCGGTGATATCGCGAAGGATCAGCGTTCCAACGCGCTCGCCGCCGACCGTCACCTGGGACAATGACGCCTCTATCGGGAATTCTTCGCCGGCAGCCCTGATCGCCACAGCGCTCGAATCGTCGAAGCGTCGGTGGAGTTCACCGGATTCGAAGAATTCGCGCAGGCTTGCCTGATGCTTTTGTCGCGCGCTTTCGGGAAATAACTCGAGAACCGACTTGCCCAGGACTTCCGCGGCCCGGTACCCGAATATCCGCTCGGCCGCCGGGTTGAAGACCACGATGCGCAGCTCTTCATCGAACGTGATGATCGCATCCATCGCCGACTGGACGATTGCCTCGGTGCGCCGGCGGGACTCGAGAATCGCCTTGCCAGCCTTGGTGTCGTCGCTGATGTCGCGTGTGACCTTCACGAAGCCCGTCACTTCGCCATGTTCGTCGCGCAGCGGGAACAGGCTGACATGGGCAGCGAAAATGCTGCCGTCCTTGCGCATCCGCGGCGCCTCTTCCTCGAAGCGGCCGGTTTCCGCGGCGATCTTCAGCTCGCGTCCCGGAGCATTATTCGCGCTGCTCTCCGGAGGGTGAAGAACGTTGTAGGGGCGCCCGACAATCTCCTTCGCCTTCCAGCCCTTGAGACGTTCGGCACCCTTGTTCCACGTCAGGATCCGTCCCTCTCGATCGAGTTCGTAGATCGCGAAGTCCTGGGCGGCGTCGATGAGCCGCTGCTCGCGCATCTCGCTCGCCAGGGCTGCTTCCCGGCTGTCCAGCTCGCGCGAGCGGGAACGGCCGAGCAGCTCGAGGAATGCCAGAATGCCTAGACCGACGAGAGCAAAAACGATGATGCTCGTGGTGCCGTCCACCGACAGCGGAAGAACGAACATGACCGTGCCGACGATGAGGCTTCCGAGCAGCGCGGCAATTCCAGGCCCGAGGCCGAACCACGCACCCGCCGCCAGGACGGCGAGCGTGAATACCAGGAACGGAGTACGATCGCCGAGGAACGGGTCGATGGTGAACCGGATTACTGCCGCTGCGGCAACGAGTCCGAGCGCGTAAAGATAGGAACGGACTTGCAGGTCGGACCCCCGAGCTCGTGAACTGGACTTGATAACGCCGCGGCCGACGAAAAGTTACGCCCATTCGCCAACATCAGCCGAACCTGTCCCGAAGCACCGCGAGCGACGGATCGTGGGTCAAGTCGAGGTGGAGGGGCGTGACGCTGACATAGCCGTCATCCATTGCCTCGAGATCCGTCGAATGCCCGGGCGTCTGCACCATCGGGCCGAGGCCGAACCAGTAATAATCGTAGCCGCGCGGGTCCGTTCTCTGGACGATGCGGAGCCGGCCGTAGTCGCGGATTCCCTGGCGGCAGACGCGAATGCCCCTGACCTTCTCCGGCGGCAGCGCGGGAAAGTTCACGTTGACGAGCGTTCCGGGTTGCGGCTCGAAGTCGATCAAGGCGGCAAGTACCTTCTCGGCCCAGGCTTCCGCGGCGGCGAAGGGCACGGTGTCGCCCATCCCTTCGCGCGAGTAGCTCTGGCTGAGCGCGATCGAGGGGACGCCGGCAAGCGCCCCTTCCATCGCGGCCGAGACGGTGCCCGAATAGGTCACGTCCTCGCCGAGGTTCGCACCCCTGTTGATGCCCGAAAGGATGAGGTCGGGCGGCGAATCCTTCATGATGTGGGCGAGCGCGAGCATCACCGCGTCCGTCGGCGTGCCCGTCACCGAGAAACGACGCTTGTCGTGGCGCCTGAGCCTGACGGGCTGTGTCAGAGTCAGCGAATGGCCGGCGCCGGACTGCTCCTCGGTCGGAGCGACGACCCAGATGTCATCGGAAAAGCTCTGAGCGACCGTTTCCAGCAGGTCGAGCCCGCGTGCATTGATGCCGTCGTCATTGGTGAGGAGGATGCGCACGAGGCTGTCATAGCGGCCTCGCTCAACCCCGCAACCAACGGGCGCTGGCAGCGAAATTGCGCCATATCGGCAACAGCTTGCGGTTTTCTGTGGGTCGTTTTTGTCAGCGCTTGTTAAGGGCCCGGCCCTTATTTATAGGCGCGGTCGGGGATTACCGACTTACCCGGTGCTAACCCCCGGGAAAGTCACTTGAATCCGCCTCCGGCTGCACCGGCGGGCCCGGCGCAGCAGCGTAGGGGGCTTGCGGGGCGCCATCGGGCAATAGCCTGATGGTCTGTGTGGGAGGGGTGTCATGGCGACTGCTCTAGTCGATTTCTACGGCAAGAAACCGGTTCCGTTCGACCGGCTCGTGCTTTCGGAGGGCTACCGTCCGTCGGAAGACGAAGAGTTCATGTGCGATTCGCACCGCGCATATTTCCTGAAAAAGCTGCGCGAGTGGAAAGAGGCGATCGTCGCGGAATCTCGCCAGACGATGGCGCAGCTGCAGGTCGACTCGCTGCGTGAGCCGGACCTTGCCGACCGCGCATCGAGCGAAACAGACTGGGGCATCGAGCTTCGCACGCGCGACCGCCAACGCAAGCTGATTGCCAAGATCGATTCGGCCATTCGCCGTCTTTACGAGGGCGAATACGGCTATTGCGAAGTCACGGGCGACCCGATTTCGCTGGCACGCCTGGAAGCGCGGCCGATCGCGACGATGACGCTGGAAGCGCAGGAGCGCCACGAACGGACCGAGAAGGTTTCACGCGACGACTGAGCCGGGGGCTCAATCCAGAGCGGGAAACGCGACGACTGAGCCGGGGGCTCAGTCCAGAGCTTGAACGGTATGATTGAAGCGAGCCTGCCGCAGCGGCAAGCGAGCCCTTCAGGATTGGGTGCGTTTGAGCCTAGTGCTCGTAGTGCCCGGCAAGCTCGTCCTTGAGCCTGAGCTTTTCCTTCTTGAGCTGATGGAGAAGATCTTCGTTGGGATGAGACCGATGCTCTTCTTCGTCGATCATCGCGTGAAGAGCGGCGTGCTTGGATGCGAGAGCTTCGGCCTGTGCCTTGTCCATCGGTATCGTTCCTTTCGTGTCAACGACTGAACGACGTGAGTAAATCACGAATCGGTCGCTTTGTCTTGAGCCTGTAACAACCGCCCACCGCCGCGCATGAGCGTCCCGTCGTGCGGCCAGGCGCAAAAATGCGCTGTCTCGCATCGGGACATCGCAGGGCCAATGCGTTCGCTGACACGGTTTGGGCGTTTTCTAGGGCCGTGGAAAATGGCAGTCTTACGCAGATGGACGACTCAAGCGAGAGCAATCAGCCCGAAGCGCGGATCACTCCGCGGCTCGTCGATTCCTTCTACACGGAAGCGATGTTGCTGGCCGACGAAGCGCGATCCTATTTCGACGATGCGGGGCGCGAGGAGCGATGCACTCTCGACCCGTTCGTCCGGGTAAACTTCGCGTGCGAATCCCTGAAGGTCACGACGCGCATCATGCATATCGTCGCATGGCTCCTGACCCAGCGAGCGATTGAGAGCGGAGAAATTCCGTTCCGCGAAGGGCGCCGCCCCGAGCGCCGCCTCGGCCACGCGCAGCCGAGCGATCCGGCAGTCGTGGAGCGGCTGCCTCAAGCGGCTCAGCGGCTCGTCAATGCAAGCGCAGACCTTTACGCCCGCGTGAAGCGGCTCGATGAAGGCAGCTTCGCGGACGATCCGCCAGTGAGTCCGGCGCGTGCGCTAATGGGTCGGCTCGAGCGCGGCCTGGGAGGCCACTAGCCGCCGCAGAGGCGAGCTTGCGCCTGGCGGTACTCCCGCGCGAGTTGCGCGACATAGCCGGCAGCAGGCTGGACTTTGCTGATCGCGCCGATCCCCTGGCCAGACCCCCAGATGTCGCGCCACGCCTTGCTCTTGCTCGATCCTTCCGATCCAAACTCGGTTGCCGATGATTCCATCTTGTCGAGAGCGTCCGGATCGAGCCCGGACCGTTCGATCGACGAGCGGAGGTAATTGCCGGGGATTCCGGTGAAGAGTGCGCTGTTGACGATATCGGCCGCGCCGCCCTCGACGATGGCATGGCGATACTCGTCCGAGCAGCGCGCCTCCGGCGTCGCGATGAAGGGTGAGCCGACATAAGCGAAATCGGCGCCCATGGCTTGCGCGGCGAGCACCGCCGAGCCCGTGGCGATCGAGCCCGACAGGATGAGCGGGCCGTCGAACCAGGC
>JAEZIO010000030.1 GCA_023436615.1 Pseudomonadota bacterium | reverse complement strand
GGCCAGAGCCGCCCGCGCCTGGCGCGTCGCCGTCGTGAAGTGCCCCTGGAACTCCGGGTCGGCGTAGTAGCGCACCTTCTGGGCGACGACGGGCGCCTCGCCCGGTCGCAGCAGCAGCTCCAGCGATGGATGCAGGCGCATGACCTCGTCCGGCGTCATCAGCTCGCGGCGAGCGTAGTGGGTGCTGGTCGACGAGCCGTGGGTGCTGAAGAGCTGGTTCGGAGCGTGTGAGGTGGAAGTGCCGCTCGTCTCGTAGGTGACGGTGGTCGCGCCGAGAGACTTCGAGACCCACTCCGCCGTGTGGACGTCAGCGACGTTGAAGACCTGCACCAGGCTCGCGTTGGAGAGGAAGGTGCCGGCGCGTTCGCCGTAGGCGCCGCGCAGCTGATGCAGATCCTGCAGGATCGGCCAGAGCTGCACGCCGTATCCGGCCATGAGGCCGAAGGCGCGCTCGATAGGTTCGAGCCGGCCCAAGGCTGCGAACTCGTCGAGCAGGAACAGCACGGGCGGCTCGCTGGCGCCCGGCGTGCGCGCCAGTTCGCGCAGCGCCTGTGCGACAAGCAGCCGGAGCCAGCGGGCGTAGGTGTCGAGGCGGTCGGGCGGCAGGACGAGGAAGACCGTGCACCAGGAGGTCTTCAGGTCGGAGAAGCGGAAGTCGCTGGCGGCCATGGCCGCGTTCAGGCGGGCGCTGTCCAGGAAGTGCGTGTGCCGCTGGGCCGACGACACCACGCCGGACGCCTCGCGGTCGCTCTTCGACAGGTGCCGGTTGGCGGCGCGCCGCACCAATCCGCCAGCGGCGCTGCTCTTCTGCATCTCCGCAAGCACGCCGTCGAACTCGTCCGGGCTGCCGCTCAGCAGGTCACGAACCGTGGCCAGGGTGCGCTCCGCTCTCGGTCGCGCGCAGGCGACGTGTAGCATCAGTCCGGCGATCAGCGCCTTGGCCTCTTCGTTCCAATGCGCTTCGCCTAGTTGCGCCGGCGGATCGTACACAAGGGCGTCGGCAAGGACGGCTGCATCCTCGGCGAGATCCAGGCTGTCCGGATCGAGCGCCGCCATCGGATTGTAGCGGGCCTGGGGAAGGCCGGTGACGCCGAACGGGTCGAGCACGTGCACGGGGCCGAGCTGCGCCCGCCGCTCGTAGGTCACCCACGCGTTCTCGCCCTTGGGGTCGAGGCACAGCACCGAGCGGTCGCAGGCGAGCAAGTTCGGGATAATGGCGCCGACACCCTTGCCCGATCGCGTCGGCGCGATGGTCAGGAGATGCCCGGGCGCCGCGTGCCGGAGCAGGCGGCCGCCTCGGCGGTTCTCGCGCCCGACGATCAAGCCCGATGCGCGACGAAGCGTGTTGCGGACGTCCTGATCGGTGGCGAACTGCGCCGAGCCATGCACCGTCGCCGTCGGCGGCTCGTGGGAGATCGACGCCCAGATGCGGTACCCGATTAGCGCGCCGGCGACGAAGCCGAAGAAGGACAGGATCTGGCGCAGGCGCTCGCCTCCGCCGAACTCCTTGTCGACGAACCAGCCGACGATGGCGCCAAGCGTCATGCCGACCGTCGCGCCGACCAGCACGTAGAGGAAGAAGTATAGAACGAGGAAGATCAGCCCGAGGACGACGCGCATGCGTTCACTCCGCCGTCTGCGGCGCAGCGGTCCGCTCCGCCTGCTCGGCGGCGAAGGCGCGCTGACCGCGACGGCGCCACAGCATCAGCGTCGTCTCCGCATCGCCGCCCGCCAAGCTGTCGGTCAGGGTCAGCAGCGCGCCGTAGATCGTCGCGCGATCGTCGGCCGAAAGATCCGCAAGCCCCGACTTCTGGATGAGGCCGCCGAGTTCGATGAGGCGATGGGTGCGTTCGCGTCGTTGCACGACCCAACTCCGCGTGTCGGTCCGCGCCCGGTAGGCTTCCGCCCGCCGGACGGCGGCGGTGTTGCTACGAAGCGCCCGAAGGGTGCTGCGCAGCCGGCTCGCCTGCCGAGCGGCTGCGGCGTGAACGCTGAAAGAAGGCGGCGCCCTTGCGGCGCCACGCCTCCCTCGCATCCGCGTCTTCTTCCTCGACGGCGCTGAGCAGTGCGCCGGCGAGGGTGTCGACGTCGAGGTCGCCGGCGCCTGTGGCGGCGACGAGCTCGCCCAGCTGGGTGATCTTGCGCGCCTTCAGGCTCTTCTCTTTCTCGGCGAGAGCCCGCAGTTCGGCGTTGATGTCGCGCGGCTTGCGCATGGGAGCACGCGTCCTCCTTGCAAGGTGCGCCCCCGCGCTCACGCTATCTCAAGTTGAGTTCGCTCGCCAAGTGAGCGATGCTCCACCGCCCCGCCAGTCACGAACGGCCGCAGGTCTGAGTGCGCGCTTATACGTCGTGACCGACGTGGGCTGCGGAGTGATGGCCGTCATGGCGATCTATCACTTCTCGGCGAAGGTGATCAGCCGCGCCAACGGCTCCAGCGCGGTGGCCGCTGCTGCCTATCGTTCGGCGTCGCGGCTGTACGACGAACGCCTCGATCGGCACCACGACTTCAGCAACAAGGCGGGCGTCGTCCACTCCGAGGTCATGCTGCCCGACGGCGCGCCGGACCGCTGGCAGGACCGCGAGACGCTGTGGAACGAGGTCGAAGCCGGCGAGGCGCGCAAGGATGCGCAGCTCGCACGCGAGGTCGAATTCGCCATTCCGCGCGAGATGAACCAGGCCGACGGCGTGCGGCTGGCGCGCGACTTCGTGCAGCGCGAGTTCGTCGACCGGGGCATGGTCGCCGCCCTCAATGTGCATTGGGACGTGGCGGAGGACGGCACGCCGAAGCCGCACGCGCACGTGATGTTGTCGATGCGCCAAGTCGAGGGCGACGGCTTCGGCCAGAAGGCGCGGGACTGGAACCGCACGGAGCTGCTGTCGCACTGGCGCGAAGCATGGGCCGAACATGTAAACGCCCGCCTCGCCGAGCTCGACATCGATGCGGCCATCGATCACCGCAGCCTAAGGGACCAGGGGATCGACCTCGAGCCTCAGAACAAGATCGGCGCCGCCGCCTCCGGCCGTGCGGACCGCGGCGAAGCGGCCGAACGGCTCGCCGAGCATCGCGAGATCGCGCGCCGCAACGGTGAGGTCTTGGCGGCGAACCCGTCCGTCGGGCTGAACGCCATCACCCGCCAGCAGAGCACCTTCACCGACCACGACCTCATGCGCTTCGCGCACCGGCACACGGACGACGCCGAGCAGTTCCAGCGGGCGCTCTCGGCGATGCGGACCTCGCCCGAGATGGTCGCCCTCGGCAAGGACGGCGCGGGGCGCGAGCGCTTCACCACGCGGGAGATGCTGGCGGTCGAACAGAGGTTGGAGGACGCCGCCGAGCGGCTCGCCGCCCGCAAAGATCATGCGGTCCGCCCGCAAGAAGATGGCGGGCGCGCCGCAGCCCTGGGGCGCGAGCAGTCAGAGGCCCTGGCGCATGTCACGTCGACCGGCGATCTCTCACTCGTCGTCGGCTACGCCGGCTCGGGCAAGAG
>JAEZIO010000048.1 GCA_023436615.1 Pseudomonadota bacterium | reverse complement strand
ACCGACGGCGTCAAGCTGGTGGTCGACGCCGCCAGCCTGGAGCTCGTCCGCGGCTCGTGCGTCGATTTCGTCGAGGATCTCGGCGGCGCGTCGTTCCGTGTGACCAACCCCAATGCGCAGTCGGGCTGCGGCTGCGGGTCGAGCTTCAGCGTCTAGATCGTCATTGCAAGCATAGCGAAGCAATCCAGCTGGATTGCCGCGTCGCGGCTTTGCCGCTCCTCGCAATGACGGCTAAGCCGACGACATGAAGCTCGCGTCCTACAACCTCAACGGAATCCGCGCGCGCCTGCCGCGCCTGCTCGAATGGCTCGAGCGCGAAAAGCCGGAGATCGTCTGCCTGCAGGAGCTCAAGTGCGCCGACGAGGCGCTTCCGATCGCCGACATCGAGGCGGCCGGCTACGGCGCCGTGTGGCACGGACAGAAGGGCTTCAACGGTGTCGCCATCCTCGCGCGCGGCGATGCCCCCAAGCTGCGGCGCACAGGCCTGCCCGGCGACCCCGACGACACGCACAGCCGCTACATAGAGGCAGAGGTCGACGGCATCATCGTCGCGTCGATCTATCTTCCCAACGGCAATCCGGTCGGCACCGAGAAGTTCGCCTACAAGATCCGCTGGTTCGAGCGGCTGGAAGCCCACGCGGGGGAGCTGATGCAGGAAGAGCGCCCGGCGGTGCTCGCCGGGGACTGGAACGTCGTGCCGGAGGACCGGGACGTCTTCTCGGTGCGGGCGACACAGCATGACGCGGTGATGCAGCCCGAAGCGCGGCAGGTCTGGCGGCGGATGCTCCACCAGGGCTGGACGGACTCGCTGCGAGCGCTCCACCCGGACGAGCCCAAGCTCTACACCTTCTGGGACTACACCGCGGGCTGTTGGCAGCGAGACCTCGGCTTCCGCCTCGATCATCTGCTGTGCTCGCCGGAAGCGGCGGACCGGCTCACCGGCGCAGGCGTCGACCGGTGGGCGCGCGGGGAAGAGAAAGCGTCCGACCACGCGCCCACGTGGGTGGAGCTAGTCTAAGCTAGCGAACCGCGTCCGCGGTCCTTTCATCCCTGTTGCGGGGCCGGCCCACCAAGCCGGCTAGGCCGATGAGGCCGAGAAGTCCCGCAAGTCCCCAAGGTGGGCGGGACCCGCCGCGCTCGTCAGCCTTGGTTTCCTCACACCATGGCCCGACGTTGCCGCCGCCCTTGTCACAAATGACCCCGCCACCGCCTTTGTAACCACAGCCGTAGCTTGCGCCGTCGGGCGTCGCCCAGAAAGTACCGCCCTTCTCATTGCAGCTGCCCTCGACAGCGTCCTTCGTGCGCGGCCCGATGTCCTTTGCCAGCGCCGGCTGGTGACCGAGTCCGGCGATGGAGAGCGCAGCGATTGTCAGGATCGAGATTCGTGTCATGCCCAATCTCCTCCAAGCCATCCGCACCGGAGACCGGGGGTGGCCGGAGGCTTATAACATGGTTGCGGGCGAAGCGCGTTTCCCGGCGCGGTTACGAGCGTCTTGACCGCGCGTCAGAGAGCCTTCTCGTAGATTCTATACCGGTGGTTCACGCGGGCGCCGGGAAGCTCGGCGATCGAGAGCATCCCCTTGTTGTCCTCGAGAATCCAGCCGAACTCGCCGATCTCGACGCCGAACTTCGACACGACCTCGCGGCGCGTGAACTCGATGAGCATGAAGGCGAGCTGAGAAGCGAGCCGCGTGTGGTGGAGCTTCTTCGCCACCCCCATCAGCGGCACCCGCGCGCGGCGCGTTTTGGGGTTGCGCAGCCGCCACAGCAATTTCGCCCAGCCGAATGGGAACAGCTCGCCGTTCAGATCCCGGATCAGCTCGTTGATGTCGGGCAGGGTGATCATGAAGGCGACGGGCTCGCCGTCATGTTCCGCGACCCAGACGAGCTCGTCGTAGATTATGGGCTTGAGCTTCTTGCCGGCGTAGGCGATCTCGCTCTCGGTCAGCGGCACGAAGCCCCAATTATCCGACCAGGCATCGTTGAGGAGGTTGAGGATGAGGCGCGCTTCCTCGTCGAACCTGCGCTTGTCGACCTTGCGGAGCCGGATCCGGCTGTTCTTTTCGCCCATGGCAATAAGACGCGCGATCCGCTCGTCCCACCAGTGGGCGATGTCGACCTCGTAGGTGAGAAGGTCCTTGGCCTTTGCGTAGCCGGCGGCCTCTATCCACTCGCGATATTGGGGCCGGTGGTGCCCCATCATCACGGTCGGCGGCTCGTCGAATCCCTCGATCTCGAGCCCGGGCTCGTCCCAGATCGACAGGCTGACGGGTCCGAGCGCGCGGCTCATGCCCTGGCCTCGCAGCCAGTCCTCGGCGGTGACAATCAGCGCGGCCGCGGCTTCGCCGTCGAGCGCTTCGAACATGCCCCACTGGCCGGTCCCCTGGCCCATGTACTGCTGCACGAGCTCGTCGACCTGCGCGCTGATCCGGCCGACCGTCTTTCCGCCGCGTGTCGCGAGCCAGAGCTTCGCTTTCGCATGCTCGAACCATGGGTTCTTGCCGGGCGTGATGAGGCCGTGGACCTCGTCCTTGAGCGGCGGCACCCAGGCGGGATCGTCGCGATAGACTTCCCAGGTGAAGTCGACGAAGGCCTTGCGGTCGGCCCTGGTCTCGACGGGACGGATGGTCAGGTCAGCTGGCATTGGAGCATGGCTACGCGGGAATCGTGGAGGGATGCTAGCCCATGAATGTGCTCGCCATGCCCCCGGCATGGCTGCGCGCATTCATTGTCTGGCCACGATGCCGCCACTATCTCCCTTCAGAGGCAAGGACTTATGAGCAGCACTGCGACTCTTCAGCGCGATGTGTCCGCGCGCGTTCCGGCGCGCGAGGCGGTTCGCCCGGCCGACGACAAGGCGATGCTGAAGGCCGCCGCCGATCTCACGCGCGATCTCAACGCGCCGAGCGCGGGCATCTACTGGGGCGACCTGCTGGTCTCCGCCTTCATCGGTTACGGAACGCTTGCAGCGGCGATCCTGCTTACGTCGGCGCCGCTGGCGCTGGTCGCGGGGGTCATCGCCGTGCTGGCGCTCTACCGCGCCGGAAGCTTCATTCATGAGCTCACCCATTTGAAGCCGCGCGCGGTTCCGGGCTTCCGCTGGGCGTGGAATATCATCATCGGCATTCCGCTGCTGGTGCCGTCCTTCCTGTACGAAGGCGTGCACAACCAGCACCACGCAAAGCGCTATTACGGGACCGCGAACGACCCTGAATATCTGCCGCTGGCGCTGATGAAGCCGTGGACCCTGCCGGTGTTCCTGCTCGCGGCGCTGCTGGCGCCGGTCGGGCTGCTGATCCGCTTCGCGGTGCTTGCGCCGCTGTCGCTGCTGTCGCCGAAGCTTCGCCGCCTCGTGGTGGAGAAATATTCGGGCCTGCAGATCAATCCGGCGTTCCGGCGGCCATTCCCGGAAGGCGAGTTCCGGCGCGACTGGCTGGTCCTGGAGACCGCGTGCAGCCTGTGGGCGATCGCGCTCCTGGCGATGACCGCGGCGGAAATCGTCCCGCTTCCCGCCTTCCTGATCTTCCTCGGCGTGGCGTCGGGGGTGATGTTCCTCAACCAGGTGCGGACGCTGGTCGCGCATTTGTGGGAGAATGAGGGCGAGGCGATGAGCGTCACGGCCCAGTATCTCGACAGCGTCAACGTTCCCCCGCCGGCGACTCTGCCGGCGCTGTGGGCGCCGGTCGGCCTGCGCTATCACGCGCTCCATCACCTGCTTCCAGGCGTGCCCTATCACGCGCTCGGCACCGCGCACCGCCGGCTGTGCGCGGCGCTAGAGCGGGATTCGATCTATCACCACACCAGCCATCGCGGGCTCTCGCCGCTGGTGGTCCGGCTTGCGCGGAGCAGCTGGCGCGGCCGTTCGGGCTGATGATGTGCTCGCGACCGCCCCGGGCAGCCGCTGCGGCCGACCCAGGTGATCGTGCTCGGCCATGCCGCCGGCATGGCCTGCGCTAATCACTCCTCGGACTGGATCAGAACCGTCTCGCCGACCAGCAGGAAGAGGAAGAACGGAGCCCAGGCGGCGAGCAGCGGCGGGTAGGCTCCGACATTGCCCATCGCCAGGCTGAAATTGTCCGCGACGAAATAGGCGAAGCCGAGCGCCATCCCGATGGTCGCGCGCAGCAGCACCTGGCCCGAACGCGCGAGGCCGAAGGCGGCGACAGCGGCGAGCAGCGGCATCAGCATGATCGACAAGGGACCGGAAATCTTGTGCCAGAGCCCGGCGCGCGCCTGGTCGGTCTGCTTGCCGGCGGCCTCCATCTCGTCGATCTTTCCCCGAAGCTCGAAGAAGCTGGTCTCGTCGGGATCGACCTTGGCGAGCGTCAGCTGGTCCGACGTCAGCCCCGAAAGGCCGCGCATCCGCGGTGTGCGAGTCACGACGTTCATGGTCGAATCGTAGATCGCGACATTGTCGAGCCGCCACGATTCGCCGTCCGGCACCGCCCGCTCCGCGCTCAGAATGCGCTGCAGTGCGCCATTGGCCCGTTCATAGATCGTGACGCCTTCGGCATGGAAGGAGGGGCCGGCGCCGGCAACGTGACGCGCGCGGAGAAGGTCGTCGCCCCGAACGACCCACACGTTCGAGATAATTCCCGTCTCGGGCGGGATCGGCCTGTAGTCGTTGTCGCTCCAGGCGTTCACCGCGCGCGCTGATTTGACGACAACGGTCTCGTTGAACAGGAACGCAGCGCCGGCAATCACGAGGCTCGCGAGAATCAGCGGCGCGAGCATCTGGTGCGCCGAAATTCCCGCCGCCTTCATCGCCACCACTTCGCTGTTCTGGTTGAGCGCGACGAACATGATCAGCGTCCCCAGCAAGACCGAGAAGGGGAGGAAGCGCGAGACGAGAAGCGGGAGGCGCAGACCCGCATAATGCCACAGCTGGGCGTCGCCATTGCCGGGTACGGCGAGGATCTTCCCCGATTCGCCGAGAAGGTCGAGAGCCATCAGCACGAGGACGAGACCGACGAGGACGGCGAGGCTGCGCGTCAGGTACAGGCGCACCGTGTAGAGCGCGAGCCGGCGCGACGGAAAGAATTGCAGGTTGATCACGCCGGGCGGCTCCGCGGGAAGAGCGAGCGAACGCGCCGGACCGCCTTGGCCGCGGCCCATTCGAGCGCGCCGATCGGCTGTCCACCTGGATGGTGGGCAATCACGTGGTACATCCACCCGATCAGCGCGACGAGGAAAGCGAACGGCACCCACAGAGCGAGGATCGGGTCGATCCGTCCCTGCGCGCCTGCATATTCCCCGTACTGGTTCACCTTGTGATAGGCGACGACCATCACGATGCCGATGAAGATGCCGAGCGCCGAGCTGCTGCGCTTCGGCGGGACGGCGAGCGCCACGGCGAGCATCGGCAGCATAGCCATCATCAGGATCTCGACGATCCGGAAATGGAAATTGGCCTGGGCGCCCAGCTGTTGCTCGCGCGTTGCGGCCCCTCCGCCATAGCCCAGGCGAAACAGCTCGTTGAAGAACAATTCGTCATAGTCGCTGCCGCGGGTCCGGAACTGGTCGATCGCAGGCACCGGGATCGGCAGGTCATAGCTGTTGAAGGTGAGCGTCCGCGGCGCCGCGAACTTCGGCGACTGCTGGATCAGCCGGCCGTTCTGCAGCCTGAAGAGGATAACCTGCGGATCGTCCGTCGACAGGAAGCGCCCGTGCTCGGCCGTCGCCGCGACGCTCTGCCCCGACTGGTCGTCGACCTGAACGAATATGCCATGAAGCTTCGTTCCGCGCTCCTCGCTCTCGTCGATTCGCAGCGTCAGGCGCTTGCCGAGGCGGTTGAACTCCCCGACGCGGATCGACGCTCCGAGGGCTCCGGAGCGAAGGTCGAAGCGCAGGCCTTCATATTTGTAGTTCGAATAGGGCTCGAGATAGCCGACGATGACGATGTTGAGCAGCATGAGGCCGGCCGCATACATGTAGGGCACGCGCAGGAGGCGGCCGAAGCCGACCCCAATGCCGCGCAGAGCGTCCAGCTCCGAGGACAGGGCAAGCTTGCGGAACGCAAGCAGGATTCCGAGCAGCAGCCCGATCGGAATACCAAGCGAGAAATATTCGGGCAGCAGGTTGGCGAGCATCCGCCAGACGACGCTGACCGGGCCGCCGGTGTTCACGACGAAATCGAACAGGCGAAGCATCTTGTCGAGCACGAGGAGCATCGCCGCGAGGATGAGCGTACCGAGCAGCGGCACCGCGATGGAGCGCGCCAAGTAGCGGTCAATCAGCGACAAGCGGGGCAAATTTCGACGTCCCTACACCATCATTTGGCCGCAAACGGAGACGAGATCGGCACTCGTGCCAATGCCTTTCACGGGGCCTGGCGCTTTGTCGAGCTCGAGCGGTGCGGTCGGTATAACGATGTCGGAATTGCAGCTGAAGGCGAAAGACGCGCGGGCCGATGCGCCGGCCGCCAACCGCCCGCGCTCGTCCCGGCCGCGCGTCGCGCTTCTGTCCAACCCGAAATCGACCGGCAATCTCGCTCAGCTTTCGCAGATCCGAAGCTATTGCGCAGATCACCCGGACCTCTTCCACTATGAGGTCGAGCATGTCGATCAGATCGGCGACGCGCTGCGCTCGATCGCTCGCGTGCGGCCGAAGATGCTGGTCATCAACGGGGGGGACGGCACCGTCCAGGCCGCGCTGACGGAAATCCATAATGGCGGCCATTTTGGCGATCGCCCGCCGCCGATGGCGGTCCTTCCGAGCGGAAAGACGAACCTCATCGCACTCGACCTCGGCGTGCACGGCGACCCGATCGCCGCGCTCGAGCGGCTGATCGAGCTTGCCCAGGGCCCGCTCGACGATCATCTCGTCGCGCGCGAGCTCATCGCGCTGCGCAAGGACGGGTCCGAGCGGCCGGTGATCGGCATGTTCCTCGGCGGTGCGGGCCTTGCCGACACGATGCTTTACTGCCGTGACAAGATCTACCCGCTGGGCCTGCCGAATGGCATCAGCCACGTCCTGACCGCCATAGCCGTTCTGTTCCGGCTATTGTCGGGCATCGGCGCGAGTTTCCTGCCGCCGAAGGCAGCGCCCCTCCACGTCTCGACCGATCGGACGCAGTCGCTGACGGGCCGCTTCACCCTCCTCATCGTGACGACGCTGGAAAAGCTGCTGCTGTCGGGGGAGATGGGGGGCGAACGGCGCGGTTCGCTGAAGCTGGTGGCGATCGAGGAGCGGCCGTCGTCGGTGCTCCGCGGGCTCATCGCCGGCCTTACCGGTGGATACAAGGGCAAGAAGCTGCGCGGCGTGCACTTCGAGGAGGTCGACGAGATCAGCATCGAAGGGGAAAGCTCGAACGTCATCCTCGACGGCGAGATGTTCCGCGCCGAGACAGGCAAGCCGATCCGGCTGAGGCCGACGGAGCCGCTGTCGTTCGTCCGCCTGGCGGCGTAAGCTTTCCCAATGCCCGAGGGCCTTCGCGAACTCGTCGCCGAAGAACTCAGCGCGCCCGTCGATCCGCGGGTGAGCGCCATGGCTGAAGCGATCGCCGCGAAGCACGGGAGGGCCTCGCGCGCCGTTCTCTTCTACGGATCCTGCCTGCGGCAGAAGCAGCTCGAAGGGCTGATGCTCGACTTCTACCTGATCGTGTCGGACTATCGCAAAGCCTATGGCGCCGGGTGGCTCGCGGTCGCCAACCGCCTGATCCCGCCGAACGTCTTTTACTTCGAGCACGGCGGGCTGGTCGCCAAATACGCGGTCCTGAGCGAGACCGATTTCGATCGGGAATGCGGTGCAAAGGCGCACAGCACGTCCGTCGTCGCACGCTTCGCGCAGCCGGCCCGGCTCGCCTGGACGGCGGGCGAGGCTGCGGGCGCCGGGATGGTCGATTCGGTAAGCCGCTGCGCGCCGACCCTGCTGGCGTGGGCCAAGCCGCTTGCGCCGCCGGGCGCATCGGTTCTCGAGCTGTGGAAGCGCGCATTCCAGCTGACCTTTGCGGCCGAGCTTCGCGCAGAACGGGGCGAGCGCTCGGCGGCAATCGTCGATGCCGATCCGAAGCGCTACGAACGGTTCGGAACGGCCGCTCTCGCCAAGATGGACCGCCGCGGCAACCAGGCGACCGGGCGATGGTGGAAGCGCATGCAGCGCAAGGGCAAGCTGCTGTCGGTCCTGCGCCTTGCCAAGGCCAGCGCGACCTTTGCCGGGGGTGCCGACTATATCGCGTGGAAGATCAATCGGCATGCCGGAACGCGGATCGAGCTGAAACCGTGGCAGCGGCGCTGGCCGCTTCTTGCCGGGATCAGCTTGCTGCCTCGCCTTTTGAGGTCCGGCGCAATTCGATGATCGTAGCTGGCGCGGAGTAAATCCGCGCCGTCGGTCCTGACGCCCGTCGGGCGCAGGCCGTCCGGCTTCGCAATCTCTCGCCTAAGGCGCGCTCGCGCCGCTCCGCTTTACTTAGGCCGCGCCGCTCAGCCTCTTGCCCCGCCTGCCGAGGTCCGGGGCAATTCGCTAGACTGGAGCGCGGTCGCCACGGCCGACGCCAAGGCCCCTACGGTAAAAGGCTTTCGCAAGAGCTCGTGGCCGACCAGATTGTCGCTCTCGCTGTCGCCGACATAGCCCGTTACGAACAGCACCGCGAAATCCTGGCGCTTTTCCTTCAGGATCTTGATCAGCTCCGGGCCCGTCATCTCGGGCATGATCACGTCGCTGATGACGAGATCGAACGTCCGGCTGTCGAACAGGGCGATTGCTTCCTCGCCGCTGGCGCAGGCGACCGGGTCGTAATCGAGGTCCTGGAGTGCCTCGACGGTCGAGGTCCGAACCCTCGGGTCGTCCTCCACGACCAGGATGCGGGCGCCGGCCACTCGCGCTTCCTCGTTCATGCGGGTGGCTGCCGAATGGAGCCGGACTGGCGGCTCGGCGGCGCTTCGCGGCAAATAGATCGACACTGTCGTGCCCTTGCCGACCTCGCTGTCGATTCCGACCTCGCCGCCCGATTGGTGCGCGAATCCGAATATCTGGCTGAGTCCGAGGCCGGTGCCCTTGCCCACCGGCTTGGTCGTGAAGAATGGTTCGAACGCACGGTCCAGGACCTCCGGCGCCATTCCGCAGCCGGAGTCGGTCACCGAGATGCGGACATAGTCGCCGGCGCGAATATCCCCGACTTCGTTTGCGGAAACCTTAACGTTGGCCGTGCTGATCTTGAGACGCCCCACGCCGTCCATCGCATCGCGCGCGTTGACCGCCAGGTTGACAATGGCGTTCTCGAGCTGGTGCGGATCGACGTAAACGGGCCAGGTGTCGGTCGCCGCGTCGACCTTGACGCGGATGCGCTCGCCGAGCGTGCGGTCGAGGAGGTCCGACATGCCCTTTACAAGGCCTGACGGCTCTACACGCTCGGGAAGCAGCGGCTCGGAGCGCGCGAAGGAGAGCAAGCGGCGTGTCAGCGCCGCGGCGCGGGTTGCGCCTTCCATCGCATTATTGAGATGGGCGAGCACTTCGCGGCGCGGCCCGTTGAGGCGGCGGCGTGCGAGATCGACTCCGCCGACGACGACGGCAAGCATATTGTTGAAATCGTGGGCGATGCCGCCGGTCAGCTGGCCGACCGCCTCCATTTTCTGGACCTGGCGGAGCTGAGCCTCGGCCGCTTCGCGTTCGGCCGCCTCGGCCTTGAGGGCCTGGTTTGCTTCCCAAAGCTCCTGCGTGCGGTCGCGGACGGCTTCCTCAAGCGCCTCCGCGCGATCGGACTCGTCCTGCGCTTGCCGGCGCGCGTAGGCGAACTGGCGCAACGCCTGCACCGAAACGAGGCCGAGGAAGATCGCTCCGATACCGACGAGAATGCCGAGCCAGCTCAGATAATCGGTGAACCGGTCCGCTCGCGCCGAGAAGAAGCGTGTCTGCTTCATCCGCTCGAGGAGTAGCGCGCGTTCGCTGTCGGCGATGTCGCGAAGCTTGGTGTGAAGGATTCCCTCCATCGGATCCTTCATCGCGGCATAGAAGTAGCTGATCCCGTAATCGCCCTTCTTGGCGCCGATCACCCTCGCCACATTGTCGAACTTGGCGCCGAGGTCTCGGTAGATGTCCTGCAGGTCCTGCAGCCGCTTCTGCTGCTCGGGGTTGCTGCTGGCTTGCTGTTTGAGCTGCGCGATCTGGCGCCCGGCCTGCCGCCAGTAGCTGTAATAGATGTTTCCGGTCTGGACGTTCTCGTCGAGCGCATATTGGCCAAGGCCCGCTTCGGCGCGCGAAATGCTGGCGTCGATGGAGCGGGTCAGCAGGGTCACGTCATAGGCATGACGTTCCATTTGGAGTGCGCGGTCGCGTTCGTGATTGGACGCCGCGACGAGATAGACGAGGCCGAGCAGAAGCAGGACGGCAACCATCGCTCCCGCCGCGGCGCCGCCGCGTCTCCAGTCGAACCGCCTTTCGTCCCCGCCCGGCGTCATAGCGCCAATGTAGACACGTCTTCCCGCCGGCGAAAGGCGCGTCGCCCGCTCAGATGCAGCCGGTCGCCCGTCCAGCGGCTCCGAACATCGCAAGAATCTCGTCGACCTGCTCGTTCGTATGCTCGGCGCAGAGCGAGCATCGCAGCAGCGTCTTTCCGGCCGGCGTTGCCGGCGGGCGCGCCAGATTGACGTAGAGCCCCTCGTGAAGAAGCGCTTCCCACATGGCGGCGCCCGTCTCCAGGTCCGGCATGATCACGGCGATGATCGCAGATTGCGGCTCGTCCGTTCCCAGCGTGAAGCCGAGTTGGCGCAGCCCAGCATGGAGTCGCTTGCTGTTCTCCCAGAGATGCGCCCGCTTGTCGCCGGCCTTCATGAGCTTGCGGATCGACGTGGCGGCCGTCGCGACCACCGAAGGCGGCAGCGAAGCCGTGAACACGTAAGGCCGGCACACGAGGCGAAGGATCTCGAACTTCGGATGGTTGGAGACGCAGAAGCCGCCGACCGTGCCGACCGACTTCGAGAAGGTGCCGATGACGAAGTCGACGTCGCCGAGCACGCCCTGCGCTTCCGCGACTCCGCGTCCATTGTCGCCGATGAAGCCCATGGAATGCGCCTCGTCCACGAGCACCATCGCCCCGTTCGATTTCGACACGGCGACCATGTCCTTGAGCGGAGCGACGTCGCCGAGCATCGAATAGACGCCTTCGAGCACGACGAGCTTGCCGGCCCCGTCGGGGATCCGCTTGAGCCGCTTGTCCAGGGCATCGATGTCATTGTGGCGGAACGGAACGATCTGCGCGTTGCCGAGCGCGCACCCGTCGTAGATCGAGGCATGGCTGTCGATGTCGAGGACGATGTAGTCGTCCTTGCCGGCAATGGTGGAGATGATGCCCAGGTTCGCCTGGTAACCGGTCGAGAAGACCATAGCGTGGTCCATCGCGTAAAAGTCGCGGAGCGCGTCCTCGACCGCCCGGTGCCCGACATAGGTGCCGTTGAGGACGCGGCTTCCGGTGGTTCCCGATCCGAACTCGTCGAGCGCCTTCTTTCCGGCCGCAATGACGTCCGGGTCGAAAGTCATGCCCATGTAATTGTAGGTGCCGAGCAGGATCGTCCGCCGGCCGTTGCAGATGGCGACGGTCGGGCTTTCGACCTTTTCCATCACCAGGTTGAACGGATCGGTGAGGCCCGTCGAAAGGAGCTGCTCGCGCTGCTCGATCAGCGGGTCGAACTTGGAGAGAAGGTCGATCACCGGGCCGCCTGCAGCTCCCGAACCGCATCGACCATCTGGCCGACGGTCTCGATCTCGGCTGCGCGATTCATACTGATGAGAATATCGAATTCATCTTCGACCGAGGCGACGAAGTCCATGGCGGTGAGGCTGTCCCACTCCAGCTCCTGCTGGAATCGCGTGTCCTCGCTGATGGCGACGCCCTTCTTATTGAACGGCTCCATCAGGTCGCGGACCTTCGAGTAGATTTCGTCACGGTCGGTCATTGAATGGCCCCTATTGGCGGTCCCGCGGTTTCGCAACGCAATGGGGCGCGAATGCGGCGCGTTGGCGGCGCTCACAGCCAGGCGTTGGCGCGGTACCAGGCGGCGGTGTCGGCGAGCCCTGCCGGCGTGTCCACCTGGGGTCGCCAAAGCTCGGCGGCCGGCCGGCGCTCCCGCTTCACGACCCAGTCACGGTGGCTGAAATAGGCGGCGCGGTCGGCGGACAACTTCGCGCGCTCGCGCCGGACGAGCTGGTCGAGCACGGCGCCAAGCCGAAGCATGGCCTTGGGCATCGACAGCGACAGGTTCCGGCGGCCAACGGCGCGGCCGATCTCCTGCGCCAGCTCGGCGTGGGACCAGCCTCCGTCACGGCCATCGTCCGGCTCCAGCGTGACTCGCGCGGGAACGGCGCTCGTCGCAAGCGCCAGCAGCAGGCGCGCAAGATCATCGACATGGATCATCGACACGCGTCCGCGCGGCGGGAGCAGCATGAGCCGCAGTTTCGCCATCCGGAACAGCTCGAGCGTTTCGCGGTCGCCGGGCCCGTAGACGGCCGGGGGGCGCACGATCACCCAGTCGAGTCCGGACCCCTCTACGAGCTCCTCGGAAGCGGACTTGGACGCTCCATACCGGGAAAGCGCGGGCTCGCGGGCGGCAAGCGACGAAACATGGACGAAGCGGGTGACGCCTGCGGCCGTGGCCGCGGCGAGGACGGCAAGCGTCCCCTGCACGTTGCCGCGCTCGAACGCATCGGCGTCCGGCGAATTGATGACGCCGGCGATGTGGACGAGGCAATCGCAGCCCGTGACTAGCCGGCGAAGCGAGTCGGTGTCCTCGAGCGCACCCTCGATCCACCTCACGCCTGCGTGCGCTTCCTGCGGCCGTCGGGTCAGCGCCTGCAATCGGTGCCCTTCGGCGGCGGCCAGCTCGACGAAGCGCGACCCGACGAAGCCGGTCCCGCCGGTGACGCCGATGATCATAGCGGCGACCAGGCGGTTTCGCTGCCCTCGTCCTGCTCCGCGGTCTCCGGCTCCGGCCCAAGCCGCTCGATGATCGTGTCGAGAAG
Organism: Pseudomonadota bacterium; assembly: GCA_023436615.1. Lineage (GTDB taxonomy): Bacteria > Pseudomonadota > Alphaproteobacteria > Sphingomonadales > Sphingomonadaceae > Sphingomicrobium. The sequence goes on along the minus strand of JAEZIO010000048.1, from coordinate 17,223 downwards.
CGCGTCGAGCCCATCGCCGCCGGCAGCGGAGATTATTTGCGGCGGCGGCGCGCCCGCCGCCTTCAACGCTTTCGCCGCGTCCCTAATTGCCTTGGCGTCCACGAGGTCCGAGCGGCTGAGTGCGAGGATTTCCGCCTTCTCGCCAAGGCCTGCGCCGTAGCGGGCGATTTCATTGCGCACCGTTCGCCACGCCGCCGCAGGATCTTCGCTTGCGGCATCGACGAGGTGGAGAAGGATTCGGGTGCGCTCGACATGGCCCAGGAAGCGATCGCCGATCCCGGCGCCTTCCGCGGCGCCCTCGATCAGGCCGGGGATGTCGGCGAGCACGAACTCGCGGCCCTTGTGGCGGACCACGCCGAGTTGCGGACGAAGGGTGGTGAAGGGATAGTCGCCGACCTTCGCGGTCGCATTCGTCACCGAGTTGAGCAAGGTCGACTTGCCCGAATTGGGGAGGCCCACGAGCCCGACGTCGGCGAGCAGCTTCAGCCGAAGCCACACCCACAACTCCTCCCCCGCCTCGCCGGTCTGGTGCTGGCGCGGGGCGCGATTGGTCGATGTCTTGTAGCTTGCGTTGCCGCGCCCGCCCATGCCGCCTTCGAGCAGCACTATGCGCTGGCCGGCCTCGGTGAGGTCGGCGATCACGGTCCGATCCTCGTCGTCGGCAAGCACCTGCGTCCCGACCGGAACCTTGATGACGAGGTCCTTGCCGCCGGCGCCGGTCCTGTTCGAGCCGGCACCGCCCTTGCCGCGGGGCGCGCGGAAGTGCTGCGTGTAACGGAAGTCGATGAGCGTATTGAGGCCCGGCACCGCCTCGAAAACGATGTCGCCGCCCTTGCCGCCGTCGCCTCCGTCGGGCCCCCCGAACTCGATGAACTTCTCGCGGCGAAAGCTGACCGCTCCGGGCCCGCCGGCGCCGGACTTCACGTAGATCTTCGCCTGGTCGAGGAAATGCATTCCGGCGCTGTAGGCTGGAGCGGCGCGATGCGCCACTTCGGGAAGGACTGCCCTGGCTGGCGCCGGGACGCCAGCCAGAGAGTCCACGCTCGGACCTGGGTGCCGTGCGTGAAAGCGAATGCCTGCGCGCTCCCGACTCGGGCGCGCCGGCCACTAACTTGCGATAATTGGCCGCAAGCGGCCGCGTAACTCAACGATGGATAGTAAGGCCTGGGCCGCTAGAAGACCTTGCGAATTTCGAACTCGACGGTCCGGCCGAGCGGGTCGCGGTAAGCCGGCTGGTACTGGAGCGGCGTGTTGCCGAGCGAATCGCGGACGCGCTGCCGGTCGTTGGTGACGTTGACGACGTCCAGCGACAGCCGAAGGCCCTTTGCCCATTTGGAATCGCGCGCGAAGCGGCCGACATCGGCGAATGCGCGCAGGTTGAGCAGGAGCACGGGCGAGAACCGGAGGGTATCGCTGATTCCGCCGAAGCGGCTCTCGAGGCTGCTCCGGCCTCGCCAGGTGACGCCGAGGCGAAGCCCGCTCCCGCCCGAGTTGACCGCCGCCGTGCCGTCGAGCTGATGCCTCAGGCGGCCGCCACCGATGCCGATCGAGCCTCCCCCGAGCAGGTCGACCGGGTCGAGGCCGGGACGGATCACCATCTTGTCGGAGAAGACCATCGAGTGGTTCGCCGTGAGCTGGAGGTAGGTGCTCGGCTTGGGCCGCTCGCCTGGCGTCCGGCGGGGCGCGGTCACGGGCGTTCCGCCGGCGAGCTTCGCGTTCATGCTGAAACCCCAGCGCAGCCGCTTCTCGCGGTGGGAGTCGAAATTGACCGGCCGCAGATCGATGGTGGTCAGGACACCGTTGGAATCGCGGACGAAGCGGTCGGGGAAGGCCAGCATCACGGCGGCGCTCGATTCCGGCAGCGAGGACACGAAGTTGCGCGAATCCCTGTCGGTATATTCGGCGTTCAACTGCAGGTTCAGGCGCGGCACCAGGCGGACCAGCGCGTTCAGGCGCCGAAGCGTCACCTCCTCGGGCCGCAGCGCACTATTGCCGCCGGTTATCTGCGTCACGTCGACGGTGCTGCCGGTAAGCGGGTCGAAGGTGCGAACGTCCGTATCGATGAAGACCGGATCACCAAGGAACTGGATGATCGCCGGGATTTCCGTCTTTTCGATCGACCCGCGCAAGCGAAGCGCCTCGATCGGCTCCCAGGTCAGGCCGAGCTCGTAATGGTCGAGCGTTCCCGCGTCGGAAAAGTGGATACGCTCATATTCGGCCGTTCCGCTGATGTCCCCGACCCTACCGCCGAATCCGCTGGCCCCGCTGGTGAACGGCACCTCGACGGCCCCGCGGATCCCCTGCTCCGCCCTGCGGAAGCTGCGGTTAGGGTTGAGGAGGTCGAACGTGCTGCTGGAGCGCAGGCGGTTCCACGCCAGCCGCCCTTCGATGGTCGCGGTGATCGGGCCGGCGGGCAAGGTCGCGGCGGGCCCGTTGAACGTCAGTTGGAGGAGATCGCTGATGTTGCGGCTCGACGAGCGGTCGCTGCGCAGCGCGATCAGGTCGCCGAGATCGGTCGCGAACGGGTTGGCGCTGTTGGCGAGCACGATGGTTCCGCCCAGCGAGCGCTCGCTCGTCGTTACGGTCCTGGAATCTGCGTGCTTGGCGTTGAAGTTGCCGGTCCACTCGCCAAACGTGCCGTTCAGCGTGACATTGGCCTCCCCGCCCTGCCGCCGCGAGCGCGACTGGAGCGGGTCGCGGCCGTAGAGCGCAAGCCCGACATCGCGCGAGAACGGCGATGCCGGATTGGCATCGTCGAGTACGAAGACGGCCGACGGGAGGCCGCGAAGTGAGCGGGTGCCGTTGCGATTGAGCCGGAAGGTCGCGCTCCCCGTGAGCCACGGGGCGAGGCGCGTCGCGAATGTGCCGTTGAGATCGTAATTGCGCGTGCGCGGCCTCAGAGTCCGGAATTCGCCGATGTCGGTGAACGCCGGGTCATTCGCGCCGGCGACGAAGTCCGCCAGGGCGGGGGAAGACGGCGCCGGGAACGGCGAGACGATGACCGTCCGGCCGGCAAGAGCGCTGAGAAGCGGATCGATTTCGCCGCTCGTGTTGGGGAAGCCGATGACGTTGCCGGCAAGCGCGAAGGGCCGGAGCGGATTCGGCTGGATCAGCCCGCGGTCGCTTTCCAGCAGCGACGATTCGGCGCGGGTGCGCAGCGCGATATTCGCGCGGGTGTCGCCACGAACCTGCGTGACAATGGCTTCGCCGCGTGCGGCGCTCCAATGCCCTTCGGTAGAGACCTTCGGAGCGGCAAGCGCGGTGAGCGTGCGAACCCGGCGCTTCAGCGACAGGCTGATGACTCGCTGGCCGGGCCTTCCGCCGGCGCGGACCGCTGTGCCCCGCGGCAGGACCTGCACTTCGCGAAGGACCTCGATCGGAAGCGCCGCGATCTCGTCGAGGTTGTTGATCTTGACGCCGTTGACGATGATCAAAGGGCCGTCATCGAGATCGCCGAGCTCGGCCTGGAGGTTGGCGAGAAGCTCGTCGATGGTGCTTGCGCCGTAGCTTTCGATGGCGCTTTGATCGAGACTCCGCTCGGCCTGCACGTCCGGGAACAGCACGTGCCCGGTGACGACAATTTCCTGATGCTGGCCCTGATCCGGGGCTTGTGCGGCCGCGGACCCGTCGGCGCTGTTGGCCGCGACCGGGCCGGCCGTGCCGGCGAGAAGGACCGCGATCGCCAATCGGCGGATACGGCGATGCGTTCGGGATGCCCCGATGGTCATGTGCTTGCCCCCCCAGAAAAGGCTGCAGAAGTGGGCGGCCCTTTCCGTTACCTGTCCGCGCTACCCTGCCCGGCCGAAGCCGGGCAGGGCGTCCACGCGCGGTTCTGGGCCGCTAGTGAAGTTAGATTACTGGCAGCGACGCCGACGGAATAATTGTACCCGGCGCAGTCGCGTTGAAGGTGGCCGTGCTGCACGTGCCGCCAAGACCCGCATAGAGGTTCTTCGCGGTCCAAGTACCGCCCTTCGATCCCGGCGAAATGCAGACGACGGTCTGAACCGGAACGGCCTGGTTGGTGTAGGTGTGCACCCCGCCGAAGTCTTCGTGCCCGGCAAGCAGCGCGGTGCCGGCCTGGTCGATAGTCGCCGTGGTATCGAGGCCCGTGTCGTCATTGTCGTGCGCATCGACCCCGTCAACGAGCTTCAGGCGGTTATCGTAGTTGCCGCTGTGGTCCGGCGTTTGCTCGTTGCACCAGGCGCCAAAGCCCTTGTTGTAGCTGGACGGTATCGAGCCATCCACCTTGACACGCGCGACGCACTCGTTCTCCGATTCGTAGACCGGCAGGACGGCAGCGACATGCTCCGTGACATGGCACGTGAATTCGAACGTCGTGGTGATGTTGTAGTTGCCCGTGAAGTCGTAGCTGTTCGCCGACCATGTGACTGTGCCTGCCAACGCATCTTTGACGAACAGGTTGGGGCTCTTGCCGTTGCGGTAGAGCTTGCTCGAAGCGGAAGCATCAATGTCATTATAATTCGCGGTAGCACCGACCGACGGTGCCCAGCTGTCCTGGTCGATAACGCGATCAGCCAGAATCTCAGTGCCCTGCACTGAAGACTGCCCGGTGATCGAGCCTTCGACGTCATAGTCCCCACTTGCGTCGAGCGTCGCCTCAAGCGCGTCGCAGGTCGTCGTGATCGAGCCGGTGGTGGTGGAGTTCGCCACCTGATCCGGTATCTCCGTCGCGAATGCGGGCGACGAGAAGAACGACGTGGAAAGGAGCGCCGCGCATGCGGCGGTTTTGATCGATTTCATGTTTTTATCCCTCATTCCCGGTTGAGTTGCCGCGGCCGAGGTTAGAAAAACGACTCGCCCCCCTGCGGTGAATTCGCGTTTACCGACGAGGATTTAACGACAGTAGTTACCGGACGTTAACATTATCGAAAGTTAGCAATCGCCGTCTCAAATCGAGACTTTGCCGCTCAGCCGCTGACCCATTCCGCTGCGCGGATCGCGAGCTCGGTGCGGTTGGCGACTCCGGTCTTCTCGAACACGCTGTGGAGATAGACCTTCACCGTGCCCTCGGTGATCCCAAGCTTCTCGGCGATGTCCCGGTTGCGCATGCCCTGGCGGACGAGATGGACGAGCTCGGTCTCGCGCGGAGACAGCAGCGACCGGTCGCGAGTCGCGGCCCGCTCCGCGGCCTCGGCCTGGAGCTGGGGGTCGATCCACTCCTGGCCGCCCTTCACCGCGTCCAGGCAGTCAATCAGCAACGCCGGGTCGGAGCTTTTCAGGAGCAGCCCTTCGACCTTGAGCGACAGCGCCTCGGCGAAGCCGGCTTCGTCGATCGAGGCGGTCAGCAGGACGATCGGGCGGGCGTCGCCGCTCGAACGCAGCTTGCGGACGACGTCGAGGCCGCTGCCCTCCGGCATCTGGATGTCGAGCACGACCATATCCGGATCCTCCTGCGCGATCGCGGCGAGGGCGTCGGCCCCGCTGCCGGCCCTGGCGACGAGCTGATAATCGCTGCCGCGAAGCATCGCTTCGAAGGCCGCCTGAATCATCGGATGGTCATCGGCGAGAACGATGGAGGTCACGGGCGCGGCTCCGTCTTGAGTGGCAGGGTGATTGAAACGCTCGTCCCGGTATCCCGGGTTGCAAGCATCAACGTTCCGTTGGCGTCGTCGACGCGCTCGCGAAGCGACCAGGGGCTTCCTTCCTTCAGGCGCTCGCTTCCGCTTCCGTCGTTGCTGATGTCGAGCCGAAGGTCGCCGTCGTCGGCGGTCAACTGGACGCCGACCGTGCTTGCGTGGGCGTGGCGGACCGCGTTCGCGACCGCCTCGCGGATCAGCTGGTGGGTATCGAGGTGGAGACGCATCGGCGCCGCGATGTCCGGGACCTCGGCGGAAAAGCTGCACTCGATGTCCCACTGGCGCGCAAGGCGGCCGCACAAGGTGCGAAGATCGGCGGCGAGACTCGGAAGTGGAATCCGTTCGCGGCGCAGCGCGCCGATCGCGGACCTGAGCTCCTGCTGCTCATGGAGCATCAGCTCCTTGAGGTCGGCGAGCTCGCGGTCGGGCTGGTCGCCGGCGCGGATCGAGCGCCGGATCGCCTCGATCCGGAATGTCGCTCCGGCGAGGAACTGGACGACGCTGTCGTGAAGGTCGCGCGCAAGCGACAGTCGGGCACGGGATACCGCCCCGTCCTCCACTGCGGCGAGCAGGGCATGGCGCTGGATATGGGACGCGACCGCCTCGCTCAGCGTCTCGCCGAATTCGATATGGTCGGTGCACAGGCTGCGGATGCCGCCGAGCACCAGCGTGCCTTCACCGGCGTCGGTCCGGATAGGAACGGCAAGGCCTGAATCGATGGCGAAACGCCTGCCGATCTCCGGGCTCATCAGCCTCCTGGCGTCGAGGAAGCGCATGCGCCGGTGCGGGCCGCGACTGAGCGCCCGGTTCCGAGGCACGTCGAACAGGAACGACCGAAGCGGCACCGGCATCGCCGGCGGGTCGGCAAGCCCCTCGCTCGTCACCTCGCCATCCCGGTAGCTGACCGCCGCCGTGTCATGCGATCCAGCCCGGCGCCACAGCAGCACCGCGGCCTTCCCGCCCGTCAGCCGGACCGCGGTTTCGACCGCGCTTTCGAGCGGGGGCTCGTCGGGCGGGACATCGCGAATGAGGTCCTCGCGCGATGGGCGGAAGCCGGCGAACCCCTGGTTGACTCCGAACCAGATGAGGATGGCGGAGAGGATCACCAGGTTGCTGGCGCGGATGATGAAGCGCTGAAGGTCGAAAGCCCGGCCCGACGAATCGCCGCCGATGAAACCGGCACCGAAATAGAGGAGGGTGACGGCGATCGCGGTCAGCGCAGTCTCCCGCCAGCCCCAGCGGATCGCCGCGGACAGGATCAGGAAGACGAAAAAGACGAAGAACGGGCTCGTGTACCCGTCGGTGACGAGGACGAGCAAAGTGAAGGCGACGATGTCGACGACATGCGTCGGCATCGCGAGCTTCGCGTCGAGCCACCAATCGTTCCAAGTGAGAAGGGCGACGGCGATGGCGCCTGCGAGGTAGGCGACCAGCATCGAATAGGTCGTCGCGACCGCATGCGAGGGGCGGGTCGGATCGACGGCTATCGCGAAGAGGAAGGTGGCGACGAGCACCGCGCGGGCGAGTGCAACGACGCGGCCGGAACGATGCTTGAGCAGGTCGTTGAACATTGCCCCCCGTCCGCAGGCGCGCCCGGCACCTGGCGGAGCGGAAAGTATATCAGGAATTCAACGCGCGGAAGCCGCCGCTTTCATGCTGTTCGAGAGCGGCCCGGATGCGATCGGCGGCAAGTTCGCGAGCCGTTTCGCGGCCGAGGCCGAGCGCGGCGGCAATCGCCTCGCCGAGCAGCGAATCGCCAAGGGCCGCGAGCACCAGCCACAGGGTCGTTTCCGCGACTCGCCGCTCGTCGCGGCCTGCGCTCAGCTGCGCGACAAGGCTTCGAACCGAGCGCAGGATCGGGTCGAGCGCCTCGCGATCGCCGGTCAGGATCATCCATGCCGCAAGCGCGCCCGCGCCCTCTTTCGAGAAGGCGTCGAAAGTCCGGTCGACCACTTCGCGGGGATCGGCAGCCCCGGATCGCGCGGCTTCGACGGCCTCGGCGATACGCACCGTCACCCGACCTGCAATGTCCTCGGCAAGTGCGGTCTGGAGTCCGGCAGCGGAGCCGAAATGGTGGATGAGATTGGCATGGGTGCGGCCGATATCGGATGCGACGGCTTTCAGCGTCACCGCCTGCGGGCCTCGGTGAAGGAGAATGCGCCGCGCAGCTTCGATCGCGACCGAGCGGCTTTTGCCCGGGCTAAGCCGTTTTCCAGTTATTGACATACGTGTAAGTTATCATAGCTTGCTGGCATGAGCATAACGGCGCTTCCGACCCCCGCGGACCTTACGATCACCCCTCGCGACCGGCGTTTCGACCGCGGTGCGCTGCGAAATCGCCTGTGGCACGGCGGGCGCGTCGAAGCGACTGCAATCTACAATGCGCTGTCGACGACCTTTCCCGCAGGCGAAGCCTTTTTCGTGGAGAGCGTCCGGGCGTTCCGCGACGGCGCGCCGCCGGCGCTCGCGCAAGACATCAAGGCATTTACCACCCAGGAAGCCATCCACAGCCGCGAGCATGACGCGTTCAACCGCCGCGCCGTGGACTCGGGCTACGACCTGACGAAGCTCGAGGCGCAGGTCGAAAAGCGGCTGGCGATCACGCGTGACAAGCCGCCCGTCGTCAGCCTCGCGGCCACCATGGCTCTCGAGCATTTCACGGCGATCCTCGCGCACCAGCTGCTCAAGGATCCGCGGCACCTGCGGGACGCTGATCCGGAAGCAGCGGCGCTGTGGCGCTGGCACGCGGTGGAGGAGATCGAGCACAAGGCTGTCGCCTACGACACCTGGCTTCACGCGACGCGCCGCTGGACCCGGTGGAAGCGCTGGAAGGTGAAGGCGAAGGTCATGCTCTACGTCACGCGCAACTTCGTGGTCGATCGCACGGCCGGAGCGCTCGAGCTGATGCGCCAGGACGGCGTGACCGGGCTCGCTGCCTGGGCACGGCTGCTGTGGCACCTGTGGATCGCGCCCGGCATGTTCCGCAAGATCGCCGGTGCATGGCTGAAATTCTTCCTGCCCGGCTTCCACCCGTGGAACGAGGACGACCGTGACCTTTTGCGCGGTTACGAGCGAAGCGCCGACGCGGATAGGGCGCCGGCGCCGCTCAGGAAGGTCCGCGCCGCGCGCTAGGCGGCGAGGGTTTCCTCCACTGGCGTCGGCGCCGCTGCGGCAGGTTCGCTCCCGAGCTCAAGCCTGTAGAGCCGCGCCGGCACCTCCTCGCCGCGCGCCCGGCAGAACCTTGGAGCGATGATCCCGGTCGGTGAGAAGCCGAGCTTCTCGAGCACCCGGCCCGAGGCGGGATTGTCGAGGAAGTGCGCCGCTTGGAGCGCCGGCAGGCGCAGCGCCCGCGCGATATCGACCAGTGCTCCGCAAGCTTCGGTGGCGATTCCCCGGCCCCAGTTGGGCCGTGCGATCCAATAGCCGATCTCGACCGCGCCGGAGGGCTTTGGGGCGAAGCCGCAGCCGCCGACGAGGCGCGGCGCTCCGTCTGTTCGCTCCATGATGAGGAAGGACGGCAGCACGGAGCTCCGCGGCGCGCCGAGCGCCGTCTGCGCGTCAGCGAGTCGATAGGGCCAGGGTGCCCTGCCGAGGTTTCGGACGATCGCCAGATGGCCGATCGCGTCGGCCAGCGCCGGCGCGTCTTCCGGGAACCCGGGCCTCAGCAGCAATCTTGGCGTTCTCGCGAACATCGCTCTTCTCCTCGCGCACGCCGCTACTCGCGGCGCGTGACAGTTTCGGGAGAAGATTCGGGCCCTTCAGAAACGACGAAGGGAGAAGGAGGGGGCTTCCCTCTTCTCCCTTTGGCCTCGATCCTATTTCGGATCTCGTCCGGGCCGCCCCCTTATGGGAACGGCCCCTTTCTGACCGTTCCTATTTCGCTTCCGCTGCCGGCATGACGTGCACGTACTTGCGGCCGAGCTTGCCGTCTCGGAACGTCACGATGCCGTCGGTAAGCGCAAAGAGCGTGTGGTCCTTGCCCATGCCGACATTGTCGCCCGCGTGCCACTTGGTGCCGCGCTGACGCACGATGATGTTGCCGGCGCGAGCCGATTGGCTGCCGAACAATTTCACGCCGAGGCGCTTGCTCTCGCTGTCGCGGCCGTTGCGGGACGAGCCGCCTGCTTTCTTATGTGCCATGTCGCTTACTTCTTCGAAGGTTTCTTGGCCGCGCCCTTAGCAGGTGCAGCATTTTTTGTCGACGCCTTGTCCGCGGGCTTTTCAGCCTTGGCCGGAGCGGCCTTCTTCTCGGCCTTCGGCTTTTCGGCCTTTGGCGGAGCCTTGGCTTCGACGCTCTCGCCTGCAGCGGCGGTCTGAGCGGCCTCGGCCTTCGCCGGAGCCTTCTCAGCCTTCGGGGCCGCCTTCTTCTCGGCCTTGTGGTCGCCGATCGCGGTGATCCGAAGGATCGTGTGCTGTTGGCGATGGCCCTTCTTGCGGCGGTAATTGTGGCGCCGGCGCTTCTTGAAGACCGTGACCTTCTCGCCCTTCGCCTGAGCGACGATCTCCGCCGAGACCTTCAGGCCGTCGGTCTTCTTGAGGTCGGAGCCGTCGCCGGCAAGGAGGATGTCGCCAAGGGTGATCGTGTCACCGGCGTTTCCGTCCATCTTCTCGACGACGATCTTGTCTCCGGGGGCGACGCGGTACTGCTTGCCGCCCGTGCGCACGACTGCGAACATTGGCTTCTCTTCTATGCGTGTGACGCGCGCGAGGCAGGGCCTTCGCGCGAAAGCGAGCCGCCTATGGCAGCGGCCCGGACCTGTCAACCGCGCGACGGCCCCCTGGAATTCTGTTGTTACACGGCAACAGCCGGCCGGCAGACCGATGTCGAGGAGCCACAAGCACTTGCCAATGCTGCATTTTTGACATTCCCTGCACCGCTGGGCACGGCAATCGGCCCGGACGGACAGGGGGGAATATATGACGATCAGTGTTTCTCGTCGCACTTTGCTTGCGTCGCTCAGCACCATCGCTCTGGCCGTGCCGGCCGCCGCGCAAACGAACCCGCAGGCGCAGCAGAATGCGGAAGCGCAAGCCCAGGCCCAGGTCGACGAGCAGGGCCAGCCCACCGCGAACGAGAACACCATCATCGTCACTGGCACCCGCACTGCGAACCGAACGGTCGCCAACAGCCCCGTTCCGGTCGACGTCATCGGATCCGACCAGATCAACAACACGGGCCAGACCGAGACCAACCGGGTCCTCAACCAGCTTGTCCCGTCGTTCAACTTCCCGTCGCCTTCGATCGCGGACGGCTCAGACGCGCTTCGCCCGGCGACTCTGCGCGGCCTCAGCCCCGACCAGACCCTCGTCCTGGTCAACGGAAAGCGCCGGCACGTGTCGGCACTGCTCAACATCAACGGCACGGTTGGCCGCGGGAGCGCGGCGGTCGACCTCAACCTGATCCCCTCGATCGCCATCGCCCGCGTAGAAGTGCTTCGCGACGGCGCTGCCGCGCAATATGGCTCGGACGCCATTGCCGGAGTCATCAACGTCCAGCTGAAGAATGCGAAGAACGGGGGACGCGCGAGCGTCACCTACGGCAAATATTTCACGACCATCGACAATGTCGCCGACATATCCGGACTGCAGCTGAATTCGGCGGGTCAGCCGATCCTGGACCCCGCCGACAACCGCTATTTCCTGGCCAATGCCGACGGCGAGCGGCACGTCCACGACGGCGACCAGCTGACGGCGGCAGTCAACATGGGCCTGCCGCTCGGCGGACGCGGTTTCGTGAACCTGACCGGCGAGTTTCACGACCGCAAGGCTACGAACCGCGCCGGTTTCGACCTGAGGCCGAACTTCGTGCGGCCGACGCCGACGACATTCGACCCTCGCGAAGTGACGTTCGACCGCCTCGAATTCCGCTTCGGCGATCCGAAGTCACGCGATTTCAATCTGCTGCTGAACGGCGGCTACGATCTGACGCCGGTGTGGGAACTCTACACGTTCGCCACCTACGGCCACCGCAATGCGACGAGCGCCGCCAACTACCGCCAGGCGAATAACTCCGCCAACCGGGACTGGAGCAAGCTCGCTCCCAACCAGTCGCCGAACAACGGCAACTTCGTCGCCCTGACGCCGGAAGGATTCCTGCCGCTGATCGGTACGAAGCTGCGCGATTACGCCGGCACCATCGGCGTTCGCGGGGACGTTCATGGCTGGAACGTCGACCTGTCGGCCGGGCGCGGTCGCGACAAGTTCGACTATGAAGTCCACGACACGCTCAACGCGTCATTCGGCCCCGCCAGCCCGAGCGATTTCGACGCTGGCGGCCTCCGCTATGCGCAGAACATCTTCAACCTCGATCTTTCGCGCGACCTGCCGCTCGGCTTCGCCACGCCCCTGACGCTGGCGACGGGCGCGGAGTTTCGGCAGGAGCAGTTCCAGATCCGGCCGGGCGATACGTTCTCCTGGGCGATCGGGCCGCTGTTCCGCGCGTCGATCGTCACGACGGCGGCAAACTGCGCTGCGCAGCAGGGCGTATTCAATGCGGGCACCAGCGTCTGCAGCTTCCCCGGGCGGGGCGCGCCGGTGGGAGCGCAGGGCTTCCCGGGAATTCCCGACAACAGTCGCACGAACGAGAAGCGGCACAGCTATGCGGCCTATGCCGAGCTCGATACGGATCCCATCAGCGGCCTGACGACCACGCTTGCCGGGCGGTTCGAGCATTATTCGGACTTCGGCTCGACCTGGAACGGCAAGTTCGCGGCGCGATGGGAGCCGGTGCGCGGCTATGCGCTTCGCGGATCGATCTCGAACGGTTTCCGCGCCCCATCGCTTCACCAGCAATTCTTCACCACGACGTCGACGAACTTCATCGGCGGCCTGCCGGTCGATATCTCGACCGTCGCGGTGAACAGCCCGGTCGCCCAGGCGCTCGGCTCGAAGCCTCTGAAGCCCGAGAAATCCGTGAACCTGACCTTCGGGGCGACCGCCAATCCGCTGGCGGGCCTGACGTTCACCGCCGATTATTACCATATCCGTATCAAGGACCGCATCGTGCTGACCGAGAACCTCGGCGCAGCCGGAAGTGGAACCTCGGCACAGAACGCTGCCGTCAAGGCGATCCTGGACGCGAACGGCTTCGCCAGCGTCGGCGCGGCTCGCTTCTTCATCAACGGACTCGACACCACCACGCAGGGCGTCGACCTGGTCGCGACCTACCGGACGGGGCTTGGCAGCCTCGGCCGCTGGAACCTCAGCGCCGCCTACAATTACAACAAGACGAAGATCGACGAGCGAATCAACGAACTCGGACCGCTTGCGAGCATCCCGGGACTCGTCCTCTTCGGCCGAATCGAAGGCCTGCGCTTCACGCACGGCCAGCCGCGCGACAAGGTCGTGCTGACCGCGGACGGAGACATCCGAAACTTCGGGCTCACGGCGCGCACCACGCGGTACGGAAAGGTGGTTTCACCGGGAGCGGCGCCGCCGATCGCCGATCCGTTGAGTCTCACCGCCTTCGGCCCGGACGACATCTTCCTGGGCGCGAAATGGATCACGGATATCGAGGCGCGGTGGAAGCCGATCAACAAGGTCGAGCTCGCGCTTGGCGCGGACAACGTGTTCGACGTCTATCCCGACCGCTCGCCGTTCGGTCCGCGTCCGGCGTCGATCGGCGGGGTGTATCCGGCGAACCAGATCTACATCCCGTTCTCGATCTTCTCGCCGTTCGGGTTCAACGGCCGCTACCTCTACGCGCGCGCGTCGGTGAGCTTCTGAGAAAGCGGGGAGGGAGAGGCGGCTGTCCCTCCTCCGCCGTTAATGCCGGTGCTCGGGGCGCAGGCGGTAGCGCTCGCCGTCGAAGCTGTCGAACATGCTGTCGATCGCGGGATGGTCGATCGGCTCGTCGCTGTCGTCGGGGACAAGGTTCTGCTGGCTGACATAGGCGACGTAGCTCGCTTCGGCGTTCTCCGCGAGCAGGTGGTAGAAGGGCTGGTCCTTCGAGGGCCGCATCGCTTCCGGAATGGCTTCGTACCATTCCTCACTGTTCGAGAATTCCGGATCGACGTCGAAAATGACCCCGCGGAAATCGAGCAGCCGGTGACGCACCACCTCGCCGATGGCGAAGCGGGCCTGGGGGATGACTGGCGGGATGTCCGGGACCATGGGGCTCAAACGTTCTGCGTTCGACATGGCTGCAATCTAGGCGCAGCCGCGCTCTAGGCAAGGTCGGGGCGCGTTGCTACATGCGCGCCGCGACCGCGGCCGGGCCTTCCGGCACGAGCCTTCATGCACCAACGGAGAGGTGGCTGAGTGGTCGAAAGCACCGCACTCGAAATGCGGCGTACGGGCAACCGTACCGTGGGTTCGAATCCCACCCTCTCCGCCATTTCATTTTTCCCAAGTGGCTCAATTGATTAGGCTGACATCCGTAGGGGTTCTTGTAACGCCCGTGTGGGTGCCATCAAGGGCGCTGCCCGACGGTGCCCACCCGCCGCCCTCGGTTGTCCCTCACGATCCAGTCCCCGCCGGGATCGGGCTCCCAGGTGCCCACCCTGCGCCCTCTGGTGTCGCGCTCGATTAAGGTGCCGCTGGGGCCTGGGTCGATGGTGCCCAGGCGGCGTCCCATACTGTCGCGGCGGACGTAACTGCTCGCCCCTTCCTCGATCTTCTCGACGCCACTAGGGCGCCCGGTGGAGTAGTCACTGGCGAGGGCCCGGAGGGGCGCGACGATGACCGCCGCCAGACTCGCCAGGTGAGCCGTAGAGGCGCGGAAACAGGTTCACAGGTGGTTGGATTGCTGGCAGGGCTTAATGGGCTTCGATGACTCCCAAATCGCGTTCCAGCGGCCCGGGGCGCATGGCGTTCAAGGGTGGCAACCATCGAGAGGCACCGCCGGGCCGCTGGGGTGGTGGTGCGGACAAGGAGCATGTGGCCGTCGATGGGGTTGTGGGTGATGACCACGGTGCCCAAGTCCTCGTGGCGCCCCTGCTAGACACGGGTGCAACCAATGTCCTCGAACGTCATGGTGTCGCCCATTGCCTCGATGATCTCAACGAAGCGGCTCTCGCTGACTTCAGTTGTTGATCTGGTGCGTATATCGCGCTCGCTGGACAAGATAGTGAATTGGCGGTGAAGTCAGCGGTAAAGTCAGTTCTGAAATTCCTTTCTGCTTCGTATTGCCGACATTCGGTGGAATGTCGTGGAATGTGGACCTTAGACGTAGAGCCGCGATTTGGCTGATTTCCGCGTCGTGCGCGGTATAAGCCAAAATTCAGCGCTGACTTACTTCGATGCGACGTTTGAATTTTACTTTCTCGCCTCCCTATGGCCTGGGGCTAGCTGGTGTCGATCTCGACGTGCTGGCAGTCGTCCTCGGTGGGCGGCTTGTCGTCGATGGGGATCGGGGAGGTTCTTCTCTGTGATCTGAGGGGAAGGAGAAGGAGGATATCAGCACGGTCAGTGGTGCGGCGGGAAGCTCGCAATATGTGGCCAATGGCGGGGTCTTGCGCCTGAACGCCAGCCATGAACTGGCCGATGTTTTGGTGGTGGACCGCACCAGCCTTGGCAGCGGGGCGACGACGATTGCCATCGACCGGCGGGAAGACTCGGGGATCACGCCTACCAATGGGGTGCTCTTGGTCGAAGTGCGCGACAAAAGCCAATCGGCGAACGGCGTCTTCAAGTTGCGAAGCGACTTTGCCCGTGGGCCAGAGCGTATCGTGATCGGCAGCCAGACCTACGGCCTGTTCCATAACGGCATTGATGGCGATGCCACGGATGGGAATTGGTATCTGCGCGAAGCTGGCGCCAGCCCGCAAGTGCCGGTGTTCGAAGCCTATGCCAAGATGTTCGCGCCCGCCAATCGCATCGATTCCATGGCCCAGCGCCTTAGCAACCGGCAATGGATGAACCGGTCCTCCGGCAATGATGTGGGCGTGGCTTCGGGGGAAGAGGTGGGAGCGCCGGGCTTGGCTGGCATGTTCGGCGTGCCGGACAACATGACCGGCATCTGGGCCAGTATGGAGGCCAACCGCTATTCCACCAGCGTCTTCGAGACCATGGATAACGCCCAGCTCAGCGTCAACGATGTGCGGCTGCAATTTGGTGCCGATTTCCGCCTTGGGCACGATTGGGTGGCGGGCGTCAGCCTGCAATACAGCGATATCAGCGGCAAGCTTTCCGCCCCCGGGGCGCGGGGCCGCATGGATGCCGATCGCTTCACCTTGGGCGGGGCGCTGACCTGGTTTGGGGGCAATGGCCTTTATGTAGACGGCCAGGCCTCGGCCTATTGGCAGACATCTGACATGCGCTCGCTCGAACTTTCCGGTTCGGCGGTCGAGGACGTTAACGGGTATGGCGGTGGTGTCAGTGCCGAAATCGGCCAGCGCCGGGCCATCAATGATCTTTGGAACTGGGTGCCGCAGGGGCAGCTTTCCTATAATTACGGGACCATGGACGATTTCACCGATCCCTATGGGGCCAAGGTGTCTTATGACGATACCCAGTCCTTGCGGGCGCGGGCCGGTCTGGCGCTGGAATATCGTGATCCCAGGTGCAGTGCCCAGGGCACGCGCCTGAGCGCCTATGGCATCACCAATCTGTTCTACGAATTCATCGAAGCCGCGGACATGATGGTGGATGGCACCAATTACACGCCGGACGATGGCCGCTTGTGGGGTGGTCTGGGAATCGGCGGTTCCTATGAATGGCAAGATGGCCTTTACGCCATTTCGGGCGAGGTCTCGGCCAATACCAGTCTGGAACATGCGGGCGATGCCTATGACGCCAGGGCGGTGATGTCCTGGAAGATGCGGATGTAAATGATTAGGCCCGGCCTTCGAATGAAAGCCGGGCCAAGTTCTTTATCCATGGGGAACCACACGCTTGGGCCAGGGATTGATGCCGGCTGTCAGCCATTCAAGACTATCGGTCCAGAACCCGTCCCGGTGGCGTTCGTGGAACAGGTCGAAATGGCCGATGCGTTTCAGCCCGTAATCCTTGGGTCGCAATTGCACCAGAATACGGGGCGCGCTGGGATAGCGGGCAAGGCCCCGGCGCATGGCGGGCAGCGTCGCCAGCGGATCGTCGCTGACCGAAACGCCGAGGATCGGGGCCTTGAATGGCCTCAGGCGCTTTTCGATCTGGCCCCGGATGGCGATGGGAAACCAGTCTTCGAAATTGCGTCCGCCCAAGGCCCATTCCTCGGCCACGCCCTTGGGCAAATCCTCCAGCCAGCCCAGTTGCTTGCCCGGAAAATAGCCGTGCTTTCGGGTCAGAAAGGGCATCGCCACATGCCATTTGAGCGCTAAATACAGCCGGGGGATCGGCGCGTAATCTCGCCACCAGCCGAATTGACCGCCGACACTGAGCACGCGGCTGAGTTTATGGTTGTTTGCGGCCAGACCGGGGATGAAGCCGCCAAAGCTGTGACCGACGATCTGGATGTCGCGCTCGGGATGGAATTCGGCCATGAAGGCAATGGCGGCCTCGCAATCTTTGGTTCCCCATTCATGCCAGCGATAGCCACAAGTCTTGAGATCACGGGGGCGCGAGCCGCCAATTCCCCGGTAATCATAGGTAAGCACGTCAAAGCCGTTCTGGCTCAAGAACCGGGCATAGCGGTGGTAATAGCGGGCCAAAACTCCGGTGGCCGGGTTGATGATGACGCTGCTTAAGG
>JAEZIO010000045.1 GCA_023436615.1 Pseudomonadota bacterium | reverse complement strand
CATTATTTCGTGGACGTCATCGCGGGCGTCGCCATCGCCTTTGCCAGCATCGTCGCCGCAAGGCGTCTGATCTTCCTGCCGCTGCGCCTGCCCGCGCTCAGGGCATTGCCATTCCGCCGTTCACGTGAAGCGTTTGCCCCGTGACGTAACCGGCTTCGCGGCTCGCAAGATAGACGCAGGCCGCGCCGATATCCTCGCCGCTGCCCATCTGCCCCATCGGGATCCGTGACAGGATTCCGTCGCGCTGCTGGTCGTTGAGCGAATCGGTCATCGCCGAGGTCATGAAGCCCGGAGCGACGCAGTTCACGGTTATCGACCGGCTCGCCAGCTCCTGCGCGACCGCCTTTGTCATTCCGATCAGCGCGGCCTTCGATGCGACGTAGTTCGCCTGTCCGGGATTGCCGGTCACCCCGACCACCGATGTGATCGAGATGATCCGCCCGAAGCGCGCCTTCATCATCGGCTTGGCGGCGGCGCGCATCAGCCGGAACGCGGCCTCGAGGTTGATCCGTATGACCTCCTCGAAGTCCTCGTCCTTCATCCGCATCAGCAGATTGTCGCGCGTCACTCCCGCATTGTTGACGAGGATGTCGAGCTTGCCGCCGAGCGCCTCGACCGCCTCCGGCACGAGCCGGTCGACGGCCGCGCCGTCGGAAAGGTTGCAGCCGATGGCGACGTGGTCCCCGCCGAGCTCCTCGCGGAAGCGCTCGAGCTTCTCGACATTGCTTCCCGACACCGCGAGCCGCGCTCCCTGCGCCGCAAGCGCCTTCGCGATGCTGCTTCCGAGGCCTCCACTCGCCCCGGTCACGAGCGCGCTCATCCCGCTCAAATCGAACATCACGCGATCTCCTTGGCCAGCGCTTCAATGTCTTCGATCGCGACGACGCTCGTCACCTTCGCGTCGGGAGCGATGCGCTTCACCATCGCGGCGAGCACCTTTCCGCCGACCTCGACGAACTCGTGCACGCCGGCATCGAACATGTTCGCGACGCTCTCGCGCCACCGGACCATGCCCGTGACCTGCTCCACGAGCTGGTTGCGGATCGTGTCGGGGTCGCTCTCCGGCTTCGCGGTCACGTTCGCATAGAGCGGCACCGCCGGCGCCTCGAGCACGACATAGCTCAGCGCGTCCTGCATCGCGTCGGCCGCGGGCTGCATCAGCGGGCAGTGGAACGGCGCCGACACCGGCAGCAGCACCGCGCGCTTCGCCCCCATCTCCTTCGCCATCTCGACCGAGCGTTCGATTGCGCCCTTGTGGCCGGAAATGACGACCTGGCTCGGGTCGTTGTCGTTAGCGACGGTGCAGACCTCGCCCTGCGCCGCCGCCTCCGCGATCCGCCGCGCGGTCGGCAGATCAGCGCCGAGCAGCGCCGCCATCGCGCCTTCGCCGACCGGTACAGCGGCCTGCATCGCCTGCCCGCGCAGCTTCAGGAGCTTTGCCGTCGTCGCGAGGTCGAACGACCCGGCCGCGCTCAGCGCCGAATATTCGCCGAGGCTGTGTCCGGCGACGAAGCTCGCGACGTCCGCCGGATGCACGCCCCACGCCCGCAGGACCGCAATCGAATTGGCCATGATCGCGGGCTGCGCATTCTCGGTCAACCTGAGCTCTTCGTCCGGCCCTTCTTTCATCAGCCGGAACAGGTTCTGGCCAAGTGCCTCGTCGACCTCGCCGAACACGTCGCGCGCCGCGCGGCTGGCGTCCGCAAGAGCCGCGCCCATGCCGACCGACTGGCTGCCTTGCCCGGGAAAAAGGAATGCGCGCATTTCGTCCCCTGATGTTCTAGCGTGCGCCGGGGCGACTAGGCTTGCGCGGCGCGCTTGCCAAGGCGGGAGGGGATGAATGACAAGCCGAAAAGAAGCGCGGATGCTGGGCCCGTGGATGACCCTTGCGCTCGTCATCGGCGGAGTCATCGGCTCGGGGATCTTCTATTTGCCGATCGCGCTCGCGCCGCTCGGCGGAAGCGTGCCGATCGGCTGGCTGATCAGCGGCATCGGCGTGATGGCGATGGCCTATTGCGCCTCGCGAATCGTCAGCCCCGACGGCGGCGGCCTCCAGGCCTATGTCGAACACGAGCTCGGGCCCGGCGTCGGCTTCATCGTCACCTGGATGACCTGGTGCTCGACCTGGGTCGGAATTCCCGCGGTCGCGCTCGCGGCATCCGCTGCGCTCGGGACCGCGATCCCCGAAGTCGCGCGGCACCTCGTCATCATGTCGTTCCTGTTCACCGCGGTCTTCGCGCTCATCAACCTGCGCGGAATCCGCGCGACCGGCGAGGTCGCCATCGTCACGGTCCTCATCAAGGTGCTGCCGCTGGTCGCGGTGATCGCCATCGCGGCGATGCTGGGCGCCAGCGGCGGCCCCGTCCATCCGATCGACGTTCCGCCGGCCTCGTTCGGCAATATCGCGACTGCTTCGGCGCTGTGCCTGTTCGCGCTGACGGGGTTCGAGTTCGCGATGTCGCCGGTCGGCAAGATCCGCGATCCCGAACGCAACCTCGCCCGAGCCCTGCTGATCGGCCTCGCCGGGATCACGGTCGCGTACCTGGTCACGACGCTCTCGCTCAGCCTGATCATGCCCAATTCCGCGATCGCCAATTCGATCGCGCCGTTCCCGGACGCAATCGGCCGCTACTGGGGCGGCACGGCGGCGTTGCTGGCGGCGGCAGCAATGGCGATCAGCGCGCTCGGGACTCTCAACGCGGCGCTGCTGGCCTGCGGGGAGATGCTCTATTCGATGGCGCTTCGCCGCGACATGCCGGCGCTGTTCGACCGCACCAACCGCTACAACGCGCCCTGGGTCGCGCAGCTTGCCGGAGTGCTGCTCGGCTTCATCCTCCTGGCCCTCAACGCCGCCAAGGGCACCACCCAGCTCTTCACCTTCATCACCCTGCTCGCGGCCGACGCGGTGCTCTACCTCTATTCGGCGGCGGCCATCGCCGCGGCAATCAAGGATCGGAAGCCTCTGACGACCGCGGCCGCGGGGATCGGCCTCGTGTTCGTGCTCTACGCCTTTTACGGCTCCGGGCTTCAGGCTTTCCTGCTGTCGCTCGGCCTGCTCGCCGCCGGCGGGCTGATCTACTGGATCAGGAAGCCGTCGACCATCCGGCCGCGGGCGGGCTAGCGAGCCGCGCCTCGGGGATCATGGCTCGCAGCTTCTTCGCGAAGCTCCGCAGGCACACCTCGCTTGTCCCAAGCGGCCCCGCCTCATAGGACTTCGACTGCATGCCCAGCTGCACGCGAGTGATCAGCTCGGTGTCCTCGGCATTCACTCGCCGGTTGATCCGCCAGTTGAGATAGCGCGCGGCCTTCATCTCGCGCCTGCTATCCGGGAGCGCATACGAAATCTCGCGGATCACCGTTTCGGTCGAGCTGACCGGAAGGAACTGCATGAAGTCGACCTGGTCGGGGTAGATGTCGAAGGCGACGTTCGGGAACAGCTTGTAATAGAGCCATTTGCGCTTGTGCGACGCCGGCAGGTGATCAACGTCCGGGAGAAGGTGCTGATACGCGCGCTCGGACGGGTTGGCGCTGTCCTTCTCGACCAGGTCGCCTTCCATCCGGTCGACCCAATCCTTGGCCTCGATCCGGTAATTGCGCTCGAAGAGCCGGCTCAGCCCCGGGTGGCCGACCGGGATATGCAGATGGTCCGAATAATTGTCGGAGATGGTCTTCCAGTTGAGCGGTCGGGGCCGGAGCGTCACGCGCCCCATCACCCGAAGGTCCTCGAAGCGGTAGGGCGCGACCTCATCCTCATAGGGCGCCATCATCTCGGCGACAGAGGGCGATCCGGGCTCCAGCGTCACGAACAGGAAGCCGCGCCACTGCTCCAGCGCCACCGGGAAAAGGCCGTGATCCTCGGTCCGCAAACCGGGATATTCGTGCCGGTGCGGCACCCCGACCAGCCGTCCGTCGCGGGCATAGCTCCACGCATGATAGGGGCACGTCAGCACCTTCGCGCAGCCGCCGGTGCCGTCGACCAGCCGCGACCCGCGGTGCCTGCACACGTTGGAGAATGCGCGCACTTCGCCATCGTCGCCGCGGATGACGATCACGCTCTCGCCGAGATAGTCCATGCTCCGCCACTCGCCCGCTTCCGCGATCTCGCTTTCGTGGCACAGGACCTGGGGCGCCGCGCGAAGGAACGCCCGCTTCTCCGCCTCGAAGAATTCCGGGTCGAAATAGAGCCACCCCGGAAGGCTCATGCCGTCGAGCGCGTCCGGCTGTGCCTCAACGGGGCGAAGCTGCGTGGCCATGGCCTATGCTATACCGTCATTCCCGCGAACGCGGGAATCCCGCTCCTATCGGGGCGCTTGCTGCTTCAGCGCGTATCGCTGGATCGCCTTTAACTGCCGGAGCCGAAGCGTGGCTCGGGCCCGCATTTCTGGCGTGAGGCGGTAATCGTCGGTCGCTCGCTGCCCGATTGCGACCATGTTGCTGATCTCGTCGAAGTCGACGCGAAGAGTCACAACAAACTCCCCTGCTTGCGCGCGTCCTCGTCCTCGCGCTTCGCCCGCTTGATGCTCGACGGATCGACGAACGGGATGTCGGGCTTCTTGCCCTGGAACAGCTCGGCCAGGGTCAGGATTTGCAGCTTGGGATAGGTGCGCCCCCATTCGTCGGTGAAGCGCCCGACGGCGGCGGCGTCCTTGATCATCGCGCTGGTCGGAAGCTGCGCCGTCACCAGCACGGCAAGCTCGGCTTTCTCGCGATCCATGACTTGCTTCAACCGTCCGATGTCCTTCACGCCGGTGCCGCCGCCCTTGACCTCGACGATGGCTTTCTCGGTGCGCTTCCCGTCCGGCTTGAAATAGATGATCCCGTCGATGCCGGTATCCGCGCCCTTTCGCCCGCCCTTCCACGGGACGGCATCGACCTGCGCCAGCGCCCACAGCTCGAACTGATGCTTGTCTCGTGCAGCGAGGTCCTGCGCCGAGGCGAGGTCGCGCGGCGTGCCGTGGACCTCGTACTGAATGCCGGGGAAGGCGTCGTTCAGGCGCTTCTCGATCAGGTGGATGGCGAGGTGGGTGACGTCGATCCCGATCCACCGCCGCCCCAGCTTCTGCGCCGCATGAACCGCCGTCCCGCAGCCGCAGAAGGGGTCGAGCACCACGTCGCCCTCGTTGGATGAGGCGGCGATGATGCGTTCGAGCAGCGCTAGCGGCTTTTGCGTCGGGTAGCCGAGGCGTTCGTCTGAAATATTGTGAATCGGCTTCAAGTCCGTCCAAATGTCCTGCGCCGGAATCCCTGGGGCATCCTCAAGATATCGTTTCCCTTGGGGCATTCCCCCTCCCTTTGATGGCCAATGGATCATCCCGAGGGCGTCCATCGCATCGAGACGGTCGATAAGAGGAAGATCGGCGAGACCCTTGCCTGTGAGCCTCTCGTATCGGTCGTAGAAATATGATGGCGGTTGCCAGTGCCGGCCCTTTTCGGTTGGATTGTAATCTCGCCAAGGTAGGCCAGAATCACCTTTCCGCTTGCCCGGCCCCGTCAGATCGGTCCGTCGCCACCTGCGCCCGTCCTCGTCCTCATGCGTGAAGAACGCATCGATGTAGGTTGCGTCATACGCGGTAAGCTGTTCATTCCAGACATGGTTGGCGGACTTGCTGAAAAATAGAATCGTATCGTGAATCGGCCCATACCGCTTTGCGCTGCTGTGCGCGCTTGTTCGCTTCCAAATGATCTCGGACCGAAAGTTCTCAGCCCCGAACACCCCATCCAGCAGCAGCTTGAGATAATGCGACGCCGTCGGGTCGCAGTGCAGGTAGAGGCTGCCGGTCGGCTTCAGCACCCGGTGAAGCTCGATCAGCCGAATGGCCATCATCGCCAGATAGGCCATCATGTCATTCTCGCCGAGGAAGCCGCGCATCGCGCGCAGCAGCTCCGACGCGCCGCTCAGCCCTGAGCGCATCACCTGGTCGAAAGCGTCCTCGGCCTTGTCGTTCCAGTGCCAGGTATCCTCGAACGCGGTGATCTGCGCGTCGGCGCCCTCGCCGGTCTTCGACTTGAACAGCACGTTGTAATTGGCGTTCGAGTTGAACGGCGGGTCGAGGTAGATGAGGTCGACGCACTCGTTATCGAACGTGCGAAGCACCTCCAGATTGTCGCCGTAGTAAAGCCGGTTCGTCACGCGCTCTCCCCGCTCGAGCATTTCACAGCCTAATCGAGCAGCCGCTGATCGCAAGAAATCCCTGTCCTACAGCAGCCAATTTGTGCCTTATCCTGATGGATGAGCGACAACCCTCTTCCTCCAATGCCCGAATGGCCTGATCCTGCAATCACCGGCCTCGTCGAAGTGACCGACGGACCGATCGACTTCACGCCCGTCCCGCGCCTGCGCAAGCGGCGCAACGGCTGGACTCCCGAGGCGCAGCGCGCCTTCATCGACGCGCTTTCCCGATGCGGCTGCATCAGTCGCGCCGCGCGGGCCGTCGGCAAGACCCCTAAGAGTGCCTACCGCCTGCTCGAGGCCGAAGGCGCCGAGAGCTTCGCCGAGGCATGGGACCAGGCGATTGCGCGCGGGATCGATGCGCTGCGCTGGGACGCGCTCGATCGCTCGCTGCACGGCGCATGGGTACCGGTCGTCCGCCGCGGCAAGATCGTCAGCTTCGAACATC
>JAEZIO010000043.1 GCA_023436615.1 Pseudomonadota bacterium | reverse complement strand
CAGGTGAGAACGGAAGCGGCAAGTCGACGTTCGTCAAGATCGTCTCCGGCGTCTACCGCCCCTCCGAGGGCGCGGTGACGATCGCCGGCACGCCGATGGTGCACCACACCCCGCGCGAGGCGATCACCGCCGGCGTGCAGGTCATCTACCAGGACCTGTCCCTGTTCGACCACCTCAGCGTGGCCGAGAACATCGCGATCAACGTCATGCTCCACGAGGGCACGCGCTACGTGCGGCGCTCCCGGATGCACCGGATCGCCGCCGAGCAGCTCGCGAGGATGCGCGTCGAGCTGCCTCTCGACGCACCCGTCGGCACCTTGTCGGTCGCCAACAAGCAGCTCGTCGCCATCGCGCGCGCGCTGTCGATGGACGCCCGGATCCTTTTCATGGACGAGCCGACGACGGCCCTGACGACCACCGAGGTCGCGCGCCTGCTGACGATCGTGCGCGACCTCAAGGAGCGCGGGCTGTCGATCGTCTTCATCTCGCACAAGCTCGACGAGGTGTTCGAGGTCGCCGACTCGATCACGATCTTCCGCGACGGCCGCAAGGTCGGCGACTTCGCCGCCTCCGAGCTCGACGCCGCCTCGCTCGGCTACCACATGACGGGCCGCGAGATCCTCCACCGCCCCTACGTGCGCACCCCCCGCCCGGACGACGCGACCGCGCCGGCCGTCCTCGAGGTCGAGCACCTGTCGAAGGCACCCCACTACCGGGACGTCTCGCTGTCCGTCCGCCGTGGGGACGTCCTCGGGCTCACCGGCCTGCTCGGGGCAGGTCGCACCGAGCTCGCCCTCAGCCTCTTCGGCCTCAACCCGCCGGACGCCGGGACCGTCCGGGTCGACGGCACCGAGGAGCGGATCCGCAACCCCTGGGACGCGATCGACCTCGGCATCGCGCTGCTGCCCGAGGAGCGCAAGGTCCAGGGGCTGTTCAACGACGCCTCGATCGCCCAGAACGTCTCCTCCACCCGGCTGGACGCCCTGCTCACCCCGCTGCGGCTCGTCGACGTCAAGGCCGAGCGCGCGCTCGCCGCGCACACGGTCGAGACCGTCGGGGTCAACAACAAGAACGTCGACGCCCTCGTCGGCAACCTCTCGGGCGGCAACGCGCAGAAGGTCGTCATCGGCAAGTGGATGGCCACCGCACCGGCGGTCTTCATCCTCGACAGCCCGACCGTCGGCATCGACATCGGGTCGAAGTCGGAGATCTACGACCGCATCCACGCGCTCGCCGACGAGGGCATGGCCGTCATCCTCATCTCCGACGAGCCGGACGAGATCATCGCGAACTGCAACCGGGTCATCGTCATGCACGAGGGCGAGGTCATCGCGACGTTCGAGGAGCAGGACCGCCTCGACCCCGACTTCAAGGACCGGCTGGCCCGTGTCGTCGCCGACCCGGCCGGCGCACGGTCCGCCTCCGCCCCGGGAGCCACCTCATGAAGACACTCTCGCCGTTCCAGGCCGTCATGCACCGTCGGATGACGACGATGGAGAAGTACCTGCTCGTCATCATCGTCGCCTACGTCGCGGTGGTCTCGGTGAAGAACCCGCTGTTCTTCACGCCCGAGACCCTGTTCGACATGGTGCGCAGCGGGTCGGGCACCATGCTGCTCGCCCTCGGCGTGCTGCTCGTGCTCGTCTCCGGCGGCATCGACGTGTCGTTCCCCGCGGTGGCGATCGTCTCGAGCTACGTCGCCGTCCTCACCCTCGACCGGACGGGCATCGACCACCTCGGGCTCGCGCTCGCCGTGTCCATCACCATCGGCACGCTGCTCGGTGCGCTCAACGCCGGGCTCATCCACCTGCTGCGGCTGCCGACGCTCATCGTCACGCTCGGCACCGCGAGCGTCTACCACGGGCTCATGGCGGTGCTGCTCGGCACCGACGACTTCACGACCGGGGAGATGCCGCAGTCGCTCCTCGACTTCGGGAACGCGAGCCTGCTGACCGTCGTCGACGCCGACACCGGCCGGTCGTTCAGCCTCACCGTGTTCCTGCCGATCACGGTCGCCGCGGTCGTCGCGGTCTGGTTCGTCCTCTACCGGACGATGCTCGGCCGCTCGGTCTTCGCGATCGGCTCGGACGAGGAGTCGGCCTCCCGGCTGGGCATCAACATCTTCCGGACCAAGCTCGTCGTCTACGCGACGGTCGGGGCCCTCGCCGGCCTCATGGGCGTCATGCTCTTCTCCGAGCTGAAGAACGCGAACCCCACCGCCACGCTCATCGGTGACGAGCTCATGGTCATCGCCGCCGTCGTCATCGGCGGGGCCAAGCTCACGGGCGGCGAGGGCACCGTGCTCGGCACCTTCCTCGGTGTCGTCACCATCCAGCTCTTCCAGCAGACCCTCGTCCTCCTCGGCCTCTCGACGCTGTGGACGGACGTCTTCTTCGGATCGGTCCTGCTGTGCAGCCTCGCCGTCATGTACCGGCGCCAGCGCGCCGCCGACCGCCGCAACCTCGTCTTCACGGCGGCCTGAGATGAACGGGAGCTCCTCGATGTCTCGAATCCGTCGCCTGGTGGCGCGCGACCAGAACCTGTCGGTCCTGGTGGCCCTCACCCTCCTGGTGTACGTCGTCCTCGTCCCCACGCTCGGTACGAGGTTCGTCTCCGAGGCGAACATGCAGTCGATGGCGACGCAGGTCGCCGAGTTCGGACTCCTCGCGCTCGCCATGGGGCTGGCCATGCTCACCGGCGGGATCGACCTGTCGATCGTGTCGGCCGCCGTGCTCGCGGCCATCGTCGGGTCGAAGTTCATGCGCGGTGACGTCATCGCGATCACCGAGACGAACCAGGGCACCGTCATGGTCGTCGGGATCATCGCCGCGCTCGTCACCGGGATGGTGACGGGCCTGGTGAACGGCACCCTCATCGCGAAGTTCTCGGTGCCGCCCATCCTCGCGACGCTCGGCACCTACATCATGTTCAGCGGCATCAGCACGGTCGTCACCGACGCCCGCGCGGTCTCGGTCGCGGTCCCGCAGTACCCGCGGATGGCCGTCCAGACCGTCGCCGACATCCCGCTCATCTTCCTCGTCATGGTCGTCGTCTACGTCGCGGTCGCGTTCTTCCTGCGCCGCACCCGGACGGGCCGGCGCATCTACCTCTACGGCGAGAACAGCGTCGCGCTGCGGTTCACCGGCGCGCGGCACGAGCGGCTCATCATGCTCACCTACGTGCTCATCGGCCTCATCGCCGGCCTGGCGGGCATCATCCTCAGCTCCCGGGCCAACGGCGTGAAGGTGGGGTACGGCGACACGTACCTGCTGCAGGCGATCCTCGTCGTCGTCCTCGCGGGCTTCGACCCGTACGGCGGGCGTGGGCGCGTGGCCTCCCTCTTCGTCGCGCTCGTCATGCTCCAGTC
>JAEZIO010000042.1 GCA_023436615.1 Pseudomonadota bacterium | reverse complement strand
GGCCCGCACCCACGGGAGCGCCCGTGCCCGGCGGCGGGCCGGCATCGGGCGGAGGCCCGGCATTTGTCGGCGGGCCCGGTTGAGCTGGCGGACCGGCGCCCGCTGGCGGACCTGCGTCGGGCGGCGGACCGTGGGACGAACCGCCACCGCTCGAACTCACGATGATTGTACCATTCTCGACCTGCACCTGGTCGAGCGGTGGGGTAACCGGGTTCGACAGCAGTAGCTGCGTCGGATCGGTTCCCGAGCCGGGAGCGGGAGGCGGTGGCGCCGGCGTTTCGAGAACCGGGATATCCGCTGGAGCGCCCGACCGCGGATCCGTCGCGGCCGGAGGCGCAGGCGGCGGCGGCGGCGGCGCGGGCGGCGGCACTGCGATATCGAACGTGCCCTGGTCGAGCACGATTTCAGGCGGCGGCGGCGACTGCCCTACCGCGCCTTGAACATCGCTTGCGGGCTGGCCGGGCGGTGCTGGAGGCGGCTGGCCGCCGTCGTGCGGCTCGCCCGATCGTGGCGGCTGATCCGGGCCCGGCGTGGGGGACGCGGGTGGCCCGCTGCCGCCATTGCCGTTGTTGCCTGGCGACTGCGACCCGCCGTTGCCGTTGCCGTTCCCGTTGCCGTTCCCGTTGCCGTTGCCGTTGCCGTTTGACGACCCTCCGGTCGCAGGCCCGGGAGAGGAGCCGCCGCCATTAACGGCTGGCGGCGGAGTTGGAGGGCCATTTCCGTTGGGCGGTGCAGCGACGACCGGGCTCGTTGCAAGCGCGACGACCGCGCAGGCGCAAAGCAGCAACGCCCCGCGTCGGGCCGCAGACCCCCGGCAATCCGCATTTTTGGCGTAAGCCACGCTGAAGCGCCCCTCTGCCCAGCACGGTGCGAAAAATCGCCCATTCTGGACACAATCGGCGAGCGGAACAGCGAATCCGGCGACCGCGCAAGCGGTTTCGATCAACCCCTTGGCTTTAAACGCTAATTAAATGGTTATCGTAAACGGCTGTTAACCACGTTGGAGTCGCGACTCGCGCATATCCTCCGGGAAACGCTGGTTTTGAGCACGAAAACCCGGTTGCTGCTTCAGCGGTCCGGATCGTCGAAATAACGCTGGCCGCGCGCCTTCATTGCCCCTTGCAGAAGCCGCTCCGACGTTTCTTCCGCAGCGCCCGGCGTCAGGCGAACGTCGACGGCATCCGGACCTTTAACGGACACCGCGCCGCCATCCGCATCCACCTCGCTCGGCTCGTCATAGATGTCATTGTCGCTCATGCCCCAAAAACGATCTGTTCGCCGGGCAATCTCCTCAACCCGGCGCGGCTAGGGAACGCGTTATTGCTGTTGGGGCGTAGCGATCCCCGAACCTCAGAGCGTCGACGACGGCCGCGCGGAACAGTCCAAGCGCGCCTCAACGGCCCCGACGGCCGCCGCGATTGCCTGATCGACAGTGAGGTCGCTGGTGTCGATGAGGGCAGCGTCCTCGGCCTGTTCGAGGGGCGCCCATTTGCGGCCCATGTCCCGCGAATCCCGGGACTGGAGATCGCACAGAACGTCATCGTAATGGGCGGGCATCCCCCGCTCCAGCAGCTCGCGAACGCGCCGTTGCGCGCGTACGTCGATCGATGCGGTGACGTACAGCTTGGCGTCGGCGTAGGGCGCGATCACCGTGCCGATGTCGCGCCCGTCGAGTACGGCTCCGCCCTCCTGGGCAGCGAACGCGCGCTGCCGATCGAGCAAAGCCTCACGCACCGAAGGATAAGCGGAGATGCTCGACGCAATCCGCGAAACCGGCTCGCTGCGAAGCTCGGGGTCCTCGAAATTGGACCCGATGTCCTCGCACGCCCGAAGAGCCTCGAATTCGCTTGCGGGATCGCCCCCCCAGCGCCAGAGGTTCAGCGCGACCGCGCGATAGAGCGCGCCGGTGTCCATGTGGGGCAGATTGAAGTGCTCGGCGAGGGCCCGCGCGATCGTGCCCTTGCCGCTCGCGGCAGGGCCGTCGACGGCAATGACGATGCTCCGCCGCGCCGGCTGGTCAGTTGGCGAACTGTTGTTCAAGCGGGGCGCTTTGACAGGGCCAAATGCCTATGGCAAGGCGCGCGCCGCATGCCGCCGGCGGCCCTGCCGAGCCGGCGCCGACACCCTTGAATGGAGCGAAGACCTGATGGTCAAACCTGAGTGGGGCACCAAGCGCACCTGCCCCAAATGCTCGACGCGTTTCTATGATCTCGGCAACGAGAATCCGGTGCATTGCATCGAATGCGGAACCGACTGGATTCCGGAGCCCGTCCTGAAGTCCAAGCAGCCGATGCCGTTCGAGGCGGCCGATACTGCCGTCAAGGAAAAGAAGGACGAGGATCTCGAAGCCGAGGAGCTCGCGATCGACGAGGACGAGGAGCCGAGCGCCGACGACGAGGTCGACCTGGCGACGGACGATGACGATCTCGGGGTGGAAACGGGCAAGGAAGACGAGGAAAGCTGAGGCTTTCGCAAGCCTGAGATTCCAGCCGTTCGCAGATGCAGGGGCGCCTGTCGTCGCAGGCGCGTTGCCGCGACGGCGGCCGCCCGCCACCACCCGAGGCAAGGCGTGGGGGTATCAATGACTTCGATCCTGGTCCTGAACGGCTCGGCCGGAGCCGCGCGGTGAGCGCGCTCAGCGTCGAGAACGTCACGAAACGTTTCGACCGCACCCTCGCGGTGGACGACCTGAGCTTTTCGGTCGCCGAGGGCCAGGTGTTCGGATTTCTTGGCGGGAACGGAGCCGGCAAGACGACCACGCTGCGAATGGCGCTCGACATCATTCGCCCGACGGCCGGCCGAATCAGCGTCCTCGGCCGCCCGCCGGGGCGGGAGAACGCCCCCCTGCTCGGCTTTCTGCCGGAAGAGCGCGGGCTCTACCGCCAGATGACGGCGCTCGACACGATTACCTATTTCGGCCGCCTCAAGGGCATGACCGCGGCCGGCGCGAGAAGCGAAGGCGCGGCCCTTCTGGATCGGTTCGGCCTCGCTGCGAACGGCAAGTCGACCGTAGACAAGCTTTCCAAGGGCATGGCGCAGAAGGTGCAGCTCGCGACGGCGCTGGTGAACCGCCCGCGACTGCTTATCCTGGACGAACCCTTCTCCGGCCTCGACCCCGTCAACCAGCGGCTGCTCGAGGGCGAGATCCGCCGGTCTTCCGCCGATGGCGCGACGGTCGTCTTCTCGACCCACGTCATGCAGCACGCCGAGCGACTCTGCGAACGGCTGCTGCTGCTCGCGAAAGGCCGCAAACGGTTCGAAGGCACGCTTGATGAAGCGCGTGCGCAACTGCCTGCGCGGCTGTCGGTCGTCGCTCGGGAATCTCTTGGCCAGCTTCCCGGCGTCAAACGATCCACCGCGGCCGGTCCTGCCGATGGCGAATGGCAGAGCTACGACGTCGAGCTCGAGCCAGGTGTAGCTGCGGGCGACCTCCTCCAGATGTGCACTGAACGGGGCATCGCGCTTCGGCGCTTCGACGAGCAGCGCGCCAGCCTGCACGATGTATTCCTCCAGATCGTCGGCGAGCCGGAGACGAGCAAATGAAGAACGTCCTCATCGTTGCCGCCCGGGAATTTCGCCAGATCACCTCGATGCGAAGCTTCTGGCTGACGCTTCTGATCCTGCCGATCGCGCTGGCAATGGGTCCGATCATGCAGCGGATGATGAGCGACGACGACACCGATCGGGTGATGATCGTCGATCGCAGCGGCAGCGTTGGCACGTCGATTGAGCAAAGGTTCGCTAGCGATGCCGACCGCGCGCTTCTCCAGAAGCTCTCGCGTTATGTGCAGCGGCACAAGCTGGAGGCAGCGGACCCCGCCGCGCCGTGGGCTCAGCACGACCGCTGGTACAGCGACGCAGACATCGACGCTTTCCGTGCGTCCGGCGGCCTCGATGCTGCACTTGCCAAGATCGCCCGGGTGAAGTCGGACGAGACCCCCGACTTCAAGCCGCCCGAGCCCGCGTACGAGCTTGTGGCGGCGCCGCCCGCGCTCGCGAGCGTCCCGGACGCGGCGATGGACGAGCGGGTGGAGCAAATTGTCAGGCCTTCCGACAAGGATTTGGAGCCGGTCGACTATGTGCTGCTGATCCCGCGCGACTTCGGCGCTACTCCAGTCGTGAGACTGTGGGCGCGAAGCGAGGCCGGGCCGACCTTCATCGCGACGATCCAGGACGTTCTCACGCGCGATCTGCGCACGCGCTTCCTGGAAACGCAGGGCGTCGCGCCCGCGGCTGCCGCCGCCGCCAACACGCTGACCCCGCAAGTCGCGATCACCGCCCCCCCGCCGGGCGGTGGAGCGCGCGAATCCATGCTCGTCCGATCGATCCTGCCGCTGGTCGCCTGCTACCTGCTGATGATGAGCCTGATGCTTTCGGGCAGCTGGCAGCTCCAGGGAACGGTCGAAGAGCGGTCAAACAAGCTCCTGGAAACGGTGCTCGCCTGCGTCAGCCCCGAGGAGCTGATGTACGGCAAGCTGCTGGGCACGATCGCCGTTGGGCTCTCGATGGTCCTGGTGTGGGTCGCGTGCGGGGCGGTCGCGGGTTACGCTACCCACGGCGCGATCGCCGATCTCATACGCCCCGCGGTCGAGCCGCTCACGTCGCCCGGCACGGTGGCGGCTCTGATCTACTTCTTCGTCATGGGCTACATAGCGATTTCCGTGATCTTCCTCGCGATCGGCGCAATGAGTGACTCGATGCGCGAAGCGCAGGGCTATCTCATGCCCGTGCTGCTCGCGATCCTGCTTCCGATCACCGCGCTGATGCAGGCGATCATCAGCGGCGGCGGCGGAATCCTGGTCGAAGTCCTCACGTGGATTCCGCTGTGGACCCCCTTCACGGTGCTTGCTCGCCTCGGGATCGGCATCCCGACCTGGGAGGTCATCGGAAGCGGCCTCGTGCTCGCTGTCTTTACCGGCCTGTCGCTGTTCTTCCTCGGCCGCCTGTTCAGAGCCAGCCTGCTGGCGCAGGGACAGCGGCCGAACATCAGGGAGATGTTCGCGCGCATGGGCCGCGCACCTGACGAGGACGCCCGCGCGGCGAGCGCAGCATGACCGAAATTTTGGGCTTTGCGGAGGGCGGCAGTTCCGCCTAAAGGCGCTTGCCACGGGGCCGTAGCTCAGCTGGGAGAGCGTCGCAATGGCATTGCGAAGGTCAGGGGTTCGATCCCCCTCGGCTCCACCATTTCCCCGATTCTAATCCGTCCCGTCCCCCTTATTCGAGGGCTGGATGCACCGGCTCGAGCGTGGCCGTGGTGCGGTCCGCGTCGTCGTCGAACTGAGCCAGCAGCCATTCGCGGAAGCGCTTGATCTTCGGCACCATGCGCCGCTCCGGCGGGAACACGAGCCAGTATGACCAGTTGCGCGTCGAAACTCGGTCCGGGAACGGCACCGCCAGGCGCCCCGCGCCGACGTCTCCCGCCCACAGCAAGGGTGTCAGCAGCGCGAACCCCTGCCCCGCCATCGCCGCGTGGCCTTCGTTGGCCTGGTTATCGAGCCGGACTCCGGGCCGACGAAGGGCCTTTTCGTCGGCGGCTACGCCGTTGTCCGAGAACCATTGCTGCCACCATTCGTCCCCCGGATTGATCAGGTTCTGCTCGGCGATGTCGGCCGGACGGAGCGCCCTGCCGAGCGATTGCTCGACCCTCGCGACGCATTCCGGGCTGGCCATCGGCGTGAAGCTCGTCCGGAACAGGCGGTGGAGCTCGAGGCCCGGCCAATCGCCGCTGCCGGCCCGGATGCCTACGTCCGCGTCACCGGCCCGCAGATCGACCAGCTCATTGTTGGTGACGAGCCGGACCGCCAGATCCGGATGATCCATCTGGAAGGTGCCCAGCCGCCACGCGAGCCAGGTATTGCCGAAGGTGGTCGTCGTCGTGATCGTCAGCAGCGACTCATCCTCGGCCTGGTTCGCCGCAAAGGCCGCTTCCACTGCGTCGAAGGCTTGGCTGAGCGGCGGCAGCAGCCGCGCCCCCAGCGGCGTCAGCCGCGCACGCCCGCGTTCGCGGACGAACAGCGGCGCTCCGAGCCGCTCCTCGAGCGCCTTCACCTGGTAGGATACCGCCGCCTGGGTCATGCCAAGCTCGGCGGCGGCGGCCGTGAAATTCTCGTTTCGAGCGGCGGCCTCGAACGCCCGAATGGCCGTCAGGGGAGGCAGCTTGCGCATTCGGCGACTGATAAGCTCAACTTATGATGTCTGTCGAGCGTTTGATTGGCGAAACGACGCTCCCGGCCGTATCTCCTTCTTACCGCCGGCGGAGCTCCTCCCTCCCCTGATGAAGCCCCGCTTCGCCGGCGGAAACAACAGGAGAAGTTCAAAATGGCTTATGCCCTCAACCCCGGGCTGTTCGTCGAGAACGGCCCCGCGGTGCAGGCGGCGAGCGCCGCTTCGGCACGCAATCCGGCCCGCTTCCTCTGGTGGCGCAAGCTCGATGCCGACCACCGGATCGCGGCGGTCGACCAGGTTCTCAAGGCCCCGGCGAACGATCGCATCGACGCCTACCCGGTGGCGCTGTGAAGGAGATGGTTACGATGATCGACGAGATTTTCGACCGGACCTATCAGTCGGGCCGCGGCGAGCTGAATGCGGGCCTCGACCGCTTGGTGAAGCGAGCGGTCGGCGCCGCCGGAAACGCGTTCCGGGTCCTCAACCGTATCCAGTATGACGCGCCGTGGCTCGAACCCCGCCGCAAGCGGGGCCGTGCCTGACCCGCTCGGGGATCCCGCCGAATTGCCGTGGGGCGGCGGCTCGCCTATAGCGCCGCCTCACCGCATTTTCCCGGAGCGCATCACCCGAAATGGCTCGTCGCCGCCAGATCTACGAAGGCAAGGCCAAGATCCTCTACGAGGGTCCCGAGCCGGGCACCTTGATCCAATATTTCAAGGATGACGCGACCGCGTTCAATGCGCAGAAGCGGGGCACGATCAGTGGCAAGGGCGTGCTCAACAACCGCATTTCGGAGCATATCTTCACGGCGCTGACCACGATCGGGGTGCCGACCCATTTCATTCGCCGTCTCAACATGCGCGAGCAGCTGATCCGGCAGGTCGAGATCGTCCCGATCGAGGTCGTCGTGCGCAACGTCGCAGCAGGCTCGCTGTCGAAGCGGCTCGGCATAGAAGAAGGCACGCAGCTGCCGCGCACGATCATCGAATATTATTACAAGGACGACGCGCTCGGCGACCCGCTCATCTCGGACGAGCATATCGCCTGCTTCGGCTGGGCCAGCCAGGAAGAGATGAACGACATCGCCGACATGGCGATCCGCGTGAACGATTTTCTGTGCGGCATGTTCGCCGCGATCGGGATCCGCCTCGTCGACTTCAAGCTGGAGTTCGGCCGGGTCTGGGACGGCGATTACGCGCGCATCATCCTCGCCGACGAGATCAGCCCGGACGGGTGCCGCCTGTGGGACCTCAAGTCGAACGAGAAGCTCGACAAGGACCGGTTCCGGCTCGACCTGGGCAACGTCGCCGAGGCCTATCAGGAAATCGCGCGCCGCCTCGGGCTGATGCCGGAAGGCGAGGAAGAAAGCGCCGTGCTCGATTTCGACAGCCACCGCCGCAAGCGCGGGCGGTAAGTCCCAATCCTCTCCGCAGCGTCCGCTTTGCACGCATTGCGGACAAAGGCGCTTGTGTTAGCCGTCGTCTGGGGGGTTGAGCGCCATGCCGGATCCAGCCATTGCCGCATAGGGAGCTAGCAGTAGACCCATGCATCCGACTGATACCACCGATGCGCGAGCACCAGGCTACCGGCTCCAATCCCTGATCCGTGACGGCGCAGTATCACTCTTTCCGGGATACTTCGCACTTGTAATGGCCACGGGGGTCGTGTCCATTGCGTGTGAGTTCATGGGACTGCGGCCGGTTGCGCTGGCCCTAGTGGCGGTGAACTGGGCCGCGTACATAATCCTTTGGTCGCTAACCCTGATCCGTGCCTTCAGGTACCGGGTCGATCTCCTCCACGACGTCTCTCATCACGGTCGGGCCCCG
Organism: Pseudomonadota bacterium; assembly: GCA_023436615.1. Taxonomy (GTDB): domain Bacteria; phylum Pseudomonadota; class Alphaproteobacteria; order Sphingomonadales; family Sphingomonadaceae; genus Sphingomicrobium. The sequence continues at coordinate 11,307 of JAEZIO010000042.1, read as the reverse complement.
GGATTTTTCACAATCGTGGCGGGTACCTGCGTTCTCGGCACGCAGAACGTCGTCGTGGTCGAAGCAACGAATGTGGGGATCGCCCTGTGGTGGCTGGGCTTGGGCCTATGGTTTGTCATTATGTACGTGTTCTTCACCGCCGTGACGGTGCGCGAACGCAAGCCGACACTCGCGCAAGGGATAAACGGCGCCTGGCTCATAGCCGCCGTCGCCACACAGGCGGTGGTGGTGCTGCGAGGCGTAATCAATGACGCGTCGCCGCCTTCAGAGATGATCCAGTTTCAGGTCATCGCCATGTTCCTCATCGGCGCAATGCTCTATCTCGCGATCATTCCGTTGATATTCTATCGGCTAACTTTCGTGCCCATGCGCCGCGAAGACTTCAGTCCGCCGTACTGGATCAACATGGGCGCAGTGGCCATTAGCGCTCTCGCCGGCTCCATACTAATACAGCGCTCCGCCGCATGGCCGATGCTCGAGCCCCTGCTACCGTTTATCCGCGGATTCACTTTCTTCTTTTGGGCGATCGCCAGCTGGTGGATTCCATTTCTCTTTGCGCTCATGGGCTGGCGATATCTTTGGAGACGGGATCGCTTTCGATACGAACCGGCCGTCTGGGGCATGATATTCCCGCTGGGAATGTACACCACATCGACGCTGCAGTTCGGTCGCGCCATGGGCTACGGCTTCCTTAAACCAATCCCGCACGTCATGATCTACATCGCCTTGTTGGGATGGCTTCTTGCGATGGTCGGCTTGCTGCGGCGGCTCGGCTCCTCATTCCGGGGCAAGTCAGCCTGACGGCGCAGTTCGGCGATCATCTCTTATGTCCCGTCCCCACCCATTGCGGACATGGAGTGCCCTGCGGCGGCTTGTCAGGGTTGTTTGGTCCGACGAAGCATCGACGTGTCGTAACCGAGAGACGCCGCACGATCGATCAGGCTCTGGACCTCTGCTTCCGCCAGTGTTGCCTGGCGGTTCAGAATCCAGAGGTAACGCCCGGATCCCTCGCCAACTATCGACCAGCTATAGTCGTCCGCGTGGTCGAGCACCCAGTAATCGCCGTAGAACGGGCCGAAAAAGCTGACCTTCAATTTTGCGTTGGCCGTTCCATGGATGACTTTGGCGCGGCCCCGCGCTTCGCTCATCTTTCCGTCGGGCTTTCGACACCGGTTGAGCACGAGGATGCTTCCATCTGCATGGAGCGAATAATCTGCAGTGACGCCTTCGCAACCTTTTTGGAAACCCTGTTCGTAGCGGGCAGTCTCGTACCAACGCCCGAGATACTTCTGGAGATCGACTGGCTTGTTGGGCTCGGGAACCGAACGGTTTCCGACCGCGTGGCGCGACAAGAGAGTTGAGCACGCAGCGAGCCCGACGGCGGCCACTCCGACGAATGCGACTGCGTACAATTTCCTGGAGCGGCTCATTTGCTTGGCGAACGTTGCAATCCGATTGATCGTTCCTCAGCTCTGAAACCGAGGTCCGCTTTCCACCCAAAGCGCACTTTAAACCGAGGCTGATCGGCCCTCTGTCCTACAACCGCCCGCCTGTGCTTAAGCGGCCCGGTGAAGACCCGCTGCCAAATCGCCAGTACCAGCGCTGACGTCTGCCCTCGCGCGCATGCGCACGCCCGCGCGTGTAGCTTCGCTGCGTTCGCTGCGTTTCGCGCCGAATGAGCCTCGCCCGTGCCCGTGTCGTGACGCTGAACGCGGCGCTCGGGCCGCTCGATTATCGCGTGCCTGAGACAATGACGGTGGCCCCCGGCTCGGTCGTGGTCGCGCCGCTCGGCCCGAGGCAGCTGGTCGGCGTGGTGTGGGAGCCCGAAAGGCTGCAGACGGAGGAAGTCGGCGACAACCGGCTCCGGCCTTTGATCGCGTCACTCGACGTCCCTCCGATCCCGGCGCCCGTGCGTCGCTTGGTCGAATGGACGGCCGATTATTACCTCGCGCCGCTCGCGGCCGTGCTGCGCATGGTGCTGCCTTCCTCCGCCGCCCTCGACGGGCCGCGCCAGCTTACCGAATATGCGCCGACCGGCCGGGTGCCCGACCGTCTTACTCCGCAGCGCGAGAAAGCGCTCGGGGCAATCGAGGGGCGGCAAGGCACGATCCGCGAGCTCGCCGACCATGCCGGCGTCAGCGAGGCCGTAATGCGCGGCCTCGTCAACGCAGGCGCGCTCGAGCCGGTGCAGGTTACCGCCGACCGGCCCCTCGCCTGCCCTGATCCAGAGTTCGCTCCCCCGGAGTTGAATGACGAACAGCGCGCTGCAGCGGCTTCGCTCGCGGGCGCAATCGGCAAGGGTTTCGATCCCGTCCTGCTCGATGGAGTGACGGGATCGGGCAAAACCGAGGTCTATTTCGAGGCGATCGCGGAATGCCTGCGCCAGGGCAGGCAGGCGCTGGTTCTGCTCCCGGAGATTGCTCTCACCGAGCCGTTCCTCAAGCGGTTCGAGGCGCGCTTCGGCTGCGCCCCGGTAGCCTGGCACTCGGACCTGCGTTCGTCCCAGCGTCGGCGGGCATGGCGCGCGATCGCCTCCGGCGAAGCGAAGGTGACGGTCGGCGCGCGCTCGTCGCTCTTCCTGCCCTACCCCAACCTCGGGCTGATCGTGGTCGACGAGGCGCACGAGCCGAGCTTCAAGCAGGAAGACGGGGTCCAGTATCACGCGCGCGACACGGCGGTGATGCGCGCGAAGTTCGAGGACATCCCGATCGTCCTGTCGACCGCGACGCCGCCGATCGAGAGCCGCCACATGGTCGAGATCGGCCGCTATCGCGAGCTCTCCCTCGCGAGCCGCTTCGCCGGCGCGACCCTGCCCGACATCCGCGCCATCGACCTGACCGAAGACCCGCCGCCGCGCGCTCATTGGCTGGCGCCGACCTTGGTCGCGGAGCTGCAGGCGAACCTCGACCGCGGCGAGCAGTCCCTGCTCTTCCTCAACCGCCGAGGCTTCGCGCCGCTGACGCTTTGCCGGCACTGCGGCCACCGGTTCCAATGCCCCAATTGCACCGCCTGGATGGTCGAGCACCGCCTCATGCACCGGCTCGCCTGCCACCATTGCGGACACGTGATGCCGCCGCCCAAGGCGTGCCCGGAGTGCGGCGAGGAGGACAGCCTCGTCGCCTGCGGACCGGGGGTCGAGCGAATCGCCGACGAGGTCGCCGAGCTGTTCCCGGAGGCGCGAACGGCCATCGTCACCTCCGACACCATCTGGTCTCCGGCGCGCGCCGCGGAGTTCGTCACGGCGATGGAAGCGGGCGAAATTGACATCGTCGTCGGGACCCAGCTCGTCACCAAGGGCTATCACTTCCCCAACCTGACCCTGGTCGGCGTAGTCGATGCCGACCTCGGTCTCGCCGGAGGCGACCTGCGCGCCGCCGAGCGCAGCTTCCAGCAGATCCAGCAGGTTGCCGGCCGCGCCGGGCGCGGCGACAAGCCGGGCCGCGTCCTCGTCCAGACGCACGAGCCCGACGCGCCGGTGATCGCCGCCCTGGTGTCGGGTGACGGTCCCGGCTTCTACGCCGCCGAGACGGACGCGAGGCGTGAGGCGGCGATGCCGCCCTTCGGCCGGCTCGCGGCGATCATCGTCTCCGCCGAAAGCGCGAACGAGGCCGAGGAGGTCGCAAGGCGGATCGCCAATGCGGCTCCGACGGTCGAGGGAATGGCGGTCTTCGGCCCCGCCCCCGCGCCGCTGGCCATGCTCCGCGGCCGGCATCGCCAGCGGCTTCTCGTCCACGCGGCGCGAGCGCTCGACGTGCAGGATGTCATCCGCGACTGGCTGGCCGGTGTCGAATGGAGCGCGAAAGTGCGCGTCAGCGTTGACGTCGATCCCTACAGCTTCCTCTAGGACGCCGAGGGGTTGTCGCAGCAAATCAAAGCGTTAGGGTGAGTTGCCGAATAACCTGGGGAGTTGGGGGATTTCGATGCGCCGCTTGTTGTTGATTCTGATGGTCCTGTTCATCGCCGCGCCGGCGCACGCCGAGTGGTGGGAGGCCCGGACCGAGCATTTCATCATCTATTCCGAGGATTCCGAGCGCGCCACGCGGGCGTTCGCTACCGAGCTCGAGCGCTACGACCATGCGCTTCGGTCGCTGCAAACCGCGAAGTTCGAGCCGATCAAGTCCGATTCCCAGCGGGTCACGATCTTCCGGTTCGGGGACGTCGAGGACATGAGCCGGTTGGCGCACGCGTCCGGCGTCGCGGGCTTCTACAAGCCGCAGATGTATCCCGTTGCCTTCACGCCTGTCCGCAAGGGCATGAGGCTGGGCAGCATCGCCCGGCGCGACAGCCGCACCGATCTCGACCCCAAGTCGGTGCTGTTCCACGAATATGCGCACCATTTCATGTTCCAGAATTTCCCGGCCGCATACCCGAGCTGGTACATCGAAGCATTCGCGGAGACGGTCGCCACGATCGTCCTCAACGATGACGGCAGCTTCCACCTCGGCAACCCGCCGCAGTACCGCTCCGACGCCCTGTTCGGGAGCATGATGCTGGTCACGCCGCAGCGGCTGCTGGCGAGCACGAACAAGCCCGACGGCGAGGATTTCTACGGCTGGTACACGGTCGGCTGGCTGATGAACCATTATCTCACCTTCAGCCCGAACCGGAAGGGACAGCTGGAGACCTACCTTCGCCTGGTGAACAAGGGGATGGATTCCGCTCCGGCCGCGAAGCAGGCGTTCGGCGACCTCGATGCGCTGGGCTCCGAAATCGGCCGCTACAAGACCAGCGGCAAGCTCGGGGGCTATAACGTGCGGCCGGGTACGAAGCCGAACCTCCAGGTCGCGATGCGCAAGCTGGGGCCCGACGAGGAGGCGATCATGCGCACCAAGATGCGCTCGAAGGCGGGAATCACGCGCAGCGAGAGGGGAGACGTAGCTGCGGATGCACGCGGGGTCGCCGCCAAATATCCCAATAGCCATGCGGTGAACCTCGCCCTCACCGAGGCTGAGCTGGATGCCGAGAATCTCGCGGCCGCCGAAGCCGCGGCGGACCGGGCGATCCGGGCGAACCCGGATTCGGTCGAGGCGCATTTCTGGAAGGGGCACGTGCTTCTGGAGCGGGGCAAGAAGGAGAAACAATATCTGGCGCCGGCGCGGATGCATCTCGCCAAGGCGCACGACATCGACGGCTACGACCCCGCCCCGCTGGTCGATAATTACCTCACTTATTATTACGAAGGCGGCGCAATTCCCGAAAGTGCGATCATCGGGCTCGAGCAGGCCTACGATCGCGCCCGCCAGGACACGGACCTGCGCCTCGTCCTCGCGCGCCAGCTGCTTGCGGAGAAGAAGGGGCCGCTCGCCCGCGACATCTTGCTGCCGCTTGGGCTCAACCCGCACGAATCCAAGGCCAAGAAGACGATGCGCGGGATCATCGAGCTGATCGATGCCGGCAAGGTCGACGAGGCTTACAAGAAGCTTGCGAGCGAAATGCTCAAGGCGGAGCAGGAAGCCAAGAAGGGCAGCTAGAGTCTAAAGCTCGAGGGCCCGCTGGCCGGCGGCGCCTTCGGACTCGAGCAGCTTGCGCTTACGGTCCAGGCCGCCGGCATAGCCGCCGAGGCTTCCGTCGCTGCGGATGACTCGGTGGCACGGGATCAGGACGGCGACATGGTTGTCGCCATTGGCGGTTCCGACGGCACGGACCGCCTTGGGCTGCCCGATGGCAGCGGCGATCTGCGCATAGCTGCGCGTCTCACCCGGCGGGATCCTGCGAAGCTCCCGCCACACGGCCTCCTGGAATGCCGTGCCGGCGACATCGATCGGCAGGTCGGGTGCAGCCAGCGGCCGCTCGATGGCGGTCAGCGCGCCTTCGACGAGGTCGCGCAGCCCGCCCTGGTCCTCGACGATCGTCGCGTTCGGGAAGTGCCGCCGCAAGGACTCTTCGCTGTCGTCGAACGTGAGACGGCAAATCCCTTTCGAGGTCACCGCGATCAGCATCTGCCCGAGCGGGCTGTCGAAGGTCGTCCAGCGGATGGTCTCGCCGCGGCCGCCGTCGCGCCAGGCCGACGGAGCCATTCCGAGCCTCCCCTTCGCCTCGTCGTAAAAGCGGCTCGGCGCGGAATATCCGGCGTCGTAGATCGCGTCCGTCACTCGCTGGCTCTCCTTCAGATGCTTCTGTGCGCGCCTGGCCCGAAGCGCGCGCGCATATTCGGCCGGCGAGACGCCCAGGTCGCGCTTGAACAGGCGCTGGAAATGATGGGGCGCATAGCCGACCGCGGCCGCGAGCGTTTCGAGGCTGATCGACTCTTCGGCGCGTTCCAGCAGCGACACTGCCTTGGCCACCGCTTCGCGGTCGCGCGCCACCTCGTCGGGACGACAGCGCAGGCAAGCTCGGTAGCCGGCGGCGCGGGCTTCCGCCGCTGTTGCGAAGAACTCGACATGCTCGCGTTTCGGCCGCTTCGCCGGGCAACTCGGCTTGCAATAGATGCCGGTCGTCTTGACCGCGCCGATGACGCGGCCGTCCCAGCTTCGGTCGCGCCGCTCGAACGCGGCCCAGGCTTCCTGGTCAGCTTGCATCAGCATCGGTCGATCCTCGCCGAAAAACAGCCGCGCGCGGCATTGTGGGCATGAATGTAAGCGATATCGGCGCGGGCAAACAGCGTCCGGATGCCGGCGTCCGCTTGTCCCGGCTGCGCGATGACAGCATCGATCATCATGCCCGCGCCATCGAAGCCCCGAAGAGAAAGGAGGCGCGGCCCAAAGACGGGCGGGACTTCATCGATATACTCGGCTCGGTCGGCGTCGGCGACGAAGATCGCGTGGCTCGCCCGATACGGGTTCGCGACGTCGTGGCTGACATGGTTGAGCAGGATCACCTGCTCGCCGACGTCGCGATCGACCAGACTTACCCGGCATGGGAAGCTCGGCTTTTCGGTCACCGTCATGCGCACCATGCCGCGCTCCGACAGTTCCTCGTCGGACATGGCGAAGCACGGTCGAAACGGCGTCGGATCCAGGCCCGTGATTCGATAGGTCATGGCCTTCGATTAGACCCCCGCGCGCAGCCGCGCGTCCCGCGGCTTGCGATCAAACCCGGACTGGGTCCCTCTCCGCCTTGCATCGCTGCGAACCCGCTGCTACGGGCGCGCCAACCCATGGGGGCGGTGCGGCCTAAGGTCGTGCAAACGCCCCATTTTCGCATGGGGGCAATTCCAGTTCTGGAGCTTTGGGCGCGTGGAGACATCCGGCGGCATTCAGGCCAGCTTAGCAGGACGCTACGCGTCCGCTCTGTTCGCCCTGGCGCGCGACGAAAAACAGATCGAGGCGGTGACCCGCAGCGTCGAAGCGCTGAACCAGGCCTTGGCCGATTCCCGCGAATTCACCCAGCTCGTCAATTCGCCGCTCGTCGGCCGCGACGAAGCGGGGAGCGCCTTCGCCGCCGTGGGGGCCGAGCTCAACCTCGATCCCATCACGACCAATTTCCTCGGCGTGCTCGCGAGGAACGGCCGCAAGAGCCAGCTTCCGCAGGTCATCCGGCTGTTCCGCCGCCTCGCGGCGGAGCACCGCGGGGAGACCACCGCCGAAGTCGTTTCCGCGCATCCGCTCAGCGATGACCAGGTCGCCAGGCTCAAGGCCCAGCTCAAGGCGCGCGCCGGCCGCGAGGTTACGATCGACGCCCGAACCGACCCCGAAATCCTCGGCGGCCTGATCGTCAAGATGGGAAGCCAGATGATCGACGCCTCGCTGAAGACCAAACTCAACAGGCTCGCCCACGCCATGAAGGGCGACAGCCCGACCAATGCTCCGATGAAAGGCTAATGATGGACATCCGCGCCGCAGAAATTTCCCGCGTCATCCGCGACCAGATCGCGAATTTCGCTGCCGAGGAGGAGGTCGCCGAAGTCGGCACCGTCCTTTCCGTCGGTGACGGGATCGCGCGCATCTACGGCCTCGACAACGTGCAGGCCGGCGAGATGGTCGAGTTCGAGAGCGGCGTCCAGGGGATGGCGCTCAACCTGGAAGCCGACAACGTCGGCGTCGTGGTCTTCGGCTCGGACGAGGAAATCCGCGAAGGTTCGACCGCGAAGCGCACTGGCTCCATCGTCGACGTTCCGATCGGCAAGGGGCTTCTCGGCCGCGTAGTCGACGCGCTCGGCAATCCGATCGACGGCAAGGGCCCGATCGAGTTCACCGAGCGCCGCCGCGTGGAAGTCAAGGCGCCCGGAATCATCCCGCGCAAGTCGGTCCACGAGCCGGTGCAGACCGGCCTCAAGGCGCTCGACGCGCTGGTTCCGATCGGCCGCGGCCAGCGCGAGCTGATCATCGGCGACCGCCAGACGGGCAAGACCGCCGTCGCGCTCGACGCCTTCATCAACCAGAAGGACATCAACGCCAGCGGCGCGGAGAGCGAGAAGCTCTACTGCATCTACGTCGCCGTCGGCCAGAAGCGCTCGACGGTCGCTCAGATCGTTCGCGCGCTCGAAGAGAATGGCGCGATGGAATATTCCATCGTCGTCGCCGCGACCGCTTCGGAGCCGGCTCCGCTGCAGTTCCTGGCGCCTTATGCCGGCTGCGCGATGGGCGAATATTTCCGCGACAACGGAATGCACGCGGTCATCGTCTATGACGACCTTTCCAAGCAGGCGGTCGCCTACCGCCAGATGTCGCTTCTCTTGCGCCGTCCCCCGGGCCGCGAGGCCTATCCGGGCGACGTCTTCTACCTTCACAGCCGCCTTCTCGAGCGCGCAGCGAAGATGAACGACGAGAACGGCAACGGCTCGCTGACGGCGCTGCCGATCATCGAGACCCAGGCCGGCGACGTGTCGGCCTACATCCCGACCAACGTCATCTCGATCACCGACGGCCAGATTTTCCTCGAGACCGACCTGTTCTACCAGGGCATCCGCCCGGCGATTAACGTCGGCCTGTCCGTGAGCCGCGTCGGCTCGGCCGCGCAAACCAAGGCGATGAAGAAGGTCGCCGGCTCGATCAAGCTCGAGCTCGCGCAGTACCGCGAGATGGCGGCCTTCGCCCAGTTCGGCTCGGACCTCGATGCGGCGACGCAGCGGCTTCTCGCGCGCGGCGCCCGCCTCACGGAGCTTCTGAAGCAGCCGCAGTTCAGCCCGATGCCGGTCGAGGAACAGGTCGCGTCGATCTACGCCGGCACCAACGGCTTCATCGATTCGATCGATGTCGGCGCGGTCACCCGCTACGAAGCGGCGATGCTGAGCTATCTCCGCTCGGATCACGGCGACATCCTGAAGACGATCCGCGACACCAAGCAGCTCGACGACGACACCGCCGCCAAGCTCAAGGACGCGCTGACCGAGTTCGGGAAGCAGTTCGCGTAAATGGCTTCGCTGAAGGCCCTAAAGCTTCGCATCGGCTCCGTTAAGTCGACGCAGAAGATCACCAAGGCGCTCAACATGGTTGCGGCGTCGAAGCTTCGCCGCGCCCAGCAGAATGCGACGGCCGCGCGCCCTTATTCGGAGCGGATGCGGGACGTCGTCGCGTCGATTGCCACTCGCGTTGAAGTCGGGCCGCAGAGCCCGAAGCTGCTCGCCGGCACCGGCAAGGACGACACGCACCTGATCGTCGTGGTCACCAGCGACCGTGGACTTGCCGGCGCGTTCAACAGCAACATCGTTCGCGCCGCGCGCCGCAAGGCCGACGACCTCATCAGGGATGGCAAGACCGTCCATTTCTTCATCGTCGGCCGCAAGGGCCGGCCCGTCCTCCAGCGGCTCTATCCGAAGGCGATCGTCGGCCAGTACGACACGGGCGAGATGAAGAACCCGAGCTATGCGGTCGCCCAGGCGATCGCCGACGAGATCGTGGACCGCTTCGAAAGCAACAATTTCGACGTCGCCCACCTCGCTTACGCGAACTTCCGCTCGACTCTCGTCCAGGAGCCGACGGTCGACCAGATCATCCCGATCCGGGCCTCCGCGAGCGAAGGCGAAGCCAAAGGCGCGGCCGGCAATTCGATGGTCGAATATGAGCCCGACGAGGAGGAAATCCTCTCCGCGCTCCTGCCACGCAATATCGCAGTGCAGATCTACCGCGCGCTGCTCGAGAACCAGGCCGGCTTCTACGGCTCGCAGATGACCGCGATGGACAATGCGACGCGCAACGCCGGCGACATGATCAATCGCCTGACGATCCAGTACAACCGGACCCGCCAGGCCGCGATCACGACCGAGCTGGTCGAGATCATTTCCGGCGCCGAAGCGCTCTAGAGTTTGAAAGAGGACCGCAAGACGATGGCCACCGCCGCCCCCGAAACCAAGCCCCGCTCGCGAGCCAAGAAGACCGCGGCGACTTCCGCTACCGGCTCCGGCCCGGCCCGGGAGACGATGTCGAGCAACCTGACCGGCAAGGTCGCGCAGGTCATCGGCGCCGTCGTCGACGTCGCCTTCGAGGGCGAGCTTCCGCCGATCCTCGCCGCGCTCGAAACCGACAATCACGGCAACCGCTTGGTGCTCGAAGTCGCGCAGCACCTCGGCGAGAACATGGTCCGCACCATCGCGATGGACTCGACCGACGGCCTGACCCGCGGCCAGGACGTCCGCGCCACCGGTTCGCAGATCGAAGTTCCGGTTGGACCTCAGACCCTGGGACGCATCATCAACGTCGTCGGCGAGCCGATCGACGAGCTTGGCCCGATCGGGACGAGCGACACGTCGCCGATCCACAAGGAAGCCCCGCTATTCGTCGACCAGTCGACCGAGACGTCGATCCTGGTGACCGGAATCAAGGTCATCGACCTGCTCGCCCCTTACGCCAAGGGCGGCAAGATCGGCCTGTTCGGCGGCGCGGGCGTCGGTAAGACGGTTATCATCATGGAGCTTATCCGCAACATCGCCACCGAGCACGGCGGCTATTCGGTTTTCGCCGGCGTGGGCGAGCGTACCCGCGAGGGCAACGACCTGTGGGCGGAGATGAAGGAGTCCGGGGTTATCGACAAGACGGCGCTGGTGTACGGCCAGATGAACGAGCCGCCCGGAGCCAGGATGCGCGTCGGCCTCACCGGCCTGACGATGGCCGAGTATTTCCGCGACAAGGGCGGCCAGGACGTGCTGCTGTTCGTCGATAATATCTTCCGTTTCATCCAGGCGGGCTCGGAAGTTTCGGCCCTTCTCGGCCGGATGCCGTCCGCCGTCGGTTATCAGCCGACCCTCGGCACTGACGTGGGCGCCCTGCAGGAGCGCATCACTTCGACCAAGACGGGCTCGATCACGTCGGTCCAGGCTGTATACGTGCCGGCCGACGACCTGACCGACCCGGCGCCGGCGGCGACTTTCGCCCATCTGGACGCCACCACCGTTCTGTCCCGTCAGATCGCCGAGCTGGGCATCTACCCGGC
>JAEZIO010000046.1 GCA_023436615.1 Pseudomonadota bacterium | reverse complement strand
GGAATCGGCGCGACCTACCTGTATCTGGCCTATAAGGCGGTCCGCGTGATCCTTGCCGGTCGCTCGGGCGCCGCCGGGACCGCCGAGCAAGCCGACACGGTCCTTGACCTGCCCGGCGGCAAGATGGTGCTGATGGCCGCCGCCTTGTGGGTCGCGGTGGCGGGCGCAAACCAGCTTTGGAAAGCCTATCGCTGCAAGTTCATGCGGCGTCTCCAGGAGGGCGCCAGCGGCGAGGCGTGGATCAAGTGGATGGGCCGGCTGGGCTATGCGGCCCGCGGCGTAATATTCCTCGTGGTCGCCTTTCTCATCTTCCGCGCGGCTGCGGATGAACGCGCCAGCGAGGCGGGGAATATCGAAAAGGCCCTAGACGTGCTTCGCGGGCCGTTCCTCCTGCCGATCGCCGCGGGCTTGTTCCTGTTCGGCTGCTTCAGCCTGGTCGAGGCACGCTACCGCGCCATTCACAAGCCGCCGGTGGACAAAGTGAAGCGGAAGGTCCGCGACAAGATCGCGCCCTAGAGCTCGATCTCGGCCACCTTTTCCCCCATCCCGGCTTCGGGCTTGCGTCCGAGCAGCTTGTTGAGCGCGGGCTTCAGAAACCCGCTGACGTCGCTGAGCCAGATCTTCGCATCGTCGATATCGAAGCGCACGAGCGCGAGCTTCGGGTCGTCCTTTCCTTCGTACCACTGGGCCGCGACCGGGTTCCATAGCCGGTCGATGACTTGGCGGTCGTTGGATATGGTCAGCGTTCCCCGCAGGCTCGCGAACAAGCCATGATCCTTGGCCGAGAAAGCGGCGATGGCGCGGTTCGACTGGCCGATCGCTGCCGTCAGGTCATGGTCCTTCGCGGTGAAAAACCAGACGCGGCCCGAATCGCGGTCCTCGTCTTCGAAATTGGCGGTCATCGGCTGGGTCGCCCCGTCGCGAGCCCCTTCGATTCCCAGCATTACGAAGGGGCTGTCCTTCAGCTCCTTCCAGAATCTCTCTTCGATCTCGCGGTCGTCGGCCATCAGCTCCACTCCGATTTGCGTCAATGCTGATGAACGGCCCGCGCTGCCGCCGCGTTCCGCCGCGCACGGCCGATCGAGGCCGCAACATCGCATCCGATTGAACGTTTCGCCGGCATGGCGGATGTCGTCAGCGAAGGCCGCAGGAGCGCGCTTCTTGCCGAGCGGAGGGCCGAGCCCCGAAGCAATGTGCGGGCGGCGTGGGAGGCGCTGCTCGACGAGGCGCGTGGCTGCACCCGCTGCGAGCTCTATAAGTGCGGCACGCAGACGGTTTTCGGTGAGGGACCCCTCGATGCGCGCATCGTCTTCGTCGGCGAGCAGCCGGGCGACCAGGAGGACCTTGCCGGCCGGCCCTTCGTCGGCCCCGCCGGGCATTTGTTCGACGAGCTTCTGGAGAAAGCAGGTGTCGATCGCTCGCAGACCTACGTCACCAATGCCGTGAAGCATTTCAAGTTCGTCCAGCGCGGCAAGCGTCGAATCCACAACAAGCCCGACGCGGGTGAAATTCAGGCGTGCAGATGGTGGCTCGAACACGAACGCGAGCTCATCAGGCCGCCGGTCACGGTGGCGCTTGGCGCCACGGCCGCCCGGTCGCTGATCGGCAAGGTGGTGACCATCGGCAAGCTTCGCGGCACGCCCATCCAGCTCGCCGACGGCAGCGAATGCTGGGTGACGACGCACCCGAGTGCATTGCTGCGGATGCCCGAGCCGGAGCGTCGGCGAGAGGCGCGCGAGATGTTCGTCGATGACATGAAGCGGATCTGGAAGCGGGCGGCCGCGATTGCGCGCTAGGCCGTCGCGAGCCTCATCCGCAAATCGCGCGTCTTCCGGCGCCTGCGAAACCACAGCCAGACTCCGGTGACGTAGAATGTGGGCAGGCTCAGCCCCGCGGCGACGATCGCGACGCGCCCGATCAGCCCTGCGACCTCGCCATTGTGGATCGAGAATTGTGCGTCCATCAGCCGCTCGGCCACCGGCTTTCGGAGCCCGTCCTCCACCTGCAGCAGCTTGCCCGTGGCGGCGTCGACAGTGACGATCGTCGCCCCCGACCAGGCCCGCGTTTCGCCGTCCTGGCGCAGTCGGACGACGTAAAAGGGCTTGTCCGGAGCCGGCATCGACAGCCGCACGAATTCCGCCCCTGGAAAAAGCGCCTGCGCCTCGTCGAGCGCACGCTGCGCGGTGATGACCGCACCATTGGAGCTGGCGGTCGGGCCAGCCTTGTACGGCTCCTGGAGCGTCACGACGCGGCCGAGGCCATGCCTGATGGATTCGCTGAACGTCATGTAGATCCCGCCGGTGGCAATCAGGACGAACAGTCCCCCGAAGACGAGCCCCGCGAGCCGGTGCCAGCTGTGAAACTTCTGCGGAAGCGTTTTCCAGCCGCGCGGCGACACAAGGGCCCGCCAGTTCCCGCGCCGCGGCCACGCGATCCACATGCCGAGAATGGCAGTCGAAAGCAGGAGGCACCCGGAAATCCCGATGATCGTCTCGCCGGTGGGTCCCGAAAGAAGCTTCTGGTGGAGCATGTAGATGAAGCGCGACGTCGATCCATCCTCGGGCCGGCGCGGCTGTGGCTGGCGTTCGCCGACCATCGATCCGGTGCCGGCATCGAGGATCGCCATTCGCTGCGTGCCCTCCGCGTCGGTATAGGTCGCGGTGCGAAGGTCGCGCCCCGAATCCAGAATGCCGAGCGCGGTCACCGGCCGGCCGCTCTCCCGTTCCGCGATACGTATCAGCCGGTCTGCGGGCAGCGGCGGACTGGCGCTTCCCCGCCACTCGGGGTGGGCCCAGCGGTCGAGCTCCCGGTGGAAGACCAGCGTCGCCCCCGTCAGCCCCTGAAGCGACCACAGCAGGCCCACGACCAGGCCAAGCCAAAGGTGGACCTGCACGGCGATGCGCTTCGAGCGCCGCATGCTAGCGGTCGAAGCGCAAGGTCAGCATGACGGAACGCGGAGCGCCCGGGATGTTGAGATTGCCGTTCGTCCCGTGGCCCGAAACGGTGTAGCGGCGATCGAACAAATTATAGGCGTTGAGCTGCACCCGCGCCGGTCCGATCCGGTACCAGGCCATTGCATCCGCGGTGAAGTAGGACGGCAGGGTGACAGTGTTGCCCGGGTTGGCGGCTCGGTCTCCGACGTAATTCGCGCCCGCGCCAAGGCCGAAGCGATCGCCGAAGCTCTTGGTCAGCCACAGGTTGCCGCTGTGCTTTGGCGTCAAGGTGGCGCGCTTGCCCTCGATCGGCTGACCGGAATCGATACCGATCGACTCTATGACCTTTGCATCCAGATAGGCGTAACCGCCGATCAGCGCCCAGCCCCCCGTCAGGTCGGCATTGGCACTAAGTTCGATTCCGTCGGTGCGCTGCGTGCCGATCGGTATGAGCTGACGGGTCACGGGATCGGTGGTCTTGATGCCGTCGCGCTGCAGCCGGAACAGCGAAACGGTCGCGCTCAGCCTCTTGTCGAACAGGTCATATTTCGCGCCGACTTCGTAATTGGTCGTGCGCTCCGGCGCGATGTCCTCGTTGTTCGCCGCCAGCGGGAAGCTTTCTCCCGACGGCTGGAAGGAGCGGCTCCAGGAGCCATAATAGGATTGGCGGTCGTTCGGCTGCCAGACCAGCCCCAATCGCGGACTGAGTTTGCGGTCGACCCGCGAGAGCGTGGGCTGCCCGGCGACGCGAGGCTCGGTCCTCTGGCCGAAGCGGTCCCAGCGAACGCCGACGAGCGCCTTCACATGATTTCCGATGCTCGCGAGGTCCTGCACGTAAACGCCGAGCGTGTTGAAGCGGCCGGTGTTGTTCGTGGAGGGCGCGACGTTCACGAGCAGCGGCAGGACCGGCAGCACCGGGTGGAACAGGTCCACGGTCGCAATGCCGTTCTTCGTTGCGAACAGCTGGTCCTTGACCTGGCGGCCAACCTCGACCCCGGCCAGCAACTGATGGCGGGTTGTCCCAAGCAATAGCTCGTGCGTCAGCTCGGTCTGGTTGAACCAGCCGCGCTCGTCGCGGCTGACGTTGGAGCGGTTGAGCGTGGCCGTCAGCGCGATCTCGTTGACCGAGCCTACCAGCGTGTTGTTCCGGACCAGCGCGTAATCGTAATAGCGCAGCGCGTTGCGCAGGTTCGTCGCGGGGCCGAGCCCGACGGTGACGGCCCCGCCCGTCGACCAGACATTGGAGCGGCTCGTGTCGACATCGCGCGCGTTGGCGGCGCCGTAGTAAGTCGAGGGATCGACGTCGACCGGGCGGCCGTGGAAGGCTGGAATTCCGAAGTCGGTCACCCGCTCGTCGTCCAGATAGTCGGCCTGGAGCAGCAGGCTGACATTGTCCGCCGGCCGCAGCAGGATCGACGGGGCGATCGCCTTGCGGTCGAGGAACTGCTTGTCGCGATAGCTGTCGGCCTTCTCGATCGCGCCGGTAAGCCGCCCGGCGACGATGTTGGTCGCAAGACCGAAGTCGAATTCCCCGCGGCGGTCCGCGAATGAACCGAAGCTTCCGGTCAAAGCCGCGCGCGTGTCGCCGGGGACCTTGCGCACCCGATTGATGAGGCCGCCCGACGAGCCGCGGCCGTACAGGACGGATGCTGGGCCCTTGATGATCTCGACGCGCTCGATGTTCGACAGGTCGCGGAAGTACAAGGCGTCGTCGCGGATGCCGTCGACAAACTGATCGGCAATGGCGGTGAAGCCGCGGATCGAGACCTGGTCGCGCTGCCCGTCACCGGACGAAAAACCGATGCCGGGGACATTCTTGAGGACGTCCTGGATGGAAAGCGCGCGCTGATCCGTGATGGCCTGCTGGCCCACGACGTTCACGGTCTGCGGGATATCGCGAAGCGGCGCATCGATCTTGGTCGCAGAGACCGCGCGGTCGCGCTTGTAGCCGGTCTCTTCGCGCTGCCCCGTGACGATAATCGTTTGCCCGTCCGCAGTCCCCGCCTCGTCCGTCGCAGCATCGACGGCATCGACGGCCGCCTCAGTCAGCTCTGCCGCCTGAACCTGAGTGGCGCCGCATGCGAGAGCCGCGGCGATGGTGGCGCAGGTACGCAAATGCATTCTTGGAATCCCCTTCGTTTCGGGGGACGCACTATCGTTATTGATAGTTATTCGCAATAGCAGGCAAGGCGCGAGGACGTACCCCGCTAAGCCCTTATCTTGCGACGATTTTTCTTGGGCTACTCGGCGGCGAGAAGCGTCTCGGCACCGCCGAGATCGACCGAAACCAGGCGGCTGACGCCCTTCTCGATCATCGTCACGCCATAGAGTCGGTGCATCCGGCTCATCGTCACCGCATTGTGCGTGACGATCAGGTAGCGAGTGTCGGTTTCGCGCGTCATCCGGTCCAGCAGGTCGCAGAAGCGCTCGACATTGGCGTCGTCGAGCGGGGCGTCGACCTCGTCGAGCACGCAGATCGGCGCCGGGTTGGTCAGGAACAACGCGAAAATCAGCGCGATCGCCGTCAGGGCCTGCTCGCCGCCTGACAGCAAGGTCAGCGTCGACAGGCGCTTGCCCGGCGGCTGCGCCATGATCTCCAGGCCGGCTTCCAGCGGATCGTCGCTTTCGACCAGCTCGAGGTGGGCCTGTCCCCCTTCGAACAGGGTGGTGAACAGGCTTCGGAAATGGGCGTTCACCTGCTCGAACGCATCGAGCAGTCTCACCCTGCCCTCGCGGTTCAGGCTCCCGATCGAGCCGCGCAGCCGATGGATTGCCTGCGTCAGCTCTTCCGCTTCCTCCGCGCTTCGGGTGCGATCCTGCTCGATCTCCGCGAGCTCCTGTTCGGCGACCAGGTTCACCGGCCCAATCCGGTCGCGGTCTGCAGTCAGCTTCTCGAGCGCCGCAGATTCCTGATCGGGATCGCGCACTTCCTGCAGTTGGAAACCCATCTTCTCGGGCAATCGCTGCGGCACGCACTCGAACTTCTCGAGGCAGATACGGGCATATTCGCCGCGCCGCGCTTCCTGCGCCTCCGACCGCGCCTGGGCGCCCGCCCGCCGGGGGCGGGGGGACGCCGAAGATTCGGATGCGGAGCTGACGGCACTCACAGCTGTCGCCAGCGCCGTCTCGGCTTGCCGCTCGGCAGCGGCGGCATCCGACAGCGCCGCCTCGCTGCCACCGCTTTCCGTTTCGAGCTCGGCGACCTCCACGTCCAGCGCCTGCGGCTCGGACTGGAGTTGCCGGCGCTCCTCCTCCTGCTGGTCGAGCCGCTCGCGGGCCTGCGCCAGCCGGCCTTCCGCGTCGGCCTGGCGACGCCGCCATTCGCTCTGCTCGCGGCCGGCGGTGGAATGGCGCTCGCGCGCTGCCGACGCTTCGCGGGCCCGCGTCGCGGCCTCGGCCCGCTTGTCGGCCACCGCCTTGCCGGCGGCCGTCGCCTCATCGCGCGCTGCGCCGACTTCGGCTTCCAGGTCCGCCGGGTCGGGCAGTGTTGCGAGGGCGCTTTGGGCCCCGGCAACAGCTTCCGCCGCTGCATTCGCCAGCGGTTCGAGATCACCCAGCCTTTGTTCGAGCGAGCTTCGCTGCGCCTGTAGCCGTTCGATGGCCGCGGTCGCGCTGTCGGCGGCACGCTGCGCCTCGCGCATGTCGCGCTCAGCCAAGAGAGCTTCCGATCGCGCGCGTTCCGCCGCCTGCCGCACGCCCTCGAGCTGCTCCAGCGCAGCGGTGCGGCGCTGCTCGGCGGCGGCGACCAGGGCTTCCGTCTCCGGCAGGTGGCGCACCAGTTCGGCCAAGCGGTTGGCGCGGATCAAGCGCTCGGCGGCGGCCGCTCCGGCGCCTTCGGCGACGAAGCCGTCCCAGCGGCGCATTCGGCCATCGCGCGTCACGAGCCTTTGGCCCACCGCAAGCGGCTGCCCATCGTCCTGATCCACAACTCCGACTTGTCGCAGGCGCCGCGCCAGTTCCGGCGGCGCATCGACGCGCCCGTCGAGCCGCTCGAGGCCGTGGGCAAGCGGCGGGTCGTCAGGCCGTGGTTCGCTCCCCTGCCACCGCCGCGCTCCTGCCATGCCGAGGTCGGCATCCGAATCGTCGCCGAGCGCTGCCGCGAGCGCCTGCTCGTATCCCGGCTCGGCCTTGAGCTTCGCAACCAGGGTCGAGCCGCCCTGCTGAAGCGTTCGCGCCAACGCCTCGTGCTCCGCGCGTGCGGCAGACAGTGCCGCCCGCGCCTTGGCAAGCTCGGTTTCGGCGAAGTCCCGGGCGTCTGCGGCCGCCGAGCGTTCCTCTTCAGCAGTGGCGAGCCTGGCTTCCGCTTGCCCCCTTCGCCGTTCCGCTTCTTCGCCCGAGCCCATTGCGGCATCTCGGGCGCGCTCGGCCTCGGGGATGCCGCCGAGGGCGTGGAGCTGCTGCTCAAGCTTCTCGCGTTCGCCCTGCACGCGCGAGGCGTGCGCCTGCGACGATTCGAGCGCGGCTTCGGCCACCCTCCGCTCGGCCCGCATTGCCGCTTGCCGCGCGAGCAGATCGGCAAGCGCCGCTTCGGCTTCGCGCGACTTCGCTTCGAGATCGCCGAGATCGCCGGCGAGCCGCGCTGCCTCGCCTTCGCCGTCGGCAAGCCGGCGGTCGATGGCGCCGCGCTCCTCCTCGAGCTGGTCAATCGCACACGCGGCGTCTTGTTTCAGCGCCTCCTCGCGCGCGATATCCGCCTCGGTGGCGGCATGCAGACGCTCAAGCTCCGCGAGCCGCCGAACCACCGTATCGCGCCTGGCCCGCGCCGCGGCGAGCCGGTGCGCGATCTCGCTGCCGCGGGCGCGAGCGTCGGCGGTCGCCTTTCGCCGCTCGGCGAGAAGGGCATCGGCCTTTTGCTGCTCGGCGCGCGCCTCGTCGATTGCCGTCCGCAGGCGCTCGACGTCACGCTCCGCTTCGAGCGCGTCCTTCCGCGCCTCTTCCGCGGCCGCGTCCGCCTCGACCCACCGGGCGTGGACGAGCCTGGCTTCGACGGCACGGATCTTGTCCGTGAGCTGCCGGTAACGCTCGGCCGCTCGCGCCTGTCGGCGCAACGTGGCCGCGCGCTGCTCCTGCTCGCCGAGAAGTTCGGACAGCCGGGCGAGATTCGCCTCGGCTGCGCGGAGCTTCTGCTCGGCATCCTTGCGCCGCGCGTGAAGCCCCGAGATGCCCGCCGCTTCCTCGAGCAGCAGGCGCCGCTCGGTAGGCTTGGAGGCGATGATCGCGCCGACCTTGCCCTGGCTGACGAGCGCCGGCGAGTGCGCGCCGGTCGCGGCGTCGGCGAACAGCAGGGCGACGTCCTTGGCTCGAACGTCGCGGCCGTCGATCCTGTAGGCGGAGCCCGCCCCACGCTCGATCCGGCGGGTCACTTCTCCTTCGCCGCCGTCTCCCTCGTCGCTGTCGCGATCGACAAGGATGGACACTTCCGCGAAGTCGCGCGCGGGTCGCGTCGCGGTTCCTGCGAAGATCACGTCTTCCATGCCGTCGCCGCGAAGCGACTTGGGGCTGCCTTCGCCCATCACCCAGCGGATCGCCTCGAGGAGGTTGGACTTGCCGCAGCCGTTAGGGCCGACGACTCCCGTAAGCCCGGGCTCGATCCGGAGCTCGGTCGGTTCGACGAAACTCTTGAACCCGCTGAGCTTGAGTCGCCTGATCCTCAACGCGTCTCCCCACCCCGGCGACGTTTAGCCGCCGAGCGCTTCCTTGATCTTGCCTTCGAGCGCCGGCCAGACCTGCGCCTCGGTCACCGGACCGAGATCGACCAGCTTGCCGTTGATCACGAAGCTCGGTGTGCCCTGGAAGTCCGGGAATTCGGTCGTCGCGGCGCTATTCATCTCGACCAGCCGGTTCACCGAATTCTGGTCCGTCAGGCACTGGCTGCTCTTGCTGCTCGGGACGCCGCGCATCGCAGCCCATTGCTGCAGTCCGGCAAGCTTTGCGACTTCGACGAACTGTTTGTCAGGGCCCATGTTCTGGACGGCGTCGAGCTGGCCTGCAGGCGCCGACTGCACCTTGTCGATCCAGCTCTGCTGATCCTTGTACAGCGCCCTCGTAAGCGGAAAGAAGCTGCCCGCGCCGTTGCAGCGAGCGATCAATGAAGCGGCAATGTCGAAGGGATCGCGGACGAAGTTGCGGAATTCGAAGCTGACCTTGCCACTCTTCACATAAGTGTCGATGAGCGGCTGCACGCCGGTTTCGTCGAACGAGCGGCAGTGCGGGCACGTCATCGATCCGAACTCGACCAGCTTCACGCTCGCGTTGGGATTGCCCATCCGGAACCCGCCCGCGTTGGTTGCCGTGACGACCGTCGACCAGTCGCCGTTCGCCGGCGGCTTGACGGCCTCGACCTCGGCGGAATTGCCGGCAGCCGTCCCGGCGTTTCCGCCTTTTTCCGCGTTGCAGCCGCTGCTCGCCAAGGCCGCGGCGGCCGCCAGGAGAATGTAGGTGGGCTTCATTTAGTCATTCACTCCGCTGGTTGTGCCAGTGACTGGAATCGCATCCTCTTTCACCGGTCCGATATCCGGCGGTCCATCGCTTGCCTCGATGCGCGCCGCAAGGGCCTCGAGGCAGGCACGCAGCTCCGGATCGGCAATTTCACGCAGGCCCTGACCAAGTTCCCTCGGCACCGGCCGAAGCTCCGGCGCCTTCCGCGCCTCCTTGCGAGCGACTGGCGCGCCCTGCCTGAACGCAAGCTTGGCGACCGCCGAATAGCCGAAGAAGCGGTTGACCCGCTCGACGATGACCGGCGCCAGATGCTGCATCAGCGGCGCGTGCGCGCCCTGGACGACGATGTTCAATATTCCGCCGACCTTCTTTCCCGCCGGGAACCGGATCGATTCCGGTGAAGACACTTTGGCGTAGCGCTCGCCGACGATTTCGGCCCAGCGGCTGACCACCGATGCCTGGATGAAGCCGAAGCGACGAAAAGCGACCCCGCCCACGTCGCCGATCAGCTCGCCGGCCGCCCGCGGACGCCCCTGCCGTGGAGCGTCGGACTTGCCCCTATTTCCGACCTGTGTCTTCGCCATTGGGGCCGAGCATGCCATAGGCCATGCATGCGCGCCAACGTCAGCGAGCGGCTGCTTCAACATTATGTGGATAACTGCCGGGCCCTGCCCTGGCGGTCGATGCCCGGCGCGAGGCCTCCGGATCCGTATCGCGTGTGGCTCAGCGAAATCATGCTCCAGCAGACCACGGTCGCAGCCGTCATACCCCGCTTCGAGCGGTTCGTGCGTCGCTGGCCGACCGTTGAAGCGCTCGCCGCGGCAAGCGACGATGACGTTCTCGGCGAATGGGCGGGGCTCGGCTATTATGCGCGTGCCCGCAACCTCATCGCCTGCGCCCGCGCCGTCGCTGCTCGTGGCGCCTTTCCGGACACCGAGGCAGAGCTTCGCGCATTGCCTGGGATCGGCGATTATACGGCGGCGGCAATCGCCGCGATCGCCTTCGGCAGGCGCGCCCTGGCTATCGACGCCAATGTCGAGCGGGTCGCCGCGCGCCTCTTCGCACTGGGGCGGCCGGGGAAGGCCGAGCTGCGAAGCGCGGTGGACGCCATCGCGCCCGAAGAAGGGGCCGGCGACTTCGCGCAGGCCATGATGGATCTCGGAGCCGCGATCTGCCGGCCCCGTCGGCCCTTGTGCGTGATCTGCCCCTTGAACGGCGATTGCGCCGCCTTTGCCGCGGGAACGCCCGAGCGATTCCCCGAACCGACAGCAAAGCCGCAAAAGCCCGTACGCTACGGCCTCGCCCACTGGATCGAGCGCGACGGCGCTATCCTCCTGGTGCGGCGCCCGCCGCGCGGTCTCCTCGGCGGCATGCCTGCCCTGCCGGGAAGCGACTGGACCGCCAACGCTCGGGAGATCGAGGGCCAGGTGTTGGCGCAAGTCCGCCACGTCTTCACGCACTTCGCGCTCGATCTCAGCATCGTCGAAACGGAGGAGCAGCCCTCCGGCGGATGGTGGCAGCCGATCGCCGGGATTGCCGATGCCGGCCTTCCGACCCTTTATCGCCGCGCCATCGAAGCGGTCCTTTCCCAGCGCTCCCGGAAGGCCGCTTGAACAAGGCGGGGCGCCGCCTTAAAGCGCCCGCAAACCACGCTTACGGCAGCCGCCGCAGGGGATTCAATGGACGACCGTTTCAATACCATCGCCGGCTGGACGCTGTTCGCCGGAATCGTCGCTCTCGGAGGGTCGATCGTCGCCGGGGAGGTGTTCCATTCGGAGCGGCCGGAGAAGATGGGCTACCCGATAGAGGGCGTGCAGCTCGAGGGCGAAGCAGGCGCCGAAGCCGAAAAGCCGATCGAATTCTACCTTGCCAGCGCCGATGCGGCGAAGGGCGAGCAGGTCTTCAAGAAGTGCGCGGCCTGTCACAACGCGGACAAGGGCGGTGCCAACCAGCTCGGACCGAACCTGTGGGGCGTGATGGGCGAGGCGATCGGCAAGGGCCGCGGCTTCGCATTCTCCGAAGCCCTGGCAAGCAAGGGCGGCACCTGGACCTGGCAGGCGATGAGCGAGTGGCTCAAGAGCCCGAAGGCCTTTGCTCCGGGGACGAAGATGACGTTCGCCGGCCTCGGCAACCCCGAAGACCGCGCGGCGGTGATGCTGTTCCTGAACCAGCACAGCGACAGCCCGCTTCCGGTCCCCGCGGCGCCTGCCGAAGGTGCGGCACCGGCGGGAAGCGAGCCTGCCGCCGGCGATGCCGGCAAGGCAGCGGCGGCTGCGGAAGGCGACCGCGCCCAGAAGGAGCCCGTGCTGAACAATGCTGCCGCCGACAAGAAGGGCGGCGGAGAGGCCGCGCCGCAGCAATAAGCGCGTTTATTCCGGCGGCGAGGTCTGAACCCGCGCCGGCTGCGGATTTCTTTCGTAGAAATGGGTGACGTAATCCCACGCTTCGTCGGCGTCCTCGCTCCAATGGATCAGATCGAGGTCGTGGGGCGCGATCACGCCTTCTTCCGCAAGCCCTTCGAAATCCACGATTCGAGTCCAGAAATCGCGGCCGAATAAGAGGATCGGCAGCGGCCGGACCTTGCCGGTCTGGATGAGTGTCAGAAGCTCGAAGAACTCGTCGAAAGTCCCGAATCCGCCCGGGAAGACTGCAACGGCCCGGGCGCGCAGCAGGAAGTGCATCTTGCGCAGCGCGAAATAGTGGAACTGGAAGCTCAGCTCGGGCGTGACGTAGCTGTTGGGCAACTGCTCGTGCGGAAGCACGATGTTGAGCCCGATGCTCTCCTTTCCGGCTTCCGCGGCTCCGCGATTCGCCCCTTCCATGATGGAGGGCCCGCCGCCCGAGCAAACGACGAAGTGGCGCATTCCGTCTTCGTCGCAATCGCAGGTGCTGGCGAGGTGCGCGAGCTTGCGCGCGATCTCATAATAATGCGACTTGGCCTTCAGGCGCTCGGCGATCTGTCGCTGCTGGTCGTTCGTCGCGGCGGCGACGAGCGCGTCCGCCTTCGACGGTTCGGGAATGCGCGCCGATCCATAGAACACGAAGGTCGAGGCGATGTTCGCCTGCTTGAGGAACAGCTCGGGCTTGAGCAGCTCGAGCTGGAAGCGGACGGGACGCAGGTCCTCGCGAAGTAGGAAGTCCATGTCCTGGAAGGCGAGCTTGTAGGCGTCGCTTTCCGTCTGCGGGCTCGAAGGCACGTGCCGCGCGGCCTGCGCGTCGATCTTGGAGCTTGGGAAAATGCGCTTTGGCGGAATCGTATCGTTCATTGAACCGCGCTCTAGCCGAGCGGCGGACCAAGCCCAAGTGGCGCATCCCGCCTAGGTCCGCGCTGCGCCCCAGTCGATGCGCCGCGTCGCGTACATCACCCCCGCGAGCGCAGCGAAGATTAGGAGCGAGCCGATCAGCAGCGAATAGGCTTCCAGGCTCAGCAGGATATAGAGCACCGCGTAAAGGCCGACGAGCAATCCGCCGATGAAGCCGGCGCGCCGCCAGCTCCCGAGCACCGCCGCGGAATAGGCCGTATTGAGCCCGGCGATCGCGGCCGAAGCGACAATGTAGGCGGCGGTGAACCCGATCACCTCCGCAAACGCGAGCAGGAGCACGAAAAAAAGGACGAGCGCGGCGCCCATCAGCAGATATTCGACCGCAGACACGCGAACGCCGCCGATGACGTCGAACATCAGCAGCGCGAGGAAGGTGAAGCCGATGAACAGGAAGCCGTATTTCGTCGCTCGGTTGACCTGCGCGTAGGGATCGACCGGCTGGATCAGGCTGATCGCCGCGGTCTGGACCGAGCCGGCATCGCCCGTCACATCGCTCGGCGGCACCACGGGAGCCCGTGAGGGCGGAGCAATGCGCGTGACCGGCGCCGGTGCTCCGCGGTCGGCGGTGCTCACCAGCGAGCGGCCGAGCGCGAGATTGCCGATCCGATAGGACGCTGTGAACCCGCGGGCGCCGACGCTTCGCTGCGTCGGCAGGAACTCCCCGCCGAAGCTAGGATGCGGCCAGCGCGAGCGGACGGTCCAGCGGCTGTCGCCAGCGTCGGGGGCAAGCGTGATCGACGAATTCCCGCGGAAGTCGTAGGCGAATTCGACCTGCAGCGGCGCGGATTGCAGCGGAGCCGCATCGATCCAAGCGAAGAATCCGCGGCCGCCGCTGCTTCCCCCGCCCGGCTGCAGCCGAAGCCCGCGTCCCGCGGCCGTTACGCGCGGATTGGCTCCGAGCCCGCGCGGGTCGCTGAGCCCGAAGCGAAGCTCGGCGCGCGTCAAATCCATTTTCGACGGATCGACACCGGTCCGGGCGAGGTCGGGCGGGAATGCGAAGCGCGCCCGGCCGCCAACCTTGGCGTCATAAACGACGGCTTCGTAAATCGATCGCTTGCGGACCTCGGGCGACACGTCGGTCGTGATCTCCACCGCTTCGGGCGCAAGTGTGAGCTCGCGCATGACCTCGTTGCTTCGGGTGACGCTCTGCCCGCTCTGGACGACGGTTTCGGTAGCGGTCGCGCGGTAGGGAATGACGAGCACGGGACCGGTCATGGCCTGCGGTCCGCCCCAGCCCGCCGTGATCGAGGCGCTCGCCTCTTCCGATTGGCTCTGGCGGTCGTAGACGAGCAGCCACACCGAAAAGAGCGGGATCGTCAGGACGAGGCCGACGAGTATCGCCAGCACCAGCCGGAAGCCGGGGCTTCGGAGTCCGTCCGTCAGTGGCACCGCTGCATCTCCTCACCTCGACGAGAGCCACTCATGCGCGATAGAGGCGGTGAGCGCCATGAGCGCCGCCTGAGCAATCTGTGAAAAAGCGAACGGCTTAGTAAACCCGCGCCTTGGGCTTGATATATTCGACGTCGTCCGTGAGCGTGAACTCGTGGACGGGGCGATAATCGATGCGGACTGCCCCGCCGTTGCCGCCCCAGCCGTCGAACCAGGCAACGGTGTGCTTCATCCAGTTCTTGTCATCGCGCTTGGGATAGTCCTCGTGCATATGCGCGCCCCGGCTCTCCTTGCGGTTCGCGGCGCAATGCATCGTCACCACCGCCTGCGCGATCAAATTGTCGAGCTCCAGAGTCTCGACGAGGTCGGTGTTCCAGATCAGGCTTCGGTCGGTGACTGCGATGTCGGTCATCCGCCGATAGACGGCATCGATCTTCGTCATGCCTTCGGCGAGCGTTCGCTCCGTGCGGAAAACCGCTGCGTCGGCCTGCATCGTCCGCTGCATTTCGAGCCGGATCTCGGCTGTCGGACTGCCGCCCTCGGCATGGCGGAAGTGGTCGAGCCGGGCGAGCGCGAGGTCTGCCGAGTCCTTGGCAAGCGGCTCCTGAAGGATTCCGGGCTTCGCGACTTCGGCAAGCCGCATGCCCGCCGCGCGGCCGAACACGACCAGGTCGATCAGGCTGTTGGACCCCAGCCGGTTGGCGCCGTGGACCGAAACGCACGCCGCTTCGCCGACGGCGAAAAGGCCGGGCACGATCGCGTCCGGATTGCCGTCGCGGATCGTCACAACCTCGCCGTGATAGTTCGTTGGAATGCCGCCCATATTATAGTGGACGGTGGGCACGACCGGGATTGGCTGGCGGGTAAGATCGACACCCGCAAAGGTCATCGCCGTCTCGGTGATTCCGGGTAGCCGCTCGGCCAGGATCTTCGGATCGATATGGTCGAGGTGAAGGTGGATATGGTCCTTGTTCTCGCCGACGCCGCGGCCCTCGCGGATCTCCATGATCATGGAACGGGATACGACGTCGCGGCTGGCGAGGTCCTTGGCGCTCGGCGCGTAGCGCTCCATGAAGCGCTCGCCTTCGCTGTTCGTCAGGTAGCCGCCTTCGCCGCGCGCGCCTTCGGTGATGAGAACGCCGACACCATAGACGCCGGTCGGGTGGAACTGGACGAACTCCATGTCCTGGAGCGGGATTCCGGCGCGAAGCGCCATCGCATTGCCGTCGCCGGTCTGGGTGTGCGCGCCCGTCGCCGAGAAATAGGTGCGGCCGTAGCCGCCCGTCGCCAGCACCACGGCCTGCGCGCGGAAGCGGTGGATCGAGCCGTCGTCCATCGACAGCGCGACGACGCCGCGGCACGCGCCGTCCTGCATGATGAGGTCGATCGCGAAATATTCGATGAAGAAGTCGGCGTCGTACTTCAGGCTCTGCTGATAGAGCGTGTGAAGCATCGCGTGGCCGGTGCGGTCCGCGGCGGCCGCGGTGCGCTGCGCCGCGGGTCCCTCGCCCATGTTCTGGGTCATTCCGCCGAACGCGCGCTGATAGATCCGGCCCTCCGGAGTGCGGCTGAACGGCATCCCCATATGCTCGAGCTCGATGACGGCCGCGGGCGCTTCGCGCGTCAGATATTCGATGGCGTCCTGGTCGCCGAGCCAGTCGGATCCCTTGACCGTGTCGTACATGTGCCAGGTCCAGTGGTCGGGACCCATGTTGCCGAGCGCCGCGGCGATCCCGCCCTGCGCTGCGACGGTGTGGCTTCGCGTCGGGAAGACCTTGGTGATGCAGGCGGTCTTCAGCCCGTTCTGGGCGGCGCCCATCGTTGCCCGAAGTCCCGAGCCGCCGGCTCCCACGACGACGACGTCGTAGGTATGATCGATGATCTTGTAGGCGCTCACGCGGCTGCTCCGAACGCGATCTTGCCGAGCGCGAACAGCGCCAGCGACGCCCCGGCTACAGCCAGGAAGAGGAATAGCGTGTTCAGCGCCCACCGGTTCACTTCGCCTTCGACATAATCGTCGACGACGACCTTCAGGCCATCGACGCCGTGCCAGAAGCTGGCGATGACGAAGAGCGCCATCGGCACCGCTCCGCCCGCGCTTCGCAGCCATTCGGCGACCGTCCGCTGATCGAGCGCCGGAAGAAACAGCAGCGAGGCTAGAAGCCACGCGCCGAGCAGGATCAGGGCAACACTTGAGACCCGTTCGGCAAGCCAGTCTACGCCGCCTGCGCGCGCCGACCCCAGGCCGCGGACCTTGCCCAGTGGCGTTGCGCTGTCGCCGAGGCTCATTGCAGCACTCCCAGCCAATAGGCCCACAGGATCGCGGTTGCGACGATGGAGGCTACGATGGTTGCCACCGCGCCCGCCTTGTTGGCCCGGAGTTCGAATCCCATGCCCGTGTCCATCACGAGGTGCCGGATGCCGGAGAAAAGGTGTTGGAAGAAGGCCCAGGTGAGGCCGATCAGGACGACCAGCCCGTACCAGGCAGACGCGTGCCTTGCGAAGTTCGCGTAAGCCTCCGCCCCACCGGCGACAGCCATCAGCCACCACACCAGGACCGCAAGGCCGATCAGTGTCAGGCCGGCGCCGGTGATGCGATGGAGGATCGAGACGACCATGTGCGGCCCCCATCGCCAGATACCCAGATGGGGCGATAGAGGTCTCTCGCGGACGGCTGCCATATGCGCGCGCTTCCCTTTCGGATGCTTCGGCCGGAGCGGCCGCTGCCCGCTTAAGACGCGACCACCACCCACGCAAGATTCGGGGCGCCCTAACCGCCTCTTAACCATTGCTGGGGCAAGAGCGGGCCCGACAGGGCGCCTCACGCCCTTCGCGCACTGATGACTACGGAGCGACGAGTGATGAAGAGCGACACTGCACATCTGCAGCGGCTGACCGACGAGCAGGTGAGCACACGCCTCGCCGCCTACAATCCCAACAATGTGCTCGAGCAGGACATCCAGCTGCTTCGTGAAGTCGCGACGGACATCATCGCCGAGGAAATCGTCGCCCAGTTCGG
The DNA here is from genome assembly GCA_023436615.1 of Pseudomonadota bacterium. GTDB lineage: Bacteria > Pseudomonadota > Alphaproteobacteria > Sphingomonadales > Sphingomonadaceae > Sphingomicrobium. The sequence continues at coordinate 38,072 of JAEZIO010000046.1, read as the reverse complement.
GGCGGAGCGCGCCGAGCGCTTCGCCAGGAATTACGAGGGCAAGGTCGACTCCGCCTGGATCCAGAATGTTGCCGAATACGGCCGCGAGATTTTCGCGCAGAAGATGTCTGTCCCGGGATACATCGCACAGCGCGCGGCAGCCTCGGACCGCATCATCGCGCGCCTCGTCGACCGATTTGGTGACGACCCGCAGAACCTCCAGAAGTGCATCGCTGCGGTACTCCGCATCGGCCAGTTCGAGACCGACATCATCCTCGCACAGGTCGCGCTCCTCGAGGCGATCGACGCCGGCAACGCCAGGGGCAAGCAGAGCGAGCAGTTCGAGCGGCAGGTCGCGGACCTGGTTCGGGGAAGCACCGAACAGTCGCGGAACCTCACCGACCGCACCCGTTCCACAGCCGCTTCGGCGCGTGGGATGCTCGGCAAGACCAGCGAAGTCGCCGCCGCGGCCGAACAATCCGCTGTTGCCATGCGCGAAGCCGCGCAAACCGCCGCGGGCCTCATCCGGGCGATCGAGGACGCCCGGTCGGAAGTCGAAGTCGCGGCGGACGTCGCGACCCGCGCCGGAGGGCAGGCCGAGCAGGCCGTGAAGGTCAGCCACGCGCTGTCGAGCCACGTCGAAGCCATCGAATCCATCCTCAGCCTCATCCGCGACATCGCCGGGCAGACCAACTTGCTGGCGCTCAACGCCACCATCGAGGCCGCCCGCGCCGGGGACGCCGGCCGCGGCTTCGCGGTCGTCGCCCAGGAAGTGAAGAGCCTCGCCTCTCAGACCGCGCGCGCCACGGATGACATCACGGCGAAGATCACCGCGATCCAGCAGGCGACCAAGCAGACGGTCGAAGCCAATGGATCCATCCAGTCGACCGTCGAGGAAGTCCAGACCTCGGCCGACCGAATCCGCCAGGCGATGGAGCTCCAGGCGCAGACGGTGACCATGATCACCGCCGCCGTCGATGAGACTGCGCTCGCCGCCGACTCGATGAGCTCGACGATCGCCGCGATCCGCAGCGACACGGAAAATGTCGCCAAGGAGATCGACGAGGTCGAAAAGGGCTTCGGCCACTTCTCCGACCAGATCGCCGACTTCAAGTCGACGACGAAGGAATTCGTCGCCGGCATGGCCGCCTGAGCTTTTCCGGCTGAGAGAGCGCGGCTAAGTCCGCGCTCATGAACATCCTCGTCACCGGCGCGAGCCGCGGCATCGGCCTTGCGACCTTCGACCTTCTGAAGTCCCGGGGTCACGACGTCGTCGGCCATTCCAGCCGCGGAGGCGGCGGTTTGATCGGCGGCGATCTCACCGACACGCGAGCGCCTCGCGCGATCTGGGAAGCAGCGCTCGAACGCCTTGGCGGCCGCATCGATGTGCTGGTGAACAATGCCGGCATCTACGAAGCGATCGCCGAAGACGCGGCGGACGCGGACTGGAGCGGTGCCTGGGACCGCACCTTACGCATCAACCTCATGGCGTCCGCGGATCTCGCCCGCCTGGCCGTGCTTCATTTCCGCGAACGCGGCGGCGGCGGACGGATCGTGAACGTCGCCAGCCGCGCCGGCTGGCGCGGCGACAGCCCTCAGCACTGGCACTACGCGGCCTCCAAGGGCGCGATCCTGGCCATGACGAAGACGATGGCGCGAGCCTATGCCGCCGAAGGCATACTGGCGTTCGCCGTTTCGCCGGGCTTCACGGTCTCGGAAATGACCGAGGAATATCTCGCCGGCCGCGGCGGCGCGAAGATCGTCGCCGACATTCCGCTCGGCCGAGTCGCCACCACCGACGAGGTCGCCGAGACCATCCGCTGGCTTGCGACCGAAGCTCCCGCCTCGGCCACCGGCAGCAATATCGATGTCAACGGCGCCAGCTATGTTCGCTAGCGCGACGCTGCTGTCGGCAGCTCTCCAGCTGATCGTCATTCCGCTGCAAAAGCCGCCCCGGCAAATCGAGCGGCCGGTTGCGCCTATCGAGGTCGCGGGCCCGGAGTTCGCGGCGGCGTGCAAGGATTCGGAGGACTGGGACAAGCCGGCCCCGCCGGTGCGCATTCACGCCAATACCTATCTCGTCGGGACCTGCGGCATCAGCGCCATCCTGATTACCGGCAACGCCGGCCACATCCTGATCGACGGCGGAACCGAACGCGGCGGCGACCTCATCGCCGACAACATCCGGCGGCTCGGCTTTCGACTCCGGGACGTGAAGATCCTCCTCCACAGTCATGAGCATTTCGACCATGTCGGCGGCATCGGCCGTCTTCAGCAGCTGACCGGCGCGCAGCTAGTCGCATCGCCGGCGGCCGCGAAGGTATTCGCGACGGGAGCGGCGGGTGCAGGCGACCCGCAGGCGGGCATGCACAAGCCCTTTCCGTCGGCGCGGGTCGATCGCATCATCGGGGAAGGCGAGACGGTGCTGCTCGGCAATCTGTACCTTACGCCGATCCGCACTCCGGGACACACGCCCGGAGCGCTCAGCTGGCACTGGGGAAGCTGCGATGGCGGCGTGTGCCGCCGCATCGTCTATGCCGACAGCCTGTCGCCGATCAGCCGCGACGATTACCGATTCAGCGACCACCCCGCCTATGTCGCGGCCTATCGCGCGGGACTTGCAAAGCTCGCCGCGGTCGAGTGCGACATCCTGCTTACCCCGCACCCGTCGGCGAGCAACATGGTCGAGCGCCTGGCCGGCCGGCAGACGCTCGAAAACGTCAACGCCTGCCGCGACTATGCGCATTCGATAGAGATCAAGCTCGATCAGCGCCTGGCCAAGGAAACGTCCGGCAGGTGAGCTGGCGCGTCACCGTCCAATGCACGCGCTTGCAGGCGGAACGCGCGCCTGATCCGGAGGCGCTTTTTCCCGACGGTCCGCAGGCGGTGATCGTCGCGGAGGAGCCCGACCCGTCGCGACCTGACGATTGGGTCCTCCACCTGTATTTCGATCGGGAGCCGGGCGCATCGGAGCTCGATCGGGTCGCGGAGCTTGGCTGCCCAGGCCTCCACGTGGAGCAGCTCGGCGAAGCCGACTGGGTGACCATGAGCCAGTCCGGATTGCAGCCGATCCGCGCCCGCCGATTTTTCGTTCATACGCCGATGTACCGGTCGCACCCTCCGGAGACGATCGCGTTCGAGATCGACGCCGGGCTGGCCTTCGGCACCGGCCAGCACGCGACGACCGCCGGGTGCCTGGAGGCGCTCGATGAACTGGAGAGCGGCGGCGCGTCTTTTTCCAATGTCGCCGACATCGGAACCGGAACCGGGCTCCTGGCCTTCGCCGCCCTGGCGCTATGGCCGGAGGCGAGGTGCATCGCGACCGACGTCGACCCGGTTGCCGTCGACGTCGCTCGTGACAATGCCGCGATCAACCAGGTCGCGCTCGGCCACGGCTCCGGCGAGCTGCTGCTGGCGCGGGCGGACGGAATGGATTCCGAGATTCTGGCGGCTCGGGCGCCGTTCGATCTCATCATCGCGAACATCCTTGCGGGCCCCTTGATCGAACTGGCGCCGGACTTCGCCAAATCGCTCGCCAGCGGAGGGACGATCGTCCTCGCCGGGATCCTCGATGCCCAGGCGGATGCGGTGGCGAGCGTCTATCGACAGCTCGGCCTCACGCTCGCCAGTGCCGGCCGCGGCGAATGGCCCGTCCTAGTCTTGCGGTCCTGATGACCGTCACACGAACCTTGCCCAGGCTCCTGTTCTGGGCCGCCGGCGCGGTCGCATTCGTGTTCGCGGTCATTCCCCATCCGCCGAGCCTGCCCGGAGCGCCGTCGGACAAGGTCCAGCACATCGTCGCCTTCCTGGTCCTCGCGATTCTGGGGCGCTTGGCCTACCCCGACGTTCGCAAGCGCGAGCTTCTTCTGGGTCTCGCCGGTTTCGGTGCGCTCATCGAAATCGCGCAAGCCATACCAGCACTCAATCGCGACAGCGATCCTTTCGACTGGATCGCCGATGTCGGTGCGGCCTTCATCGTCTTTGTCGCTATCGCGCTTTGGGGTCGTCTCGTTCGGCGCCGAGCGGCTACTGGACTCCGAGCTGATCGAGCATGAAGGCGTAATATTCGGCGCGCGAGCGATACTGCTCGAATCTGCCGGATTTGCCCCCGTGCCCTGCGTCCATGTTCACCCGGAACAGCAGCGGATTGGAATCGCTCTTCATTGCCCTCAGCTTCGCGACATATTTGGCCGGCTCGTAATATTGGACCTGGCTGTCCCACAGGCCGGTGCCGACGAACATGGCGGGATAGGCCTGGCGGCTGATCTGGTCGTACGGTGAATAGGACAGCATGTAGTCGTAATATTTCGGCTCGGCCGGATTGCCCCACTCGTCATATTCGTTGGTGGTGAGCGGGATCGACGCGTCGAGCATCGTCGTCACCACGTCGACGAACGGCACCTGGGTGATGATGACCCGGTACTCCTGCGGCGCCATGTTGGCGACAGCCCCCATCAGCAGGCCGCCCGCGCTTCCGCCCAAAGCCGCGACCCGGTCCTTTGCGGCATAGCCCTTGGCGACGAGGTCGCGGGTGACGTCGATGAAATCGGTGAAGCTGTTCTTCTTGTTGAGCAGATGGCCGGCGTCATACCACGCTCGGCCCAGTTCCTGGCCGCCGCGGATGTGCGCGATCGCATAGACCAGCCCGCGGTCCAGCAGCGGAATGGTCGTCGGCGACCAGCTTGGATCCATCGAAAGGCCGTAGCTGCCGTAGCCGTACTGCAGCATCGGCGCGGTCCCGTTCCGGGTGAAGCCCTTCTTGTAGACCAGCGACACGGGCACCTTCGTGCCGTCGCGAGCGGTCGCCCACACGCGCTCGGTCACGTAGTTGGAGGCGTCGTAATTGGGCGCGGGCGTTCGCTTCAGGACTGTGCGCGCGCCGCTCCTGGAATCGACCTCATAATAGATCCGCGGAGTCGTCAGCGAATCGTAGACGTAGCGAAGCCTGGTCGTGCCGATTTCGCGATTGTCGCCCAGGCTCATCGCATACGCCGGTTCATCCGATGCGACGAGGCTGCTCTTGCCGTCGTTCTGAAGCAGCCGGATCTTCTTGTTGCCTTCGGAGCGCTGCTCGATGGCGACGAAGCTGGCGAACGGCCTGAAATTTTCGATGAAGATTTTCGGATCGTGTGCGACGAAGTCGCGCCAGCCGCTGCGCCCCCTGGAGGCGTCTCCGTCGGCGAGCGTCATCAGCTTGTAATTGGGCGCCTCCCAGTTTGTCCGGATGATCCAGCGGTTGCCGATGTAATCGGGCTCATAGCGGAATTCGCGCTCGCGCGGAGCGACGACGGCCCACTTGCCAGGGCTTGCCGCGCTCGTGCACCGGAACTCATTGCTGACGGTGCTCTGCAGGCCGATGCAGACATATTTGTCATCGCTGGTCCGGCCGACGCCCATGTAGAAGCTCTCGTCTTTCTCCTCGTAGACGAGCTTGTCGGATGACGCCGGAGTGCCGAGCACATGCGCCTTCACGCGCTTGCTGAGCAGCGTGACCGGGTCCTTCTCGATATAATAGATGGTCTTGTTGTCGTCGGCCCAGACCAGGTTCGGCTCCACGTTCGGAACCACGTCCGCAAGCATCTTCCCGGTAGCCAGGTTCTTCACCTTGAGCGAATATTGCCGCCGCCCGACCGTGTCCTCCGCATAAGCGACGAGTTTGTTGTCCTGGCTCACCGTCCATTCGCCGACGGAAAAGAAGCTGTGCCCCTTGGCCATCGCCGGCTGGTCGAGCATCACCTGCTCCTTCGCGGCGAGCGAGCCCCGCTTGCGCGCCAGTATCGGGTAGTCCGCACCGGTTTCGAAGCGGGTATAATAATAATAGCCGCGCTGGCGCACCGGGACGGAGGAATCGTCCTGCTTGATGCGCGAGACGATCTCGTTGAACAGCTTCTCCTGAAGTGGCTTGGTGTGAGCGAGGACGGCGTCCGCATAGGCGTTTTCCGCCTTGAGGTAAGCGAGCATCGCCGGGTCTTTGCGGGTGTCGTCGCGCAGCCAGTAATAGGGATCGTTGCGGTCCTTGGGGCCCTTGACCGTGTACGGCTTCTGCTCGGCGACGGGCGCAGTCGGAACGGTCTGCGCGAGCGCATAGGCCGGAACCGCGGCCGCGAGCGCAGCGGCGAAAACAAAACGCTTCATGACTTTCCTCCCCTAGGCGCCGGCCTCCGCGACGATCGTGCCCCATTCCTGCTCTCCGATGACGCGGATTCCAAGCTCCTCGGCTTTCTTCAATTTGGATCCGGCGCCGGGACCCGCCACGACGAGGTCAGTCTTCGCGCTGACGGAGCCGGCCGGGCGCGCGCCGAGCCGTTCCGCCTGCGCTTTCGCCTCGTCGCGGCTCATCGTCTCCAGGCTCCCGGTGAAGACGATCGTCTTTCCGGTCCACTCGGTCTGTTTCGAGTCGCTGACGAACGGCTTCGGCGATACCTCGGACAGCAGGTCCTCGAGCGCTTCGCGGTTGTGCTCCTCGTGGAAGAAGTCGACGAGCGCCTCGGCGACGACGGGACCCACGCCTTGCACCGAAGACAGTTCGCTTTCTCCGCCCTCGGACAGGGCGATGCGCCGCAGTTCCTCGACCGTGCCGAAACATTTGAGCAGGTCCCTTGCAGTCACGATCCCGACATGGCGGATTCCCAGTCCGAACAGAAAGCGCGCGGGATCGGGCTCCCGCTTCGCGTCGATCGCAGCGAGCAAATTGTCGACCGATTTCTCCTTCCACCCTTCGCGGCCGAGCAGCTCTCCGCGATGCCGGTGCAGGCGGAATATGTCCGCGGGCGACGTGAGCCATCCCAGGCCGATGAACTCCGCGATGCTCTTTTCGCCCAGCCCCTCGATGTCGAGCGCTCCGCGGCTGACGAAATGGCGAAGCCGCTCGAAGCGCTGCGCTGGGCAGACCAGTCCGCCGGTGCAGCGGACGTCGACTTCACCCTCTTCCGCAACCGCTTCGCTCCCGCACTCCGGGCAATGGTCCGGGAAGGCGTAGGGCGCCCGCGGCTCGTCGCGCGTGAGGTTCTCGATCACCTGCGGGATGACGTCGCCGGCGCGCTGGATCAGCACCCTGTCCCCCGGCCGAACGCCAAGCCGCGCGATCTCGTCGCGATTGTGGAGCGTGACGTTCGCCACGATCACGCCCCCGACGCCGACAGGCTTCAGGCGGCCCACTGGAGTCAGCTTGCCCGTGCGGCCGACCTGGATGTCGATGGCTTCGAGCGTGGTCTGCGCTTTCTCCGCCGGGAATTTGTGCGCCAGCGCCCAGCGCGGTGCACGCGCGACCTGGCCAAGCCGTTCCTGCCAGTCGAGCCGGTCGACCTTGTAGACGACCCCATCGATGTCGAACGGCAGGTCCGCCCGCGCCTTCTCGATAGCCCGGTAATGCGCGAGCATCTCGGCCGGCGAGCTGCAGTGGACGAGCAGCTCCGACACCGGCAAACCGAGCGCTTCGATCGCCTTCATCGCCTCGAACTGCGTTTCGGCTAGCGAAGCGGACAACTCGCCCCAGCCGTGGGCGAGGAAGCGCAGGGGCCGCGCCTCCGTGATCGCGGCGTCCTTCTGCCGAAGCGACCCCGCCGCCGCGTTGCGCGGATTGGCGAAGATCTTGCCGCCGCTCGCTTCCTGCCGCGCGTTGAGCGCTTCGAAGTCGGCTTTCGACATATAGACCTCGCCGCGCACCTCGAGCACGTCCGGCGATCGGGCGATCGTCTGCGGCACGTCCGCGATCGTCCGCACGTTCGCGGTGACGTCTTCGCCGACTGACCCGTCGCCGCGCGTCGCAGCCAGCACCAGTTCGCCCTTCTCGTAGCGGAGCGAGCAGGACAGACCGTCGATCTTGGGCTCGGCGGTCATGGGCACTGCGACGCTCTCGGGGAGGTTGAGGAAGCGCTTCACGCGGGCCACGAACTCCTCGACCTCGTCGCTCGAGAAGGCATTCTCGATGCTGAGCATCGGCCGCGCGTGTGCCACCTTCGCAAGCGCGCTTGTCGGGGTCGCACCCAGCCTTCTCGACGGCGAATCGGCTCGTGCGAGATGGGGGAAGCGCGCTTCGAGCTCGCGGTTCTCCCGGACGAGCGCGTCATATTCGGCGTCGGAAATCTCCGGCGCGTCCTTGTCGTGATAGAGCTTGTCGTGCCGCGCGATTGCTTTGGCCAGCCGCATCAGGCGGTTGGCGGCTTCGGCCTCGCTCAGCTCAGTGGTCATGCCCGCCGAAAAGTTCCTCGAGCAGGCTGATAAAGCTCGTCCACGACCGTTCGGCGGCGAGGGCGTTGTAGCGAACCCCGTCGATCTGGAGCTCGCTCGCCTTGGGGTTGGTGAATCCGTGCGCCACATGGCCATAGGCATGGATCTGCCAGTCCGCGCCCGCGTCCGTCAGCTCCTTGCCCAGCGCGACGACATGCTCCGGCGGCGCCATCGGGTCGTCCCAGCCGTGGAAGGCGACCACCTTCGCCTTGATCTTTTCAGGCGGGAGCCCCGGTGGATCGAACAGGCCGTGGAAAGCCACCGCCGCGGCGATGTCGGTCCCGCTCCGCGCGACGTCGAGCGCGCATTTGCCGCCGAAGCAATAGCCTGCGACCACGATCTGGCCGGCCGAAACTTCCTCCAGGCCGCGCACCTGGTCGAGGATCGCGAGCAGCCGGCGGCGAAGAGCAGCGCGGTCGCTGCCGAGCCGGTTCATCTCGCCGAACATCACATCGCGCGGACTTCCCCTGAATGCCTTGCCGAAGATGTCCGCGACGAACGCATTATAGCCGAGCTCCACGAGCTGCCGGCCGAAGCCGATTTCGAGGTCGGACACGCCCATCACCGTGGGTATCAGCACCACCGTCGGGCGGGCCGCGCGGTCGCGCCGGCCGACGAACACGCCCTCCAGCTGCTCGCCCTCGAACTCTAGCGGGACGGCCGTTTCCTTGCTCATTGCATCTCCCTTGCAAGCTGGGCGAGTTTCGCCACCGTATTCATGTTCCGGGCGGTCCCCGCCTCGGCGGCCGGAATCCGCAGCCGCGAGCGACCGATACCCTTTTCCCCGTAGGCGACATAGACTTCGCGGGAGCCGGCCGCGATGCGTTCGTCATCGACGTTGCGCGCCGTTTCGATCAAGTCCTTCGGCGGGGCGTGGTTCATGAAGAAGGCCTGCACGGTCCGCGCGGCCTGATCGGTGAAGGGATTGGCCTTCACGACGTGCCCGATCTCCTCGGCGGTACGAAGCATCACGCGCACCTCTTTGCCCATGTGTTTCTGGAGATCCTTTTCGAGCATCAGCCGGAGCCTCTCCTCGGGCTTGTCGCTGGCGAACAGGAGGTTCCCGCTGGCGATGTAGGTTCGAGCATCCTTCAGCCCGAGGTCGCCGGCGATCGCCTTGAGGTCCGCCATCTTCAGACTGCTCTTGCCGACGAGGTTCACGCCTCGGAGAAGCGCGACATATGCGGTCACGCCGCGTCGAGGAGCCGCGATGCCTGCGCCCTCGCCTCCTCGGTTATCGATGTTCCTGACAGCATTCGCGCGATCTCCTCGCGCCTTTCGTCGGCGCTCAGCTTCCGTACGACCGTCCGCGTCGATTCTCCGTCGTGCGATTTCTCGATTCGGTAGTGATGCGATGCGCGCGCCGCCACCTGCGGCGAATGGGTGACGACCAGCACCTGGCTGCCTTTGGCCAGCCGCGCCAGCCGTTCGCCGATCGCGCTTGCAACCGCCCCGCCCACGCCGCGGTCGATCTCGTCGAAGATCATCGTTGCCGCGGTGCCCGCTTCGGCCAGCGCGACCTTCAGCGCGAGGATGAAGCGGGACAGCTCGCCGCCTGACGCGATCCTGACGAGCGGCCCGAACGGCGCGCCGGGATTGGTCGAAACCTCGAACTCGACTCGGTCGGTTCCCGACGGGCCGGGCTCCGCTTCTCCGATCGCGGTCCGGAACTGCGCGGAATCGAGCTTGAGCGGAGCGAGCTCGGACGCCACTGCCGCGTCGAGCTCTGTGGCCGCCGCGTGCCGTTTGCTGCTGAGCTCATCGGCAACCCTTGCATAATCGAGCCTCGCCGTCGCGAGCGCGGCGTCCAGAGTTTCGATCCGCTCGCTCCCTGCCTCGATCGCGGCGAGCTGCGTGCGCATCCGATCGCACAATTCAGCGAGCGCGTCGGGCTCCACGCGGTGCTTTCGGGCGAGCCCGCGAATGTCGAACAGCCGGGCTTCCACGGCCTCCAGCCGCTCCGGGTCATAGGCAAGGGCCTCGGCGGCCCGCGCGATCTTGTCCTCGGCGTCGTGCGCTTCGATCAGTGCCCGGTCGAGCGCCGCCAAGGCCTCGGCAAGAGCCGGATGATCGACGGCGCCGCGTTCGATCTGGCGCGCAGCCTGCCGGAGCCGAGCCAGTGCTCCCTCCGACCCGCCGAGAAGATCGTCGAGCCCCTGCAGCGCTTCCCCCGCCTTCGCTCCGGCCTGGATCGCCGACCTTTCCTCGGCAAGCGCGCTCTCTTCCGCAGGTTGGGGAGACAACGCCTCCAGCTCAGCCACGGCGTGGGCCAGATAATCGCGATCGCGCTCGGCTTCGGCCGCTGCCGCCCGCGCCGCCGCAAGCTCGTGCTCGATCTCCGTCACCTTCGACCAGGCCGCTTCAACCGGCTGGCTGTTCAGGCGGCCGAACGCGTCCAGAAGCGCCCGATGGCCGCGCGGGTTGAGCAGGCCGCGGTCGTCGTGCTGCCCGTGGATCTCGATCGCCACTCCCGCCAACTCGCGCAACGTGCCGGCGGGAACGGCAGTGCTTCCTATGAAGGCTCGGCTGCCGCCGTCGCTCTTGAGCGACCTTCGCAGCAAAAGAGGCTCGGCGTCGGATGTGGCAATGCCTTGCTCATCGAGAACCGATTGCGCGGGATGGCCGCGCGGAAGCTCGATTTCGGCGCTGACCGACGCATTCTCCTCCCCCTGCCGGACGAGCGCTGTGTCCGCGCGGGCGCCGAGCGCCAGTCCCAGCGCGTCGAGAAGGATCGATTTTCCCGCGCCAGTCTCGCCGGTCAGCACCCCGAGGCCGGAATCGAACTCGATTTCGAGGCTGTCGATGAGGACGACGTTGCGGATCGCGAGCTGCCTCAACATCGGCGGCCCGCCTACATCATCCCTGCGGCTGCGGAAGCGGCTGCTGCGGAGCCGGGTGGCGCCGCATCAGCTCGTACGCGCGCTTGTACCACTTGCTGCTCGGATAATTGGCGCCGAGCACGGCGGCGGACTTGTGCGCCTCTTCAGGAATGCCGAGCGCCAGATAGGTTTCGACGAGCCGCTCGAGGGCCTCGGGCGTGTGGCTCGTGGTCTGATAATCCTCGACCACCTTGCGGAAACGCAAGTTCGCGGCGAGCCAGCGGCCGGAGCGTTCGTAGAAGCGGCCGATCTCCATTTCCTTGCCGGCGAGATGGTCGCTGAGCAGGTCCATCTTGAGCCGCGCGTCCGAAGCGTAGCGGCTTTCGGGGTAGCGACGGACGAGCTCGCCGAAGGCGTCCAGCGCCTGCTGGGTCGTCCGCTGGTCGCGAGTGACGTCGGTGACCTGCTGGTAGTAGCTCATGGCCACCAGATAGTGGGCGTAGGGGGCGTCCTTGTTGCCCGGGTGGATGGTCAGGAAGCGCTGCGCGGAGCTGATCGTTTCGGGGTATTTCTTGGCGACATAATAGCTGAAGGCGCTCATCAGCTGCGCGCGGCGGGCCCAGACCGAATACGGGTGCTGGCGCTCGACCTCGTCGAAGAGCTTCGCGGCAAGCTCGTAATCGCCCTGGTCGAGCCGCTTCTTGGCGAGCGCATAAAGGGTGTTGACGTCGCGGGCGACATAACCGGTGTCCGTGGCGCCGCGGTTGCGCGCGCAACCTCCGGCCGGGATCGCCAGGGCCGCGACCAGCGCAACGGCCGCAATTCGGGTCAAGTTCGACATGCAATCCTCATTAGCGTCGACTCAGGGGCAGGCAAGCGTGGGTGCGGTCGCAACGACGAACCTCCGCTGAACGGTCAGGCGCGCTGGGCGCCCGGCGTCTCCGCGGCCTCGCCTTTGACGAAGCTGTCCGGGGTGATCCCGAGCCAAACCAGCGTCGTCGCCGAGATGTAGATCGACGAATAGGTGCCGACGAAGATGCCGATGAAGATGGCGATGGTTAGCCCGAAGATGACCTCCGGCCCGAAAATCAGCAGCATGCCGAGCGCGAGCAGGATGGAGATCGAGGTGACCATCGTCCGCGACAGCGTCTCGTTGAGCGACAGGTTGAGCAGCGGGATGATCGCCATCTTGCGGAATTTACGCAGGTTCTCGCGTATTCGGTCGTAGATGACGACGGTGTCGTTCAGCGAATAGCCGACGATGGTGAGGATCGCCGCGACGACGTTGAGGTCGACCTGAAGCTGTGTGATCGAGAAGAATCCGAGCGTCATCGCCACGTCGTGCGAGAGGGTCACGAGCGCACCTACGCCGAACTGCCATTCGAACCGCATCCAGATGTAGATCGCGATACCGAGCATCGCCAGGCCGATCGCGAGCGCGCCGTCCGTCGCCAGCTCCTCGCTGACCTTGCCCGACACCGTCTCGACGGCGTCGATCCGCGCTCCGGGATAGTTCTGCTCGAGCATCGCGCGCACCTGGCTTGCGGCACGGTTCGCGGCGGCTTCACCCCCTTCGGGCCTGGGCAGGCGGATCTGGAAAGTCCTCGGCCCGCCCGATTCCTGGATGCTCGAATCTCCAAGCTGGAGGCTGTCGACCTGGGACCGCAGCTGCTCGACGTTCACCGGCTGTGCAAAGGTAGTGCGAATCATCTGCCCGCCGACGAAATCGACGCCGAAGTTCAATCCCCGCACCGCGACGGTCGCGATCGCGGCAATCGTGACGATGATCGAGAGCGTCAGGGCGATGTTGCGCCACCGCATGAAATCGATGTTGGTGTTGTCGGGAACGAGCTTCAGCAGACGCATAAGCGGGACCTCAAATGTGCAGCTCGCGAGGGCGCGACTTGCGTACCCAGAGCGCGACCAGCATCCGAGTGAAATTGACCGCGGTGTAGACCGAGGTGATGATTCCGATCATCAGCACGACCGCGAAACCGCGGACCGGACCGGACCCGAAATACCACATCAGCGCGGCGGCGATGACGTTGGTGATATTCGCGTCGAAGATCGCGGTGGACGCTTCCTTGTACCCCGTTTCGATGGCGTCCCGGACCTTGCGGCCGCGCCGCTGCTCCTCGCGAATGCGCTCGTTGATGAGAACGTTCGCGTCGACGGCAGCGCCGATCGTCAGGACGAAACCGGCGATTCCTGGCAGCGTCAAGGCCGCTCCGAAGAGCGCCATTCCGGCCAGGATCATGATGGCGTTCACGATCAGCGCGGCAGTCGCATAGATTCCGAACCGGCCGTAGGTGATCAGCATGAACAGGATCACGGCCGCCGTCGCGACGATGCTCGCAAGCACGCCTTTCTGGATCGAATCCTTGCCGAGGTCCGGGCCGACGGTCCGCTCCTCGATGACATTGAGCTTCACGGGCAGCTTGCCCGACGCGAGGGAGATGGCGAGGTCGTTCGCGGTCTGGACGGTGAAGCTGCCGCTGATTTGCGCCTTTCCGCCCAGGATCGGCTCGTTGATGTTCGGCGCGGACAGGACCTTGTCGTCGAGGATGATCGCGAACGGCTTGTTCACGTTCTCTTGCGTTACCCGCCCGAAGCGGCGCGCGCCGTTGGCGTTGAAGGTGATGTCGACGGTCGGCCGGCCATCCTGGTCGAAACCTTGCTGCGCCTTGATGAGCTGATCGCCCGAAACGATGACGCGGCGCTTGACGGCGATCGCGCCAGTGCCGTCGGCCATCGGCAGCACCTGGCTTCCGGCGGGCGCGCGTCCCTGCTGCACCTGCTGCGGGTCGGCGGCGGTGTCGACCAGCTTGAACTCGAGCCGCGCGGTCTGGCCGATGAGCTTCTTCAGCGCCTCGGGGTCCTCGACGCCGGGAACCTGGACGAGGATCCGCCGCTCGCCCTGGTTGATGACCGTGACTTCCTTCGTGCCCTGGGGGTCGATGCGGCGCCGTACCACGTCGCGGGCGACGGTCATCGCGTCCTTGAGCGCTTGCTTCGAGCCGCTTTCCGTCGGCGTCAGGACCACGCGGTTGAGATCGACGACTCCGACGTCCCAGTCGCGCGAGCCGGTGAGCCCGACCGGCCTGGTCACGGTCCGCATGCGTTCCACCGCCGCGTCGACTTGAGTCGGGTTGCTGACCGCGAACGAAACCCTGCCCCCGCTGGTCGAAATATCGGATATCTGGATCGGCTCGTCGCGCCGCATCTCGGTCGTGATCGTGTCTTCCATCGACTGCAGGCGCTGCTTCTGCGCGTCCTTGGCGTCGGCTTCGAGCAGCAGCTGGCTGCCGCCCGCGAGGTCCAGACCGAGGCTGATCCGGGCGCTCGGAAGCCATGATGGATATTGGTCGATATATTGACGCGGGATCAGGCTCGGGATCGCGAACAGCACGCCCAGCGCGATGATCCCCCAGATCGAAAGCACCTTCCAGCGAGGGAAATCGAGCATGTTCGACGAACCTAGTCGTTCGCGGGCTTGGAGGCCGGCTTGACCACCTGCGCCAGCGTCGATTTCACCGCACGGACCTTGACGCCTTGGGCAATCTCGACCTCGACCTCGCCCTCGGAAACCTTGCTGACGCGACCGCGAAGGCCGCCGCCGGTGATCACTTCATCGCCCTTCTTGATTGCCGAGAGCTCCGCCTGATGCTCTTTGGCACGCTTCTGCTGCGGCCGGATCAGGAGCATGTAGAAAATGACGAAGATCAGGAGCCACGGCAGGATGCCGACAAGCATCGCCGACATGCCGCCGGGCTGGGCGGCGGATGCGGCCGTCAGTGTCATGAGTGATGCGGTGGACATGTCGCGAAAGAAGACTTCCCTTGGCGAGGATGGTCGGGGCGACTGGATTCGAACCAGCGACCTCCACACCCCCAGTGTGATGCGCTACCAGGCTGCGCTACGCCCCGACTGCCGCTGTTTTTCAACGGCGACGCGCATCTAGGCAGGGGCATGGGCGAACGCAAGCCGAAGCGCAGGCGGTACCGGAAACGGCGGCGGGCGCGCGCAACGCTCGCCGGGCGGATCCTGACGGCGCTGTTGATGATCCCGGCCGTATACTTGCTGGCAGCGCTCGTCGGGTCTCTGGCCCCGGTGAACCGCGGCTGGCAGGAGCCCGCGGACGGAATCCCCATCTATCTCGCCGACAACGGGATCCACGCCGACCTCATCCTTCCGGCGCGGGCGGCTGGGCTCGATTGGTCGCCGCTTGTGCCAAAGAGCCATTCCGCCGCCGCATCGCCGCACGCGAACTGGGTGGCATTCGGGTCGGGCGAGGAGCGCGTCTATCTCGATACCCCGACCTGGTGGGACATCCGGCCGCGAACGGTATGGGCGGCGCTGACCGGAAGCCGGCGAGTGATGCACGTCGAGTGGGTGGACGATCCCTCCTACGCCGTGCGCGAAATCCGCCTCCGGCCGGAGGAATACCGCCGGCTGTGGGCGGCGATCCGGTCGGATTTCGAGCTTGGTCCGAACGGCCGGCCCGTCCGGATCCACCATCTCGGCTACGGATGCTGCGATTCTTTCTACCGCGCCACCGGCCGCTTCAACGCGCTTCGGACCTGCAACAGCTGGGTTGCGGACAAGCTGCGCATCGCCGGTGTGAAGACCAGCCTGTGGCCGCCGTTCGTCGGCGGCCTCACCTGGCGTTACCGCCGCACGGACGGCGCCTGAGCATGCTTGCTCCGGCGCGCAGCTGGTGCAACAAGCTCCGGGGGACGACGGGGGCCGGTTTGCGTATGAAAATCCTGAAGAAAATCTGCCTCGTGCTTGCGGCCCTGCTCGCCGCGCCGGCGCTTGCGCATCCGTCCGCGCCGCTCGCGCCCGGCGTTCACAACGAGGTCGTGAACGGCGTACGGCTTTGGTATCGCGTAGCAGGCACCCGGCAGGGCGTCCCGCTGGTCTTTCTCCACGGCGGGCCAGGCCAGGGCAGCCAGACATTCGCGCGTTTCCCGGGCCCCTTTCTCGAGCGCGCAAACCGCGTCGTCTATCTCGACCAACGCGGCAGCGGCCGTTCGGAGAAGCACTGGAAGAAGGAATATTCGATCGACCTGATGGTCGACGACCTCGAGAAGCTTCGCCGGCTCTGGGGCGTCCAGCGGATCGACCTCGTCGGCCATAGCTTCGGCACCGTGCTCGCGGTCGAATATGCCGCGAGATACCCGCAGCACGTCGCGCATCTGGTCCTTTCCGGAGCGGTCGTCGATGTTCCGGCAGCAATCGACACGCAGTGCGCCCGACTACAGAAAGTCGATCCGACCACTTACGCGAAGGCGGTTGCCGCCTTGCCGAAGGGATCGAAGCGCAAGTGCCACATTTTCGCCGCCGGCCGCGCGTTCGTCGACAATGCGATGTTCCCGGATCCTGCCACAATGAAGATCGTCGACGAGACGGACGCTGCCGACGGAATGAAGAACACCGGGGAAGTCTCCGAAGCTTTGTTCAAGCAGGGACTGCTCGAGTACCGCTTCACCCGGCCGGAGCGGCTGACCATGCCCGTTCTCATCATCGGCGGCGCGAAGGATTACCAGGCGGTGATCGAACCGCTGCGGGCCTTCGCGGCAAGGCTGCGCCGGGCTCGGATCGTCGAATATCCGAACCGCGGCCACTTCATGTACGTCGAGGAGCCGGAGCGTTTCGCCCGGGACGTCACCGCCTTCGTGCGGACTCGCTAGAGCACGTAACGGCTGAGGTCGGCGTTCTTGGCGATCCCCGCCAGCTGCTTCTCGACAAAGGACGAATCGACCGTAAGCGTCTCGCCAGTCCGGTCCTCGGCCGAAAAGCTGACGTCCTCCAGCAGTTTCTCCATCACCGTCTGGAGGCGGCGCGCGCCGATGTTCTCGACGGCATCGTTCACTTCCGCCGCGATCCGCGCGAGTGCCGCGATTCCATCGTCCGCGAACTCGATGGTGACGCCCTCGGTGCCAAGGAGCGCGCGATACTGGTCGGTCAGGCTGGCGCGCGTCTGGGACAATATCCGAACGAAGTCGTCCTCGCTCAGCGCCTTGAGCTCGACCCGGATTGGCAGCCGACCCTGCAGCTCCGGCAGCAGGTCCGCGGGCTTGGCGAGGTGAAACGCTCCCGACGCGATGAACAGGATATGGTCCGTCTTGAGCGGACCGTACTTGGTCGCGACCGTGGTTCCTTCGATGAGCGGCAGCAGGTCGCGCTGGACGCCCTCACGGCTGATCGAGCCGCCGTGCACGTCGCTCACCGCGATCTTGTCGATCTCATCGAGGAACACGATGCCGTTCGCTTCGGCGTCCGCAAGCGCCACCCGGTTGATGTCGTCGGGGTCGACCCGCTTGTCGGCCTCCTCTTCGCTCAACCGCGCAAAGGCGTCAGGAACCTTGAGCTTGCGGCGCTTCGTCGGCCCGTTGCCCAGCGCCTTGCCCATCATCTCGGTGAGGTTGAGCACGCCGACCTGGCCGCCCATCCCGGGGATGTCGAACGGCATCTGCGGCGCTTCCTGCACCTCGATTTCGACCTCCGCCTTGTCCAGCCCGCCTTCGACGAAGCGCTGCCGGAAACTTTCCCGGGTCGCAGTGCTCGACCCCTTGCCGGTCAGCGCATCGAGAAGCCGCTCCATCGCGGCTTCTTCGGCTGCCTGGCGGACCTTCTCCCGCCGACGCTCGCGCTCGAGGCGCACCGCTTCCTCGACCAGGTCGCGCGCGATCTGCTCGACGTCGCGGCCGACGTAGCCGACCTCGGTGAACTTGGTCGCTTCGACCTTGACGAACGGCGCGTCGGCAAGCCTCGCGAGGCGGCGGCTGATCTCGGTCTTGCCGCAGCCGGTGGGTCCGATCATCAGGATGTTCTTCGGGGTGACCTCGTCGCGAAGCTCGGGGGAAAGCTGCTGGCGGCGCCAGCGATTGCGGAGCGCGACGGCGACGGCTTTCTTCGCGTCGTCCTGACCGACGATATGCTCGTCGAGCGCCGCGACGATGGCCTTGGGCGTCAGCTTGTCCTTGAGCAATTCGGAAGCCCCGCCGCTGCTGGGAATGGAGGATTGGTAATTCATTTCAATGCTAGATTGGAGCGCGAGGGCGACGCTTCAAGCAGCGCAGCGAAGCGACGAGAACAGCTCGCGGTGTGAAGCAAGGATGTTCCGGATCGTCGCGGGGTCCGGAGCGGTCGACCATTCGCCATGCTCGAACGTGCCGCCAAGGATGATGCCGTCGCCGCGCGGGAACATGTAGCCCTGTGGCAGCGTGTAGGCATAATCGACTTCGCTCTGGGGCTGCAGCTTGACGATCTGGCCGCGAACCGGGCCCAGCTCCGTGTCCCCGAACAGCTCGCGCGAGCCGAGCCCCGTGCAGTTGAAGACCAGCCTTTCGGGCAGCTGCGACAGGTCCGCCGGAGTCGCGAAGCGGCGGATCCGGATTCCCGCTCCTGCGCGAAGCACGTCGGCCTCAAGCTCGGCTAGATAGCGGCCGACTTCGACGTACATGGTGCGATAAACGGCGATCTCGGCCACGGGGAACGGATGCTCGCTCGGGGCGAGCAGTCGCGAATCGGGATAATAAGGCTCGAGTCCGGGGGGACCGACGCGATCCGCTTCCGTATAGGTTCGAAGCCAGCGGATTCCGTAACGCGCGCCGTCGAGCTGCTGAAACCGCCGCCAGCTTACCGCGAGCGCGGCCTTGTACTGGCTCCGCCATTCCGGCGTGACCGCCCGCTCGCGATAATGGCCGGTCGGGCCCCACTGCCCTCCCGCAAGGTTCGAGGTCGTGTGCGGGGGCACGTCCGCGGTATAGATCGTCACCGGAAAGCCGGCTTCCTGCACCAGCCTCGCGGTCGTCAGCCCCATCACGCCGGAACCGAGCACTGCGACGGGCCCGGCGTGGCCGTGAAGCCCCAGCCCCGCCGCAAGAGTCGAGGTTCCCCAGCTTAAAGTGATGCCGGCACCGCCGTGCCCGTAATTGTGGACGAGCGTCTTGTCGCCGAGCTGGTCGCGGCGGACGACGAAGCCGCTCTCCCTATAGGGACGGAGGCACCCGTACGCCGTGATGATGCGCCGCTCGTCGACATCGACCGGAGCAAGCGGACTGCAGCCGCCGGATAGGCGCCGGCCGCCCGTCGTAGCGCAGCCCGACAGGATGGCGGCGGAGGAGACCGCGAGGAACGCGCGGCGGTCCAGCTCGAACATCACCGATACGGCTTAGCCGCCGGCTCCCTCAGGCTTCAACCGTCTCGATCGTCAGCTGGTCGTTGGTGAAGACGCACACTTCGGCGGCGATTCCCATGGCGCGGCGAGCGAGCACTTCCGGGTCGGGCTCATATTCGGCCAGCGCACGAGCGGCCGCGAGCGCGTAATTGCCTCCCGAGCCGATCGCCGCGATCCCGCCTTCAGGTTCGAGCACGTCGCCGTTTCCGGTGAGGATCAGCATCGCCTCCTTGTCGGCGACGATCATCATCGCCTCGAGGTTGCGCAGATATTTGTCCGTCCGCCAGTCCTTGGCGAGCTCGACCGCGGCGCGAAGCAGCTGCCCGTGATATTGCTCGAGCTTGCCTTCCAGGCGCTCGAACAGGGTGAAGGCGTCTGCGGTCGCGCCGGCGAACCCGCCGATCACTCCGCCGTCTTCCCCGAGCCTTCGAACCTTGCGCGCGTTCGGCTTGATGACCGTGTTTCCGAGGCTGACCTGCCCGTCGCCGGCGATGACGGTCTTGCCGCCCTTCTTCACGCCGAGGATCGTGGTGCCGTGATACTGTTCCAAAAACCCGCTCCTTCGCGGGCGATTTGGGTAAGCGCTTCGCAGCTTGCAAGCGACGGCTAGTCCCCAGCGACCGTAACGCCTGCCTGCGCTCGCACCCACTTGATCAACTCGTCGAGCTGGATCGCCTGCTCGGTCGCCGTCAGTCTGTCGCGTTCAGAAAATCGACCTTCGCCGGCGGCTTGAGCAGTGCTTTGGGCGGCAGCGGGAACGCCGGGCACTGCCGCTGCTCGGCCACTGCCGGGATCGGCGCCAGCGGTTGCGGTTTGCTGGCGCAGCTCGCCAGCGCGAGCGCGAGCAGCGGCAATGCGGTCTTCGAAATCATTGGCGGTCCTTTCGTTGATTTGCGCCTGCTCGGCTTTCACCCGAGCGAGGTTTTCGACATCCTTTCGCCGGGCCTGCTCGGCCGCTGCGCGGTGATTGGCGATCGTGGCCGTGTGCGCGGCGCGCTCCGCTGCAACCGCGGCTGCATAATGCTGCGTCTTCGCCTTCCAGTGATTGCGGTCATGGATGAGGAGCGCGAGCAGCAATGCGCCCGCGATCGCCGCCGCCAGCTTGATCGACAGCCAGTTGGGAAGCGCGATCACTGGGCGTGTCCCTGCGCTTCGACGCTGACTCCATCGCGCCCGGCGCTGCCCTTGAAGCGGCCGACGGGCCCGCCGACGAGCAGCCCGACGATCACCGCGCTCATCGTCGCGATGAAGCCGCCGAGCGCACACCCGAGCGTGACGACGATCGTATGCTCTTCGGCCGCGCTCCAGCCGCCCCAGACGAGGAGAGCGATCATTGCGATTGCCATCGATCCGCAGAACATGCCTGCCGCGGCCGCGAGCCACCCGTAGATCAGCCGCTGGCCCTCGGCGAAGGTGCTCGGAGCTGGCATGTAGGAGCGGTTCAATTGACCGGCTCTATTGAACCCACACGGTTCGCCAGCCAGCCGTAGACGAACGCTTCGTTGGCCGGGCGGCGTTCGGCAAGGCGGATGTAGCGCTCGCCCTGCAGCACATCGAGCGCGCGCTGCAGCACTGCCTCTCCGGCGGCCTTGCCGCGAAGCTTCAGGAAGACGTCCAGTGCGGCCAGCGTCGCGGCGCCGATCCGGCCATCGGGGACAAGGTCAGGATAGTCCTTCCGCTCACGGTTGAGGGCCGACAGCGCCCGCTGGAGGAACGTAGCGGCGACCGCCGGCCCCATGTTCACGCCGGTATCGAACAGCTCGCCGGCGATCGCCTCGGACCGTTTCGCCACCTGGTCGAACCGGGGCCGCAGCCAATACAGCCGCCGGTAGATCGCTGCCGCCTCGTCGCGCGGCAGGCTGCGCATTGCGCCTGAATAGCCGTGCGCTCGCGCCACGGCCTCGGTTATCCCGTAATTGGTGGGGCCGCCGCGGTCCTTAGGATGATTGACGTAGCCGCCCTCGCGCTCGATCAGCGCATCGATAAGCTCGTTGATGTTCATGCACCTTCCCCGTCCCGAGTCGGGTGCTATGAACCAAATTGGTTTGCAGTAGGAAAGTTCTTTTTGCCGATCGCGGTTAGCTAACCAGCGCCATCACCCGGTCCGTCAGCGCGGCGCAATCGGCCCCAGCGAACGGGAAGCTGCCGGTCAGCGCGCCCTTCACCTCCGGCGCCAGGGACTCCTGGAGCTTGGCGCGGGCCCGATGGAAACGGGTCTTGACGGTTGCTGCAGGAATATCGAGTGCAACGGCCGTGTCCTCGATGCTGAGGCCCTCGATCTCACGCAGCACGAAGACCGACCGGAAGCCGTCGGGAAGGTCTGCGACGGCCCGCTCGATCAACAGGCGAAGCTGCTCGCGGGCGACCGCCGCGTCGGGCGGCGGTTCGGCGGAAGCCTGGGCAAGCCGCTCCCGATAGGTGTCGATCACGGCGACGCCCTCGCTTTCCAGTAACTCGCGCCGCCGGCGCTGCGCGCGCAGCCGGCCGAGCGCTTCGTTGACCACGATCCGCGTGAGCCACGTGCTGAGCGACGAACGGCCTTCGAACCTGTCGATGGCGGCAAATGCGTTGACATAGCCTGCCTGCACGGCCTCTTCCGCCTCGAAGCGGTCTTTGAGAATGCTCCAGGCCGCGCGGAACAGCCGCTGGTTATTTGTCGTGATCAGGTGCCGCATGGCCTCGCGATCGCGGCTCCTGCACAGCCTTGCCAGCGAGACATCGTCCAGCGCGTCGAAATTGGTCTGGGCCTGCGCGGTCATTTCGCCGCCTTTAGCACGGTCCGCATTCCCGGATGATATTTGCAGAAGACGGCGAAGCTGCCGGTCTTGGTGACCCGCATCCTCACCGCCTTGCCGGCGGGCAGGTCGACATCGAACGCGCCTTTGGCCGTGGCACTGTGGCGGAACATGTCGCGATTGTTCCAGACGATCACGTCTCCGGCCCGCACGTGCGCCGGCACTGCCCCGAATTTCATCTTGTCGACGACGACCGTGTAGGTGCGTGGAGCCGCTGCTGCCGGGGCTGAGTTCGACAGCAGGGCCCACGCCGCGGCGGCGAACAGGGGGCGAAGCCGCCGCATCATCTTACTTGAGCGCCGCCGAAAGATGCTCGGCGTGCTTCTGATGTTCGGAAAACAGCGTTAGCCCCGTCTCGAGAAGGGATTTGAGCCGGGCATTGTCGGCGGACGGTATGAGCGTCGACTTCAGCGCGCCGTTCACGGTCTTGTGGAAAGCGGCCTCGTTGGCTGCATAGGCGCGGTCGAATGCCCTGCCCCTGAGCTTGGCCAGCTTCTTCATCTCGGCAGCGGCGCCCTTGCTTAGCGCCTCGCTGGTCGGATTGTTCTCCGGCGTGACCTTGAGGTCCTTGACGAGTGCCAGCGCCTTGTCGTTGACCGCCTTGTGGTCCCGCACCATCTCGCGGGCGAACTCACGCACCGCCTTGTTGTGCGATTTCGCAAGCGCTTGCTTCGCGGCGGCGACATCGATGTTGCCCGCAGTGTAGGCGATGTGCGCGATTTGCGCGTCGCTGGGACCGCTGGCAGCCGTTGCGGCCCCGGCGATCGCGAGCGCTCCAGCCGCCACGATGGCCGGTAATTTGTAGAGCATCCGATCCTCCTCGATTGAGCGAGCGGCCCGGCTTCCCCAGTCGCTCCACCCGATTGGATGGAGCGAGAGGGGAAAGGTTCCCGAGGAGGACGTCGCTGCGCCGGACGCGCCGGCGCCTGGCGCCTGGTTTCGGGCGTCAGGCCCTAGCCGAGCGAGGCGTACTGCCGCCCGAACATCTGCGGCATCGCGAGGTCGTCGAAGCCGTAGGGATCGGGACGGAAAACCACGCCGTTCCCTTTCGCTGTTGCGGTCAGATAGGTCATGAAGACCGGCGTCGGCTGAGGAACCTCGAATCTCTGCTCGAGCGGCGTGCTCGGCTGCGGAACGCCGCCGAAGACCCAGGAGGCGAACCTCTTGTAATCTTCAAGTCGGACGCAACCGTTGCTGACCCACCGGTCGCGCTGCGCGAACAGCTCCTTGTGGGGCGTGTCGTGAAGATAGATGCCATAGTCGTTGGGCATCTCGAACTTCATCTCGCCCATCGAATTCCACGGTCCCGGAAGCTGCCGGACCAGGATCGTCGGCTGCTTCTTGCCCGATGCGATGGCCTTCCAGTCCACGACCTTCGGGTTGATCGGGTGACCGTTGCCGCTCCAGTCGGACAGCACTTCGTAATGGAAGTTCTTGAGATAGGAGAGACCGTCCTGCTGGATTCGCTTGGCGGTCAGCGAACGGATGAGCTCGGGCGGTACGTTCCAATAGGGGTTCGCGAGCGCGTCGCGCAGGATGACCGCCATCATCGGGGTCTTGGTTTTCGGCGACCCGACGATGGCCCGCATGCCGTCGGCCACGCGGTCGCGGTCGAATAGATAGACCTCCGCCGCGCCTGAATCGACGACGACGTAGCGGTTGAAGCGGCCGCGCTGCGGAAGCCGGTAGGCTCGCTCCATGTTGATCGCGATCTTGCGGGCATAATAGCCTGCGCCGCGATTGAGCGACGCGATGGTGGCCTTGCCGGCCACTCCGTCGGCGGGCCCAAGCGCGTGCACCTGCTGATAGGCGCGAACGGCTTCGGTCAGCCGCGCGTCGAAGCCCCCGCCGGCCGGCAGGCCGAGGCGTGTTCGCAGAAGCTCGACACGCTTGCCGCTGGAGCCCGGCTTGAGCGAGGCACCTGCCGGGATCTTGACCTGCGGCAGGCGGCCCCAGGTCGCCTGATATTGCTGCAGTCCCCGGGCGAGGTCGATAAAGACCGGGTTGGGCGCCTGGCGCTCCTGTCCCCAGTCCAGCCCGATCGTCCGCAGCAACCAGTTGGTCGGCCGCTGCCGCCGCTTGGCGATGTTGCTTAGCTGCGGATCGACATAAACGAAGTCGATTCCCTGCTTGATCGTGCGCGGCACGGCTACCGGCTCGTCGCCCCGCGGCGGGGCCGCCGTGAAGCCCGGTGTTGCGATGGCGAGCGCGACTGCGCCCATCAGAATTCTAAGTTTCATTGACACCCACTGCCGCTTGCGCGGCGCTCTCTAGAGGTCCGATTCCATGGCTCAACGCGACAATCATAAAAATGTTCGCGTTGCCCCCCTCTGAACGCGTCGTTCCGCTTCTCGACAGCATCGGATGCCCGCCGCGCGCCACTGCTGTTTCCTGGAAGCTGTGGCTTTTGAGTGACTTGTGTCAACGAACCAGCAGCGCATAGTCGCCATGCGGCCACTGTTGTTCGCCGCCTGGGAGGGGTTAATCCATGTCTTTCCGTCGCTTCGTCGCCCGTTCGCTGCTTGGCGCATCGGTCGCGGCCCTCGCCGTTACCGCCACACCGGCCGCCGCGCAGCGGGTCGACCGCATCGTCGCCTTCGGTGACAGCTACACGGACGACGGCAACATCATCGAAATCCTGCTTGCCAGCCCCTTCGTTCCGCAGGCGACCAAGGACCAGCTCCGGCTCCTTTACCCGACCGGCCGATTCTCGGGCGGCACCAATTACGTGGACACGCTGTCGCAAATCCTCGGCGTTCCGGTCGATAATTTCGCCCTCGGAGGCGCCAACACCAACAACACGAACGTCAACGGCCCGGGCTTGCCCGGTTTCGTCACCGAGTGGAATGCATTCCTGGGCGGCGGCGGAAGCGTCTTCCCGACCGTGTCCGGAAAGCTCGACGCAGACGACCTCGTCACGCTCTCAATCGGCGGCAACGACGCTCGTTTCTACCAGAGCACCGGCGGAACGCTCGCCGGTGCCCCGGCCGCCGCAGCCAGCTCGGCGGCCTTTGCGACCGCCGGAATCGACGCGCTGGTCGGCGCCGGCGCGCGGAACATCAGCTTTCTCGCGGGAAACACGGCGATCCTGCCCGAAATCGCGAACAATCCCAATGCCCAGGCCGTTCGCAACCTCTTCTCGACCACGTTCAACAATTCGATGCAGGGCGTCCTCGCCGGCTATGCCGCGAACGGGGTCACCGTCCATTATCTCGACCTGACGCTGGTCGGGCAGCGGATCATGCAGGACCCGGCCGCCTACGGGCTGAAGAGCGCCGCGGCGTGCGCGCCGGCGCCGCAGTGCATCGGCGATTCGAACTACACCAACCAGTTCCTGTTCTACGTCGACAATCTGCACCTGACGTCGGCCGGCTTCGCGATCGTCGGACGCTATATCGCGACGCAGCTGACCGGCCCGCTGACGCTTCAGGCGCCGAGTGACCTCGGCCTCGACACCGCCCGCCAGTTCGGGCGCACGCTGGCGTTCCGAAATGACGTCAACGCCCGCACCGCCGCCCCCGGCGTTCGTTTCTTCGTGAGCGGCGACACCTTTTCGCGCGACGTCGCATTCAGCGACACCAACGATCCGTTCGATATCGACGGCGTCGGAGTAACGGCCGGCGCTGAAGTCGGCGTCGGGCTTGGGCTGGCCGGTGTCGCCGTCAACTACTCGCGGCCCCGCGTGCGGTTCGGCAATGAAGCGTCGCGCGACACGGCACACAGCTATCAGGTGGGCGCTTATGGCGGGATCGCGGCCGGTCCGCTGTTCGGCCAGGCGCACCTCGGTTACGGCAGCGACAAGCACCGGATCAGCCGCACCGGAGTCATCGACGACATGACGGCGCGTCCCGACGGCAGCCACGTCGTCGCCGGAGCCAAAGCGGGCTATCTCATGCCGATGGGCCCGCTCAGCATCGGCCCCGTGGTCGCTCTCGATTAT
This sequence comes from Pseudomonadota bacterium, assembly GCA_023436615.1. Lineage (GTDB taxonomy): Bacteria > Pseudomonadota > Alphaproteobacteria > Sphingomonadales > Sphingomonadaceae > Sphingomicrobium. The sequence goes on along the minus strand of JAEZIO010000046.1, from coordinate 12,125 downwards.
GCGCGCGCCAAGGTCGACGCCTACACCGAGGAGGGGGACGCGGCGCTAACCCTCAACGTCTCCCGGCAGTCGTTCGAAGCGCTGACCGGCAATCTCGGGCTCGAGCTGCGCGGCGCGCTCGGGGTTCCGGGCGCCGGGATCCGCCCGTTCGCATCGGCGATGCTGGAGAAGGACTTCAAGGGCGACGGCCGCAGCGTGCTGTACGCGCAGACGAGCGCGCCCGGCATCGTCAACAGCTTCGATTATCCGGCGCGGTCGAAGAGCGCTTATGGCCGGTTCAGCGCCGGTGCTTCCGCCACCGTCCTCGGCAGCATCGACCTGCACGCCGGTGCGTCGGCAACCGTAGGCAAGAAACAGGGCAATGAAGTGTCCGCGCTCGTCGGAGTGAAGCTCGGCTTCTGACGCGCTTGACTCCAATGTCGTTTCGGAGCCTCATCCATTCGGCGGCGCGGGGGCGCTGCCGATGGAGGGGGAACAGCAATGGCGACGACTGCTGAAGGGCGCACGCCCGTACATCTGTGGATTGTCGGTGTGCTTTCGCTGCTGTGGAACGGCTTTGGCGCCTTTGATTATTTCATGACGCGGACCAAGGGCGCGGCGTGGATCGACCAGATGATGCCGGGCGTCGATGGCAGCAAGTATATGACCTACATTGATGCATTCCCGCTGTGGGCAAGCATCGGCTGGGGTCTTGGCGTCTGGGCGGCGGTTGCCGGCTCGATCCTCCTGCTCATACGGAGCCGCCACGCGGTGACCGCGTTCACCCTCTCGCTCATCGGCGCGATTCTCGGCATCGCCTATCAGCTGATGAATCCGGTCGACATTCCCGAGATGAAGGCGGGCTTCAACGCATTCGTCCCCTATCTCGTCATCATCCTCGCGGCGTTCCTCGTCTGGTATGCGTGGACGCAGGAAAAGAAGGGCGTCATCCGCTAGGTCTTGAGTTTCGGGGCGGCCGCTAGCCGCGCCGCCCGCCGAACCGCGTCCTTTGCTGCTTTCCGAAGCGCCCCTTGCGGGTGCCCGGCTTGCCCTCGCTCGAATTGCCGAGCGGGCGCGGCGCAACGCGCTCGTCGTGCGGAATGCCGAGATCGTCCTCTTCCAGCCTTCTGATCTCGTCGCGAAGGCGTGCCGCCTCCTCGAACTCCAGGTCGGCCGCAGCCTTGCGCATCCGTTCCTCGAGGTCGGCGATGTACGCCTTGAGATTGTGCCCGACGAGATGCGGCCGCTCTTCGTCGCCGGTGTCGACCACCACGCCGTCACGGGTCGCGAGATGGGCCATGATGTCGTGGACGTTGCGCTTGATGCTTTCGGGCGTGATCCCGTGCTCGGCGTTATAGGCTAGCTGCTTTTCGCGCCGCCGGCCGGTCTCGGCCAGCGCCCGCTCGATCGAGCCGGTCACCGTGTCGGCATAGAGGATGACGCGGCCCTCGACGTTGCGCGCCGCGCGCCCGATCGTCTGGATCAGCGAGGTTTCCGACCGCAGGAAGCCTTCCTTGTCCGCATCGAGGATCGCGACCAGCCCGCATTCGGGGATGTCGAGCCCTTCGCGCAGCAGGTTGATCCCGACCAGCACGTCATAGACGCCCAGCCGAAGCTCGCGGATCAGCTCGATCCGCTCCAGCGTCTCGACGTCCGAATGCATGTAGCGGACCTTCAAGCCCGCCTCGTGGAGATACTCGGTGAGATCCTCCGCCATCCGCTTGGTGAGCGTCGTGACGAGCGTTCGATAGCCCTTGCGCGCGGTCTCCTTCGCCTCGTGGATGAGGTCGTCGACTTGGTCCTCGACCGGCTTGATATCGACCGGCGGGTCGATCAGCCCGGTCGGGCGGATCACCTGCTCGGAGAAGACTCCGCCGGTCTCGTTCATCTCCCACGGGCCAGGCGTGGCCGAGACGAAGGTCGTCTGCGGGCGCATGGCGTCCCATTCGTTGAACCGCAGCGGCCGGTTGTCGATGCAGCTCGGAAGCCGGAACCCGTACTCCGCCAGCGTGATCTTCCGCCGGTGGTCGCCGCGCGCCATCGCGCCGATCTGCGGCACAGTCTGGTGGCTCTCGTCGATGAACAGGAGCGCGTTGTCGGGGAGATATTCGAACAAGGTCGGCGGCGGCTCGCCGGGGAGGCGTCCCGTGAGGAAGCGCGAGTAGTTCTCGATCCCGGCGCATGAGCCCGTCGCCGCGATCATCTCCAGGTCGAAATTGGTCCTTTGCTCGAGCCTCTGCGCTTCCAGCAGCCGCCCTTCCGCCGTTAGCTCCTTCAGCCGCTCGGAAAGCTCGTGCCGGATCGCCTCCATCGCCTGCTTCAGGGTCGGGCCCGGAGTGACGTAGTGCGAGTTCGCGTAGACCTTGATGCTGTCGAGGCTCGCGGCCTTCTTGCCAGTCAAGGGATCGAACTCGACGATCTCCTCGATCTCGTCGCCGAAGAAGGACACGCGCCAGGCCGTATCCTCATAGTGCGACGGGAAAATCTCGAGATTGTCGCCGCGCACCCGGAAGCTGCCGCGCGCGAAGGCATTGTCGTTGCGGCGATACTGCAGCGCCACGAGCTTGCGGATGACCTCGCGCTGGTCCTCGGCAGACCCTTTCTTCAGGCTGAAGGTCATCGCCGAATAGGTTTCGACCGACCCTATGCCGTAGAGGCACGAAACCGACGCGACGATGATCACGTCGTCGCGCTCGAGCAGCGAGCGGGTCGCCGAGTGGCGCATCCGGTCGATGGCCTCGTTCACGCTCGACTCCTTCTCGATGTAGGTGTCGGTGCGCGGGACGTAGGCTTCCGGCTGGTAATAATCGTAGTAGGAGACGAAGTATTCGACCGCATTGTTCGGGAAGAATGACTTCATCTCGCCATACAGCTGCGCCGCCAGAGTCTTGTTCGGCGCCAGGATCAGCGTCGGGCGCTGCACCGTCTGGATGACGTGCGCGATGGTGAAGGTCTTGCCAGAACCGGTGACGCCCAGCAGCACCTGATCCTTCTCGCCCTGCCGCAGCCCGGCCGTCAACTCCGCGATCGCGTTCGGCTGGTCGCCCGACGGCGTGAAATCCGAAGAAATGACGAACTGCTTTCCGGCTTCCAGCTTCGCGAGCGGCTTCGCGGGAATGGCGGACAGGACGGGGCTTGCCATGGGACGGCGATCCGATCAGAGGAGGGGTACGGAACGGGAACCGATTATATGGCCGCAACGCCCCCGTCTGTCGAGCGCAGGCTGAGCGGCACTGCGCTCCGCGCAGAGCGGAACGCAGCGCCGCCCGGCCCCCGCCTCACTATTGTCCCAGCGCCTTCGGGTTGGAGATTCCCAGCCGCGCCTGGACGATGGCCTCCAGAGCGTCCATCAGCACCTCCTGGCCCTCATGATCGAAGTCGCCGGCGGCGATCTCGATGCAAAGGCGGTGCTGCAGTGCCTCCACCCGCTTGCGCAGGTCCTCGCCGGACAGGGCGTCGTCGGCGTCTTCGCCATAGAGCAGGGCGAGCGCGCCGAGCATCGAGTGGCCGGCGGTATCCAGCCCCTTCAACTCCCGCTCGGCGATCTCCAGCGCGTTGGCGACCATCAGCGCGGCGAAGCGGGCTTCCGGGGCGACATGGGGAAGCACGTCCGCCCGAAAGGTGGAGGCGGCGATCTGCAGCAGGCCGCGGGCGTCGGGATTGGCGCGCATCAGGCCACCTTCTCCACCGCTTCTGAGGCCACGCTGCCGATGGTGCGGAGATGGCGCAGCATGTCCATCTCGATCTCCGGCAGCATCCGTCCGGTCAACGCCAACTCAAGCGAGGGCTGCGCGCCGGAGCTGTGGCGCAGCCCCTGCTCCACAGCGATCGCCGCCCAGCGGAGATAGGCCGCCGTCTCCCAATAGGCGACGCGCGCCGGATCGACGCGGCGGCCGGAGGTTTCCTCATAGCCCGCATAGAAATCCGCCCGGTCGGCGATGCCGCCGGCTTCACGGTCCGGCCGCCGGAAGCGCCAGGAGCGGGCGCAGAACCAGCCCAGATCCTCCATCGGATCGCTGAATCCGGCGAACTCCCAATCGAGGATCGCGGTCAGCGTGCCGTTCTTGACCAGATAGTTGCCCGTGCGGAAGTCACGGTGGCACAGCACCACCGCGTCCGGCGGCGGCGAGTTGACCTCCATCCAGCGCAGGCCCCAGGCGATCACCGGGTCGCGGCTGCCCAGATCGCCGAACCAGCGGCGGAATTGCGCCAGCGTTTCCTGCGCCGGACAGCCCGGCGCCTCGCCCAGCCGTTCGAGCCCTTCCGTATCCGGGGTGATCCGGTGCAGAAGTCCAAGTTGCCGGCCAAGCTCGCGCGCCAGTTCCGGCTGCGCCGGCTCCGACCGTGTCACCGCATGGCCGGCGCCCAGCCCTTCGGCCCGGCGCATGATGTAGAAGTCGTGGCCCAAGATGGCGGGGTCGTCGCAGGCGAGGAGCGGTTCCGGCGCCAGCACTCCGGCCGCATAGGCGGCGCGCAGCACCACGAACTCCCGCAGCTTGCCGATGCTGGCGGAGATGCGCCCGCCGCCTTCGGCGCGCAGCACGCAGGCATGGTGCCCGGCCAGCGGCCCGCCGTCGATGTCCAGGGTCACGGCGAGATTCAGGGAGATCGCTCCGCCGCCGAGCCGTCCATCCTCCGTCACCGTGACGCGGGAGGCGCCGGCCTGAATGGCCAGCCAGCTTTCCAGGCGGGCGCGGTTGTCATCGGACAGAAGCGACGGCGGCGGCTGGTCGGTCGCTTTCACGACGTGCATGGCGTTTCTCCCCCGGAGGATTGCTGGGCGCGCTGGTTCGCGCGTCTTGGTCGGTTATGGCCGCCGATGGTAGGCACGAAGCGATGTTGCCGGCAAGTTACACCTTGGTGGGAAAATCGGCTTCCCTGAAATAAAAAATGGACGGCCCCTCCCCCGCCGGACAGGCGGGAAAGGGGCCGTTCGTCTCAAACGGACGGATAGGAGACCTTATGCGGTGATCGGCTGGTTCGCCCCCTGATCCTGGCCGGCCGACTTGGCCTGCGGAATGGCCGGGACCGGCGCCGGCTTGGTCTCGCGGACCGGCAGCATGTCGCCGATGCCGAAGGCGACGGCCATCAGGTTCGGCACCGCCATGGCGGCAAGCAGCCACGACCACAGTTCCAGCGACAGGGTGCCCAGCGGGTTCGCCATGGCGGCAGTGGCGGAGGCGGCGACCAGGGCGGCGGACAGCCAGGCCTCGGGCTTGGCGCAGAAGCGGCCGGCGGTGCGCTTGCCGCCCTTGGCGGTCACCCGGAAGGCGTCGTGCTTGCGGAACAGGCCGCGGAAGACGGCCAGGGCGACGGTGGTGGACAGGGCCATGCCGACGGCGCAGGCACCCAGGCTCTGCTTCCAGCTGTTGCCGGAGGCGTAGCGCGAGGCCAGCAGGCTGGAGGCCGCACGCAGGACCAGGGCGCCCAGCACGGCGGCGGTGGCGGCCACCGGCGGCAGGTGCAGCGGCAGAACCAGCGAGGCGAAGGTCCAGATCACGGCGGCGACGGCGGCGAACATGCCGACGGCGTCGGACCACCAGCGGATCCAGTTGGCGGCATAGCCAAGCTTCTGACGCGCGCTCAACTCGGCCGCACCCGGCAGGAACTTCCTCCAATGGGCGCGGACGATCTGGGTCGAGCCGAACACCCAGCGGTCGCGCTGCTTGCGGAACTGCATGAAGTTGTCCGGAGCCAGACCGGCACCCAGCCGCTCGTCGGTGTAGGCGGCGCGATAGCCGGCCGACAGGATGCGCAGGCCCAGTTCGGTGTCCTCGCAGATGCCGGCTTCCGACCAGCCGCCGACCTGATCCATCGCCGACCGGCGCAGCATGATCATCGTGCCGTGGCAGATGAAGGCCTGGGACGACACGCCCTCCTGCATGCCGACGTCGAAGAAGGGGCGGTACTCGGCGGTCATCGCCGCCTTCAGCGCCGTCTCGTGGCCGTCGCGGTGCTCCTGCGGAGCCTGGACGATGCCGACAGACGGATCGGCGAAGGCCGGGGCCAGCTTCGACAGCCAGTCGGGCGACACGGTGTAGTCGGCGTCCAGTACGGCGACGATCTCGGCGGCCGGGTCGGTGTGGCGCATCGCGGCGTTCAGGGCGCCGGCCTTGAAGCCGGAGATCTTCTTGTACCAGTGGAACTTGAACTTCGGACCCAGCGCCCGGCACATCTCCTCCACCGGGCGGACCAGATGTTCCTCCTCGGTGTTGTTGATCAGGACGACGACCTCGTAGTTCGGGTAGTCCAGCCGCGACAGCGAAGCCAGCGTGGCGTTCAGCACGTCCGGCTGCTCACGGCAGGCGGCGACGTGGACGGAAACCATCGGCTTGTGATCGACCGCCGGCACGGCCTGCGGCAGCAGGGCCGGAGCGCGGCCGGTCAGCAGCCGGCGGGCGACGTCCACCAGATCGGCGAAGGTGACGCTCATCATCAGGGCGCCCAGCGCGAAGGCGGAGCCCCAGGTGGTGACCGCACCGAAGGTCAGATACTCGGCATAGGCGCCGGCAACCGCCGAGCCGATGGCGAAACCGATGATGTTGGCGCCCATGGACGCGGCCAGCGCGAAGCCGGCGTTGGTCCGGCGGCGGAACACCACGAAGGCGGACAGGGCGAGACCGACGGCCAGAGCGACGCCGGCGGCGACACGCTCGCCATAGGGGGCGGCGACCGCGCCGGTCATCGACCATTTCGGCTGACGGTCGGCATCCAGCACACCCCAGGTCGGGCCGGGCGACCCTTCGATGGTCGACTTCCAGATGCCGTCGAAGGCCTCGACGACGTTGTAGGACAGGCCGAGCGCGTTGGCTTCCGCCGCGAAACCGCGGACGACGGCGGCCTGGGCCTCCGGCGTCGGATAGGCGTCGTGGAAGTTCTCGCCGCCCGACGGCCAGCCGACCTCGCCCACATACAGCGGCTTGCCCGGATGCGCCTTTCGCACGGTGTCGAGCCGGTCACGGATCCAGGTCAGCGCGTTTTCGGCCGGGACGCCTTCCCAGTAGGGCAGGACGTGGACGCCCATGAAGTCCGACGCCTTCACCGTGGCATCGGCCTTGATCATCTCCGACCACACATCGGCGGTGCCGACCTTGACGGAGGCGGGAACGGCGGCGCGCACGCGCTTGATGTAGGCGGCCAGCTCGGCGTCGGTAAGTTCGGCGCGCAGCAGCGTCTCGTTGCCGACGATGATGCGCTTGATGCCGCGGAACTCCTTGGCGAGAGCGACGGCGTGCAGGATCTCGCGCTCGTTCCGGGCCTTGTCCTCGCTCAGCCAGATGCCGAGCGTGACGTCCAGCCCCTTGGAGATCGCGATTTCCGGGACTTCGCCCTGGGAGCCCAGGGTGGAATAGGTGCGGACGCCATCGGCGAAGCCGACGATGGCGGCCATGTCCCTCTCGAGCTCCTTGCGCGGCACCACCGGCTGATCGTTGGGATCGTAGCTGCGGCCCGATGGAGAGTAGGACACGGATTCGATACGGCCGGGCTCCGCCTCCACCGGCGTCGGCGCATTGCGCCAGGACCAGAAGGACGCGTGGCCGGCGGTCACGGCCAGCAGTGCGGCGGCGATGGCTGCGCGCCGGATCGAGTTCTTCGGGTTGTTCATGGGGAGTTCGCGTTGCCCTGTTGCAGGGTGGCCGTTCGCCACCGGACATCCGCACAAACGGGCAGACCGACTTCCCTATTCCACGCACCCCGAAAAAAATTTGTGCGCTGCGGCGGCCGGGAACCGGGCCGGACAGAGCCTGTTGGACCGGGATCCGTTGGACAACAAACCTTATGAACCGCTCAGGAGTACCCCCATGGCAACCCGCCACGAAGACAGCCCGGAACACAAGAAGGCCCATGAACTGGCCGAGCAGGCCCTGGACAAGGCCGCCGGCGGCGATGCCCGCAAGGCGCGCGACCTGATGGAGGAAGCCAAGAGCATCGATCCCAAGATCGGCGAGGAAATGGCCCGCGAGGCCGCCGAGGATCAGAAGAAGGCCGACAAATACGTCGACAAGAGCGACAAGTGAACGGTGCCCCCTCCCTCTCCCGCGGTCGCCCGACCGAAGGTGGACTGATCGCGGGAGAGGGAGGGAGCAACCGCATCGGCTCCTTACTCCGCCGCCCCTTACTCCGCCGCTACGGCCTCCGCCGCCACCGGCGGCGTCCAGCGCAGGACCGGCTTGCGCGCCGCGGCGGTCTCGTCCAGCCGGCGACGCGGGGTCAGGCGCGGCGCGGCCTGGAAATAGGCGACGTCGCCCGACTTCGCCCGCTCGGCCAGGGCGCGCAGGGCATCGACGAACTGGTCGAGGCTGGCCTTGCTTTCCGTCTCGGTCGGCTCGATCAGCAGGGCGCCGTGGACGACCAGCGGGAAATACATGGTCATCGGGTGGAAGCCCTCGTCGATCAGCGCCTTCGCCATGTCGAGCGTGGTGACCCCGGTCCCCTTCAGGAAGCGGTCGTCGAACAGGCACTCGTGCATGCACGGTCCCTCGAAGGACGCGGTCATCACGTCTTCCAGCCGCGCCATGACGTAGTTGGCGTTCAGCACCGCATCGCCCGACGCCTGCCACAGCCCGTCGGCGCCATGGCTCAGCATGTAGGACAGCGCGCGGACGAACATGCCCATCTGGCCGTGGAAGGCCTTCATGCGGCCGAAGGCCGGACCGTCGCCGGCATTCTCCACCAGCGCGAAGCCATCGGCGCCATGGGTGACATAGGGTACTGGGATGAAGGGCGCCAGCGACTCCGCGAACACCACAGGACCGGACCCCGGCCCGCCGCCGCCATGCGGGGTGGAGAAGGTCTTGTGCAGGTTGATGTGCATGACGTCGATGCCGAGGTCGGCCGGACGCACCCGCCCGACGATGGCGTTGAAGTTGGCGCCGTCGCAGTAGAAATAGCCGCCCGCCTCGTGGACCGCATCGGCGATGGCGATGATGTCGCGCTCGAACAGGCCGCAGGTGTTGGGATTGGTCAGCATCAGGCCGGCCACGTCGGGACCGAGCTTGGCCTTCAGCGCCTCCAGATCGACGCGCCCGTCGGCGGTCGCAGGAATGGCCTCGACGCTGTATCCGCAGGCGGCGGCGGTCGCCGGATTGGTGCCGTGGGCGCTTTCCGGCACCAGGATCTTGGTGCGGCCACTGTCGCCCTTGGCCTCATGGGCGGCGCGGATCGCCATGATGCCGCACATCTCGCCATGGGCGCCGGCGGCGGGCGCCAGCGTCACGGTGGCCATGCCGGTCAGCGTCTTCAACCAATGGGCCAACTGATCCATCAGTTCCAGCGCGCCCTGCACCGTGCTGACCGGCTGCAGCGGATGCACGTCGGAGAAGCCGGGAAGCCGCGCCATCTTCTCGTTCAGGCGCGGGTTGTGCTTCATCGTGCAGGAGCCCAGCGGGTAGAATCCGCTGTCGATGGCGTAGTTCTTCTGCGACAGCCGGGTGTAGTGGCGGACCACCTGCGGCTCGGCGAGGCCCGGCAGCCCGACCTTGGCGCGCGGCTTCACCGCACCCAGGCGAGTGGCCGCCTTCGGCACCTCCGGCAGGTCGACGCCGGTGCGGCCGGCGCTGTCCTGTTCGAAGATCAGCGGTTCTTCGATCTGCAGGCCGCGGTTGCCGGTGACGGTGCCGGTCACGCCGTCGAAAGCGCCCGAGTTCGCGGGGATGGCCGACGGACGGCCCTGGTTGTTCATGCTCATGCCAGAACCTCGGTCAAGGCTGCCGCGAAGGCGTCCATGTCGGCGTCGGTGTTGGTCTCGGTGACGGCGACCAGCAGCAAATCCTCCATCTCGCCCGGATACAGGCGCGATACGGGCACGCCGCCCAGGATGCGGCGCTTGGCAAGCTCCTCGACCACCGCGGCGGCCGGCTTCGGCAGCTTCACGGTGAATTCGTTGAAGAAGCCGTCGTTCAGCACCTCGACGCCCGGAACCGCCGCCAGCTTGTCGGCCATCCGGACCGCCTTGGCGTGGTTCAACTGGGCCAGCTGCGTGATCCCAGCCTCGCCCAGCAGGCTGACATGGATCGAGAAGGCCAGCGCGCACAGGCCGGAATTGGTGCAGATGTTGGACGTCGCCTTCTCGCGGCGGATGTGCTGCTCGCGGGTGGAGAGCGTCAGCACGAAGCCGCGGCGGCCGTCGGCGTCGACCGTCTCGCCGCACAGGCGGCCCGGCATCTGGCGGACATACTTGTCCTTCACCGCGAACAGGCCGACATACGGCCCGCCGAAGTTCAGCGCGTTGCCGAGCGACTGGCCCTCGGCCGCCACGATGTCGGCGCCCATCTCGCCCGGCGGGGTCAGCAGGCCCAGCGACAGGACCTCCGTCACGACGACGATCAGCAGCGCCCCCTTGGCCTGGCACATCTGCGCCAGCGCGGTGTAGTCGCGCACATGCCCGAACACGTCCGGGTTCTGCACGACGACGCAGGAGGTGTCGGCGTCCACCAGCGCCATCAGATCCTCGCCGCCCTTCGGGGCCGGCGGCAGGGCGACCGCCTCGAACCCGATGAAGCGGGCGTCGGTCGTGGTGGTGTCGCGGTAATGCGGGTGCAGGCCGCCGGACAGGATGGCCTTCTTCCGGCGGGTCACGCGGTTCGCCATCATCACGGCTTCCGCGCAGGCCGTCGCGCCGTCGTACATGGAGGCATTCGCCACGTCCATGCCGGTCAGCAGGGCGACCTGGGTCTGGAATTCGAACAGGACCTGAAGCGTGCCCTGGCTCACCTCCGGCTGATACGGGGTGTAGGCGGTCAGGAACTCACCGCGCTGGACCAGATGGTCCACCGTCGCCGGGACGTGGTGGCGGTAGGAGCCGGCGCCGAGAAAGCTCGGCACGCTGCCGGCCGGCAGGTTCTTGCCCGCCATGGCCGACAGGGCGCGCTCGACCTCCAGCTCGCCCATGTGGTTGGTCAGCCCCTGGATTGGGCCGGGAAGGCGGGCCGCCTTGGGCACGTCGCGGAACAGATCGTCCACCGACGACACGCGGATGGCCGCCAGCATGGACCGCCGGTCGGCCTCGGTCAGGGGCAGGTAACGCATGTTACGCCAGTCCTTCCACGTAGGCCGTGTAGGCGGCCACGTCCATCAGGGCGTCCAGTTCGGCCGGGTTGCTGAGCTTCAGCTTGAAGAACCAGCCCTCGGTCTCCGCGCCGCTGTTCACGCGGGCCGGCTCGTTCTCCAAGTCATGGTTGACCTCGACCACCTCGCCGGAGACGGGGGCGAAGACCTCGCTGGCCGCCTTCACGGACTCGACCACGGCCGCTTCCTTGCCCTGCTCGACCTTGCGGCCGACGTCCGGCAGCTCGACGAACACCACGTCGCCCAGCTGCTGCTGCGCGTGGTCGGTGACGCCGATGGTCGCCACGTCGCCCTCGACGCGGACCCACTCGTGATCCTTGGTGTATTTGACGGTCATGGTTCCGATTCCCCTGTTCGTTTGGTTTGGTGTCGTTAACCGCGGTAGTAGCGCTGCGGCACGAAGGGCATGGCGGCGACCTTGGCGGCCAGCGGCTTGCCGCGGACCATCAGCTGCACCGGCGTGCCGGCCTCGGTGTGCGCGCGGTCCACATAGCCCATGGCGACCGGCGCGTTAGCGGTGGGGCCGAAGCCGCCGCTCGTCACTTCGCCGATCTTGTTGCCGCTGGCGTCGCAGATGTCCGTGTGCTCGCGGGCCGGCTGGCGGCCTTCCGGCTGGATGCCGACGCGGCGGCGCGAGGCGCCGTTGGCCAGCTGGTCCTTGATGATGGCGTGGCCGGGGAAGCCCCCCTCCTCGCGGCGGCGCTTGGGCAGCGCCCATTCGAGCGCCGCTTCGACCGGCGTGGTCGTCTCGTCGATGTCGTGGCCGTAGAGGCAGAGCCCCGCCTCCAGCCGCAGCGAGTCGCGGGCACCCAGGCCGATGGCCTCGACCTCCGGTTCGGCCAGCAGGGCGCGGGCGATGGGCTCCGCGTCGGCCTTGTCGCAGGAGATCTCGTAGCCGTCCTCGCCCGTGTAGCCGGAGCGGGTCAACACCACCGGGATGCCGTTGATGGTGGCCGGCAGGTAGCTCATGAACTTCATGGTCGCGGCCTCGGGCGCGAAGCGCGCCAGCACGCCGGCCGCCGCCGGGCCTTGCAGGGCCAGCAGCGCGAGGTCGTCGAGAAGCTCCACCTCCGCCTTGC
>JAEZIO010000032.1 GCA_023436615.1 Pseudomonadota bacterium | reverse complement strand
TTCCGTCTCGCCCGTGCGCGACGCGGAGTGGGAGATCGTCCGCCGGATGGGACGCGCCGGCTAGGCCCTAGAGCAGCCCCAGCTCTCGGAAGCTCGTCGAGCTCGCGCCGCCGAAGACGAGGTGATCGGCGACCAGGCAGCCGAGCGCCTCGGCTGCGCACGCGAGCCGCACGGTTGCCCGCCGGTCGGATTGGCTCGGGGTCGGGTCGCCGCTGGGGTGATTGTGGGCGAGCAAAATCGCGCTGGTGCCGTGAATCGCCGCGTCGGCGATGATCGAGCGTAGCGGGAATTCGGTTCCATATTCATTGCCCGCATGGCCACTCAGGTGAAGGCACTTGGACTGCGGATCGAGATGGGCCACCCACAGCCGTTCCAGCGCCGGGTCGCAGTCCGCGAAGCACCCGGAGAAGAATGCGCGGGCGGCGGCCACGCCGTCGAGCTTCAGCGGAAATTCGGCACGCTGACGACGCATTGCGCGACACTAGCGAGGCCAGCCGCGGTGAACGACTTGAACTGCGTCTACTACGGCGGGATTTTCAGTCCGTTATGGCGGCTCGCAGCAACGCAAGCCGAGGCTTTTCAGGACGGCCGGGGGCGTCAGGCAGCCACGCTGGTCGTGCAGTTTTCCGCGCGAGCGGCGAATTCCTGGGCCAGTTTGCTGTGCCAGGCCTTTGCCGCTTCGGTGATCGCACGCTTCGCCGCCATGCGCTCCTCGATCGCGCGGCGATGATAATAACGCTGGTCTGACTCCATTGTACGCCTCCCCTGGTCGGGGCGACGATGCGCGCGAACTCCTAAGAGGTAGTTAATATCCACAGGCTGTCGGCACCGTCCCGCCGCGGTACAGCGCTGTGCTCGCGGGGTGACAGTTCGTCGCATTCGGAGAACCATCGCGGAAACCTATCGATTCGTCGCTCGTTGGAGTCGCAAATCATTGAAAGGAAACGACCCGTGCTTCATCCGAATTTCACAAGCCGGGGGCAATTCGATCCGAGCGCGCGCGGCTATCACGCCGCATACCGCGAAGGCGAGGTCAACCATTGTCCCGGCTGCGGCCGGAGCCACTGGATCATCGGCCGGCTCTCCGCCGAATGCGCATTCTGCTCGACCGCCCTCCCGCTGACCGAGGCTCACCGTCAGGGACAGAAAGCGACCGTGGTGTGCCGCTCCTGGCCGGTGTACCCGACGCTCGACGCAGCCTGAGATTTCGCTCCGCAGCCGCGGGGTATATAAGGCCGGCATGAGAAGCTTCTTGGCGATTCTCATTGCCGGCCTTGTTCTTGCCGCGCCTTCGCCGGCCGGCGCCCAGGCGAGCAGCTTCACGCTGGTCAACAAGACGAACATCGATTTTTCCGGGCTGATGGCGCGCCGCTACGGCACGCAGGACTGGAAGCCGCTGGCTGTGTCGCCGGTCCCCGTCACGGCCTCAGGCGGCCGCGGCGCCGTTCAATTCAGCCATGAGGACTGCGCTTTCGATCTTCAGGCAAAGCTTCCTGACGGCCAGCTTGTCGTCTGGCGGGCGGTCAACCTGTGTGACGCGAAGATCGTGACTCTGAACCGAACCGCGACCGGCGAGCTCTGGGTCGATTACCGCTGACCGCGACGCGCCGCAGCGACATGGGCGGATAAGGTCCGGCAACCACGGCGGGGCTCGGCTTCACCGAATCGAGAAGCTTCGCTCCGGCGACGAACACGACGCCGGTGCAGGCGAGGGCGAGAAGCCACCCGCCAAAGCCCGGATACTGCATCAGGTAGTGATGGCCGCGCTCGACCGCACCGACCGCGATCGCATAGATCACAAGCCACGCCTCGAAGCGCGTCTTGATCGTGAACAGGCGGCCGATCTTGCTCAACTTCACCATCGTTAACGGCTGAACGTGCGAGCCGCGGTTTTGAGCCGTTCATGTCCTAATGGACAAGGTTAAAGTGCAAGTAACCTTCGCCGCTTCGTCCCGTTTCGGGATTCAGATGAGCTCGCCGAGGTCCATCGCCTCCAGGAGCGCCGTCCGGGCGGCCTCGATGTCGCGGATGAGGCTCGCTTCCTGCAGGTCCCCATTCGCGATTTCCGACGGCCATTGCCGCTCGATCAGCTTGCCGAGCCGGTCGAGCTTCGCTTCGTCGGCGAGGAAGCGCGGGTCCACGGTTGCCGGGTCGGCGAGGACGCGGAGGCGAAGGCAGGCCGGGCCTCCGCCGTTGGCCATCGACTGGCGCACGTCGACGACCTCCACGCGCCGGATCGGCCCGTTGCCGGCAAGGTGACGCTGCAACCAAGCCCAGACGCTCCCGGTCTCGCGGACCTCGCTCGGCACGATGAGAGTCATCTCGCCGTCGGGAAGCGTCACCAGCTGCGCGTTGAACAGGTAGGAGGTTATCGCGTCGGCCAGCGGCACCTCTTTCTCGCTGACCTCGACAAGCTCGAATCCGGGCACCAGCCGCGCGCTTTCCTCGAGGACCGGCTCACGATTCGCGAACGCTTTCTCGTGTGCGAACAGCACGTGCTCATTGGCGACCGCGACGACATCGTTGTGAAAGGCACCGGCCTCGATCGCCTCGTGCGATTGCTCGACGAACAAGGTGCGTTCCGGATCCAGCTTGTGGAAGCGGGCGATGGCCTTGCATGCTTCGACATGCTGGCGCGCCGGGAACGACCCGCCGGTGCGGCCATAGACGAACAGCTCGATTCCCGGCGCGTCGTGCCGGGCAGCTAGCCGCATGTGATTGGCGGCGCCCTCGTCGCCGAACACGCCGGGCACCGGCGGGTGGACGGAAAAGGCGCCCGAATCGCGGAAGGCGACGCGCAATTGCGCCAGAGTGGCCGGCCATTCGTGGCTTCGGTGCGGCATCGTCCGAAGGTTGGCGACCGTGAGGTGGCAGGTTCCGTCGGCCGTATCGGGTGCTGGCGACACGGTCGCCGCATTGGCTGCCCACATCGCCGACGCCGACATCGCACTGGCGGCGAGCGGCAGCTCGGCGTCGGCGATCGTGGTGGCAAGCTCGGCCAGCCATGCATGGTCGGGCCGCGGATGCGGGGCGAAGACCCCCTGCGCCAGCCCCAGCGACAGATTGACGCGCATCTTTTCGATGCCCTCGAGAGCCGCCGCGCGAGGATGCGACACCTGATAGGCGTTGCGCGTGGATGCGAGATTGCCGAAGCTGAGCCCCGCATAATTGTGGCTCGGACCGACGATGCCGTCGAAATTGATTTCCTTCAGCGCCATCAGCGCGCGACCGCCAGAACCTCGTCCCCGACCTCCACCTCAAGCAACTCCGCGGCATCGGGATCGATGCACAATCCTGTGTCGGGCTCCCTGCGGACCGAGGCGCAGCAGGCACGAAAATCGTTCAGACGGCCCGCTGCGACGAGCATTTTCTGCGATCCGCCGGCGCCGATTTCGCCGATCCGCTCGAGTTTGGACTCGCGGACGGTGCGGATGGAATCGGTCGCGGTCGTCACGGTGGGTCCGCCGTCGAAGATGTCCACGTAGCGATCGTAGACGAAGCCCTCGGCCTCCAGCATCTTGAGCGCCGCTCGCCCGCTCGGATGGGGTTGGCCGATGACCGACTTCGCCCATTCCGGGAGCAGCGCCACATAGATGGGCGTGCGCGGCATGAGGTCGGCAATGAATTTGGTGCCGTGGACGGCGTTGAACTCGTCCGCTTCCGGGAAGCTCATGTCGAAGAACTTGCCCGCAAGCGCGTCCCAGAAGGGCGCGTTGCCGGCGTCGTCCATCACGCCGCGAAGCTCCGCCAGCGTGCGCTGGCCGAAGCGCGCGCGGTGCTGCTTCATGAACAGGTATCGGCTGCGCGCGAGCAGCGCCCCGAAGCCTCCGGCGCGAAGCTCCGGGTGGAGGAAAAGCCCGCCGACTTCAGACGAGCCTTCGAGATCGGTCGTCAGCGTGAGCATCTGGTTGCGGAAGGTCTTGCCGAGCTCGGGGCTGCTCTGCGTCAGGGTGCTCAGATGGTAGCTGAAGAAGGGCTGGACGACGCCCACCTGGCCGAACACCTGGCAGGTGCCGCGGATCAGCTTGCGCTTGGGGTCCTCGAGCACGAACACGTAGAGGTCCGCCTGTTGCTCGTCCTTCTTGCGCGCGAAGGAGTCGGCCGATCGCGCCAGCTTGTTGACCAGCGTGACACGGTCCGGAGGCAGGTTGGTGAAGCCGCCGCCGGTCAGCTTCGCCATCTTGTAGATCGCCTGGTAATCTTCGGCCCGCGCGGGCCGCACGCGGAAGCTCATGACCGGCCCTCGGCGATTCGAAGGATGGTCAGCGCGGAAAGGGCCGCGCGCTCGCCGAGGCTTTCGGTAATCAGATATTCCTCCATGCTGTGGATCTTGCCGCCGCGAACCCCCATCGTGTCGACGACGGGCACTCCGCAGGCGGCGATATTGTTGCCGTCGCATACGCCTCCGGTCGAGCGCCAGCCGATCTCCTGACCGAGGTCGCGGCCGGCCGCTTTCACGAGCGCGAAGAGCTTTTCCATGTCCGCGGTCATCGGCTTGGGCGGCCGCGCGAACCCGCCGTGGACGTCGATGGCCACCTCGCGCTCGGCGACGACGGCGGCGACCGCGTCGTCGATCTCGCTCTTTGCCTTCGCCTCGATCTCGGGCGTGCGCGGCCGCAGGTTCACGCGCAGCACGGCAAGGTCGGGTACGACGTTGCTGGGGCCGCCACCCTCGATGCGGGCCGGGTTCACCGTGAGGCCTTCCCGCCTCAAGCCGTCGAGGCGAAGCGCAAGGTCCGCTGCTGCGACCAGCGCGTTGCGCCCGTCCTCGGGATTGCGCCCGGCATGGGCGGAGCGGCCGCGAACGACGAGCGAGAAATTGCCGCTCCCAGGCCGCGCTCCGGCGAGCGTTCCGTCGGGAAGTGCCGAAGGTTCGTAGGTCAGTGCCGCTTTCTTGCCGGCCGCTGCCTGCGCGATTAGCGGAGCCGAGCCTTGGCTGCCCACTTCCTCGTCGCTGTTGATGACCACCTCGTAGCCGACCTGCCGGGCAGCTTCGCTCGATTCCAGCGCCTTCAACGCCGCTAGCATGACCGCCAGGCCGCCCTTCATGTCGGCGACGCCCGGCCCGTTGAGCACCCCGTCTTCGATCCAGCGGCTGTCCTGGAACGCGTGATCCATGGCGAAAACCGTGTCCATGTGGCCGGTGAAAAGCAGTTGCACCGGCGCTTCGGGCCGGACCTTCAGCTGCAGATTCTGGCCGTGCTCGAGAGCGCCGACGCGGCCGGCGGAATCGACGGTCGGGACCGGCTGCGCATCAGCCAGTCGGAGTTCTCCCGGAAGCACCGAAAAAGCGTCGGCGAGGATCGCAGCCATCCGCTCGAGCCCGGGCAGGTTGCGCGATCCGCTGTTGACCGCGGACCACGCAAGCACTTGGTCCAGCATCGGCTCGGCCGCGGCGCGTTCGACTGCTTCCTGCTCGTTGGCGGAAAGTTCCCCCATCGGGGGCTCACTAGCGGCGGTACCTCGTGAAGGCCACACCGTGCCTTTTGGGGAAGTGCGCTAGCGCAGCGCCGCCAGCTGCATCTGCGCCTTCGGGTCGAGATAGGTGATGGTGACCGGCACGTAGGATCGAAGCGCGACGTGCTGCTCCGGAGCGGAGCCCTCCACCGGGGCGGACCCGCCCAGCAGCCAGCGCGCGAGCCGCGGCGCGTCCTCCAGCCTCACGCAGCCCGCGCTGAGGTTGCGGTTGTCCTGCTCGAACAATTCCTTCTTGGGCGTGTCGTGCAGGTAGATGCCGTCGCCCGCGGCAAGGCTGAACTTCATCCGGCCCATCGAATTGGCCGGCCCGGGCCGCTGCCGGACGAGCACCGTCGCGCGACCGTCGGCCACGGCCTGCCAGTCGACGGTCTTGGGATCGAGCACCTGCGCGTCGGGCCCGAAGCTCGACACCACCTCGTAACCGCGCTCGGCCAAATAGTGTGTGCCCTGCTTGAGCACGTTGGGCGCAGTAAGCGTCCGGGCGATATCGGCGGGCACGTGCCAATAGGGGTTGAAGGTCGCATAGGTGAGCGACGTCTTCAGCTCTGGCGTCGCATGGTCCGGCTTGCCGACGATGACCTTCATCGAATCGACGATCCGGCCTTGCTCCATCATGTAGAGCGTAGCGGACGCGGCATCGATCAGCACGGAGCGGCCGGCAGTCCGTGGAACCAGCGGGGCAGCCGGCTCGAAGCTGGGATAGGCGCTCGACCCCGCGGCTCCGGCAAATGCGGGGGTCGCGGGCACAAGCGCGGTCAGTAGCGCGGCGCCGAGCGCGCGCTTGATGAATTTCGACACTTTTTGTCTTCCAGAAAAACGGGTTACCGCTCAAACGCCCCATCGGACCGCGGGTTCAATTTTCTGTATTGACAGGGACCCGAAAATTTCGCGGCGCGTGCGACTCGGACTATAGATGGTGCGCGAAGTCCGTCAGCAGGCGGCGATAAAGGTCGCGCTTGAAGGGCACGATGAGCTGAGGGACGTCACGCGGTTCGACCCATTTCCAGTCGCGGAATTCAGGGTGGTCCGTTTGCAGGTCCACGTCGGCGTCGTTGCCTGTGAAACGGGCCAGGAACCAGTGCTGGACCTGGCCGATCCACTGGCCGCCCCACACGCGGCCCCGCCATTCGTCGGGAAGCTCGTAACGCAGCACCTCGGGATTCTCTGCGATCTTCTCGACGAGCCGCGGCGGGATGGAAGTCTCCTCCTCGAGCTCGCGAAGGATTCCGTCCCACGGCTCCTCCCCGTCGTCGAGACCGCCCTGGGGCATCTGCCAGGCGTCGGCAGGATTATCGATGCGGGCGGCGACGAACACCTTGCCGTCGCGGTTCAGGAGCATGATGCCCGCCCCGCGGCGGTAGAGATGGTCGTCGTTCATCGGCCTGTCATTGCGGGCAGCGAAGCTGCGCGGCAATGCAGAAAAGAAGCTGGACTGCTTTGCTTTGCTCGCAATGACGAAATCACAAGTCTAAAAGCGAAACCTATGGCCACAGCCGAACATCTCGTCACCGAAGCCGAAGCGACCGCCCACCCCGAACCCGAGGCCGTCGTCGTGCGCTTCGCGGGCGATTCCGGCGACGGGATGCAGCTCACCGGCGGGCAATTCACTCTGTCGACTGCGCTCGCGGGCAACGACCTGGCGACTTTCCCCGACTTCCCGGCCGAAATCCGCGCTCCGCAGGGGACGACGTTCGGCGTGTCGGCCTTCCAGATCAACTTCGGTTCCTGCTCGATCGATACCGCCGGCGACCAGCCCGACGTGCTCGTCGCGATGAACCCCGCCGCGCTCAAGGTGAATGTCGAGCAGCTGCGGGAAGGCGGGCTGATCATCGCCGACGAGGGCGAGTTCACGCAGCGCAACCTCGCCAAGGCGGGCTACGACAGCAACCCGCTCGAGGATGGAAGTCTCGCGCGGTGGCAACTCATCCACTTCAACATCTCCCAGCTGACGCTCGATGCCGTGAAGCCGTTCGGCCTCGGCAACAAGGAAGCCCTGCGTTGCAAGAACATGTGGACGCTCGGCCTGGCGCTGTGGATGTTCGACCGTGACCGGCAGCCGATCGTCGACTGGCTCAAGACGAAGTTCGCCAAGGCGCCCGAGCTTGCCGAAGCGAATATCGCGGCGCTCAACGCCGGCCATGCCTATGGCGAGACGGTCGAGCTCGGCGGAGTCCACCGGCACCATATCGCCGCGGCACCCGCAGAGCCGGGCCTCTACCGCACGGTCACCGGGGCCGAGGCGCTGGCGCTCGGGCTGGTCGCTGGCTGCAAGCTCGCCGGCCTGAACATGTTCTTCGGCTCTTACCCGATCACGCCTGCGAGCCCGCTTCTTCACCACCTCGCGCGCCTCAAGGAATTCGGGATCACGACCTTCCAGGCCGAGGACGAGATCGCCGCGATCGCGGCCGCCATCGGCGCCAGCTACGCCGGCCAGCTGGGCATCACCTCGTCGTCAGGGCCGGGAATCGCGCTCAAGACGGAAGCGCTCGGTCTCGCGATCATGACCGAGCTTCCGCTGGTCGTCGTCAATTCGCAGCGCGGCGGGCCATCGACGGGCCTTCCGACGAAGACCGAGCAATCGGACCTCTACCAGGCGGTGTACGGCCGCAACGGCGACGCGCCGCTTCCGGTGATCGCCGCCCGGTCGCCCGCGGACGCATTCGACTGCGCGATCGAAGCGGTGCGGATCGCCACGCGCTACATGACGCCGGTCATGCTGCTCACCG
>JAEZIO010000016.1 GCA_023436615.1 Pseudomonadota bacterium | reverse complement strand
GTGCGGGTCGCGGCGCTCGGCGAGCCGAAGAGCGATGCTGCGAAATGGGCTCGGTCCCAGTTCGGTGTTGTCGAGGCGCTCGGGGAAAACACGGACCCTTCGGCGCTCGTCATCGATGCGCTGTTCGGAACCGGGCTTAAAAACCCTCTGGACCCCGAAATGGCCGATCAGCTGGCCCGGCTGTGCGAAGCGGCCTCGGTTACGGTCGCGTGCGACGTGCCGAGCGGCGTCGACAGCGACAGCGGCGCCATGCTGAACGATGTTCCCACCTTTGATCTCACCGTCGCCTTCGGCGCGCTGAAGCCCGCGCACCGGCTGATGCCGGCGATGCACAAGTGCGGGCGCGTCGTGCTCGCCGACATCGGCATTTCGGCGGCAACGGATTGGCAGGAGATCGCTCCGCCCGATTTGCCGCCGCTCGACCCGGCCGGTCACAAATATTCGCGCGGACTCGTGCATGCCCTCGCGGGCAAGATGCCCGGCGCGATCGCGCTCGCCGCCACCGCCGCCGCCCGGGCAGGCGCGGGCTATGTTCGCGTGAGCACCTCTCGCGCCATCGAGGGGCTGCCCGCGGCTGTGATGCAGACGGACACCGCGCTGCTCAATGACGAACGAATCGGCTGTGTTCTCGTCGGTCCCGGCATGGGCGACATACCCCAGGTGCTGACGCTCGCCCTGACGTCGCGAGCGCCGAAGGTCCTCGACGCGGACGCCCTCACGAATCTCGGCGAGCCGGAACGGCTGAAGGGCCAGGATGCGATTCTGACGCCGCATGCCGGCGAGTTTGTGCGGCTGTTCGGCGAGCTGCCCGGGAGCAAGGCCGAGCAGGCGCTGGAAGCGGCGCGACGGTCAGGCGCGGTCGTACTCTACAAGGGCCCGGACACGGTGGTTGCCGCGCCGGACGGGCGCGTCGCCTTTGCGCCGCCGGCCCCGTCGTGGCTCGCAAGTGCCGGTACCGGCGATGTCCTGGCAGGGATTGCAGCCGCGATGCGCGCTCGCGGCCTTCCGGGCTTCGAGGCGGCATGCGCGGCGGTGTGGATCCACAGCCGCGCCGCGGAGGCCGCCGGGCCGAGCATGATCGCGGACGATCTCGCCGAGGCGATACCAACGGCACTCGCCCTGCTGTGAACGAGCTGATCGTTCGGATTGCCGCCCGCGGGGACGGCGTGACGGACAGCGGGCGCCATGTGCCGTTCGCCGTGCCGGGCGATGTCCTGCTCGACGATGGTGCGCTTGCGTTCGGTCCCCATCATCAGGAGCCGCCGTGCCGCCATTTTCCGGAGTGCGGCGGCTGCCAGCTCCAGCATGCCGACGACAGCGCTTATCGCGGATACCTGGTCAGCCGGATCGAAACGGCGCTCGCGCAGCATCAACTCACCAGCGACATACGCGAGCCGCATCTTTCACCGCCATGCTCGCGGCGCCGCGCGACGCTGAAAGCCCTGCGACTGGGGCAGGGCGCCGTCGTGGGCTTTCACGCCGAAAAATCGCACGTGATCGTCGACATGCGCGAGTGCCACATCCTCCGGCCCGAGCTGTTCGCTTTGGTGCAACCGCTTCGCAACCTCTTCTCGCGCACGCTGCAGCCGAAGCGCGGAGCGGAAGCGCAATTGACGCTCATCGACGGCGGCGTCGACCTGTTGCTGCGCAATGTCAGCGCCGAGGGGCTGGAAGCAATCGAAGCGCTGACGGACTTCGCCCTCGAACACCGCCTCACGCGGCTCTCCGTCGACACCGGCAACGGGCCCGAGACCGTCTACGAGCCGGTGCCAGCAGCCGTGATTCTCGCTGGGAATACAGTTGCTTTCCCTCACGGCGCGTTCCTGCAGGCGACGGCGGACGGCGAGGCCGCGCTCGTCGCCTGCGTTCGCGAGTGCGTGGCCGGCGCGGCTCCGATCGCAGACCTGTTCGCCGGGCTCGGCACGTTCGCCCTGGCCACGCGCGCCGCCTATGCCGCGGAAGCATCGCGAGATGCGACGGCCGCGCTGAAGCGGGCCGCGCCGGCGATGGCCGTCGATCACCGCGACCTCTACCGTCGGCCGCTCGACGGCGCCGAACTGGCCCGTTTCACAGCCGTCGTGCTCGATCCGCCGCGTTCGGGCGCCGAACAGCAGGTGCGGCAGCTTGCCGGATCAAAGGTCGAACGGATCGCCTACGTCAGCTGCAATCCCGCGACCTTCGCCCGCGACGCCGCGATCCTCGCCAACGGAGGCTACGCGCTCGCGTGGGTGCGACCCGTCGGCCAGTTCCGCTGGTCGACGCACGTCGAGCTTGCCGCCTGCTTCCTCCGCTAGAAGCTCAGGATCCCGCAGTCATGCAGGATCCGCAGTCCCGCGTGGGTCGTCAGGAACAGGAGGCATAAAGTCGCGAGGGCGAAGACGGTAAAGCGGTAAGCGACGATATTGATGGTCGACTGGATGATGCTGTGGACGATGCGAAGGATCACATAGCCCCACGCGAGCCAGTAGTTGATGCCGCCGCCGAAGCCCATCATCGCGAGCGTCAGGCAAATCGCGTAGAACAGCGTCGGCTGTTCCATCAGGTGATTGTAATTGTGCGACGGCCACTGGGCCCCGTCCGGGGCTTTCCCATCGAGATTGGCGCCCCTTGAGCCACGGGGGATCGTGCCCCAGCTGATGCCCATCTGGGCAAAAGCCCGCCTGCGCGCGACCGCGGTCCAGCCGAGCATCACCAGCGACCAGGCGACCAGCGCCACCACGGGCGCGAGAATCGGGCTGTACGGCATGAAAAACCCTCCCCCAGTTACCCGGAGGAGGGTGCTTCACTTCGTTACGGGTGGCAATCGTTTTCGGCCAGAGACCTAGTCGAAGAGCTTGGCGAATCGTCGCTTCTCCCGGTTGCGCCACGCGCCCCGGTGCCAGGCGTCGCTGGCCAGCAGCGGGAGCACGCTGGTCGCCTCGGCGAAGACCATCTGCTCCATCGCGGTAGACACCTTGCCCCAGCTCGCCGCTTCCTGAAGCGTCGAAGAGGAGCAGGCGCCGTCGCGAACGT
Organism: Pseudomonadota bacterium; assembly: GCA_023436615.1. Lineage (GTDB taxonomy): Bacteria > Pseudomonadota > Alphaproteobacteria > Sphingomonadales > Sphingomonadaceae > Sphingomicrobium. The sequence continues at coordinate 12,983 of JAEZIO010000016.1, read as the reverse complement.
CCGCGACGGTGATCTGCACCGCATATTTGTGGACCTCTACGTCCTCGTGGCCCAGGATCTCCGCGCACACGACGGTGTCCTGCGTGAAATTCTTCGGAACGCCGCCGCCGATCATCAGCAGGCCGGTGGTGCCCGCCTTGATCTTGATGTCGGTGAGCTCGCGGAAGTCGGCGATGCTGTCGAGCGTCATGTAGTGGCCACCGCGCTTCATCGCATCGACCTGGTGCTTGACGAGGCCGAAGCCCGCCGAGCTGTCGGTGAAAGCCGGGCAGAAGATCGGCACGTCATGCTCGTAGGCGAGCTGGACGAGGCTCCCTTCCTTCTTCGCATTGCCCTCGCTCAACCACTTGCCCATTTCGCGAATGAAGGCGCGGCTGCTGTAGGGGCGCGGCTCGAGGCCATCGGCGATCTTGCCGATCGTGAAGTCGCAATCCTGCAGCTGCTCTTCGTCGATGTACGTGTCGTAGATGCGGTCGATGTAGAGCGAACGCAGCGTATCATCGTCAGGGATTTCATTGGCTTGGTAGTGTTTGTGGCCAAGCGCTTCGAAGAAATCCATGTCGACGATGGTGGCGCCCGTGGCGACGATGGCGTCGACCATGTTGGACTTCACCAGCTCCGAATAGAGGTCCATGCACCCGCCGGCCGATGTCGAGCCCGCAACCACCAGGATGATCGAGCAATCCGGGTCCTCCAGCATCTGGTTGTAGATGCCGGTAGCGCGGGCAAGGTCGCGGCTCGTGAAGCTCATCTTGCCCATCGACTCGATGATCGGGCGGGCATCGAACTTGGTGATGTCGATATGCTCGACAGGGCTCGACAGCAGCTCCGCCTTGCGCGTGTCGTTGATCTTCGCGCCCGGGTCCGGCTTCAGCAGTTCATCGGTGCTCATTTCATGCTCCATTGCGCCGCCCAGCAGCGGCTGCGACGAAAGGCATGTCGTTCAATGCGGGGGACAGCCTCACCCCATGCCGGCCTGGCAAGGCCGGAAGCTTGTTACACGGCGAGGGTCGTGTGCCGTGCTGCCTTGCGCGGCGGCGCGTAAAGCGTCGCCATAGGTTCGTCGGCCACGACCTCGGCGGTGCCGGAGCCGAAACCGTTAAACGCCGTGCGCATCGCGCATCCATAGGCGCCGAGCATGCCGATCTCGACATAATCGCCCGCTTCGACGTCCGCGGGAAGGTCGAAAGGCCCGGCCATATGGTCGAGATCGTCGCAGGTCGGTCCGTAGAAGCTGAAGCCGACGCTCTTCGCACGCGATGGCGTGTCGCGAAGAAGCGCGACCGGGAAACGCCAGCCGACGTGGGCGGCGTCGAACAGCGCACCGTAGGCGCCGTCGTTGATGTAGAGCTCGCTTCCGCGCCGCTTTTCGACGCGCACGAGCAGGCTCGCATATTCGGCGCACAGCGCTCGGCCGGGCTCGCACCACAGTTCTGCCGAATAGCTGATCGGAAGCGCCTCGAATGCCGAATGGATGACCTGGAAATAGGCTTCCAGCGGCGGCGGCTCCATCCCCGGATAGCTCGACGGGAAACCGCCCCCGACATCGACGATGTCGACAGTGACGGCAGCTTCGATGATGGCGTCGCGCACGCGCTCCATCGCATCGGCATAAGCCGCCGGGCTCATCGCCTGGCTTCCGACATGGAAACAGATGCCCAGCGCGTCCGACGCCTGGCGCGCAGCCATCAGAAGCGCCTTCAGCTCCTGCGGTTCGGCGCCGAACTTCGATGCGAGGCTATACCGGGCATGCTTCGACGAAGCGCGGATCCGGACCAGCAGGTTGAGGTCGGTCGCACCGTTCGTGGCGCGCACGATCTTCTCGAGCTCCTCGAGCGTGTCGAGGCTGAACGTCTTCACCCCATGGTCGAAATAGGCTTCGGCAATCGCTTCCTCGGCCTTCACCGGGTGCATGAAGCACAACACCGCGTCGGGCAGGGTCTCGCGCACCAGCCGGACCTCGCCCATCGACGCAACGTCGTAATGCGTGATTCCGGCATCCCACAGGATGGTCAGCAGCTCCGGCGACGGGTTCGCCTTGACCGCATAGAGCGACCGACCCGGAAACTTCTCGATGAAGAAGCGGGCGGCGCGGTGCGCGGCGTGCGGACGCAGGAGCGTAACCGGCTGCACCGGACGCGTCTTGGCGATATCGGCGCCGCGGCGGGCGCCGTCCTGGGATGCAGCTAGCCCCAGCGGGCGATGATGCTTGTGCAACTCAAGGGACCTCCAACAGGGTAGTTCGAGACAAGAGCTGCCTTGCGGTTGGAAGTCCCATGGGGCAGCGGGGCGCGATATATGTAGGGGGGTGGCCCCTGTAAAGATTTTTTGGCGCGCTTCCCTAGATTCGGCTGCAGTATGTCGCTGATCTGCAACGGGTAATCGAAAGGGTGAAATATCAACCGCTTAGCTGAAGGCAGGACGGTGACGCGCGAGGATGTGATCGCCGCTGCCCGACGGATCGACGGGCTGGTCCAGCGCACGCCGCTTATCGAAAGCCGGATCCAGGACCGGCCGGTTTGGCTCAAGTGCGAATCCCTGCAGACCGGCCATGCGTTCAAGCTTCGCGGGGCCACGAACAGGCTTCTGCAGCTTACCGGAGACGAGAGGACGCGCGGGGTCGTTGCATTTTCTTCCGGAAATCACGCGCAGGGCGTCGCGATCGCGGCACAGCGGCTCAGGATCCCGGCCGTCATCGTCATGCCCTCGGACGCCCCCGCCGTGAAGGTCGATGCCACCCGCAGCCACGGCGCCGAGATCGTCTTCTACGAACGGCGGAGCGAGAGCCGCGAGGCGATCGCGCAGCAACTCGCCGAAGAGCGCGGCGCCGTGCTCGTTCCCAGCTTCGATGATACGGCGATCGTCGCCGGCCAGGGCACGATAGGCCTCGAAATCGTCGACCAGATGCCGGTCCCGCCGCAGCAGATCATTATCCCTTGCGGCGGCGGCGGTCTCGCCTCGGGGATCGCGGTTGCAATTCCCGACGCGGACATCGCCATCGTCGAGCCGGAAGGCTGGGACGACATGAAGCGCTCGCTCGAGCGCGGCGAAATCGTGCCCGTCGATGCCGATGCGCCGGCGACCCTGTGCGATGCCCTTCAGACGCCGCGCGTGTCGCCGATCACCTTTGGCATCCTGCGCGACCGGGGCGCCAAAGCGCTATGCGTGTCAGACGAAGAGGTCGAAAAGGCGATCCGTTTCGCCTGGCGGGAGCACAAGCTCGTGGTCGAGGCGGGAGGCGCAGCGGCGCTGGCCGCCGCTTTTGCCGGAAAAGTTGCGCTGAATGACCCGACCGCCATCATCCTATCAGGCGGGAATATCGATCCGGCGCTTCACGCGCGGATCATGGGCAATGTTTAGGCGGCGGCAATGCCGGTCTTGTACTCGCCCGGATCGACGTGGACCGGGCTTGACCGTTCGACGGCCTGAGTAAGCTCCTCGAGCTCGGCTGCCAGCGTCTGGAGCTCTGCGGCAAGCGCTTTCGGGCTGGTCTCCGCAGCGCCGGCGGAAGCGTCCAGAAGCGTCTCCAGCATCATCGCGATGCACGGGAGAATCGTTTCCTCGATCCGCTCGAACGCCTCCTCGAGGCGGGCTTGCTGTTGATCCACGGCCACCTATGCAGTCTTGCACTGGATCGGTTAAGCCTTGGTGAAAGGAAGTTCGGTTGGGAACACTCGCGTCCGCCGCGATCGCGCTCGCGGTCATCGCGGCCTTCTTGCTCGGCTTCGCCGGGTTTCGGATCGTGACAGGCCGGGCAGACCGCACGAAGGGCGCGCTAATGCTCGCCGCGGCGGCGGTGATCCTCGCTAACGTCCTGATTTTGACGTTATAGCTGGGCGTTTGGGGTCGGTCGCGAGCCGCATGTCCAGATAGTCGTCGACGCTCTTCATCAGCAGGTCGAGCTCGTTGGCGAAGAAATGGTTCGCGCCGGGGATGACGTCGTGCGTGATGGTGATGTGCTTCTGGGTCCGCAGCTTGTCGACGAGCTTCTGGACGGCGCTCGGAGTGACGACCTCGTCTTGCTCGCCCTGAATGATGATTCCCGATGAAGGGCAGGGCGCGAGGAAGCTGAAATCATACATGTTGGCCGGCGGAGCGATCGAAATGAACCCCCGGATTTCAGGGCGGCGCATCAGCAATTGCATGCCGATCCACGCGCCGAAGCTGACGCCTGCGACCCAGGTCGTTTCCGCTTCGGGATGGATCTGCTGCACCCAATCCAGGGCGCTCGCCGCGTCGGACAGCTCGCCGATGCCGTTGTCGAACGTGCCCTGGCTCTTGCCCACACCGCGGAAGTTGAAGCGGAGGGTTGCGAAGCCGCGCTTCACGAAGGTCTGGTAGAGAAGCTGGACGATCTTGTTGTTCATCGTCCCGCCGGCCTGCGGGTGCGAATGGAGGATCATCGCCACCGGCGCGCGCGGGCGCGGCCCGGGGTGGAAACGGCCTTCGAGGCGGCCCTCGGGACCAGGAAAAATGACTTCGGGCATGGGCGGTGCGGGTGCTCGCGTAAGGGTGATCTTCGCGCCGACGGGTGCGCCGTGGCGGCGGGTCCTATATAGGGGCGCGAGTTCAACTGGCAATCGGCAGATAACCGCGAGAAAATGAAGCAGCGCATCTACCTCGACCATGCCGCGACCACGCCGATCCTGCCGCAGGCTCGCGAGGCGATGGCCGCGGCGATGGAGACCTGGGCCAACCCCAGCTCGCCGCATGCCGAAGGGCGCAAGGCGCGGGCGGTGCTGGAGCAGGCGCGTGAAACGGTCGCGAGGGAGCTTGGCTGGCGGCATGACGTCATCTTCACCTCCGGCGCCAGCGAGGCGGTGGCGATCGCGGCAGCGCGCGCGAAGGTGCCGGGACGGATCATCGGCGCCACCGAGCATGCGATCGTCCCGCACGAAATGGGCAAGGCATCTGTCGTGGTTCCTGTCGGGACCGACGGTGTCATCGACCTGCCCGCACTGGCGGCCGCACTGGGAAACGGCCCCTCCCTTGTCGCCATCCAGCAGGTGAACAACGAGACTGGCGTGATCCAGCCGATCGAGCGGATCGCCGAGGTCGTTCGGGGCGCCGGGTCATTGTTGCTCGCCGATTGCGCGCAGAGCGCGGGCAAGATCCCCGTGCCGGAGGCCGATTTCATCGCCGTTTCGGCGCACAAACTCGGGGGTCCGCCCGGGATCGGCGCCTTGCTGGTCCAGGATCTTGCGATGCTGGAGCCCACCGGCGGGCAGGAGAAGGGCTATCGCCGAGGGACCCAGGACGCGCCTTCAGCGGCCGGCTTTGCCGCCGCTCTGGAGAGCCGCGCCTTCGCCGAAGCGATGCGGCGCCTGGCAGAACTGCGGCGCCGCCTCGAAGACGGCGTGACGGCTGCCGGCGGAGTCGTCATTGCGGAGGACAGTCCGCGCATCCCCAACATCGGTACGATTGCCCTTCCCGGCGCCAGCAACGCGAGCTTGCTCGCGCAATTTGACCTCGGCGGCTTTGCGGTCAGCGCCGGAAGCGCGTGCTCGAGCGGGAAGATGAAGGCGAGCGCTGTCCTTGAGGCCATGCGCGTCCCCTCCGAGATTGCGTCGTCGTTCCTGCGCATCAGCTTCGGGCCGTCGACCAGCGAGGCGGACGTTGAGGCTTTTGTTGCCGAATGGGCTCGCGTTGTTGAACGGGCGAACGCCAGGGCGGCATGATCTATCTCGATTACCAGGCTACGACGCCGATTGCGCCCGAAGTGGCGGTCGCAATGCAGCCGTGGCTAGAAACCAAATTCGCCAATCCGCACTCGGCGTCGCGCCTCGGCAGCGAAGCGGCGGCCGCCGTTGCGATCGCGCGCGAAGAGGTCGAGCGGGCGATCGGCCTGCCCGGCGGCTCGCTCGCCTTCACGGGGACCGCGACCGAAGCGATCAATTGGGCTATTAAGGGTACGATCGAGAAGGCGGCCGCCGGCCGCAAGCGGATAGTGACCGCGCAGACCGAGCATGCGGCTGTGCTCGATACTTGCCATTGGTTGGAAAGTCGGGGGATTGAGGTCACTTACCTGCCGGTAGGACGCGACGGCCTCATCGATCTGGACGCCGTCGAAGCAGCGCTGGACGAGAGCGTGGCCCTCGTCGCCGTGATGCTCGTCAATAACGAGATCGGCGTGATCCAGCCGATTGCGGAGATCGCCCGCTTCGCGCACGCTGTTGGCGCGCCGATGCTGTGCGATGGCGTGCAGGCTCTCGGCCGGCTGGAGATCCCGCACGGGCCGGACATCGTGGCGGTATCGGCACACAAGATTCACGGGCCGAAGGGCATAGGCGGACTGTGGATGCGCGAAGGCGCCGAGCCTGCACCGCTGATCCATGGAGGCAGCCAGGAACAGGGGATGCGCTCGGGGACGTTATCGCCGGCGCTCTGTGTTGGTTTCGGCGCGGCCGCCACGCTGGCGGTGGAGCGGTTTTCGCGCGATCGGAAGCATGTGGAGCGGTTGTGGAGCGCCGCGGTCGACGCCCTTGGATCGGAATGGACGATCAACGGCAGTACCGAACATCGGTATCGAGGAAATCTCAACATCCGAAGAGAAGGGATTGACGCCGCGCGGTTAATTGGCGAGCTGCGCGACATCGCTTTCTCGCTTGGGTCAGCCTGTGCCAGTGGATCAGGGCGGCCCAGCCACGTGCTTCGGGCGATCGGCCTGGCCGAGCGCGACGCGCGGTCGTCGATCCGCCTCGGCTTCGGTCGATACACGACAGAGCCCGAGCTGATTGAGGCGATACGGCGGCTAAACGAGGGGGCGACCAAACAGGAACGTTTCGCGGCGTGACCCTCGTGCGCTTCTGCAAGGCTGACGGGACGGTGGACGCGGAGGTCGAGGCGAAAGCCGGTCAACGCCTCCTCGACGTCGCGTGGGCCGCGAAACAGCCGCTTGAAGGCGCCTGCGAGGGCGTGATGGCCTGCTCCACGTGCCACGTCATCGTGGACAAGGCGGATTTCGAGAAGCTTCCCAAGGCCAGCGACGACGAAGAGGACATGCTCGACTTCGCCGCACACGCAACGCGGACATCGCGGCTCGCCTGCCAGATATTCCTCACCGAGGAGATGGAGCGGCTGACGGTGCGAATACCGGCGTCCGCGCGGAACTGGCTGAGGGGCTAGCTTGTGAGGAAGGGTGGGAACCGGAACGACCCGGGACGAAATCGTTGTGGCTGCTTCCTTCCGGACCTGACCAGGTTGGCGACAGCCCCGTCCGCCCGGCTCCCGAGCGCCATATGGGGACACTTTGCTGCACTGGCAACCGCTCGCAATGGCGTGGCGCGATGCCTACAACAGCTGCAATGACCGACGAATCGCCCGCTCTCGGCCTCGACCTTCCGGAAGTCGCTCCACCCGCTTCGCCCTATCGCGTGCTTGCCCGCAAGTACCGGCCGCAGACCTTCGATCAGCTGATCGGCCAGGACGCGATGGTGAGGACGCTGGCAAACGCGATCAAGCGCGGCCGCATCGCCCATGCCTTCTTGCTTACGGGTGTACGCGGCGTGGGCAAGACCTCTACCGCGCGGCTGATCGCCAAGGCGCTGAATTGCATCGGGCCGGACGGGCAGGGCGAGCCTACCATCACACCCTGCGGCGAATGCGAGCATTGCCGCGCGATTGCCGAAGGGCGCCACATCGACGTGATCGAGATGGACGCCGCTTCGCACACGGGCGTAGACGACATTCGCGAGATCATCGACGCGGTGCGCTACGCGTCCGTGTCGGCGCGCTACAAGATCTACATTATCGACGAAGTCCACATGCTTTCTAAGAGCGCTTTCAACGCCTTGTTGAAAACTCTTGAGGAGCCGCCGGAGCATGTGAAGTTCCTGTTTGCCACGACCGAGGTGAACAAGGTCCCGGTGACCGTCCTGTCGCGCACGCAGCGTTTCGACCTTCGTCGAATCGATCCCGAGAAGCTGGTCGCGCATTTCGCCGAGGTCGCTCGCGCAGAGGGCGTCGAGGTTGAGCCCGATGCGCTGGCGATGATCGCGCGCGCGGCCGAAGGGTCGGCCCGCGACGGGCTTTCGATCCTCGACCAGGCCATTGCTCACGGCGCCGGAACCGTCACTGCCGAGCAGGTGCGCGACATGCTCGGGCTTGCCGACCGCGGCCGCATCCGCGATCTCCTCGTGCTCGTGCTCCAGGGTGACGCGCCCGCCGCCCTCAGCGCGATGGACGAGGCCCACGATCTCGGAATCGACCCAGCCTCGCTCGTTCGGGGGCTGATGGAGGCGCTCCATGGCGCGACACGCGCGAAGGTCGGAGCGCAGTCCGAGGTGCTGCTATCGGCGGAGCAGCGCGAATTCGCCGACACTCTCGCGGCGAAGCTGTCGTGGGGCCAGATCCACCGTCTATGGCAGATGCTCCTCAAGGCGCTTTCCGACGTGTCGGCGGCACCGGACCCGCAGGAAGCCGCCACGATGGGGATTCTCCGCCTGATGCACGCCGCGGAGCTTCCCGACCCCGCCGCGCTCGTCCAGCAGTTGACGGCTGACAGCCCGCCACAAGCGGCGCCGGCTGCAGCGGCCAACGCACCCGCAACGCCTTCTTCGCGATTGCCCGCCGACCTCGCTGCCCTGATCCAGGCACTGGAAGGTGCGGGACTGCACCAGCTTGCGGTCCAGCTGCACGACCAGGTGGGCCTCGTCCGCTACGCCGCGCCGGACATCGTGCTGAAGCCGCTTCGTCCGCTCGGCGCCGACTGGCCGCGTGACCTCGCCTCGGCGTTGAAGCGGCTGACGGGCGTCGTGTGGAACGTTTCCATTGCCGAGGAGGGCGCCGAGCCCTCGCTCCTCGAGCAGGAGAAGATGGCCGAGCAGCAGGCTCGCGCCGAGGTTCTGCAGGATCCGGCGGTCGCCGCCGCGATGGATGCCTTTCCCGACGCCGAGCTCGAATCCTATTCTACCAGCAAGGATGCATGACTGATGCCCGAGATGCCGAACCTCGATGAAATCATGAAGATGGCCCAGGAAGTGCAGGCCGAAATGCAGAAGGCGCAGGAAAATCTCGACAAGATCGAGGTTGAGGGCGCCGCCGGCGGCGGGCTGGTCAAGGTACGCGCGTCGGCGAAGGGGCGCATCGTGAGTGTCGATATCGACGACAGTCTCCTAGCGCCTTCGGAGAAGTCGATGCTGGAAGACCTGATTGCCGCCGCGATCAACGATGCCCGCACCAAGGCGGATGCTGCCGCGGCTCCGGAACTGCAGAAAATGACCAGCGGCATTCCGCTGCCTCCGGGATTCAAGCTGCCCTTCTAGCTTGTTCGACGCGCCTTTTGCGGCATGATGTCGCTTTCGGGCTGAGGGAGCGGCGATGACCTTGGGTGCGATGCAGGACTGGCCGCTTCGCGTGTCGCGGCTCATCGACCACGCGGAGCGTGAGCATGGCGACCGCGAGATTGTGTCGGCCTGGGCCGACGGCAGTACCACGCGCACCAACTGGCGCCAGGTTGCGCAGGACTCCCGGAGGCTGGCGCAGGCGCTCGAGCGCCTCGGCATCAAGGCGCAGGACCGTGTCGCCACGCTGGCCATGAACCATGCCCATCACCTGATCGCGTGGTACGGAGTCACCGGGATGGGCGCGGTCCTCCACACGATCAATCCGCGTCTGTTCGACGACCAGTTCGAATATATCGCCAACCACGCCGAGGACCGGATTCTGCTGTACGACCGCGCCTTCCAGCCGATCGTGGAGCGGATGAAGCCGCGGTGGAAGACGATCGAGCATTACATCTGCTTCGATCCCCCCGACGGCGTGCAAGGCTTTCGCGAGTGGATCGCGAAGGAAGACGGCGACTATCGCTGGCTCGAAGGCGACGAGCGCGACCCTTGCGCGCTCTGCTACACCAGTGGGACGACCGGAAACCCCAAGGGCGTGCTGTACGAGCACCGTTCGACCATGCTTCATACTTTTGCTCAGATCAGCCCGAACATCATGGGGCTGTCGCAACAGGCGGTCGTCCTTCCGATCGTGCCGATGTTCCACGCCAACGCCTGGGGCGTGCCGTGGGCGGCGCCCGCGACCGGTGCAAAGCTGGTCCTGTCTGCCGACTATCGGCCCGAACGCATGTGCCAGCTGTTCCGCGAAGAGAAGGTCACCCACTCGGCGGGCGTACCGACGGTATGGCTGACGATGATCGAGCATATCGAGCGGACGGGCGAAGAGCTTGGCAGTCTCAAGGCTGTGACCATCGGCGGGTCGGCGGCGCCGCGGGCGATGATCCGCTGGCTTCGCGATCGCGGCGTCGATGTCGGCCACGCATGGGGCATGACGGAAACCTCGCCGATCGGAACCTGCGGCGCGCATCCGGCGGGCTGGGAGGAGATGAGCGCGGACGAGCAGGTCGACTATGTCGCCCGCCAGGGCTTCGTCCCTTTCGGTATGGAGCTGCGAGTCGTCGATGACGATGGAACTGTTCTTCCGCGCGACGGACAGTCGTCTGGCCGGTTGCAGGCGCGGGGCCCGTGGGTCGTGAAGCGCTATTTCAAAGCGGAGGAAGACGCGACCGACGAGGAGCAGTGGTTCGATACTGGGGACGTCGCGGTGCTCCATCCCGACGGTACAATGCAGATCACGGACCGGGCCAAGGACGTCATCAAATCGGGGGGCGAGTGGATCAGCTCGATCGAGCTCGAGAACGCCGCCGTCGGCTGCCCGGGCGTCGCCGAAGCGGCTGCGATCGGCATTCCCCACCCCAAATGGGACGAGCGGCCGCTCCTGCTTGTCATCCGGGGGGAAGGGAGCAGCGTTTCCGAAGCCGACATTCGCCAGCACTTGAGCAAGCACGTGCCGAGCTGGTGGCAGCCGGACGCCATAGAGTTCGTCGAAGAGCTGCCCCACACGGCGACCGGCAAGCTCTCGAAACGAACGCTTCGCGACAATTATGCCGGCTACCGGTTCGCCAACGCTCACGAGATGGTTGGCCGCGACTAGAAAAAGGCCGCGCGGTCTACTAACTCGCGCAGCGACTTTCCGACACTTTCGACAAGGACACCCGCGACCCCATGGCCGCCCAATATGCATTTGTGATGAAGGACATGACCAAGTCCTTCCCCGGCGCGCAAAAGCCGGTTCTCAACCATATCAACCTGCAATTCTACCACGGCGCGAAGATCGGCATCGTGGGTCCCAATGGCGCAGGCAAGTCGACGCTCATGAAAATCATGGCCGGTCTCGACAACGACTTCCAGGGCGAGGCCTGGCCCGGCGAGAACATCACCGTCGGCTATCTTCCGCAGGAGCCGCAGCTCGACCCGAGCAAGACCGTGCTCGAGAACGTCAAGGACGGTGCTCGCGATGTCGCGGACATGGTTGACCGCTTCAACGCCATCTCCGCGGAGATGGGCGATCCGAAGGACGATACCGACTTCGACGCGCTGATGGAGGAAATGGGCGAGCTTCAGGGCAAGATCGACGCGGTCGACGGATGGACTCTGGACAACCAGCTCGAGGTGGCGATGGAGGCGCTTCGCTGCCCGCCGTCCGACTGGTCCGTCGAGAACCTTTCAGGCGGCGAGAAGCGCCGGATCGCGCTCACCCGGCTTTTGATCCAGAAGCCCTCGATCCTGCTCCTGGACGAGCCCACCAACCATCTCGACGCGGAGAGCGTCCAGTGGCTCGAAAACCATTTGAAGGAATATGCCGGCGCGGTGCTGATGATCACCCACGACCGCTATTTCCTGGACAATGTGGTGAGCTGGATCCTCGAGCTGGATAGAGGCAAATACTTCCCGTACGAAGGCAATTACTCGACCTACCTCGAGAAGAAGGCCAAGCGGCTTGAGCAGGAGGAGCGGGAAGAGTCCGGCCGGCAGAAGGCGATCCGCGACGAGCTCGAGTGGATCCGGCAGGGACCCAAGGGCCGCCAGGCCAAGTCGAAGGCGCGTATCGCCAAGTTCGACCAGCTCGTTGCCGCGCAAGAAAAGCACGTGCCGGGCAAGGCCGAGATCCTCATCCAGGTGCCTGAGCGTCTCGGCGGCAAGGTGATCGAAGCGAACGGCCTGACGAAGGCCTATGGTGACAAATTGCTGTTCGAGGACCTGTCGTTCACGCTTCCGCCCGGCGGTATCGTCGGGGTCATCGGCCCAAACGGCGCCGGCAAGTCCACCTTGTTCAAGATCATCACTGGCCAGGAAAAGCCGGACGCCGGCACGATCGACATCGGGCCGACCGTGCACCTGGGCTATGTCGACCAGAGCCGCGACCATCTCGACAATTCGAAGAACGTTTGGGAGGAAATCTCCGACGGGCTCGATTACATGAAGGTCAACGGCCATGACCAGTCGACGCGGGCCTATGTCGGCGCGTTCAACTTCAAGGGCCAGGACCAGCAGAAGAACGTCGGAAAGCTTTCCGGCGGCGAGCGAAACCGCGTTAACATCGCGAAGATGCTGAAGCGCGGCGGGAACGTGCTGCTGCTCGACGAGCCCACCAACGATCTCGACGTCGAAACGCTCGGCGCGCTCGAGGAGGCGATCGAGAACTTCGCCGGTTGCGCCGTGGTGATCAGCCACGACCGCTTCTTCCTGGACCGTCTCGCGACCCACATCCTGGCCTTCGAGGGCGACGCCCATGTCGAATGGTTCGAGGGTAATTTTGCCGCCTATGAAGAGGACAAGGTGCGGCGTCTCGGGGAGGAGGCGACCCGCCCACACCGGATGACGTACCGGAAGCTCACGCGGCAGTGATCCAGTTCGCCTCGCTGCTGTGGATATGGAAAGCGCAGGCAGCGGGTCGATGGTACTTCCTGACCGTGCCGGACGAGCAATCGGCCGAGATCAAGGCCCACGCGCTAGGATTGCCGCGCGGCTTCGGCTCCGTGCGCGTCGAGGCGACGATCGATGACGTCACGTGGCGCACATCGGTGTTCCCGCTCAACAGCGGCGGCTACCTCCTGCCGGTGAAGGCGGAGGTCCGGCGCAAAGCGAACCTCGCGGCCGGGGACGAAGTCGCGGTCAAGCTAGAGCTATTGTAGGTCC
>JAEZIO010000036.1 GCA_023436615.1 Pseudomonadota bacterium | reverse complement strand
GTCAAGGAAGAGCGCGGCAACAAGGGCGCGGCGCTGACCACCTATCTCAGCCTTGCCGGCCGCTATTGCGTGCTCATGCCGAACACGTCGCACGGCGGCGGGATCAGCCGCAAGATCTCGAACGGCGCCGACCGCAAGCGGCTGAAGTCGATCATGTCGGACCTCAAGCTTCCCAAGACGATGGGACTCATCGTCCGCACAGCGGGGCTTCAGCGGACCAAGACCGAGATCAAGCGCGACTTCGACTATCTCGCCCGCCTTTGGGACGAGATCCGCGAGAAAACGCTGACCAGCACCGCGCCGGCGCTGATCTATCGCGACAGCGATCTCATCAAGCGCGCGATCCGCGACCTCTACAACCGCGACATCGACGAGGTGATCGTCGAGGGCGACGAGGGCTACAAGGCGGCGCGCGGCTTCATGAAGCTGCTGATGCCCAGCCACGTGCGCCGCGTGAGCCAGCACAACGAGACGACGCCGCTGTTCCAGCGCCACGGTGTCGAAGACCAGCTCAGCGCCATGTACCAGCCGCTCGTGCAGCTGAAGTCCGGGGGCTATCTCGTAATCAACCCGACGGAAGCGCTGGTCTCGATCGACATCAACTCGGGCCGCTCGACGCGCGAGCACAATATCGAGCAGACGGCCTACAACACCAATCTGGAAGCGGCGCAGGAAATCGCGCGCCAGCTTCGCCTGCGCGACATGGCGGGGCTCATCGTCATCGACTTCATCGACATGGAGCAGTCGAGCCATGTCAGGAAGGTCGAGAAGGCGATGAAGGAGGCGCTCAAGAACGACCGCGCCCGAATCCAGGTCGGCCGCATCTCCAGCTTCGGGCTCATGGAAATGAGCCGGCAGAGGCTGCGCACCGGCGTTCTCGAAGCGTCGACGAAAGCGTGCCCGCATTGCGAAGGCACGGGCCTGATGCGGACGGCCGCTTCGGCCGGTCTGTCCGCGCTGCGGATGATCGAGGACGAGGCCACCCGTGGCCGCGGCGACAAGATCCTGCTTCGGGCGGGCAGGGACGCCGCCGTCTACGTGCTCAACAAGAAGCGCTCGGAGCTCGCGGAGATCGAACGTCGCTATGGGGTGTCGGTCGAGATTGCGATCGACGAGAGCCTCGAAGGCGCGAAAATGAGCGTCGACAGCTCGGGGCCGCGGCCGGAGCGGCGGCCGTTGCCAGTGCCGCAGCAACGGGAGGAAGGCGCCGACGAGGATGTCGAGGAGGAGCTCGATGACGCGCTTCCTGAGGACGAGGGCGAGGACGAAGGCGAGCGCGAGCCGCGCGAAGAGGGCGAAGGGCAGGAGCGCGGCGGACGGCGTCGTCGGCGCCGCCGCCGTGGCGGTCGCGGGCGGCGGAGGCCGGGGCCTGAGGATTCGCTCCCTGTCGACGAGCTGCCGCCGCCGCTCGAGGAGACTGGCACTCCGGACGAGCCCCTGACGGAGCCTGTCGGAGCAGCCGGCGGCGAAGAGCCCGCCGAGCAGGACGAGGAGAAGCCGAAGCGCAGCCGCCGTCGCCGCAAGCCAAGGGGCGAGGAGGCGGAAGTCGCGCCTGACAGCTCGCCGATGGTGGAGCGGCCGATCGACGAGGAAACGCCGATCGCCGACACCGAAGTCGCGCCCGAGCCGAAGCCGAAGCGCACCAGGCGCAAGTCCGCGGCCGCCGAGGAGCCGGCGCCGCCGGAAGCGCCGCCTGCCGAGATTGTTGGCGACGCGAGCGACGAGCCGGTGGCGAAGCCCGCACGGCGGAGCCGGAAGAAACCGGCGAAAGCCGAAGAGCAGCAAGCCGCCGAGTCCGCCGCAATTCCCGCGGCGGATAACGACAGCAATGGCAACGAAGCTGGCGGCAAGCCGCGAAGCGGATGGTGGCAGCGGACGTTTGGCTGAGGCGCGGCAGGGTAAATCCGGGGTTCAGGCCGCGGGTGTGATGGGCACGCCATGAGCAAAGCGCTGTCGCGACTGACGCGCCTCTTCATGATGGCGCTGCTTCTGGGGCTGTCGGTCGCTCGGCCAGCCGCCGCCGCGGACGACGGCAGCGGTCCGTCGGTGCTGCGCGACACCGAAACCGAGCAGCTGTTCAAGGATTTGGGGACGCCGCTGATTAAAGCGGCGAGCCTCGATCCCCAGAGCACCAAGGTCGTCCTTCTGAACGACCCCGAGATCAACGCCTTCGTTGCTACCGGCCAGGTCGTCTACATCCAGTCGGGGCTGCTTCTGGCATCCGACAATGTGAACCAGCTCCAGGGCGTCGTCGCGCACGAGCTCGGCCACGTTGCCGGCGGCCACTCGATCCGTATCCAGCAGGGCGCGGGAGAAGCCACCGGAATCACTCTCGCCACGATGATCCTGGGCGCGATCGCGCTCGCAGCAGGCGCAGGCGAAGCCGGTCTCGGAATCATGATGGCCGGTCAGCGCGCCGCGCTCGGCAAGTTCCTTGCGTTCAGCCGGACGCAGGAAAGCAGCGCGGACGCCGCCGGCGCTTCCTATCTTTCCAAGGCGGGGATCTCCGGCAAGGGCATGCTCAGCTTTTTCGGCAAGCTCCAGAACCAGGAATATCGCCTCGCGGTCTATGCCAAGGACAGCTACGACCGGACCCATCCGCTCTCAACCGAGCGAGTCCAGGCGCTGGAACAGAAGCTCAGGAGCGACGCCGCCTGGGACAAGCCCGTCGATCCCAAGCTCGAGCAGCAGTTCGAGCGCGTGAAGGCAAAGCTGCTCGGCTTCGTCAATCCGAAGCAGGCGACCGTCAAATATCCCGAGAGCGACCAGAGCGTCCCGGCCCATTATGCGCGGGCCTACGCCTACCACCTCGGCGGTTATCCGGAAAAAGCGTTGTCTGAAGCCAATGCATTGCTCGCGATCGACCCGCACGACCCTTACTTCCTGGAGCTCAAGGGACAGATCCTGCTCGAATCCGGCCGCCCGGCGGACGCAATCGCGCCGCTGCGCGAAGCGACGCAGCGGTCGGGGGATTCCCCGCTCATTGCATCGATGCTCGGGCACGCCTTGATCGCGACCGAGAAGCGGGACAATTTCGTCGAGGCGAAGCAGGTGCTCAAGAATGCCGTGGCGCGCGACAATCAGAACCCGTTCGCCTGGTACCAGCTCGGGATCATCTACGATCAGGAAGGCGATTATTCACGCGCCGCGCTTGCAACCGCCGAGCGCAACAACCTCGAAGGCGATCCCAAGCTGGCCTTGGCGAGCGCACAGGCTGCAATGAAGGGTATTCCGGCCGGCTCGCCCGATTATTTGCGCGCCCAGGACATCGCGATGGTCTCCCGCGCGGAGCTCGCCAAAAAAGACAAGAGATACGAGGAAAAGAAGACCAAGTGAGCGAGGCGAAGCGTGGGGGCGGGGGTATCATGGCGGCGCTTGCGGGCGGTCTGATCGGCGCCATTGCGACCGCCGCGCTGCTGATCTTCGCGGCGCCGCATCTCGTCGGCACCCGGATCGTACGCGCGGGCATGCTCGCCGACCCCCAGATCCTCGTCGACGCAAGCGACGCGCTTCGAGATCGTCAGTATGCACCGGTGCTTGCGCAGCACCGGGCGGCGATCGAAACGCCCTTCGCAACGTCGTGGAAGGGCGCGAGCAAGCCCGACGTAACGCTTGTGGAATTCTACGATTATGCGTGCCCTTATTGTAAGGCGAGCAACCCGGCGCTCGAGCAGCTGCTGAAGGAAGACCGAGGCCTCCGCGTCGTCTATCGCGAGCTCCCCATCCTCGGGCCCGACAGCGTCGCTGCGGCGCGGCTCTCGCTGGCAGCGTCGAAGGCCGGCCGCTTCGTCCAGTTCCACGACGCTCTGTGGGCCGCGGGGCGGCCCAGTCCCGAGACTGTCGCCGCGGCCAGCCAGGCCGCCGGGATTCCCGCCGCTGCCCAGCAAAGCGCAGACATCGAGGCCGAGCTAAAGAAGAACTTCCAGATCGCTGGAGCACTCGGTGCGACCGGGACCCCGTTGTTCATCGTCGGCGATCGCGTACTGAACAGCGCGGTGGGCTACGAAGAGCTGAAGAAAG
>JAEZIO010000018.1 GCA_023436615.1 Pseudomonadota bacterium | reverse complement strand
GTGCCCGCGTGGAATACGGTCACGCCTTCGACCTGCTCGGCGGCCTCCACCTGACGGATCAGGCCGCCGCTGCCAGGCGTGCCGGGATAGCCGCGGGCAGCGACGATCACGGTGACCGCGAAGTCACTCGAAAGCTCGGGCCGAGCCTCGACCAATCGCCCGGTCGCGACCGCCATAAGCAGCTCCGCGAAATCCCCCTGCACGCGCGGCATGATCGCCTCGCATTCCGGGTCCCCGAAGCGGGCATTATATTCGATCAGCTTCGGTCCCTCGTCCGTCAGCATCAGCCCGGCATAAAGGACGCCGGAAAAGGGTGTGCCGGCCGCGGCCAGCGCGCGCGCCGTGGGGCGCACGATCTCGTCCATCGCCCGCCGTTCGAGCTCGGGCGTCAGCACCCGCGCCGGACTATAGGCGCCCATGCCGCCGGTGTTGGCGCCAGTGTCGCCTTCGCCCACGCGCTTGTGGTCCTGCGCAGATGCGAACGGCACGGCGGTGTCGCCATCGACGAGCGCGAACAGGCTAGCTTCCTCGCCTTCCAGGAACTCCTCTATCACCAGCGGAGCATCGCCGATTTCGCGGATCGCCTCTTCCGCCTCGGCTCGGCTCGCAGCGACGGTCACGCCCTTGCCCGCCGCAAGACCGTCGGCCTTTACGACGACCGGAATCGGAAAATGATCAAGAGCCGCGAGTGCGTCCGCAGCCTTTTCGGCGCGGATGTAGCGCGCGGTTGGGATGCTGTTCGCTTCGCACAGGTCCTTGGTGAACCCCTTGGATCCCTCAAGCCGGGCGGCTGCGGCATTCGGGCCGAAGACGGCGAAGCCTTCGCGGCGAAGAGAGTCTCCAACCCCTGCAACGAGCGGCGCTTCCGGACCGACCACCACGAGGTCGGCGCTCACCTGGCGGGCGAGACCAAGGACCGCACCCGGGTCGCACGGATCGAGAGCGACGCACTCCGCCCAACGCGCGATGCCGGGATTGCCGGGCGCGGCGACGAGCCTCGCGCAGCTGGGCGATTGCCTCAGCCGCCACGCGAGCGCATCTTCCCGTCCGCCCGAACCCAGCAGCAGGATATTCATGGATCTCCCCGATGAACGCAGCGGCCTGTTAGCCAACGTACCGCGCGGCGACAATTCGCCCGCGCTGACCGTGGGCGAGCTCGCCGGCTCCCTCAAGCGCGTCATCGAGGGCGAGTTCGCTCACGTCCGGGTTCGGGGCGAGATTTCCGGCTTCAAGCGTCACAGCTCCGGGCATTGCTACCTTTCGCTCAAGGACGAAGCCGCGTGCATCGACGCGGTCATCTGGCGCGGAACCGCCGGCGGCCTCGCGTTCCGGCCCGAAGACGGCGCCGAAGTCATCGCCACAGGCAAGATGACCACCTACGCGGGCCGGTCGAAATACCAGCTGGTGATCGAACAGCTGGAGCTGGCCGGCGAGGGCGCGCTGATGGCGCTCCTGGAAAAGCGGCGCAAAGCCCTGGCGGCAGAAGGGCTGTTCGATGCGACGCGCAAGCGCCCCTTGCCGTTCCTCCCGAAGGTCATCGGGGTGGTCACGTCTCCGACCGGTGCCGTGATCCGCGACATCCTGCACCGACTCGAGGATCGCTGCCCGACGCGCGTCGTGCTCTGGCCCGTTCCCGTGCAGGGAGAAGGCGCTTCGGCGAAAGTTGCGGCCGCGATCCGTGGCTTCGGCGCCATCGACGGCAGTGGCGCGGTACCGCGTCCCGACCTCCTCATCGTCGCGCGCGGCGGCGGCTCGATCGAAGACCTGTGGGCCTTCAACGAGGAAGAGGTGGTGCGCGCCGCCGCTGAATCCCCCATCCCGCTGATCTCCGCGGTGGGCCACGAAACGGACACCACGCTCATCGACCATGCCGCCGACCGGCGGGCACCGACTCCGACGGCGGCGGCAGAAATGGCGGTGCCTGTGCGGGCCGAGTTGTTCGCCTTCATCGACGAGCTCGGCCGGCGTGCCCAACATTGCCTGTCGCGCAAGGCGGATCGCGCGCGCGAGCGCTTCGACCTGACGGTCTGTCGGTGGCCGGAGCCGAACGCCTTGTTCGCTCCTGCCGCGCAGCGCCTCGACGACATCGGTGATCGCCTGCCGCGTGCGCTCTCCTCGCGCGCGGGCGATGCGCGCGCGAACTTGAACAGTGTTGCGCCGAGACTTCGGCCGGAGCTTCTCCTCGACCGCGTGAAACGCGCCTCGGAAGGCCTGGCTTCGCTGTGGCGCCTGGCCGAGCTGGCGCACCCGGACCGGCCGCTCGAGCGGGGCTTCGTCCGCGTCACGAACCGCGCCGGGGCGACGGTGTCGAAAGCCGCCGACGCGATCGCTGCCCGGCTCGTCACGCTGCACTTCGCCGACGGACCGGTGGAAGCATCCACGGGGCCAGGCGGGCCGCCGGCGCCGGTTGAGCGCAAGCGCCGCGCTTCCTATGTGTCGAGACAGCCCGGCTTTTTCGACGAGGCGGAGGAATAGACATGCTGATGAGCGGCGGCGGCTCGCCTGCGCGCGTGCATTATCTGGCGGGCACGTTCCGGGTGCTCAGCAACGGCGACCATGTCGTGTGCGCGGTGACCGGCAACCGGATACCGCTGCACGAGCTCAAATATTGGAGCGTCGAAAGGCAGGAAGCCTATGTCGATGCCGAAGCCAGCCTGATGGCCGAGCAGCGAGCCGGCCGCGCCTAGCCGATCCGCTTTACCTTGATCTCGGGCTGCCGGTTCAGCTTGAGCCGGAAGCTGCCGAGGAGCCCGCGGCTGACCACGACCTTGTCGCCGGCGCGGGGCGGAAGGCCGAGCGGCCAGTCGTCAGTCTGGGTCCAGACCGAGCCGTCAGCCAAATAGAAGACCCATCCGCCGTCGAGGTTGCGGCCGAAGCGCGTGACGGTGCTCTCGATCTGCTTGACCTCGCCCTCGTCACCGCCGAACAGCCCGCCGAAATTGGGTATGGAGAAGCCGAACAGCGACCGGCTCGCGGCCCGCGCCTTTTCACGATCGACGAGGACCAGGTCCTTCATTGCGATCGCGCGCTCCATCGAAGCGGCCTCGCGATCAAAGCACGCGAGGCGCTGGTCGGCCGCCGCGACCGTGCGGCAGGCCATCAGCCGCTGGACCTGCGCCGGCGTACCGACCGATGCGGGTTTCGCCGCCTGCGCCGTGCCTCCCGCGACCATCGCGAACGCTCCGGCGATCACTGCAAATGCACGCATCACATTTCCTCGCTGACAGGGCAGTCGCACCCTATTCTCCAGAGGTGCAGGGCGGCAAGATCGCCCTGTGGCAAATTTGATACAGCGCATTGACAACTTGAATAGGCAGACCGCGTTGCCGTTGCCAGCGGCTTAGCGCTTCACTTATCACCCAAGGCAGTTCGGCAATTTCGCATTGCCGCGCCATGCGGCCGTGCTCGGTGGCTCGGCCTTTAAGGGGATGGTTTTATGAAGCTCGATTTCCGCCAGCGTCTTCTCGCAACGACGTTTCTCGTGGGCGCCAGCACGGTCGCCACTCCCGCGTTTGCGCAGGACACGCAAACTCCAAATCCGCCGGACACCAGCGCGGTTCCGACGATTCCGCAGACGGTCGCCCCGGTCGAGGGAACGCCGGTCCCCAGCAACAATGCTCAGGGCGAACCCACCCGCGGCGCGCAGGACATCATCGTCACCGGTTCGCGCATTCCGCAGCCGAACCTCGAGTCGGCCAGCCCCGTCACCGTCGTCACCAGCCAGGAAGTGAAGCTGGCCGGTACGTCGCGTACGGAAGACCTCATCAACGCTCTGCCGCAGGTGTTCGCGACCCAAGGTTCGAACATCTCGAACGGCGCGAGCGGCACGGCCACGATCGACCTTCGCGGCCTTGGTTCGAAGCGCAACCTCGTCCTGGTCAACGGCAAGCGCCTGCAGGCCGGTGACACGGGCAACCCGGTCGCGGACATCAACTTCGTCCCCGCCGTCATGATCAAGCGCGTCGACGTTCTGACCGGCGGTGCATCGTCCGTGTACGGTGCGGACGCGGTCGCCGGCGTCGTCAACTTCATCATGGACACGACCTACACCGGCTTCCGCATCGACGGTCAGGCCAGCGTGTTCAACCACCACAACAATGGTGACCAGCAGATCCTCGACGCGAACGCCGCCGCCCCTGGCGGTCCGTTCCGTCCGCCGCACGGCTGGAGCACCAACGGCGGCGCGCAGGACATCGCCGGCGTGTTCGGCGCAGCGTTCGACGACGGCCGCGGCCACGTCACCGCTTACGCCACCTATCGCACGCAGGACCCGGTCCTCCAGTCGACGCGCGACTATTCGTTCTGCGCTCTGACCGGCCTCGTGGACGTCGATCCGCGCGGCGGCACCCGTCCGAGCGTTGCGCGCCTCGGCCGCAACTTCAACTGCTCGGGTTCGGGCACGTCGGCGGTCGGCACGTTCATCCAGTACGATCCGAACAACGACTTCGCGACGGTCGGCGTGTTCCAGGTGGGCAACACCAACCAGTTCCTGCCGGGCCAGACGCCGTTCAACTTCAACCCGTACAACTACTTCCAGCGTCCTGACGAGCGCTACACGTTCGGCGCGTTCGCGGATTATGAGATCAGCCCGGCCTTCAAGCCTTATGCCGAGCTCATGTTCATGGACGACCGCTCGGATGCGCAGATCGCTCCGTCGGGCGACTTCGGCAACACCAACCGGATCGCCTGCGACAACGCGCTTCTGTCGGCGCAGCAGCGGACGTTCCTGTGCGGCGACGCGACGGTGCTGTTCAATGACACGCTCAACGGCATGGACAACGTCCAGCAGGCGTTCACCTACATCCTGCGCCGTAACGTCGAGGGTGGCGGGCGTGACGACGATATCCGTCACACCGACTATCGCGTGGTTGGGGGCCTTCGCGGCGACGTAACGCGCGGCATCTCCTACGACGCATACTACCAGTTCGGCCGTACGCTCCGTAACGAGACGTACCTGAACGACTTCTCGGTCACGCGCCTGGGCCGCGCCATCGACGCCATTGCGGTGCTCGGTGGGGTGCAGGTCGCGCCGGGAACTCCGGGTGCGCAGATCGTCTGCCGCGCGGCGTTCACGGGCATTGATCCGAACTGCGTGCCGTACAACGTGTTCCGCACGGGCGGCGTTACGCCGGAGGCCCTGACGTACCTGCAGACCCCGGGCTTCCAGCGCGGCATCATTAACGAGACGGTTGCCCACGCCGACGTCACCTTCTCGGGTGGCGAATATGGCTGGCAGCTGCCGTGGGCGGAGAACGGCATCGGCATCAACGTCGGTGGCGAGTACCGCAAGGAAAGCCTCGACTTCCAGGTCGACGAGCAATTCCGCACCGGCGATCTCGCCGGCCAGGGCGGCCCGACCCCGCCGATCAAGGGCGAGTTCGACGTCCGCGAGCTGTTCGGCGAAGTTCAGCTTCCCATTGTGGAGCACAACTTCATCGACGACTTCACGCTCACCGCGGGCTACCGCTACTCGACGTATCACGTCGCCGGCCGCAGCTTTAACACCGACACGTACAAGCTGCAGGGCGAGCTGGCGCCGATCCCGGACATCCGCTTCCGTGGCGGCTACAACCGGGCGGTTCGTGCACCGAACATCGTCGAGCTGTTCTCGCCGCAGTTCCTGGGTCTGTCCGGATCGGTCGATCCGTGCGCCGGGGCGACTCCGGTGGCGAGTGCTGCGCAGTGCGCCCTTACCGGCGTCGGCAGCGGCTTCGGTACGTACGGAAGCATCGGTGCGAACCCGGCCAACCAGTACAACGGCCTGTTCGGCGGCAATATCAACCTCGAGCCGGAGAAGGCGGACACGCTGACTGCCGGTGTGGTCATCCAGCCGCGGTTCGTTCCGGGCCTGGCGCTGACCGCCGACTACTTCGACATCAAGGTCAAGAACGTCATCGGCCCGCCGACCTTCGCGGAAGTGATGAACGGTTGTATGGGCCTTGGCGGCGTTCCGCAGAACACCGCTCTCTGCGCTCTCGTCCACCGCGCTCCGGGCACCGGCTCGCTGTGGCTTGGAACGCAGGGATTCGTCGACCTGTTCAACGTGAACGGCACGAACCCGCTGCGTACCCGCGGCTTCGACTTCCAGGGCAATTATTCGCGTCGTCTTGGCGGTATCGGTACCGCGAACCTCTCGTTCGTCGGCACCTACCTGAAGAAGCTCGAGGGTCCGGGCGTCGCGGAGCCCGGCAAGTTCGCAGGCCTCACGCCGAGCCCGAAATGGCGTCACGTGATGCGTGCCGGCCTGACGATGCCGAACGGCCTCGGCTTCTCGGTCCGCTGGCGGCACTTCTCCGGCGTGAACTGCGATTGGGAGACGGAAGCCGAGTGCGCCGTGACGATCGATCCGGACGGCAAGGCTGGTCCGCGTCCGCCGGAGCGTCACCCGATCCCGGGCAACGAGCGGCTGAGCGCACAGAACTACTTCGATCTGTCGTTCTCGGCCCGCCTCGCACAGCGGCTCAACCTGCGCCTCGGTGCGAACAACATCCTCGACACCGATCCGCCGGTGGCCGGCAGCCAGATCATTCCGGCTGGCTTCGGCAACGGCAACACCTTCCCGCAGGTGTACGATGCCCTGGGTCGGTATCTGTTCGCGGGCTTCACCATCGACTTCTAAGTCGGCGGCAAAGCGCAAAAGATTGCGGCGGGCTCCACAAGAGCCCGCCGTTTTCTTTTGGGAATTCTTGCTTTTCGCCAGCGCCGCTGCACACTCGCCTCGTGCCAAATCCCGCACCGCACCTCGAAAGCCAGGCGGACCGCGCGGCCGCTGCGGGCGATCTTTCCGCTGCCCGCCGTGCGCTGGAGGAGGCGGTCGCCTCGGGCACGCCTACGGTGGAGCTCTGGTCGAAACTGTCTGCCGTGCGCCGCGCGCTCGGCGACGGGCCCGGCGCGCTCGACGCGATCGAGCAGGCGCTGGCGCTTTCTCCGCTCGATTTTTCCGCGCTGTTGGCGCGCGCGATGCTGCTCGAGCGTTCGGGCGATCCGCGCGCAGACCTCGCTTTCGGCCATGCGGTGGCGCAGCTTCCGGCGGATGGACAAGTGCCGAGGCCGCTCGCCGCCGCGGTCGAGCATGCCAAGACCCGCGCCGCCGTTCACCAGCAACGTGTCGAGGAGCGGTTGCTAGGGCAAATCCCGGACGGTCTCGAAGCCCACGAGCGGTACCGACTGGAGAGATTTGCGTCGAACACGTCGCGCCGCACTCGCCATTTTCACCAGCAGCCGACGGACTTTCATTTTCCGGGGCTTCCCGAGGTCGAGTTTCACGATCCCGCCCAGTTCAGCGGCATCCGCGACATCGAAGCCGCAACGGCCAATATACGCGGCGAGTATGAAGCGCTGCGCAAGCTCACGACGGCCAAGCTCGTCCCCTACACGCAATATCCAGACCACGTTCCGCTCGACCAGTGGCGCGAGCTGAACAACAACCCCGACTGGACCGCGATCCACCTACTGCAGAACGGCGAACGCGTCGAAGCCAATGCGTCGCACTGCCCGGTCACCATGGACGTGCTGTCGCGACTGCCCCAGCCGGACATTGCGGGTGCAGCGCCGAACGCGATGTTTTCGCTGCTTGCGCCGCGAACACGGATCCCGCCGCATACGGGCGTCGCGAACGTGCGGCTGGTCGCCCACTTGCCGCTGATCGTTCCGGCCGGCTGCGGCTTTCGCGTCGGCGCCAGCTTTCGCGAATGGCGGCCGGGTGAAGTGTTCGTATTCGACGACACGATCGAGCATGAGGCGTGGAACGACAGCGACGAGCTGCGGGTGGTGCTGATCTTCGATCTGTGGGCGCCCGCCATCGGGCAGCGGGAGCGCGACGCGATCGCGCGGCTGATCGCCGCAGCAGGCGTCAGCTTCAACGGCGCGTGATGGCGAGCGAACCAGAGGAAACCGAACTCGAACGCCGCGCGTCCGACGGCGACGCGCAGGCGCAGTTCGATTATGGCGTGCGCGTATTGAACGGCGGTCATGCGGCCGCGGAAGGCCCGCGAGGCCTCGCGCTCATCGACGCCGCTGCGCAGCAGGGGCACACGGACGCTACCGCAATGAGCGCGCTGTTCGCGGCGATGGGGGCGGGGCGACCGCAAAGCTGGGACGGCGCATTCGAGCGGCTCCGGCGCGCAGCGGACCTGGGCTCCACGAACGCGCAGGGGCAGCTCGATGCGCTCGCGGAGCGCGGATTGCACCGCGAGACGCTGTTCGCGGTGCCGGCGCGCCAAAGGCTGTCGGACTCGCCGAGGATCGTTGCCCTCCCCCAATTCGCCTCGCCCGCGGAATGCGATTGGGCGATTGCCCGCGCGGCCGACCGGCTGAAGCGCGCGGCGGTGTTCAGCCGGCAGACCGGCGACCAGACCTACGCAGACGTGCGCGACAATAGCGCGGTCGAATTCCAGCTGACCGACATGGACGTGGCGCTCGAGGTGCTCCGCGCCCGCATCTCGGCTGCGACGAGGCTGCCGGTGCCGATATTCGAGCCGCTGCAAGTGCTGCACTATTCCGTCGGCGAGCAGTTTCGCCCGCACCAGGACTTCTTCGATCCCGCTGTTCCCGAATTTGCTGAAATGATCCGGCGTTACGGCCAGCGGATCGCGACGGTCCTCATCTACCTCAACGACGATTATGCCGGCGGGGAAACCGTGTTCCCTAAGCTCGGGATCTCGTTCCGCGGCCGTCGCGGCGATGCCTTGTTCTTCACCAACGTCGATCGAACGGGCGAGCCGGATCCGCTGACGACCCACGCCGGCTCCCCGCCGAAGTCCGGCGAGAAATGGATCATCTCGCAATGGATCCGCGACCGCGCGCCCGGCCAGCCGACGCCCGGCGGTGCATCGGCCGACTGAGCAGGTTACAAAGGCGCCGTGCAAAAGCCGGTCTCACGTTCCCCCTCCGCCATAGGCTTCGACGAGGCGCTCGCTGCCTATGAGGCCGGGGACGGGGAAACCGTCTTGGACCGCATCGGCGCGGCTCTGCAGGGCGGCAGTATCGACGCGCGGCTGTGGCACCTGCATGGCCTCATCCTTCGGCAGATGGAGAAACGGGAAGAGGCGATCCCTTCGCTCCGCAAGGCGGTCGAGCTAGCTCCCGGTTCCGCCAAGATCGCGCACGCCCTCGCGCGCACCCTCTTCGAAGCGGGGCTCCCCAGCCTCGACGCCTATGGTCACGCGCTGAGGCTGGCGCCGACGGATACCGAGCTGCTGTCCGGACTGACCTCCGCATTTGCGGCCGAAGGCGAAGCCGACACTGCGATTTCCGGTCTCGAGCGGATCGTCTCTCGCTCGCCCCACTGGGCCGAAGGACATTCCCTCCTATCGAAGCTGCGGTGGGCGCAAGGCGAGCGCGAAGGCTTCGCCCGAAGCTTCGAGGCGGCCCTTGCGGCTATGCCGGACAATCTGGAGTTGCGCCGTCAATGGGTCATCGCGCTTCTCCACGCCGAGCAGTGGGATGAGGTCGCACGCGCAATCGCGGCCGGACGCGCCGCGATGGGCCCGAATTCCGTGTTCGACATCGAGGAAGCAATGCTCGCGGCCGAGCTTGGAGAGCACGAGCACGCCGAAGCTCTCTTCTCACCATTTGTCGAATCGGACAATGCGCCCTTCCAGGTCCGCCGCACGCGCCATTATTTGCGCTGGGGCCGGCCCGAAGAAGCCAATGCGATCGTGGAAAAATGGATCGCCAGGCCCCAAGCATTCATGTTCTGGCCCTACGCCTCGATTGCGTGGCGATTGCTCGAGGACCCCCGCTGGGCGTGGCTCGAGGGCGACGAGAGGTTCGTCGGGGTCTACGACATTGCGGACCGCTTGCCCCCGCTCGACGAGCTCGCGGAGACGCTTCGCAAGCTCCACACATTGAGCTCGCAGCCGCTCGAGCAGTCGCTTCGCGGCGGCACGCAGACGGAAGGCGACATCTTCGCGCACGTCGACCCAATGCTCGTCCGGCTGCGCGAGGCGATCCGCGCGACCGTGGCCGAGCACGTTTCGCAGCTTCCCGATCGCGACCCGGCCCATCCGCTTCTCGGGCCTGAGCGGTCGCCCATACGATTTTCGGGCGCGTGGTCGGTACGGCTGAAGAGCGGCGGCTTCCATGCCAACCATGTGCATCCGATGGGCTGGATCAGTTCGGCGCTCTACATCGTGCTGCCGCCCGATCTCGGAAAGAAGGACGCCGGGCACCTCACGCTCGGCGACCCGACGTCGCCCAGCTTCCAGGTCGACGTCCCCGCGTTCCGCAGCATCGAGCCCCGGCCCGGTCGCCTTGCGCTATTCCCGTCCTACATGTGGCACGGAACGCGCCCGTTCGATGAAGGCGAGCGGATGACGGTCGCTTTCGACGTCGCCGTGCCGCAGGGCCGCGGGCCCGCAAGCGGCCCGGCATAACAGGCGATCTAGCTGCGGCCCAGGGACTGCGACCAATGCCGTCGGTCGAAAATTGCTCGCGTTTTTCGTCACTTGCGGCTATGCTCACCGGTTCTTGGAAAAGAGGTCGCGATGTTGAAATTTGCTTTTCTCACCAGTGCCTTGGCCTTGGCAGGGGTGCCGGCCGCGGCGCAGGCTCCGCAAGTTCAACCGGTTGCAGCGAGCAGCAGCAGTTCGCCGGACACGAACAAGATCGTCTGCAAGAAGGAAGACACGATCGGGTCCCGCCTTGGCGCCAAGAAGGTTTGCCTGACCACGAAAGAGTGGGCCGATCTCGCCAAGCAGAGCCGTGAGGAAGTCGAGCGCATTCAGCAGAACGCCGGCACGCGTCCGGGCAGCTGATTAGCGCGAGGGCGCGCTTCCGAGCGCGCGCTGCAATTGCCTTTCGTAATTTTGCCACCGGCCGCTCGATCGGGCGTGCAAGCGCTCGCGCACCTGCCAGACGCTCGCCGTTTTGACCGGCGCCGCGCGGCTATGAAAATCCAGCGCGCGCTCCTCCCACTCGAGGCCCAGGAACTCGCATAGGCTCCGGACCACGGGCTCCGGTTCGCGCACGAGCGCATCGTAATCCAAGTCGAAAATGTCGTTCGGATACAGCCGCTTCCAGTGGGCCATCAGCCGCTCATATTGCCCGTACCAATGGTCGGCATCCCTGAGGTCGAGCGCGTAGGCCATCGCCGGGTCGAGATGCAGGAAATACAGCGACAGCAGATTGTCGAGCCGGTTGCGGCGCGTGTGGATGATGCGGGCGTCCGGAAACAGGGTCTTGATGAGGCCAACATGAAGGAAATTGTCCGGTCGCTTGTCGGTCAGCAGTTCGGTTGCTGGACCGGCTTTCGGCACCGCGGCCGCATGGAATTCGCGCCAGCCCAGAAGCGTTTCTTCATCGGCAGCGGTAACCGTTTCGGGATAGCCGGTAATTCGCTGGACCAGAGCCGGGATCAGGTCCAGCTCTCCGCCTGCCGCAATTCGGCTGTGTCCGGCGAGTATCTGCTCGACCAGCGTCGATCCCGACCGGAACATGCCGAGGATGAAGATCGGACTTACGCCCTGCCCGGTCAGAGGCTGCCTGGGCTCAGGAAACGCCTCGATCAGCCGGTCGATGAAGCGCTCATGTGACGTGCGGTCATAGGGTCGAAACGCCGATCCGCAGGTCTCGCGGCTGGCCCGGTTGGCTGCTTCATAGGCTGCAAAGGCGTCGTCGAACTTGTCGCCGGTATCGAGCAGCCGCCCGAGAGCGAAGCCAAGGTCGGCTCGCTCCGCCGGCGGCCGCGAAGCGGAAAGCGCGCGCTCCAGCTCCAACCTCAACTCTTGGGCTTGCGGCGAATTTCCGGAGACGAGCCCCGCGAGGCGGCTGAGCGCCAGTGAATGCCCGGGAGCGACGGCGAGCGTCCGCCTGTACGCCGCTTCGGCGGCCGCGCGGTCGCCGCAGTCCTCGTGCAGGTTTCCAAGGTTGAGGAGCGCGGCCACGTAACCGGGCTGGAGATCGAGCGCCGCTTGCAGTTCGGCGCGCGCTTCGTCTGGTCGGCCAAGATGATCGGACAGGATGACCGCGCGATTCAGGTGAACTTCCTCTGGATCGCGGACGCCGCGGGAGAGCGCTTGGGCGTACGAATGCAACGCGGGCTCGAACTGCCGCGCCTGCTTCTGGAGCCACGCGAGATTGTACCAGCTTTCGGGGAGATCCGGTTCCCGCTCCAGCAATTGCCGGTACGCGTCGACCGCTTCCTCCACCCGCCCGGCGCGCCGAAGCCCCGAGGCACGTTCGAGCAAGGCAG
This sequence comes from Pseudomonadota bacterium, assembly GCA_023436615.1. Taxonomy (GTDB): domain Bacteria; phylum Pseudomonadota; class Alphaproteobacteria; order Sphingomonadales; family Sphingomonadaceae; genus Sphingomicrobium. The sequence continues at coordinate 3,065 of JAEZIO010000018.1, read as the reverse complement.
CAGTTTCCCGGTCCATGCCGACTGGGTAGCGGCGCGCCGGGAACGCCGAAAGGGCCTTACTCCGCCGCTTCCCGGACCTGCGACGACGACGGGGTCAGCACGAGCCCGCCTTCGCCTTCGTCCACGCGCACGGTGTCGCCGTCCTTCACGCTGCCCGAGAGGATCGCATCGGCGAGCGGGTCCTGCAGATATTTCTGCACCGCGCGCTTGAGCGGTCGCGCTCCGTAGACCGGGTCGTAGCCGACGCGGCCGAGCCACTCGCGGGCCGCCGGGGTGAGATCGAGCGTGATCTTGCGGTCCTCGAGCAGCTTGCCGAGGCGGCTGACCTGGATGTCGACGATCGGGCCCATGTGCGCCGTCCCTAGACGGTGGAAGAGGATGATCTCGTCCAGCCGGTTGAGGAATTCCGGGCGGAAATGCGCGCGAACGACCTCCATCACCTGCGGCTCCGCCTTCTCGGCCGGCTCGTCCTCGCCAAGGTTCGCCAGGAACTGTGAGCCGAGGTTCGAGGTCAGGATGATGAGCGTGTTCGTGAAGTCGACGGTGCGCCCCTGCCCGTCAGTGAGCCGACCGTCGTCGAGTACCTGGAGCAGGACGTTGAAGACGTCTCCGTGAGCTTTCTCGACCTCGTCGAACAGCACGACCTGATAGGGCCGCCGACGAACGGCCTCGGTCAGCACTCCGCCTTCCTCATAACCGACATAGCCCGGAGGTGCCCCGATCAGCCGCGCGACCGCGTGCTTCTCCATGAATTCGCTCATGTCGATCCGGACCATTGCGCCGGCATCGTCGAACAGGAATTCGGCAAGCGCCTTGGTAAGCTCGGTCTTGCCGACGCCGGTCGGGCCGAGGAAGAGGAAAGACCCCAGCGGCCGGTTCGGATCCTGCAGTCCGGCGCGGGCGCGCCGCACGGCGGCGGAAACCGCTTTGACGGCATCGTCCTGGCCGATCACGCGGGCGCCGATCGCAGATTCCATCTGCATCAGCTTCTCGCGCTCGCCTTCCATCATCCGCTCGACCGGAATGCCGGTCCAGCGGCTGACGACGGAGGCGATGTCCTGGTCGGTGACTTCCTCGCGAAGCATCGCACCCTGGCTTGCGGCCTGCGCGTCGGCGAGCTGCTTCTCAAGCTCCGGGATGCGCCCGTACTGGAGCTCGCCGGCCTTGGCGAGGTCGCCACCGCGCTGCGCCTGGTCCAGCTCCAGCCGCGTAGCGTCGAGCTGCTCCTTGATCTTCGCTTCCCCGGCGATCTTCTCCTTTTCGGCCTGCCAGCGCTGCGTGAGCTCGGCGGATTGCTGCTCGAGGTTGGCGAGCTCGCTTTCCAGCTTCGCCAGCCGATCCTTCGACGCCTTGTCCTGCTCCTTCTTCAGCGCCTCGCGCTCGATCTTGAGCTGGATGATGCGGCGATCGAGATTCTCGATCTCTTCGGGCTTCGATTCGACTTCCATGCGGAGGCGGCTTGCCGCCTCGTCCATCAGGTCGATCGCCTTGTCGGGGAGGAAACGGTCGGTGATGTAGCGGTTGCTGAGGGTCGCGGCCGCAACGATGGCGGCGTCGGTGATGCGAACGCCGTGGTGAAGCTCGTACTTTTCCTTGAGGCCCCGAAGGATGGAGATCGTGTCGGGAACGGTCGGCTCGCCCACGAACACCGGCTGGAAGCGGCGCTCCAGCGCGGCGTCCTTCTCCACATATTTGCGATATTCATCCAGCGTGGTGGCGCCGATGCAGTGAAGCTCGCCGCGGGCAAGCGCGGGCTTCAGCAAATTGCCCGCATCCATCGCGCCTTCGGCTTTGCCGGCGCCGACAAGCGTGTGCATCTCGTCGATGAACAGGATGATTTCGCCTGCGCCCTGCTTGACCTCGTCGAGCACGCCCTTGAGGCGCTCCTCGAAGTCGCCGCGATATTTGGCCCCGGCGATCAGCGCGCCCATGTCCAGCGCGAGAAGCCTGCGGTCCTTGAGCGTGTCGGGAACGTCGCCGTTGGCGATCCTCAGCGCCAGCCCTTCCGCGATCGCGGTCTTGCCGACTCCCGGCTCGCCGATCAGCACGGGGTTGTTCTTGGTCCGCCTCGCCAGCACCTGGATGGTGCGGCGGATTTCCTCGTCCCGCCCGATGACGGGGTCAAGCTTGCCGTCGCGCGCCGCTTGCGTGAGGTCGCGCGTATAGCGCTTCAGCGCATCGTAGCGGTCCTCGGAGCTCTGAGTGTCGGCCGTCCGGCCGCCGCGGAGCTTTTCAATGGCGGCGTTCAGGGTCTGCGGCTTGAGCCCGGCACGCTCGAGGGCGTTGCCGACGTCGCTGCCCTTCGCAAGCGCCATCGCCAGGAGGATCCGCTCGACCGTCACATATTGATCGCCGGCCTTCTTCGCGACTTGCTCGGCCTGGTCGAGGATGCGGATGGTGTTTCCATCGAGTGCCGGCGCCGAGGTCGCTCCGCTGCCGGTGACCGCCGGCTCCTTCGCGACCAGCGCGTCCACTTCACGCCGCGCGGCCTGCGGGTCGCCGCCGGCGGCCTCGATCAGGCCTGCCGCCATGCCTTGCTCGTCGTCGAGCAGAGCCTTGAGCAAATGGGCGGGCGCGATTCGTTGATGATGCTCGCGAACGGCGATCGTCTGCGCCGCCTGCAGGAACCCGCGCGCGCGGTCGGTCAGCTTTTCAAAATCCATTCCTATCCCCCTTCAGGTCGGTCGGGATATGGTGTTGCAAATCCGCAACACAAGGCTTCATCGTATCGGCGGAACAGGGCCTATCGCGGACGGCTGGTCGCCCGCATAAGGCATCGGCCCTTCGGACAGCACAGCCGCGCATCCGAACCCGCCGCGCGCCCCGGCCATACCCCATTCGCGAAACTTCTTTGCGTCGATGTGGAACCGAAGTCCCTTGTAGAGGCCCAGGCCGATAAAAAAGCGCTCGCCGCTTTCCCGATGCATCACGCACAGCCTGGTCATCAACGACTCACGGCTGATCGGCACGAGAGGAACCATGTCGACCGCGCCGAGCGTCTTGTGCGTGCTTTCGCGAGCGCCGCCGGCGCAGGCGTTGAGGGCAGGGTTGCGGTAGACCGACAC
>JAEZIO010000017.1 GCA_023436615.1 Pseudomonadota bacterium | reverse complement strand
GTGCGTCGATCTCGTCGAAGCCCACAAATGGTTCAACCTCGCGGCGCTGTCGGGTTCGACGCGCGGCCAGGAATGCCGCGCCGAAATCGCGCTCGAAATGACGGCACGGGAGATCGCCGAGGCGCAGAGGCAGGCCCGTGCCTGGCTCGGGACGACGCAGCAGCGCTACGCCGCCTGATTCTTACTCGACGATCGTCACAACCCGCGGACCGGCGCCGACGACCTGGGCGCCGACGCGAACCGTCCCCGGCCGCTCCTTGCCCCAGCTGATCACCGAGATACGCGCCGGCGCGACGCCCTGAAGAATGAGGAAATCGCGGACGGCATTGGCGCGGCGATCGCCGATGGCGATGGCATAATCGCGGCTGTCCCGGGAATCGCCGTGGCCTTCGAGACGAATCCGTACGAACGGATTGGCGAGAAGCCAGCGCGCCTGGGCCGTGAGCGTCGCGATGGCCGCGGCATCGAGATTATAGCCGCGCGGCGAGAAATAGACTGTGTCGGTCCCGACCTTGGCGAACAGGTCCTGCTGGAGCGACACCGGCGCGCCCGCCACGGCGCCGGGCGCGGGAGGCTGCGGCTGCCCCTGACCAAGGGGGAAGATCACCGGCATACGCGGCAGCCGCACCTGCGCATGCGCCATCCCGGCCCATCCGAGCATAAGAGCGGCGACCAAGGGGACCTGTCTCGACATGGCCGTCACTGCTGCCGCTCGGCCCAGGCGGGGTCGGACGCGCCTTGCGGAGTCGGGACCGGACGAGCTTCGCCGCCCGACGCAGCGACGCTTGCAAGCTGCGTCCGCCCTGCCGAGCGGTCGAGGCGCTGGAACAGGATCCGTGTGCCGTCCGGGCTCCACGAGGGCTGCTCGTCCTCGGCTCCCGCTGTTACTGCCAGCTCCTCGGAGCCGTTCGCGTTCATCACGCCTATTCGCTTGGCGACGCCGTCGGTGACGGTGAAGGCGAGGCGCTTTCCGTCAGGGCTCCAGGCCGGTGATCCATAATCGCCGCGCCCGAAGCTGACGCGGGCCTGGTTGGTGCCGTCTGCGTCCATAACGTAGAGCTGGGGCGATCCCGAACGGTCGCTGACGAATGCGATTCGGGTGCCGTCGGGCGAGTAACTCGGACTGGTGTCGATTGCCGGGGACGCGGTGAGCCGCTGCGGGAAATTGCCGTCGGCGGGAACCGCATAGATGTCGACGTTGCCGTTGATCGACATCGACAGCGCTATCCGCTCGCCGTCGGGAGAGAAGGCGGGCGCGAAGCTCGACGAGCCCGGCGGCAACAGCGGCCGGTCCGCCCCGGTTGCGGCATCGAGAAGCCGAACGTGGAGCCGTCCGTCCCGGTAGCTGGTGTAGGCGATTCGGTCCGCCTTCGGCGACCAATGCGGAGTAAGCACGGTGGTCTGCTCGTCGGTGAGGAAGCCGTGGTTTGCCCCGTCGAAGTCCATGACCGCGATGCGCTTGGTCGGCGCTTCCGGTCGGCCGCTTTGCGCCACATAGACGATCCGGCTGTCGAAAGTCGCCGGATTGCCGGTCGCCTTGGTGTAGGCCGCGTCGGCACAGCGGTGCGCTGCACGGCGCCAGTCGGTCGGAGCGACGGCGAAGCCCTGGCGCGTGACCTCCCGTCCGGACTGCACGTCGTAGACATAGCAACCGATCGTCAGCCGCCCGTCCGACCGCGCGTTCACGAAGCCGGACATCAGATATTTGGCATTCGTCGCCCGCCACTGAGCGAACGCCGGGGCGGTGACTTCGGGGAAGGACGGCGTGCGAACGTCCTTGACGTCCGCGATGATGAAGCCGGTCGCCGACTTGAGGTCGGCGCTCACGAGCTCGGCGATGCGATTGGCGATCTCCCAGGTGGTGCCCGCCTCCGTGTCGACGACTTTCGCGGTCGCGAGTGGCGGGATCGCGATGACGCTCGCGGTGCCGCGCGGCTGCTGGGCGGCTGCGCCGGCCGGAGCAGCCAGCAGGAACGCGGCAAGGAGCGGCAGGAACAAGCGATCAGGATTCGGAAGCAGCATCGGTCCCCGTGGCGGCTATCGAGCGGAACCGTTCCACCCATTCCCTGGGCTGGCGCTGCGGCCGCTGGTCGGCGGTGAGGAAGGCTGCGGTCAGCATGGCGTCGGTCAATAGTTCCGGCCCGCGCATGACTCTCTGCTGAATCACGACCGAGACGGCGCGAACGGCCTGGACGGTGCTGATGACCACGAGGTCCTCGCCGAGGTAGGCGGGCTTGCGATATTTGATCGCGACTTCAGCGACTGCGTAGGTGCGCCCGCTCGCCCTGAGTTCTGCTGCAAGGTCGATGCCGCAAGCGCGGATCATGTCGGAGCGGGCGCGCTCCATGAACTTCAGATAGTTGGCATAATAGACGATGCCGCCGGTGTCGGTGTCCTCGAAATAGACGGTGAGCGCGAACCGGTGCTCGCCCGCGACAAAGCCGCCGCGATAGGGCTGATCGAATTCGCTGCTCACCGGGGAAGCTGTAACGACGGCTATCTTGCATGGTCAAACCACGCTTGACTCCCGTGTAACGCAAAGGTTACATGTCACCTACAGGTTACACGAGGGATCGGGGTCATCGTAGAGCGTAGCGTTGTCGAAGCCGCCGAAAGACTGAGCCGCAAGCGCGCGCGGATGCTGCCATTTCTAGCCGTCATTTACCTCACCCAGCAGGCCACGTTCTTTTCCGGCGACGCTCCGCCCGGCGCCCGGCCGGCCGATCATGTAAAGATCGGCGCCTGGCTGGTCCTCTCGCTGGTGCTGCTGCTTGCGCTCGCGACCAACGGCTTCTGGTTCCAGCGCCGCGAGGTTCGGGACCTGATCAATGACGAATCCACGCGCGCCAACCGGGCGAGCGCGATGACAGCCGGGTTCGTCGCGGCGATGCTCGCGGGAATAGTCATCTATTTCATCGAGCAGTTCGAGCCTGTCGGCGCGCGCGAGGCGATCCACGTCATGCTCTCGCTGGGGCTGGGCGCTGCGTTGGTCCGCTTCGGTATGCTGGAGCGGCGCGCGCACGGCAATGGCTGAGCAGCTTCGTAACCGTATCCGCGAGGAACGCGAGGCGCTGGGTTGGACCCAGGCCGACCTTGCCGCTCGCATCGGGGTCAGCCGAAAGACCGTGAACACGGTCGAGAACGGGGTCTTCGTTCCGTCGACCGTTATCGCCCTCAACCTCGCTCAGGCGCTCAGCGTGCCGGTCGAGCGGCTTTTCTGGATCGAGCGCTGAGGTCGCCGACCTCGCGTATCAGGTCGCCCTGGGCGATCGACATGTCGGCGAGGTGCATGCCCCAACCGGGGAGGAACAGCCCGCCGATGCCGACTTCGCCGCCGATGCGGTTGGTCCGCTTGCCGCCACGAGTCTGCAGCGTCCGTACCGAGAGATAGCCCCGCCGACCGTCGTTGACGCAGCGCCCGGCGACCAGGCCCTCGGTGCGAACGAACGGCGTCGGTGAAGCGCCCTCACTCGACCAGACGATCGGCCCTCCGGGCACCGGCAGCGTCGAACGCGCGAACCAGTAGCTGTCGAGCGTTTCCCAACCGGTAGATCCGGGACGGGCGGGATTGGTGCAGGCGACCGTCATTCCCGGCGGCGCCCAGCCGAACATCGCGCCTTCGGGCGGTGGATTGTTCTCGCGGAAGCTGACCCAGGTCATGACGCAGCCGGTGTCGCTGTCGCTCGAGCATAAGGGCGTCGACTTGAACGTGCCGCCGACGCGCCTGCCTTGCGGAACGAAAACGTTGAACCCGGGGATGATCGCACGGACGAGGCGGTTGGCGACGGGCTTGCCCTCGATCTCGCGCTTGATCAGCTCCTGGATCATCAGCGATCCCTGGCTGTGCCCGACGAGGACGAACGGTCGGCCTGCGTTGTATTTGGAGAGATAGGTCCGCCACGCATCGGCGACATCGGAATAAGCGAGCTCGCCGGCCTTCAACACGTCGCCGCCGGCGGCGGCGGTAGCTACGGCGCCAAGCGTCATCTGGCGATAGACCGGAGCGAAGGGTCGGCAGACCGAGGCGAAGCGCGCGAATTGGGACATCGTCGCGCCGATCTCCTCCTTCACGACGAGGTCGCTGTTCAGCCCCTTGTCCGATGAGACCGTCGGATAGACGTAGAAGCAGTCGATCGGCGGGTTCTTGGCGATCGCGTTGCGGCCCATGGAGCCGTAGCCGTTTGCATTGAGCGCCGTAGTTGCCAGCGGCGTCGAGCAGACGTCGTTGCGGCCGGGCAGGCAGAGCCAATTCTTCTCGATGCCGTAGTTGACCGCCACCGGCTGGACCTGCGCGGCCTGAGCGGGCTGGCCGGGCGCGAGCGAGGCAATGAGCGTGCTGACGAACTTGCCGATCAAGAACCATTCTCCACGTCGAACAGGCCCGTCTGGCTGCCTTGCGGCGGAGCAAGCCCGAGATGGGTCCAGCCGCGGCCGTTCAGGCAGCGTCCCCTTGCGGTACGGGCGATGAGGCCAAGCTGAATGAGGAACGGCTCGATGACGTCCTCGATCGTATCGCGCGGCTCCGACAGTCCAGCTGCCAGCGTTTCGACCCCGACCGGGCCGCCGCCATAAAGGTCGGCGATCATCGTCAAATAGCGCCTGTCCATGGCGTCCAGGCCGAGAGCATCGATCTCGAGCCGGTCGAGCGCGGCGTCCGCGGTCTTCGCGTCGATCCGCTCGGCTCCGGCGGCATGGGCAAAATCGCGAACCCGGCGCAGCAGCCGGCCGGCGATGCGCGGAGTGCCACGCGATCGGCGGGCGATCTCGTGCGCGCCATCGTCGGTGACATTGACGTCGAGCAAGCGGGCGGCGCGGCGAACCACCTGCTCGAGCTCTTCGATCGAATAGAAATTGAGCCGCACCGGGATGCCGAAGCGGTCGCGAAGCGGGGTGGTCAGCAGCCCCTGCCGCGTCGTTGCCCCGACGAGCGTGAAGCGCGGAAGGTCGATACGCACCGAGCGCGCCGACGGGCCTTCGCCGATCATAAGGTCGAGCGCGCGGTCCTCCATTGCCGGATAGAGCACTTCCTCGACGGCCGGATTGAGCCGGTGGATCTCGTCGATGAAAAGCACGTCGCCGTCTTCGAGATTGGTCAGAAGCGCGGCGAGGTCGCCCGACTTGGCGATGACGGGACCGGAGGTCGCGCGAAAGCCGACGCCCATCTCGCGCGCGAGGATTCCGGCCAGCGTCGTCTTGCCCAGGCCGGGCGGCCCATGGAGGAGAACGTGGTCGAGCGCTTCGCCGCGGCTCTTCGCGGCAGTCACGAACACGCGCAAATTCTCCCGCGCCGCCTTCTGGCCGATGAATTCGTCGAGGCTCTTCGGGCGAAGCGCGGCGTCGGCGTCTTCGCTCGTTCGCTCGGGCGTGGTGATGCGGGCGGGATCGGTAGCCATGGCTCGTCATTGCGAGCGTAGCGAAGCAATCCGGTGTCGCAAAGCTGGATTGGCGCGCCTGGGCGGAGCTCGAAGGACGCTAAACCTCGCGCTGGTTCCCGCGCCGCTGCCACGGCCAGCGCCCCTCGATTTCGACTTCGAGACTGAAGCTTAGGAACGTCCGTATGAGGACGATGCCCGCGAGGACCGCGACGCTCAGAAGCGTCGGTGCGACCGCCACCGTGTTGATGATGTCGGCCGCGACCAGAAATTCGAGACCGAGCAGGATCGCGCGGCCGAGGCTGGACCGGAGATTGGCGATGGCTTCGTCGGGGTCCGACCGTTGCGCGAGCCGGTAGAGGAACAGCGCCAACGTCGCGAAGGCGCCGACGGCGATGATCGCGACTCCGGTAAGCTCGACAATCCGGGTGACGCTATGGGCGGTGCCGACCGCGAACTGCTCAAGCATATTGCGTTACTCCGAATGCTCGACTTGCGCGCCGACGATTTCAACCCAGTGGTGCTTGCGATCTTCCCAGACCGAGAAGGCCGGTGTCAGGAAAAAAGGGTCGTCGAACGCGCCGAGCGGAATCGCGATGAGGTCGTCGAACTTGTGGTCGAACTTGCCGTCGATCTCGTAAAAGACGTCGGATCCGCACTCGGGGCAGAAGTGGAAGGTGGCGCGGTTGCCGCTTTCGGCGACGATCACGAAGGTCTTGGATTCGCCTTCGACGCGCACATTGTCCCTGGGCCAGCGCGCCTGCACTGCGAAGGCGCTTCCCGAGCGCTTCTTGCAATTCAGGCAGTGGCAGACGGACACACGCACGGGCTCGCCGGTCACGCTGGCGCGAAGCTGCCTACAGCGGCAAGACGCGGTGCGGGCTGTCACTTGGCAGCTTTCCGCAGCGCGAGGCGCACCAGCGCGTCGAGCGACGCACCGTCGCCAAGCTCGTCCTGGGCCGCGTTGACCGCCGCGCTGGCGTCGGCGGGCTTGAAGCCGAGGTTGGCGAGCGCCGACAGCGCGTCGGCCGCGGCTCCGGCACGCGGCGCAGGGGCGCCGCCACCGATGCCGGCGACGCCGAGCTTGCCCTGGAGCTCGTTGGCGATTCGAGCCGCGAGCTTCGGGCCGACTCCGTTGGCGCGTCCGATCATCGCCTTGTCTTCCTGCGCGACCGCGCGCGCGAGCTCGTCGGGCGAGAGCGTGGAAAGGATCGCCAGCGCCACCTTTCCCCCGACACCCTGGATCGAGGTCAGCGCGCGGAAGCTGTCGCGCTCGGCCGGCGAGCCGAAGCCGAACAAAGTCCACGCATCCTCGCGGACCTGGAGCTCGGTCAGGAGCAGAACCTCGCCGCCGACCGGTCCGAGCGCGTCGAGCGTGCGTGCGCTGCAATGGACCTGGTAACCGACTCCGCCGACGTCGATCACGGCCGTATCGGCCGAGATTTCAGCAAGGATTCCGGACAGGCGAGCGATCATGGGTGCCTGACTGTCATTGCGAGCGCAGCGAAGCAATCCATGCTGCTGGATTGCCGCGTCGCTACGCTCCTCGCAATGACGATCTCGTCGCCAAGTGGTGCGCGTGGGTAATGGCTACCGCGAGCGCGTCCGCGGCGTCAGGCCCGGCTATCTTCGCGCCGGGGAGGAGGCGAGCGACCATCGCGTGGACCTGCGCCTTTTCCGCGCCGCCGGTGCCGACCACCGCTTTCTTGACGAGGCTGGGCGCATATTCGCCGACCGTCACCCCGGCGCGGGCCGCGCACATCAGCACGACTCCGCGCGCCTGGCCGAGCTTCAGTGTCGATTGCGGGTTCTTGTTGACGAACACTTCTTCGGCGGCGGCCGCGTCGGGATGGTGATCGGCGATCAGCGATTCGAGCTGATCGGCCAGGTTCGCGAGGCGCTGCGGAAGCGGCGCGGAGGCATTCGTCTTCAGTTGGCCGTTCGCGATGTGAGAGAGGCGGTTGCCGTCGGCCCGGATCAGCCCCCAGCCGGTGGTTCCCAGCCCCGGATCGAGGCCGAGGATGATCAGCCCAATTTCTCCAGCTCGTCGTCCGGGACCTTTTCGTTGCCCCAGACCGTCTGGACGTCGTCGTCGTCCTCCAGCGCGTCCATGAGCTTGAGGAGCTGCTGCGCGTCGTCGCCGCGAACTTCCACCTCGGTCTGCGGCTTCCACGCGAGCTTGGCGCCTTCGCCTTCGCCGAGCAGCCCCTCGAGCGCCTTGGCTACGCTGTGCAGGTCATCGACGCTCGTCCAGATGCGGTGGCCGTCCTCGTCGGATTCTACGTCCTCGGCCCCGGCCTCGATCGCCGCCTCCAGCACCTTGTCGGCGTCGCCGGAGCTGGCCGGATATTCGATGAGCCCGAGGCGCTCGAAGCCGTGGCTGACCGAACCCGATGCCCCAAGGTTGCCGCCGTTCTTCGAGAAGATAGTGCGGACGTTGGTCGCGGTCCGGTTGCGGTTGTCGGTGAGCGCCTCGACGATCAGCGCGACCCCGCCGGGGCCGAAGCCCTCGTAGCGGATTTCCTCATAATTCTCGGCTTCATTGCCGGATGCCTTGTCGATCGCGCGCTGGATGTTGTCCTTCGGCATCGACTGGGCGCGCGCCGCGATGACGGCGGCGCGAAGCCGCGCGTTCGCTTCCGGATCGGGCAGGCCCATTTTCGCGGCGACGGTGATTTCGCGCGACAGCTTCGAGAACATCGCCGAGCGCTTCTTATCCTGCGCGCCCTTGCGGTACATGATGTTCTTGAATTTGGAATGGCCTGCCATTTTCCCCCCAAAAATCGTACTTTTGGGGGACCCCGAGAGGTCCCGTCCGTCCTTTAGCTCAGCAGCCGATTGCAGTGCGATAGGTTTCAAGGATCGCGTCCTGCTCCTGCCGGGTATGCGTCTCCATCTTCCGAAGCCGAACGACCATGCGCATGATCTTCGGGTCGTAACCATTGGCTTTCGCCTCGGCATAGACGTCGCGAACGTCGTCGGCGATCGCCTTCTTTTCTTCCTCGAGCCGCTCGATCCGCTCGATGAACAGCCGCAACTGGTCGGCCGCGACGGCACCCTCCGCCATTCTCTTCAACTCCGATGCTAGATGCGTGAAGCGCGGCTCTACCGCCTTGAACCGGCATGGCAAGCGGCTAAGGCAGGCGCGTGACGGAGACGCTCGCCCCCCGCTCGCGCAAGGTGAAGATACTGGCCACGCTTGGTCCGGCGTCTTCGAACGCCGCGATGATCCGAAAGCTCATGCTGGCCGGCGCCGACGCGTTCCGAATCAACATGAGCCACGGCACCCACGCGCAGAAGGCGAAACTGGTCGAAGCAATCCGGGCGCTGGAGAAAGAGCTTCACCGGCCGACTACGATCCTTTTCGACCTGCAGGGCCCCAAGCTTCGGGTGGGCAGCTTCAAGGGCGGGTCTGCCGATGTCGAAAAGGGCGACAAGCTCGTTCTCGACCGCGACCGTGCGCTCGGCGATTCCGGGCGCGTGGAGCTGCCCCATCCCGAGCTTTTCGAGGCGATCAGCAAGGGGGACCGTCTGCTCATCGACGACGGGCGTGTCCGCCTGAAGGTCCTCGAAGCCGAGGGCCGCAAGATCACCGCGCAGGTCCAGGTCGGCGGACGAATTTCCGATCACAAGGGGGTCAACGTTCCCGACGTCGTCGTGCCGATCCCGGCGCTGACCGACAAGGACAAGGCCGACCTGAAGTTCGCGCTCGATCAGAAGGCGGACTGGATCGCCTTGTCGTTCGTGCAGCGGCCGGAGGACGTGGCGGAAGCGCGCGAGCTCATCGGCGAAAAAGCTGCCCTGATGGCGAAGATCGAAAAGCCGGCAGCGATCGATTGGTTGAGCGACATCATTGCCCTTGCGGACGGGGTGATGGTCGCTCGCGGCGACCTCGGCGTCGAGCTTCCGCCGCAGGACGTGCCTCCGCTTCAGAACCGCATCGTCGCCTGCGCTCGGCAATTCGGAAAGCCGGTCGTGGTCGCAACCCAGATGCTGGAATCGATGGTCAGCTCGCCGACTCCGACGCGTGCGGAGGTCAGCGACGTGGCGACCGCGATCTACGATGGTGCCGACGCCGTCATGCTGTCGGCCGAAAGCGCGACCGGGCAATTTCCGTGCGAAGCCGTCCACATGATGGACAGCATCGCGCAGAGCGTGGAGAACGATCCAGTCTATCCGGCGCGAATCCATTTCACCGAAACGAAGCTGGAGCCGACCACCGCCGACGCCCTTGCCGGGTCGGCCCGGCACATCGCCAACACCGTCTCGGCGCGGGCAATGGTCTGCTACACGAGCTCCGGTTCGACCGCTCGCCGCATCGCTCGCGAACGGCCGGCCGTGCCGGTGCTGGCGATGACCGCATCGCACGCGGCCGCACGACGGCTTGGCCTGATCTGGGGCGTCCACGCCGTGCACACGCGCGACGTGTCGAGCTTCGAGGAGATGGTGGCGAAGGGCAAAAGGATGGCCTTGCGCCACCAGATCGCCGAGGGAGGGGAGCGGCTGGTGCTGATGGCCGGAGTGCCCTTCGGCACGGCCGGCTCGACGAACGTGATCCACGTCGTGCGCCTGGTCGGCGACGAGCTCGAGAAGCATAACAACCCGTGACGACCGGCTAGCGGGCGAGCAGCCCCGGGATCCGATCGGGGATTTCACGCGCGAGAAACCCGACGGGGCCAACCTCGCGGGCCAGCTCTTCTCCCGCTTCTCCGTGAAGCACGACCGACCACAGCAAGGCCGTCAGGGGGTCGGCACCGCGCGCAAGCAGGCCGCCGACGATGCCCGCGAGCGTATCGCCGCTACCCGACACTCCGAGGCCGTTGGCGCCGCCGCGATAGACCCAGGTGCGGCCGTCGGGATGCACGATATGGCTTGTCGCGCCCTTCACAAGAGTGATCGCGCCGTACCGGTCCGCGCAGGCGCGGCCGCAGGCTATCGGATCGCGCTCGACCTCGTCTCGTGCGCATCCAAGCAAAGCCGCCATCTCGCCCGCGTGCGGCAGCAGAACCGGCGGCGTCTTCGACCGCCTCGCTGCTTCCGCCTGCGGCGCAAGCGACCGCAGCAGCCCGGCATCGAGCGCGAGCGGCACTTCGGTTCCGAGCAGCGCTTGCGCGACTGTTTCGCACGCCGAGCTTTCGAACATTCCGGGTCCCGCGACGACAGCGTCGACGTCGGCGCCGAGCGCGGCAATGTCGGCCACGGCATCATGCGCGAAGCCGCCGTCGACGGCTTCGGCGAGGCCGATGCTCCGCGATTCCGGCATCGCCACCCCGATCGCGACGGCGACGCTTTCGACGGTCGCGATCTGCAGCTTGCCGGCCCCTGCCCTCATCGCGCCGTGAGCGCACAGCAGCGCGGCGCCGGGCAGCGTCCGGCTCCCGGCTACGATCAGCAGCCGCCCGTGCTCGTGCTTGTCGCCGTCGCCCGGTTCGGGCAGCGCAAAGGCCTTCAATTCCTGGCGGTCCAGTGACTGAGGTTCGCTCACCGCGATCCCGTCATCATGTCCGGTTCCGCCGTTTTGGGAGCGCCCTCGGCTTCGAGCGGAGCGCCGTGGTTCCATAGCGACAGCCGAGGCGCGCAGAGGCCCTGCGCGTCCGGCTCGAACTCGTAAGCGCATATGCCGCAGTTGAGCACGTCCGCTTGCTTGTCGATGCCGAGTATTTCGCCCTCTTCCAGCTCATCGAGGATGTACCGGAAACAGAGCACCACAACCTGGTGGCACACGACGAGGACGCGACGGTCGGAATAATGAAGGTTGATGGTGTTGAGCATCGACCGGAGCCGCAGGATGACGTCGGCCCAGCTCTCCCCGCCTGGCGGACGGTGATAGAATTTGCCGAGCATCTTTCGATGCGCGGCTTCCTCGGGGAAGCGGGCGCGGATACCGGCTGTCGTCAGACGGTCGAAAATCCCGAATTCTCGCTCGCGCAGGCGTTCGTCGACGATGGGCCGCTGCGGACCGCCGGCCAGGGCGCCAGCCTCGCAGATCGCCTTCGCCGTTTGTTTCGCCCGGACGTAGGGCGACGTCAGGATCACCTCCGGGCGCTCATCACGCGGAAGTGCCGCGAACCATGCGCCCGCGGCCCGCGCCTGACGGTGTCCAAGCTCCGACAGGGGCACGTCGACGTCCCGAACGTCGATTCCGATTTCGTGGTGTCCGGCCTCGTCGGCGATGTCGCGCGCGACATTGCCCTGGCTCTGTCCGTGACGGACCAGCCACAAGGTCGCCGGCCAATGCTGACGCTGGTTCATGCGCATCTCAAAGCGCGAACGGCCGATTCTTTCCGTTCGCTGCGTCGCCGCGCGGGAGATCGGTACGGCTCCAAATCGACCTTCGAGCATTGGTGTCCGCAATGAGCGCCGACCTCGAGACCCACTTCGCAAGCTTCTTCCAGGCAGGATTCGAATGTTCGTCCCACCGCCGGAAGGACGGCGTTCGGCTCGACCTGATCCGTGCGACTTCGCATGATCGCCACGTGTTCAACGATTACCGCCAGTGCGCCGAGCTTGGCATCCGGACCATTCGCGATGGGCTGCGCTGGCACCTGATCGAGAAAGGTCCCGGCCAATATGATTGGTCGAGCTGGATGCCGGCGCTCGAGGCGGCCGAACAGCTGGGCCTGCAAATCATATGGGACCTGTTTCATTACGGCTCGCCGGATCACGTCGATCAAGGCGGGCCCGATTTCCCGGCGCGTTTCGCCGATTTTGCCCTCGCGGCGCTCGAGGCGCGGCAATCGGTAAGCCGATCGCCGGCGGCGATTTGCCCGCTCAACGAGATCAACTTCATCTGCTGGGCGGTCGAAACCGGCTATTTCCCGCCGGTCGGACCCAGGCAGAAGGGATGGCTCAAACGCCAGCTCGTCGCCGCGTGGATCGCCGCCGCGTCGGCAATTCGCGAGCGCTGGCCGGACACGACGATCGTAGGCGCTGAGCCGCTAATCCACGTCGCGCCGCACGACAACCGGCGTCCGACAGTGCGCGCCGCCGAAGAAAATCGCGGCGGAATGTTCGAAGCCTATGACTGGATCACCGGCACAGCGGAGCCGCAGCTCGGCGGCAACCGCGCGATGATCGACGTCATCGGCCTCAACTACTACCCGCACAACCAGTGGTACTGGCGGGGCCCGACGATCCCGATGGGACACCACGAATACCGGCCGCTGGCGGACATGCTGGTCGAGGTCGCCGAGAGATACGGAAAGCCGCTGTTCCTGTCCGAAACCGGAGCGGAAGGCTCCGCGCGCCCGGCCTGGCTGCATTACGTCTGTGACGAAGTGCGCGAAGCGCTCGGCCGCGGCGCCGCCGTCGAAGGCATCTGCATCTATCCTGTCACCGCCTACCCGGGCTGGGACAACAGCCGCCATTGCGAGGTGGGGCTCTTCTCGACGATCGGATCCGATGGGGAGCGGAACGTCTATAAGCCGTTGTACGAGGAGCTCGAGCGGCAGAGGGTGATTTTCGAGCGGGAGTCACCGGTCGCCGCCCGGGCGATCCCGAACGCGCAATCGCGATAGCAGGCGGCATGCGCGTGCAGCCGACTCAGGAGGCCTCCGCCGGAGTCTCCGCCGACGCTTTCTCCGCCCACTCGGACGCGAACTTCCGGACCTCGGAGAGCTGGACGCGACCCCAACGGTTGCCGTAGCCGTCGGGCTCGACGTTCTCGGGCTGGTCGAGCAGCTGCTGCCAGCGTCTGAGCTCAGCGATGTAGGGATCGTAGGGGATGCGCTCCAACGTCTCGTTGCTGCCGACGTCGTAGATGCCGATCTTGGCCCACTTCTGGGTCCACCAATCGGGCAAATCCACGAAGGGGTAGAGGCAGATGCCGTGCAGATCGACGCCGGCCTTGAGCGCCTTGAAACATTCCTCCACCGTCATCCGCAGCCATTCGGCACGATTGTCCTGGAAGCCGCTCGTTTCGCCGATGATGATCGGCCGGCCGTATCGATCCCACGCGGTCTTGAGGAGATCGCTCAGCGGTTGGCGACGCGGGTCGCGCGGCCCCAGCACCGTTCTCTTCTTGTCGGCCTCTAGCTGCACCTGGCTGTAATGATAGACGTTGACGCCTACCACATCGAGAATCTCGGGTGAGCCGCCGAGTTCGGGGAGCCGGCGGCCGGCAAGGATGTCGAACGCCTCGAAATTCTCCTTTTCCTCCTGCGCGCGCGCCTCGTCGGCCAGATCGGGGCGGTCTTCGGGCGGGACCGCGTTCACCATAGGGTCGACGTGGACCATGCGGGCGCCGGGTTCGACCTCCCGGATCGCCTTCACCCCTTCGATCGCCATGTGGCACAGGGCGCGCTTGAGTTCGGCTGCACGGCCCTTCGCAAACGGGTGCATCCATTCGAGGTCTGTCGCAGCGGCGGAGAAAAAGGTTATCTCGTTGATCGGAGTGAAGAAATAGGGCCCCTCGGCGGTGCTGGTCACAAATCGGGCGGCCGCTCGGCAATAATCCGCAAATCGGGCCCGGCACTCGTCGGTGAACGGGTCGCAGCCGTCCGGGAAGCCATAGTGGCAAAGGTCCCAGATCGGCGTGATCTTGCATGCCGTCGCGGCCTTCTGGACGCGCTCGACGCTCGACCAGTCGTAGCGGCCGTTGCCGAGGTCCACATGGGGCCATCGGATCGCCTCGCGGACGACGCCGATGCCGAGGTCCATCGCCGCCGCGAAGTCGCTCTTCAGGTGCCGGTCGTGACCCGTCGCGGCGACGTAATCCTTCCGCTTGCGGTCCTTCCACACGAAGGTCGAGCATTCGAAGCCGGCCATGAAGAAGGTCGGAAAAAGCCCGTCGAGTTCGTCTTTGCCTGTGGCCACTCCGGCGCTCCTGAAACCGCCCCCAGGAGCGTTCAACTCAGGCGGGCCATTGTTGTTCAGAGTTGGCTCAGAGGGCTGTCAGGGCGCCAGTGGCGCTGGCCTCGGTTCGTGCGAGGG
>JAEZIO010000019.1 GCA_023436615.1 Pseudomonadota bacterium | reverse complement strand
GGATCAGGCTGTCGGCCGAGTTCTGGGCCTCGACCAGGTCCTTGCGGGCCTTGTCGGCCGCGGCGTTGGCCTCGGCTTCCTTGACCATCTTCTCGATGTCGTCGTCCGACAGGCCGCCATTGGCCTGGATGCGGATCGACTGCTCCTTGTTGGTCGCCTTGTCCTTGGCGGTCACGTGCACGATGCCGTTGGCGTCGATGTCGAAGGCGACCTCGATCTGCGGCATGCCGCGCGGTGCCGGCGGAATACCCATCAGGTCGAACTGGCCGAGGATCTTGTTGTCTGCAGCCATCGGGCGTTCGCCCTGGAACACGCGGATGGTCACAGCCGACTGGTTGTCTTCGGCGGTCGAGAAGACCTGAGCCTTCTTGGTCGGGATGGTGGTGTTGCGCTCGATCAGCGGGGTGAACACGCCACCCATGGTCTCGATGCCCAGCGTCAGCGGGGTCACGTCCAGCAGCAGCACGTCCTTGACGTCGCCTTGCAGAACGCCAGCCTGAACAGCAGCGCCCAGAGCCACGACTTCGTCAGGGTTCACACCCTTGTGCGGCTCTTTGCCGAAGTACTTCTTCACGGCTTCCTGAACGGCCGGCATGCGGGTCATACCGCCAACCAGCACGACTTCGTCGATGTCCGAAGCCTTCAGGCCAGCGTCGTTCAGTGCCTTCTTGCACGGCTCGATGGTGCGGGCGATCAGGTCTTCGACCAGAGCTTCCAGCTTGGCGCGCGACAGCTTGATGTTCAGGTGCAGCGGGCCAGAAGCGTTCATGGTGATGAACGGCAGGTTGACCTCGTACTGGGTGGTCGAGGACAGTTCCTTCTTGGCCTTTTCGGCCTCTTCCTTCAGGCGCTGCAGAGCCAGCTTGTCCGAGCGCAGGTCAACGCCCTGCTCTTTCTTGAACTCGTCGGCGAGGTAGTCGACCAGACGCATGTCGAAGTCTTCACCACCGAGGAAGGTATCGCCGTTGGTCGACTTCACTTCGAACACGCCGTCGCCGATCTCGAGGATCGAGACGTCGAAGGTGCCGCCGCCGAGGTCGTAGACAGCGATCTTCTGGCCGTCGTTCTTGTCGAGGCCGTAAGCCAGCGCAGCAGCGGTCGGCTCGTTGATGATACGCAGGACTTCGAGACCGGCGATCTTGCCGGCGTCCTTGGTGGCCTGACGCTGGGCGTCGTTGAAGTAGGCCGGAACCGTGATGACGGCCTGGGTGACGGTCTCACCGAGGTAAGCCTCTGCGGCTTCTTTCATCTTGGTCAGGGTGAAGGCCGAGACCTGCTGCGGCGAGTAGTCCTTGCCGTGTGCCTTGACCCATGCGTCACCGTTGGGGCCCTTCGAGATTTCGAACGGCACCATGTCCTTGTCCTTCGCGACCACCGGGTCAGCGAACGAGCGGCCGATCAGGCGCTTGATGGCAAAGAAGGTGTTAGCCGGGTTGGTCACAGCCTGACGCTTGGCGGGCTGGCCCACCAGCACTTCGCCGCCATCCTGGATGGCAACCACCGACGGGGTGGTGCGGGCGCCTTCAGCGTTTTCGATGACCTTGGGGTTCTTGCCGTCCATGACGGCGACGCACGAGTTGGTGGTACCGAGGTCGATGCCGATAATTTTGGCCATGGCCTTGTCTATTTCACTCCTTGCGGCGGGCGATGCGGCGGCCTTGGAAAGCGCCGCGCTTGACCGCCCCCAGTTGGGCTTGAGACGCCTTTCCGGCAAGACCGGATCGGCAGATTGTTTGACCGGATCAAAACCCCAAGCACTTTGGGGTTATCACCGCTTCGGGTTCGGATATGGGAAAAGCATATCGCGCCGCAAGGGCTTGAAACCCGCTTAAATGCGACAATAGGCCAGTTTTTTTAAAGCGTAGCCGTTCTGGGCGATTTTCGTCGCCTCGACGGGGCTTTAGGCCTGTCCTATCTGTCTTCCCATGAACGCCTCCGCCCCTCCTCCGATGGAAGCCAGAACCGGACTGGACGGCTTTCGCCTCTGGCCCTCGCTGCTGGACAGGCAGGCGCAAAACCATCTGGTCACGGAAGTTCTTAAAAGACTGGAAGCGGCTCCGCTTTATCGCCCCGTCACACCGGGTGGGCGGCCTTTTTCTGTGCAGATGAGCAATTTCGGCCCCTTGGGCTGGGTTTCGGACGCTAGGGGCTATCGCTACCAGCCGACCCATCCGGTCACAGGCCAACTGTGGCCGGACATTCCGCCGATGCTGATCGAGTTGTGGCACAGACTGACAGGATATGAGGGTGCGCCCGACGCCTGTCTGGTCAATCTCTATCAGGACAGCGCAAAAATGGGGCTGCATCAGGATCGCGACGAGAAAGACCTTGGCGCGCCGGTGCTGTCGATTTCGCTGGGCGACACAGCCGTCTTTCGTATCGGGCAAGCAGAAGGTGGTCGCACCCAATCTATCCGCCTGTCGTCAGGCGATGTGTGCGCCCTCACCGGCCCCGCGCGACTGGCAAGGCACGGGATTGATCGCCTGTTGGTCGGCTCATCCAAACTGATACCGCAGGGCGGACGTATCAATCTAACGCTTCGCAAAGCCGCCTAAGTGTCGCTTTGACTTGGGGCGGTATCGCTGTTTTGCTGAATTCTGACAGCGTCATCCTGAAGGTTCGACCATGACAAACATCACGACCCCCGAAGGCCGCAGCCCCGACCAGATCGCGCCGACCCGCAGGGGTTTGGGTGTGCTGGCGGCAGGCACGGCCATGTTCGCTTCCTATAATCCCGCGGCTCTGGCCCAGTCGGCCACACCGGTACGCACCAGCAGCGAGGACCTGATCACCGAAGAGGTCAAATACCCCTCCACCGGAGACTTTGACCTGCCTGCCTATGTGGCGCGCCCCAAGGGGGACGGTCCCTATCCGGTCGTGATCGTGGTGTCGGAAATCTTCGGCGTTCATGAATATATC
>JAEZIO010000029.1 GCA_023436615.1 Pseudomonadota bacterium | reverse complement strand
ATGAAGATCTTGCGGCCGTCGGGGAACGTCACGTCGCGGCCGTTGGCCTTGCAGGCTGGCCTGCAGAGCTTGTCCTTCGACTGGTAGCCGCGGACCACGATCTCCGTGCCCGGCTTCAGCGAATTGCGGTCGATGCCCGAGCGCAGCAGGGTGTTGGGCGTGCCGCCCTCCACCATCCAGGCGCCCTGGGCGTACTGCGGGTTGGTGTTGCTCATGTGGACCCACGCATGCGGGTTGATCCACTCCACGCGGGTGACCTTGCCGCGCAGCAGCACGGGCGACTTGCCGGCGAATTCCGCCGCGAAGGCGTGGTGGGCGACGGCGCGGTGAACCGCCGCTCCGGCGCCGACCGTGGCGAGGCAGACGGCGGCGATGATCAGCTTCCGATTCAATGGACGCTCCTGACGATTATGGTCGAGACATCTTCGGTCGCCGCCGGCTCAACCGTCGGCGACGGCGCACGTCCGGGCTCGGGCGGCTCCACCGCCAGCGGTAGGGGCTCGCCGGACAGCGCCCGGTCCAGGGCCGCGCGGTCCAGCTGGCCTTCCCAGCGGCTGACCACCAGGGTCGCCACCGCATTGCCCACGAAGTTGGTCAGCGCCCGGCACTCGCTCATGAACCGGTCAACGCCCAGGATCAGCGCCAAGCCGGCCACCGGCACGCTGGGCACGACCGACAGGGTGGCCGCCAGCGTGATGAAGCCCGCCCCCGTCACGCCCGCCGCGCCCTTCGAGCTCAGCATCGCCACCGCCAGCAGCAGCAGCTGTTCGCCGATCGACAGCTCGATCCCCAGCGCCTGGGCGATGAACAGCGCCGCCAGGGTCATGTAGATGTTCGTGCCGTCCAGGTTGAAGCTGTAGCCGGTGGGCACCACCAGCCCCACCACCGTCTTCGGCGCCCCGGCCTTCTCCATCTTCTCCAGCAGCGACGGCAGCGCCGCTTCCGAGGACGAGGTCCCCAGCACCAGCAGCAGCTCCTCCTTGAGGTAGCGGATCAGCTTCAGGATCGAGAAGCCGGTCAGCCGGGCGATGACGCCCAGCACCACCAGCACGAACAGCAGCGACGTGGCGTAGAGGGTCCCCACCAGCGCCGCCAGGCTGACGATCGAGTCTATGCCGTACTTGCCGATGGTGAAGGCGAAGGCCCCCAGCGCGCCGATCGGCGCCGCCCGCATGAAGATCGCCACCAGCCGGAAGAACGCCTCGGCCGCCGCGTTCAGCACCCGCAGCAGCGGTTCGCCCCGTTCGCCCACCATGGCCAGGGCCACGCCGAACGGGATGGCGAAGAACAGCACCTGCAGGATGTTGCCGCTGACGAAGGCGCCGGCCACCGTCTGCGGGATGATGTCCATCAGGAAGCCGGTGATGGTCATCTCGTGCGATTTGGCGGCGTAGTCCTCCACCGCGCTCACATCCAGGGTCGCCGGGTCCACGTTCATGCCGGCCCCCGGCCGCACCACGTTGGCCACCACCAGGCCCACCACCAGCGCGAAGCTCGACACCGCCAGGAAGTAGGCGAACGCCTTGGCCGCCACCGTCCCCACCTTGCCGATATCGCGCATGCCGGCGATGCCGGTCGTCACCGTCAGGAAGATCACCGGGGCGATGATCATCTTCACCAGCTTGATGAAGGCGTCCCCCAGCGGCTTGAGCGATTCACCGAGCGCCGGGTGGAAGTGCCCGATCACCGCGCCCAGCACGATGGCCGCCAGCACCTGCACATAGAGATGCGCCCACCACGGCGTGCGGCGCGGCGGGGCCGCGGCGTCGAGCTGCGCAGGCGTCCGGATCATCGACGAGCCTTCGCCGGTGGATGGCCCGGGCCCCTCGCCGCAGCGCCGCGGCCTAGAGTGCTCGGCCCGGTGCAGGCTCCTCGTGGCGTCATGAACTTGCTCCCCCTGCTTGGGCCGTCGGATCGGCCACGACCGGTCCCGCGCGGCGGTCGTCGCCTTTGTCACGCCGACGCTTTTCGACGATCCTGAAGCTCGAGGCGCTTCGCAACGGAGCGAGCGAGGGCGCCGCCAGGGATTGGATTCATTGGTAGATTTGTTCCCTGAACGTATTGTCGAGCCGTTCAGCGCGGCGGGCCCCCGCCCATCGGCGACGGCTGTGTGCGAGAACCCGCACAACCCCGGCGACGCTGAGCCGCCGCCAGGCTCCATTGGGCGGGTCGAGCCGACGCTCCGCCGCTGGGGGAACTTCGCCTTCGCGACGACCTTCCTGATCGTCGCGACGATGCTCATCGCCGGCGAAACGGTCGCCCGACGCGCGGAAGCCGACGTGGCGCGCGCGGCTCAGGCCTCCGCCGTCCTGCATGCGGCCGTGCTCCGCAGCGAACTCGCGAAACACCGCTCCCTCCCCTACGTGCTCGCCCAGGATGAGGCGATCGCCGGGGCGCTCGATCAGCGGAGCGCGGCGGCGTTCGAACGGCTCAATCGGAAGCTCGAGGCGGTGCAGCGGGGCACCGGCGTGGCCGTCATCTATGTGCTGGACGCCGAGGGACGGACCGTGGCCGCCAGCAACTGGCGGCTGCGGACGAGCTTCGTTGGCCACGACTACAGTTTCCGCCCCTATTTCCGAGACGCCGCCAGCCGGGGCGTGGCGGAGATGTTCGGCCTTGGGGCCTCCAGCCGACGACCGGGCCTCTATCTGTCGCACCGCATCGACACCGCGGCTGGCCCCGCGGGGGTGGTGGTCGTGAAGGCCGAATTCGACGCGCTCGAGGCGGAATGGTCCGCCGACAGCCCGGCCTTCGCCGTGGACGGACAGGGGACGGTGCTGATCACGTCCGTTCCGAGCTGGCGCTTCCTCAGGCTCGGCAATGGCGCGGCCGGGCCGGGGCATGGCGCCGCCGCCCCTGAGCCCGCCGGTCTGGCGGCGCTGTCGGGACATGCCCCGGGGGCTCCGCCAGTGGCGCTCTCGCTGGCCCTGCCCGGCGAACACGCCACCCGGTTCATGGCGGCGGGCGAACGGCTCGGCGCCGGCGGCTGGCGGGTCTACGTCCTCACCCCGGTCGGCGGGGCCGTCCGGGCCGCGGTTGGAGCGGCGCTCACCGTTTCCCTGCTGGTGGGCGTGATCGGCGGGGCCGTCGCCGCGGCGATCCTGGTCTGGC
>JAEZIO010000083.1 GCA_023436615.1 Pseudomonadota bacterium | reverse complement strand
GCGATCTCGCTGAGCTTGTACGGCATTCCGGCGCCGCAGGTGACGCCCGCGACCAGGCCCTTGGTCCGCTCCAGCACTCCGTGAAGGACGCGCTGCGCCCCGCCCATTTCCCACAGCACGTTGATGTTGATCGCACCCTTGCCGCCGGCGATGTCGTACGCGCGCTGCACCTGCGCGACGGCGCCGTCGACCGCGAACTGGATCAGCTCTTCGTGGCGTTCGCGCCGCGTGAGGCCCTGGTAGATCTGCGGAACGATGCGCCCTTCGGGATCGTAGCTGTCGGCATTGACCGCGGAAACGGTGCCGATGCCGCCGGCTGCGGCCCATGCGCCCGAGCTCGCGTGATTGGTCGCACTGACCCCCTTGCCGCCTTCAACCAGCGGCCAGACTTCGCGCCCGGCGTACATGATGGGCTTAAGGCCCTTGAACAAATCTCGTCTCCTTGGCCCTAAGGCACCGTTTGCCCGCCATATAAAGCCGCTTTTGTCTCTGCGCCACTAAGCTGCTTGAGGACGGGAGGTTCCTATTCCAGCGCGTAATCCATGCCGATATCGACCGCGGGCGCGGACTGGGTGATGCGGCCGACCGAAATATAGTCGACCCCCGTTTCCGCAATCCCACGGATGCTTTCGAGCCGAACACCGCCCGATGCTTCGAGCGGCACTCGCCCGGCGACCAGGTCGACCGCACGGCGCAGGGTCGGCGGGTCCATATTGTCGAGCAGGAGGCGGTCGGCACCGGCGGAAAGCGCCTCCTCGATCTGATCGATGGAGTCGACTTCCACCTGTATCTGAAGGGTGGTCCCCGCATCCTTTGCGGAGCGGACGGCCGCGGCAACGCCGCCCGCGACGGCGATGTGATTGTCCTTGATCAGCATGCCGTCGTCCAACCGCATCCGGTGGTTTTCCGCCCCGCCCATTCGCGCTGCATATTTTTCGAGAGCGCGAAGTCCGGGGATCGTCTTGCGCGTGTCCAGCAACGTCGCGCCGGTCCCTGCGATCGCATCGACATATTTGCGCGTGAGCGTCGCTATACCGGAAAGATGCTGCAAGGTGTTGAGCGCGGACCGTTCCGCAGCAAGCATGGCGCGGGCATTGCCGGACATTGTCATCAGCGTCGCGCCCGCGTGCGCCACGTTTCCGTCACCTACCAGCTGCCTGACGGTGACGTCCGGGTCGAGGGCGCGAAAGAACGCCGCCGCAAGGTCGAGCCCGGCGACGACGATAGGCTCTCGAGCGCCAAGCTCAGCGGTGAAGCGCGCGTCCGCGGCGATCGTCGCCCTGGATGTGACGTCGCCGCCCTCCCCCAGGTCCTCATCGAGCGCCCGACGTACGAATGCTTCTGTGTCGAACCCCAGGATCATGGCGGGGGCTCTACGCGAGCCGGCGAAGGCGAGCTAGTGGGCCGGCTCGTCGAGCCGCTTCTCGGCGCCGGCGACGCGCCAATGATCGTCGCGACGCTCGTACCGCTGGGCCGCCTGCGGGACGAATTCCGAACCGTCCCAGGTCGCGACGGCGACCGTCACCGCCTCCCCTTCGATATCGATGCGATTGAAGCTCTGCTGCTGATCGCGAACGCGCGTCGAAGTTGCCGTGCCCGCCTGCACCACAAGCGCGGGTCCGGCGCGAGTCACGAGGTCGCGGGCACTATGGATCGACGCGTCATGATTATGGCCAGCGAGGAGCAGGTCGACGCCGGATTCGCCGATCGCGTCGAGCGCCAGCTCGCTTCTGCCCACGGCGGGAGTGAGGTGGTCGCCAACCCGCAGCGCAAACAGCGGATGATGGGTGACCAGGATACGCAGCGCGTTCGGGTCGGTGCGCTCGAAGGTGTCGCGGATGAACTGCATCTGCTCACGGCTGATGCGCCCGTCCTTGAACGTCAGCGATCGCGCAGTGTTGATCCCTAGCACGGTTGCACCGGGGATTTCATGCAGCGGACAGAGCGTGTCGTCGATGTAGCGCATGTACCGCGTCAGCGGGGAGAGGAACCGACGGAACACGTCGTACAACGGAACGTCGTGATTGCCCGGTACTGCGATGATCTCCTGGCCCGCATCGCGAAGGCGCTCGAGAAAGCGGCAGGCCTCCTGGAACTGCTCGGTGCGCGCCCGCTGCGTGAAATCCCCGCTGATGACGACAAGGTCGGGACCGATCTCCGCCACGCGTTGCTCGACGGCGTCGACGAGCCTCGGGTCATGAGCCCCGAAATGCAGGTCCGAGAGGTGGATCAGGCGAGCCACCGCTCGCCAACGCACGTGACAGGCGGCGGTTCATCGATACATGTGGATAAATGGACCGCACCGAGGCCAATAGCGGAACGCGCGAAGTCCCCGACCGCCTGAGCTTCGACACGGCGGCGCTCGACCGATGGCTTTCGGAGCATATCCCCGGTCACGACGGCTTGGTCCAGGTGAGCATGTTCAAGGGTGGGCAGTCGAACCCGACCTATCGCATCGATTCACCGAACGGGGCTTACGTGTTGCGCCGCAAGCCCCCGGGGAAGCTCCTTCCCGGCGCGCACGCCGTCGATCGCGAATATCGCGTGCTCGCCGCGCTGGGGGCGCAGGGATTCCCGGTCCCGCGAGTCTACGGCCTCTGCGAAGACGAAAACGTCGTCGGCACGCCTTTCTACGTGATGGACCTGGTTCACGGCCGGATCTTCTGGGAAGCGCAGCTGCCGGGCCTGTCGCGAGAGGACCGAGGCGCCGCGTTCGACGCGATGAACGCGACCATCGCGCAGCTTCACGGCTACGATCCGCCGGCGATCGGCCTCGGCGATTATGGAAAAGCCGGGGGCTTCGTCGAGCGGCAGGTCGCGCGCTGGTCAAAACAATATCTAGGCGACGTCGAGGCGGCGCGGCTCGACGCAATGGACCAGCTGGTCGACTGGCTGCAGAAGCATCTGCCGGCGGACAGCGGACGCTCGAGCGTCGTCCACGGCGATTTCCGCTGCGACAACATGATCTTCTGGCCCGACGAGCCCCGCGTGCGCGCCGTACTGGACTGGGAGCTGTCGACACTCGGCGACCCGGCGTCGGACTTCACCTACCACCTGCTGATGTACCGGATGCCCAGCGACCTGTTCGCAGGGCTTGCGGGAATGGACCTCGACGCGCTCGGAATCCCTTCGGAACAGGAATATGTCGCGGCCTATTGCAGACGCACCGGCCGAGACCACCTGGCCAACACGGACTATCTCGTGGTCTTCAACCTGTTCCGCCTCGCCGCGATCCTGCACGGGATCCGCGGCCGCATCGCGCGCGGTACGGCCTCATCGGCGCACGCGATCGAAACCGCGAGCAAGCTCGAGCCGCTCGCCGAACTCGCCTGGGCGGAAGCGCAAAAGGCGCGGCTCTAAGCCGCGCCCTCGCCTTAGTTCGCCGTCGGGAAGCCACGCTTGCGAAGCAGCGCGTCGACGTCCGGATCGCGGCCGCGGAACTGCCGATACGCCTCGGCGCGGTCGGTCTCGTTGCCGGTCGACAGCAAGTAGCGCGCAAAGCGCTCGGCGGTCGCCTTGTCCCACGGGCTTCCCGCTTCCTGGAACGCCGCCCAGGTATCGGCGTCCATCGTCTCCGACCACAGGTAGGAGTAATAGCCGGCCGAATAGGCATCCGACGAGAACAGGTGATTGAACTGCGGCAGCCGGTGCCGCATCACAATCTCCTTCGGCATGCCGATCTCCGCGAGCGCCGTCTTCTCGAACGCGTCGGGGTCGACGACACCGTCGGCGTCGCGGTGGAGCATCATGTCGACGAGCGCCGAGGACAGATACTCAACCGTGGCGAAGCCCTGGTTGAAGGTCTGCGCCTTCTGGATCTTGTCCACGAGCGCCTGCGGCATCGGCTGGCCTGTCTTGTGGTGCTTGGCGAAGCGCTGGAGAACCTCCGGCGTCAGCAGCCAATTCTCGTTCACCTGGCTCGGATATTCGACGAAGTCGCGCTGCGACCCGCCCAGGCTCGGATAATAGACGTTCGACAGGAAGTAATGGATCGCGTGGCCGAACTCGTGGAACAGGGTTTCCGCGTCGTCGAGGCTGATCAGCACCGGCTCCCCGGGGCCCGGCTTCACGAAATTGTTGTTGTTCGAGCCTAGCACGATGTCATCGCCCAAAAGCCCGGCGCGGCTGCGGTACGTCGTCGCCCACGCCCCCGAACGCTTGCCCTCGGCCGCATAATCGTCGCGATAGAAGAGCCCGACCTGCTTGCCGGTCTTGCGGTCGGTGACCGACCACACCCGGATGTCGTCTTTCCAGACGGGAATGGTGCCGGTGACTTCCTTGAAGTCGAGCCCGTAGAGCTCGCCGGCAGCCCAATAGGAGCCGTTGATGATGTTGTTGAGCTCGAAATAGGGCTTCAGCTCTTCCTGGCTGAGGTCGTACTTCTGCTTGCGGACCTTCTCCATGTAGTAGCGATAGTCCCATGGCTCGATCGTGATCTTGTGACCGAGTGACTTGGCCATCGCCTGCTGCTCGGCGACCTCCTCCTTCACGCGCTGAACCGCGCCCGGCCAGACCTTCATCATCAGGTCCATCGCGCGATCGGGCGACTTGGCCATCGTGTCCTGCATCCGCCACTCGGCGTGATCCTTGAAGCCGAGCAGCTTCGCGCGATCCGAACGCAGCTTCACGATCTTTGCGATCGTTGCGTTGGTGTCGTTCTTGCCGCCATTGTCGCCGCGATTGACGAAGGCGCGCCAGATGCGCTCGCGAAGAGCGCGGTTGTCGGCGAAGGTCAGGATCGGGTCGACGGCGGACCGCGTGTTCTTGATCGCGTAGACGTCGCCGGGGAGCTTCTGCTTCTTCGCCGCGGCCTTCATCGCCGCTTTCACGTCCGCGGGGACTCCCGCCATCTCCTTCTCGTTTGCGGCGATGTAGGTGCTCTCGTCCGCGAGAACCTTCTCGCTGAACTCGGCGAACAGGGTCGCGAGCTGCTGGTTGTAGCTCGACAGCTGTGCCTTCTGCTGTGGATCGAGGTTCGCGCCGCGCCGTACGAAGCTCTCGTACAGCCGGGTGAGCAGCCGGTTCTGCTTGGCATCGAGGCCCAGCGTCGCCTTGCTATCGTAGAGGCTCTTCACTCGCTGGAAGAGCTGCGGGTTGAGAACGATCTCGTCATAGGCGGCCGACAGCTTTGGGGACCATTCCTTGTCGAGAGCCTGGTATTCCGGCGTCGCCATGTTGCTGGTCATGACACCGAACACCGACAGCACCCGGTCCAGCCGCTGGCCGGTCTTCTCGAGCGCCTCGACGGTGTTGGCGAACGTCGGAACCGCCTTGTTGTTGGCGATCGCGAGGACTTCGCGGCGCTGTTCGTCGATCGCGAACTGGAGTGCCGGCGGAAACAGCGCCGGGGTAACCTTGTCGAACGGCGGGACGCCGGCGTACGGGCCGGTCCAGTCCTTCAGAAGCACATTGTCGGGCACAACCGCAGCGGACTGCGGGGCAGCGGCGGCGGCAGACGGGACTGCCCCCTCCGCCGGCACGGCGGTCGCGGCAATTGCGGCGATGGCCGTTCCGGCCAGCATTAAAACGTTCATGAAATTTCCCACTCGCTATTCTGCATGAGAGCCGCCTAGCAGCGGCCCGCGACGGGCCAAGCCCATCTTCGACCAACGGGCTGTAGCATTGGGCCGCTGAATTGCCGATGAGTCGCCTTGGCGTCAGAAATCGAGGAAAAGCAGCAGCTTGACGTCGACGGCTGTGCCGGCGTCTCGGCGCTGCCGAATGAAAGCCGGAATGGCTTCGCGGGCGACGAGGTGGACGACGATATCCTCATGCTCGTTGCCGCCACCGTCGCCCACCTTGCGGACGCCATGGGCGCGCACGAGCGTGAAGCTTTCCGCGACGAGGCCGGGCGAGCTGTGGAAGTCGCCGAGCCGCTCGATGCGCTCGGCGGTAAAGCCGGTTTCTTCCTCCAGCTCCTTGACGGCCGTTTCCTCGACCGTCGCATGCTCGTCCTCGTCCCCGACCAGGCCGGCCGGAAGCTCGAGGCAGCGGCCGCCGACCGGCACACGATATTGCTCGATCAGGATGATCTTGCCCTCGTGCTCGGCAAGCACGACGACTGCGTCGGTGCTGTCGGAGCGCGACACATATTCCCAGCGGCCTCGCTTGCGCACGCTGATGTACTTGCCCTCCCAGGGCGTCTCCAGCGGTGCGTCTGTGTCGTCCATTTAAAGCTCGATCAGCTTGTCCGGTATCTCGTTCGGATTAGCCGACGTCTTCGGGAAATGTTCCGAGAGAACGATGCCGATCTGCTGCACTGCCGCGCAGATGCCGTCCCCCGGGCGA
>JAEZIO010000023.1 GCA_023436615.1 Pseudomonadota bacterium | reverse complement strand
GCCGGTTCGGAGCGCCGCCGGGCCTGTCGCTGCCAGGCTTGTCGGGGCCGCCGCTCCCACCGCCTCTGGGCGGCCGCCCGCCGCGACGATGGCCTTCCGACGGTCCACGCGGCCCGCGCCGGTCGCGCTCCGGCACCCGGTCGAGCGGTCGCGACTGCTGCATCTGCTGGCGGGGGCCGACGGCATAGCCGTCCTTCAATAGCTGCGTGAAGGCCGCTCGCGTGCTCTCCACGATCGCCTCCTGGAGCTCCTTGGGCAGATCACCGAAAGTCACGTTGCGGTGGATCGCCTGGACGTCGCGAAGGAGCTGGTTGGGAAGACCTCCCGACCCGCGTTTCAACGCCTCGATGGCCTCGATCACGGTCGAGAAGAGGATGGCCTGCATCACTTCGTTCGCTGGTCTCTGCATCGCCGGCAATCCTCATCGGTGGACTTGGGGAACGGCGCTGCCTAAGTGCGGCGCCGACCCATGCGACTGCACTTCCACAAGATGCACGGTCTCGGCAACGACTTCGTGATCGTCGACGGGCGCTCCGCGGACGTGACGATGACGCCGGAGCTCGCGCGAGCGATCGCCGACCGGCATCGCGGCGTCGGCTGCGACCAGCTGATCCTCGTCGGCAAGTCGGACGAGGCCGACGTCTCGATGCGAATCTGGAACCACGACGGCGGCGAGGTGCAGTCGTGCGGCAACGCCGCGCGCTGCGTGGTTGCCCTGACCGGCGCGAAGACGATCGAAACTCCCGCAGGAATCATCGAAGGATCATCCGCCGGAAGCGAGGTCGAGGTGACGGTTCGGGAGCCTCGCTTCGGCTGGGCCGACATCCCCATTTCCTACGCCGTGGATACGGCGGCCCTGCCGTTCGTGTGGGGCCCGCTCAAGAACGGCTTTGCGGTCAATGTCGGCAATCCGCACATCGTCTTCTTCGTGGACGATCCCGAAAAGATCGACCTCGGCCAGCGCGGGCCGGAGATCGAGAATGATCCGGCCTTCCCCGAGCGGATCAACGTGCACGTGGCAGCCGTTCGCGAGGACGGCATACACATGCGATCCTGGGAGCGCGGCGCCGGACTTACCCTGGCCTGCGGAACCGGGGCCTGCGCGACCGCGGTCGCGGCGATCGCAACGAAGCGCGCGACGAGCCCGGTCACCGTTCACATGCCCGGAGGAAGCCTGACGATTGCCTGGGAGCCAGGCAAGACCGTCCGCATGCGCGGGTCGGCCACGCATGTTTTCGAAGGCGATCTCGAGCTCGAGGCGCTGCAATGAGCGTCGAAGCGATAAGTCTCGGCTGCCGCCTCAACTTCGCCGAGGCGGAAACTATCGCACGGTCGGTTCCGGCCGGTGAGCCGTGGGTCATCGTCAACAGCTGCGCCGTCACCAACGAGGCTGTTCGCCAGACGCGCCAGGCCATCCGCAGGGCGCGCCGCCGGCGCCCGGACGCTGGAATCCTCGTCACCGGCTGCGCTGCCGAGCTAGACCGCGCTTCGTTCGAGGCGATGCCCGAGGTGGCGCGAGTGGTTGGCAATGCCGGGAAGCTGCGGGCCTTTGGCGGCATGACGTCAGTGGCTGCCGGCTCGCATTCGCGCGTGCGCAGCTTCGTCGCGGTCCAGAACGGATGCGATCACCGCTGCACCTTCTGCTCGATCTGGCAGGCGCGCGGCCCAAGCGTGTCGCTGCCATTCGAAGCCGTTCGCGATGCGGTGGCGATGGAGCTCGACCGCGGCGCGAAGGAGATCGTGCTCACCGGCGTCGACATTACGGATTATCGGGATGGACTCGGAAAGCTTTGCCAGCGGCTGCTCGCGGCCGAGCCGCGGCTGAACCGCCTGCGGTTATCGTCACTCGACAGCATCGAGATCGACCCCGCCCTCTACGAGCTGCTGCCGGACGATCGGCTCATGCCGCACTTCCATCTATCGCTGCAGGCGGGCGACGACCTGATCCTGAAGCGGATGAAGCGCCGCCACAGCCGTGCCGAGGCGATTGCGGCCGTTGCTCGCATCAAGTCCGTGCGGCCGGACGCGACGATCGGCGCCGACCTGATCGCGGGATTTCCCACCGAATCTGAAGATATGGCGGTCAACACGCTGAAACTTCTTGATGATTGCGACGTGGTGGCAGCACATGTCTTCCCCTTCTCGCCGCGTCCGAACACGCCGGCGGCCCGCATGCCGCAGTTCGCGCTCGAGCTTGTGAAGGCGCGCGCGGCGCGGCTGCGCGACGCTGCTTCGAGGCGCCGTCGCGCCTGGCTCGACAGCCTCGTGGGCTCCGTGCAGGCAGTGCTCGTCGAAAGCGGCAGCAAGGGCCATAGCGACGGCTTTGCGCCGGTGGCGGTGCCCGGCGCCCAGCGCGGCGACCTCTGCCAAGTGCGGATTGCGAGCCGCGACGGTGACAATCTGCTCGGAGCGAAGGAGTGAGCTGGCTCGACCGCCTGCGCGGCGGCTTCGCCAAGACCGCGGACAAGCTTGCCGACAACCTCACGGGGCTGGCGAGCCGGGCAGCGCTGGACACCGCAACCCTCGACGATATCGAGGAAGCGCTGATCGCCTCCGACATAGGGCCCGAAGCGTCGCACCGGATCCGCGACGCGATCGCTCGCCAGAAGTTCGAGCGGCTGGATGAGCGCGGCCTTCGCTCGATTCTCGCGGAAGAGATCGAAAAGATCTTAGCTCCCGTTGCCAAGCCGCTGGAAATCTGGGGTTTCCCGCGCCCGCACGTGCTTCTGGTGATCGGCGTCAACGGCTCGGGCAAGACCACCACGATCGGCAAGCTCGGACACTGGCTCAAGGAGCAGGATTACGGCGTGCTGCTGTGCGCGGGCGACACCTTCCGCGCGGCGGCGATCGAGCAGCTCCAGATCTGGGGCGAGCGCATCGGCGCGCCCGTCATCTCGGGCAAGGAAGGCGGCGACCCCGCGGGTCTCGTCTTCGACGGCGTCAAGCAGGCGACGGCCCAGGGAATCGACGTGCTGGTGGTCGACACCGCGGGGCGTATGCAGAACAAGACCCACCTGATGGAGGAGCTTGCCAAGATCCGCCGCGTGCTCGGGCGCCTCAACCCGGAAGCGCCGCACGATGTCCTTCTCGTGCTCGACGCGACCACCGGCCAGAACGCGCTCGCCCAGGTCGAGGTGTTCCGTGAGACGGCGAACGTGACCGGCCTCATCATGACCAAGCTCGACGGTACCGCGCGCGGCGGCGTGCTGGTCGCCGCGGCCGAGCGGTTCGGCCTGCCGATCCATGCGATAGGCGTGGGAGAGCAGGCGGACGATCTGCGGCCATTCGATCCGCGCGCGGTTGCGCGGGCAATCGCGGGGCTTGCGCCCGAATGAGCGCGCGCCGGGAGCCGGGCGGCGGATCGCAGCTGCTGATCGACGTCGGGCCCTTGCTCGTCTTTTTCGCAGCAAATTTCTTCGCCCCCGTGCCGGCGGCTCTCAAGGTCTTCGTGGCGACGGGCGCTTTCATGGCCGCGATGGTAGCGGCGATGATCTATTCGGCGATCCGGTTCCGACGGATATCGCCGATGCTTTGGTTTTCCGGCGTGCTCGTCGTGATCATGGGCGGAGTGACCCTGTGGCTCCACGACGAGACCTTCATCAAGGTGAAGCCGACCCTCTATTATCTCTTCGTCGCAGCGCTGCTCGGCTTTGGCCTGCTCAAGGGCAAGTCGCTGCTCAAGATGGTGCTCGGCACCGCCTATCCAGGGCTCGACGTAGAAGGCTGGCGCAAGCTGACTCGCAACTGGGCGCTGTTCTTCCTGTTCCTTGCCGCGCTGAATGAAGCGGTGTGGCGCAACAGCTCGACCGATTTCTGGATCGGCTTCAAGCTTTGGGGCGCGATCCCCCTCACCTTCCTGTTCGCGGCGGCCAATATCCCGATGCTGCTTCGCCACGGCCTGAACCGTGAGGAAGCGACGCCCGCCGAGCCGGGGCCGGTCGAATGAGCGGCGAGGCGATCCTCAGCGTGCGGGGACTGACCAAGGTGTATGGAACCGGCGTCGAGGCCCTCAAGCCGATCGACCTCGACATCCAGCGCGGCGAAATTTTCGCGCTTCTGGGTCCCAACGGCGCGGGCAAGACGACGCTCATCAATATCATTTGCGGCATCGTGACTCCGACGGGCGGCGAAGTGCTGGTGAACGGCCGTAACTGGCAGTCCGATTTCCGCCACGCCCGCGAGTGCATCGGGCTGGTCCCGCAGGAGCTGACTACCGAGGCATTCGAGCCGGTGTGGCGCACCGTCAACTTCTCGCGCGGCCTGTACGGAAAGGCGCCCGACGCCGCCTATATCCAAGATCTGCTGAAGCGATTGTCGCTGTGGGACAAGCGCAAGACCATCATGATGCCGCTGTCGGGCGGCATGAAACGCCGGGTCATGATCGCCAAGGCGCTGAGCCACGAGCCCGCGATCCTGTTCCTCGACGAGCCGACGGCCGGCGTCGACGTCGAGCTTCGCCGCGACATGTGGGACCTCGTGCGCAAGCTGCGCGACGACGGCACCACGATCATCCTCACCACCCATTATATCGAGGAAGCCGAGGAGATGGCCGACCGCGTCGGCGTCATCAGCCGCGGCGAGCTGATCGCCGTCGACGACAAGCGCTCGCTGATGACGAGGATGGGCCGAAAGACGCTCGATATCGTGCTGGCCGATCCGCTCCCCGGGATTCCGGCGGAGCTGGCCGACTGGACCCTCCGGCTCGAGCAGGACGGCAACGTGCTGTGCTATGAATTCGACAGCCACGCCGAGCGCACGGGCATTGCATCGCTGATGCGGCGGCTCTCCGAGCTCGGCATCCAGTACAAGGACCTGTCCACCCACCAGTCGAGCCTCGAGGACATTTTCGTCGAGCTCGTGCATCGGCCGAAGGAGCCGGCATGATGGATTTCGTTCGTCCTGGGCGCAGGCCAGAATGGCCGAGGTCGAAGGGCGGCGGAGCCCGCGCGCTTCGACTACGCTCCGCTCCGCTCAGCACGAACGGGGACGCCGCATGAACCTGCACGGCATCAACGCCATCTATCGGTTCGAGATGGCGCGCTGGGGGCGGACCCTGTGGCAGAGCCTGATCACGCCGGTGATCACGACCGCGCTCTATTTCGTGGTCTTCGGCTCGGCCCTGGGCTCGCGGATGACGGCGATGGAAGGCGTCAGCTACGGCGCCTTCATCGTGCCGGGGCTGACCCTTCTCTCCGTTTTCATGCAGTCCATCTTCAATGCGAGCTTCGGCATTTATTTTCCGAAGTTTACCGGCACGATCTACGAACTTCTGTCAGCGCCGATCTCGAGCCTGGAGGCCGTGACCGCTTATGTGGGCGCCGCGGTCACCAAGTCGGTCATCCTTGCGCTCGTCACGCTCGCCACCGCCTATCTCTTCGTGGAGGTTCGCGTGGATCATCCGATCGCGATGCTGCTGTTCCTGGTCGCGATCACCGCGGGCTTTTGCCTGTTCGGGTTTGCCATCGGCATCTGGGCGCAGAATTTCGAGCAGCTGCAGATCATCCCGATGATGATCATCACGCCGCTGACCTTCCTCGGCGGCGCCTTCTACTCGATAAACGCGCTTCCCGAGCCGTGGCGAACCGTCACTCTCTTCAATCCTATCGTCCACGTCATCAGCGGGTTCCGCTGGAGCTTCTACTCCGTGTCGGACGTGCCTTTGTGGTCGTCGGTGCTCGTGACCGGGGCGATCATCGCCGTGTGCATGAGCGTGATCGCCTGGATGTTCAGGACCGGCTATCGGCTCAAACAATAGTTTCGTTATTGCGACGAGCGTACGCGACGAAGCAATCCACCGGCTCCAGGCGGCCTCCTGGATTGCTTCGCTACGCTCGCAATGACGTCAGGACAGGCTACTCCGCCTTTTCCTCCTCCCGCTGATCGGCCATCGTCTCCGACGCTGTCTCCTGGTCGGCGCGCGCCGCCCCTTCCCCATCGAGGTTCCGCTCGACGAAGTCCCAGTTGACGATGTTCGACAGGACGCTGTCAGCAAACCGCGGGCGCTCGTTGCGATAGTCGATGTAATAAGCATGCTCCCACACATCGAGCGTGAAGAGCGGCTTCATGCCCTCGTGCACCAGCGGCGTGTCGGCGTCGTGGAGTGACGTGATCGCGAGCTTGTCCCCATCGAGGACCAGCCAGGCCCAGCCGCTCGCGAAATGGTTGACCGCTTCCTCGTGCAGCGCCTTGAGCATGGCTTCAGCGCTTCCGAAGCTCTCCTCGATCATTCGAAGTAGCCGGCCTTCCGGCTTCTGGCCCTGGGCGGGCGCCAGGCACTGCCAGAAGAAGCTGTGGTTCCAGATCTGCGCCGCATTGTTGAACAGCTTGGCATTGCCGCTGTCGCGAGCCTGCCGAACCACTTCGATCAGCGAGCCGCCCCCGCCGGTCGCGCCAAGCAGCTCGTTGGTCTTGGTGACATAGGCCTTGTGATGCTTGCCGTAGTGAAAATCGAGCGTCTCGGCCGACATGTGGGGGTGGAGCGCATCGCGCGCGTACGGAAGCTCGGGCAACTGAAAAGCCATGTCTCTCCTCATAGGTTGGGGTGATGCAATGGGAACGGACGAGCACCCCCGAAAGGTCCGCGCCGCGCTTCGCAGATACTTGCCCTCACCCCGTGCGCAGCCGTAACAACAGCCCTGGGGCGAGCTTCGCCACGCTTAGGGGGACGGAAGATGGACAAGTTTTTCGCGAATCTGTGGCTGGTGGTCCTGGTCGGTTTCGGGCTGGCGGCAATCCTGATCGCGCTTCCCGATTACGCGATCGCTCCGGGGGTCTCGTCCTTCGGAATCGCGAGCGGCGTCATGCAGTGGCTGCATGTCTTCTTCGGAATCATGTGGATCGGCCTGCTCTATTATTTCAACTTCGTGCAGACGCCGGCCATGCCGGCAATCCCCGCCGAGCTGAAGCCGGGCGTCACCAAGCATATCGCTCCGCCGGCGCTTTTCTATTTCCGCTGGGCCGCCGCGCTCACGGTGCTCGCCGGCGTCATCCTTGCGCATACCTATCACGAGCTGATGGAGGTCCTGACCTTCCAGGAAGGCTTCCGGCTGCTCTCGGTGGGCGTCTATCTGGCGCTGATCATGGCGTTCAACGTCTGGTTCATCATCTGGCCGGCGCAGAAGAAGGTGCTGGGCATCGTCGAGGCGGACGATGCGGCGAAGGCCAAGGCGGCGAAGGCGGCGCTGATCGCGTCGCGGACGAACGTCCTGCTGTCGATCCCGATGCTGCTGTCGATGACCAACTTCCGCTAGCCGGCAGCCGCGCGGACGCTCAGCGGGCGCCCGCGTCGAGCAGCTTGTGGCGCTTCAGCGCATGGCGGAGCTGGTCGTAGCTCAACCCGATGGCAGCCGCGGTTGCCCGCTGGTTGAATCGGTTGCGCTTCAGCGCGCCCTCCAGCAACGCACGCTCGTAAGCGTCGACCGCACCTCGGAAATCGCTGGTATTGGCCTCGACTCTCTGCTGCGCCGGCGTGTCTTCCGCGCCGCCCTCGAATGAACCGTCCGGGACGTCCGCGGCGTCGGTCGCGGCCGCCGAGACCGCAGTCGCCGGCGCCCAGGGCGAGTGAAACGGGTCGAATTGCACAGAATCGATCGCGCGCTCCGAATCCTCCCAGCGGTAGACGGCGCGCTCGACGACATTGCGCAGCTCGCGGACGTTGCCTGGCCACGAATAGCGCTCCATTTCGGCGACGATCCGCGCACTGAATCCCGGCCAGTTCGGCCAATCCAGTTCGACCGCCATGCGCCGGCCGAAATGCTCGGCGAGCAGCGGAATGTCGCCGGTCCGCGAGCGAAGCGGCGGCAAGGTGATCACCTCGAACGACAATCGGTCGAGCAAGTCAGCGCGAAAGCGTCCCTGGTCCACGAGCGTCGGAAGATGCTCGTTCGTCGCCGCCACGATGCGCACGTCGACGGAGACGGGCTTCGACGCGCCGATGCGCGTGATCTCGCCATATTCGACGGCGCGAAGCAGGCGGTCCTGCGCGGGCGCGGAAAGAGTCGCGAGCTCGTCCAGGAACAAAGTTCCGCCGTCAGCCTCCTCGAAGCGGCCGTGACGCGTCTTCGTCGCTCCGGTAAAGCTGCCGGCCTCATGCCCGAACAGCTCCGCCTCGATCAGGCTTTCCGGAAGCGCTGCACAGTTCATCACCACCAGCGGCGCCGACCAGCGCGGGCTCAGGTGGTGCAGGCGCTCGGCGATCAGCTCCTTGCCGGTGCCGCGCTCGCCGATGACGAGCACGGGACGGTTGAGCGCGGCGGCGCGGCTGGCGCGCTCGACCGCGTCGAGAACGGCATTGCTCTGACCAACGAAAGTCTCGCTGCGTTCCATCGTCCGTCCGGTGAAAAATCTGCCCGACAGTTGGTGGCAGATACCACCAATTGGCAAGATATTTCGCTTGCCGGAACGACAGCTTTTCGCAGATTTGGCGGCTTCTCGTCATTTCGGAAAACTGGCATGGACCATGCATGATATTCTACCGACAGGGCCCTGGATTGACTATCGGAGTGCTTAGATGAGCATTTTTTCCCGGACGCGGGACATCTTCGCGGCAAACATGACCGAGCTTCTCGATCGCGCCGAAGACCCCGCTCGGATGATCCGCATGATCATCCTGGAGATGGAGGAGACGCTCGTCGAGGTGCGCGCGAGCGCCGCCAAGACGATTGCCGACGGCAAGGACCTGCGCCGGACCCTCACCCGCCTGCAGGACCTTCAGACGAGCTGGACCGAAAAGGCCGAGCTCGCGCTCAGCAAGGACCGCGAGGATCTCGCCAAGGCAGCGCTGATCGAGCGCCAGAAGGCGGCCGACATGGCGGACGGCCTGAAGGAAGAGATCAACGTGCTCGACGAGACGCTCAAGGCTTACGAAGCGGATATCGCCAAGCTTCAGAGCAAGCTGCGCGAAGCGCGCACGCGCCAGAACGCAATCGCTCACCGCATCGAAAGCGCCGTGACCAGGGCCAAGGCTCGCGAGCTGGTCAACGGCAATCGAACGGAGGATGCGTTCAGCCGGTTCGACGTGCTGGAGCGCCGCGCGGACTTTGCCGAAGGCCGGGCCGAGGCCCTTGGGATGACCGGCCCGAAGAGCCTCGAAGAAGAGATTGCCGAGCTCAAGTCATCGGAAAAGGTCGATGCGGAGCTCGAAGCCATGAAGGCCGCGCTGGCCGCGAAGGGGAAATGATCGATGGAAGAGATTCTGATCCCGGCAATCGCCATATCGGTGATGTTCCTCGGATTGCCGTGGCTGATTTTCCACTACATCACGAAATGGAAGCAGGCGAAGACGCTCACGGTCGGCGACGAGCAGCTGCTCGATGACCTCCATGAAATGGCGCGGCGGCTCGACGACCGGCTGTGCACGATCGAGCGCATCATGGCCGCCGAGAACCCGAACTGGCAGCAGGCCTGCCTGCCCGAAGCCGGAACGCCGCTGGTCGATGACATGCTCACGACCTCGACCCGCAGCCGCTCGCGCCGCGGAGAGAATGTATGAGCACGCAGCCTCCCAGCCGGACGAAATTCTACCTGGACAAGCGCAATGGCAAGGTCATGGGCGTTTGCGCCGGCCTCGCCGATTACACGGGCTTCGACGTCACGCTCGTGCGAATCCTGCTGGTCCTCGGCATCTTCATGGGCGGCGGCGCCCTGCTCCCGGTCTATTTCATCGCCGGCATGGTCGCTCAGGACAAGCCGCGCGAGCTTCAGGAGACCAACCCCGAAGAGCGCAAGTTCTGGCAGGACGTGCGCACCTCGCCGGGCCGAACCGCGCGCGACATCAAGTCGCGCTTCCGCGACATC
Source organism: Pseudomonadota bacterium (assembly GCA_023436615.1). GTDB lineage: Bacteria > Pseudomonadota > Alphaproteobacteria > Sphingomonadales > Sphingomonadaceae > Sphingomicrobium. The sequence continues at coordinate 30,779 of JAEZIO010000023.1, read as the reverse complement.
GATCGGCGCCTCGCGCAGGTCGAGCATTACGTAACGATCGAGAACCGCTCGCTCGCCCGCGAGATCGAACAGCTCAGGTAAAGAGGATCGCATGAACCCGAACTTCGCAGCGATTATCGGCGCGCTGCCATACATTGCCGCAATCACCGTGGTCAGCGTCGGCGGATGGGTGTTCACCACCTGGCTGAAGATCCGCCACGGCTATCCGCTCGAAACCTCCTGGGGAACGCCGCTTCACCCGAAAACGGACCGGGAATCGCTTGAGCGCATCAAGCTGCTCACCAACGAGAACGCCCAGCTCCGCGCCGAGATCGGCTCGCTGAAGGACCGGGTGGAGACCGTCGAGCGCATCGTCACCGACCAGCCCTCGCGGCTCGAGCGTGAGATCAACGCGCTGGCGAACGAGAAAGGCGGGCACGCATGATGGGTCCGGCTGAAGTCTTCATCGCGCTGATCGTCATCGGCCTGCCGGTGATGTTGCTGATGATCATCGCCAATCGCTACTTCAGGCTCCGCGAGAAGCGCCTGGAGGTCGAAGCGACGATGGCGGCCGAGAAGGCAGCGCAATATGCGTCGCGCTCCACGGAGCTCGAACAGCGCGTGCGGGTGCTCGAACAGATCGTCACCGACGGCGGTGCCCAGACAGCCTCGCAGATCGAGGCGCTCCGCGGGGCGCCGGTGCTCAAGAGCCGAGAGAAGAGCGAATGAACCAGTTCGAGATGGTGGCGATCATCGTGGTCGCCGTGATGATCGCGTCGGTGCTGCGCGCGCGGTACCGAAGCCGCGGGCCCGAGGGCGAGATCAGCCCGCAGGAGCAGGCGGAAACGCTTCGCCTGCGCGACGAGGTCAAGGAGCTCAAGGAACGCATCAAGGTCCTCGAGCGGATCACCGTCGAGAAAGAGAACAGCCTCTCGAAGCAGATCGAGGAGCTGCGCGAGCGCTAGAAGGCGGCCGCGCACGCTGCTAGGCGCAGCGCATGAGCGGTCTCCCGCCCGTCAGCGACATCCTCGCCGAATATGAGTTCCTCGATGGCGAGGACCGGTACCGGCTGCTGATCGATCTCGGCCGCAAGCTCGAGCACATGCCGGATCCGTTGAAGACGGAAGCGACCAAGGTCCGCGGCTGCTCCGCCTCGGTGTGGGTGTACCCGACAACGACCGACGACGGGCGGCTCCATTTCCTTGCGGACAGCAATGCCGCGATCACTAAGGGGATCGTCGCGCTGGTCCTCTCCACCGTCCAGGATAAGCCGGCTGCCGAAATCGCGAACACCGATATCGCCGCCGTCCTCGCGCCGTTCGAGCTGTCACGGCACCTCAGCGCGAACCGTACGCAGGGCGTCCCCAACATGATCGCGCTCATTCGCGACACGGCGCAGCGGCTCGCCGCATGACCGCGGACGCCAACGGAGCCGGGTTCGATCCCAAGGCCTTTTTCGACATGGCGCGCAAGTTCGGCCACGGCCGCGCGCTAGGCCTCCAGTATCGCGATTCCGGAGACAATTGGGCGGAGCTCGCTCTGCCGTGGCGCGAGGAGCTGGTCGGCGTGCCTGAAAGCGGAATCCTCGCGTCCGGCGCGGTCGTCAGCCTGATCGATACGGCCAGTGGAACGTCGGTCTGGGTCGCGCTGGACCGCTTCGCGCCGATCGTCACGGTGGACCTGAGGCTCGATTACCTGCGGCCCGCGGCGAAGGGTGAAACGGTGATCGCGCGCTGCGAATGCGTGAAGCTGACGCGGCGGATCGCGTTCGTACGGGGCGTCGCTCACGGCGGGGCCGAAGCCCGTCCGATTGCGCTCAGCGCGGCGACCTTCATGCTCAACCGGTAGTCGCCCGCCGTTCCTCGGCTTTCCGCAGCACATCATACGCAGCCTGGACCTGCTGGAAGCGCTTCGCGGCCTCGTCGTCGCCGGGCTTCAGGTCCGGATGATTTTCCTTGGCGAGACGGCGGTAGGCCACCTTCACCGCGGTGAAATCGGCGTCGCTCTCGAGCTCCAATGCGTCCAGCGCGCGCATCTCGTCGCGCGAGCGGGTCTCGTCCCCAGGGCCTGCCCATTTCCAGTGCGCCGAGCGACGGAAGCCGTTGGCGCCGTTCGCTTCGTCGGCCTCGCGCTTGGCCGCTTCCTCGGGACTCAGCCCGGCGAAGTAATTCCAGTTCTTGTTGTATTCCGCCGCGTGGGCTTCGCAGAAATACCACCGGTCCTTGCTGTTGGGCGCCTTGGGCGCGGGCCGGTCGCCCGGTTCGTCGCAGCCTTCGCGATCGCACAGGCGCACGCGCGCGGCGGCCCTTCCGGCCTTGCCGTAGGACCGCCAGCGCGGGAAACCCCAGTCATCGGAGCGCTTCTGCTTCGCCATTACTATCCAAGGTTAGTAGCGGCGAGAGCTGCCGCGGTCGAGAATCTTGCCAGAGGGCCTGTAAGCCGGGTTCTGTCCACTCCAGAATGAACTGGAGATGGGCGGCCATTCGTCTAGCCCCGCACTTGCGTGCGAGGTCAAGCGACCAACCCGGGCGGCGAGCCGGAACAAGCTCATATGCCGCCCCTATTCGGTCTTGCACCCGGTGGGGTTTACCGTGCCGCCGCCGTTGCCGGAAGCGCGGTGCGCTCTTGCCGCACCCTTTCGCCCTTACCCGACCGAGGCCGGGCGGTCTGCTTTCTGTGGTACTGTCCCTCAGCCCCCGAAGGAGCCGGCCGGGCGTTACCCGGCACCGTTGTTCCATGGAGCCCGGACTTTCCTCGTTCCCCCGCTTTCGCGAGGGCCCGCGGCCGCCCGGCCCTCTGGCGGGGGCGATATAGTCGTTTGCGTCAAACGTTACGAGTCAGGCGCTAATGTCCGTTCTGGTTAGAAGGCGGACGTTAGCGAGCGGACCGCTGCTCTTAGATGCTGTCCGTGAATGCTGCCATGCCGACCAAATGCGCGATCAGGAGAAGACCAGCAGCTAGGGTTAGGGGCGTCGATACAGTACCTGAGGAGGCTAGTGCGAAATGCTAAGCACAGAACCAATGTCGCCCGCACAAATATAAGCATAGGCGATGGGCAAAGTTTCCGAGAAAGCAGTTTGCGTCGTAATTGGGGCAGGCAGTGGACATTGAACTGTTTTTTATACTCGCCATTGGCATTTTTGCGCTTGATTGGTCAGCCGTGACCCATTTGGATTCGATCGCAATGCGATCTGGTGTGAGCGAGCGCGCTGTCGACGACTATCGCCGCCGAAACCGATTTTACAAGCGAGTTCCAGTCATCGGTATTGCAATTCTTGCTTTCATCAGCGGTCTATTCGCAACCGGATACGTGCGGTATCTCTTGTGGGCCGTTTCGATTGCATTCGCCGTTTGGTGGGCGATTGCCCTTTTTCGGAGCTATATCAGTTTGATAAAACGCGCTTCCGTGAAATGATTTCGAAGGTCGCCAAGGACCCAGCGAAGAGGGCGCAATGTCTGCTTTGGGTCGGAAGCGGACACTAGAGCCGTTGCTCGCGCATGCGCCCGGCGTCCGCTGCGCTCCGGCTACTGCGGCTTTGGAAGCAGCAGCGACAGTAATTTCGCGCGGCATTCGCCGTCGATGATCCCGTCGATGCGGTCCGGGCGGAAGCGGCGCTGGAAGGCGATCACGGCCTTCTGCGTGTCTGTAACGTCATAGCCGAAACGCTCGAGCGCAAGCAGGAATCCCGCATCGGTCCAGAAAGGGTCGACGAGCTCGCGGGTCGGGCTCGGAAGCGCCAGCCGCCGCTTCGCAAGCGCGTCCCACGGGAACAGCTCGCCGGGATCTTCCTTTCGCGCCGGAGCGACGTCGGAATGACCGACAACATTGCCGCGGCTGATCCCGTGCCGCTCCTTGATTTCGGAGACAAGTGGGATGAGCGCGGCGATCTGCTCGTCGGGAAACGGGCGGTAACCGAATTCGTGGCCAGGATTGACGATTTCGATCCCGACGCTCGCGGAATTGACGTCGGTGACCCCGCGCCAGCGCGATGGGCCGGCGTGCCAGGCGCGCTTCGTTTCATCGACCATCCGGTAGATTGTCCCGTCCTCATCGACGCAATAATGGGCCGACACCTTCGCGTCGGGCGAGCACAGGCGCGCGAGCGCGCCGTCGCAGTCCGGCATCCCCGTATAGTGGAGCACGATCATCGAGACCGGCAGCGCCCGCTCGTCAAAATTCGGCGAGGGTCGCTCGACAAAATCCATGCGGCTCAATGGCGCATGAGTGCGCCATCCGGTCAAGCCTTGGCGGCCGACCTCCGGTCGGTGCCCGCGCGCTTTTCGACAACCGCGTCGCCGTCGGTCAGCCGGTACAGGCCCCGCGCTCCGACGTCGGCGCCGAAGCGGGTCGTCTGCCCGATCACGGTTTCCCCCGCGCCGAGCATCAGCCATCCGTCGGCCGCCATTGACGCTGCGATCCGCTCGAAGGCCAGCGTCCGCTTCTCGGTCGTGAAATAGAGCAGCACGTTGCGGCACAGCACGATATCGAATTCGCCCGGGTGCGGCGGCGGCTCTAGGATATTGTGCACCTGGAACCGCACTGGCTTGCGAACGCCTTCAACGGCGCGCCAGCCGTCGTCGCATTCCTCGAACCAGCGGATCGTCTGGTTGATGCCAAGGCCTCGCTGCACCTCGAACTGCGTGTAGAGGCCGCTGCGCGCACGATCCACGGCGGCCGACGAAACGTCGGTCCCGAGAATGTCGATCGTCCACCCCTGCCATTGGACCGGATCCTCGGCAAAGAGCATCGCCAGCGAATAGACCTCCTGGCCGGTGGAGCAGCCGGCGGACCAGATCCGGACGCGCCGCTTCGAATGGCGCTTCTTCGCGAGCTCGGGGAGCGCGTGGCGCGCGAGCAGGTCGAAGGGAGAGCGGTCGCGAAAGAAATAGGTCTCGTTGTTGAGGAGCGCCTCGACCACCTCGTTAGACAGGCCCGGTTCCTTGCCCATGACCAGGATCGTGATCAGCTCGTCGAGGGTGGAAATCCCCCGCTCGCGAAGCAGCGCCGACAAGGCTGTCTCGATCCGCCAGCGACGGTTCATCGTCAGCTGCTGTCCGGTACGCGCCTCGAGCAGGCCCGCGAGGATACGGCTCGAGCTGTCGCTTACTTGCACTCTGAATCTCCGGCACGTGAGGCAATCCTGCGGGCAATCTTGTCAGGCGGCATGACTGCGCAGGCGAGCCCAGCCTCCATGATCGCACGCGGCATTCCCCACACTGCGCAGCTGGCTTCATCCTGGGCGAGCACGGAGCCGCCGCAGGCGACCAGGCGCGATGCGCCCGCCACTCCGTCGCGGCCCATCCCGGTCAGGACGACACCGAGCGCCGCGCCTCCGAATTCCACTCCGACCGACGCGAACATCGGATCGACGGACGGCAAGCAGCCGCTGGGCGCGGGATCGCGAACGAGCCTCACGACATGGCCCCGAGCCGACGATTCGACGGTCAGGTGGGCGTCGCCAGGCGCGAGGATGATGCGGTCGGGGAGAATCTTCATCCCGTCATCGCCGACCAGCGTCTCCCGCTTCGAGGCAAGCCCGAGCTGGCGCGCGAAGACCGGCATGAATGGCGAGGGCAGATGCTGGGTGACGAGGATCGGTACGCCCACCCTGGACGGGAGGGCCTCGAACAGCGCGGCAATGGCGTGGATTCCGCCCGTCGAAGCCCCGATCGCGAGAATGCCTATCGGGTCCGACGCCATCGCCCGCAGCGGCCCGTAGCCCTGCAACCTGATGGGCTGGCAGACCGGGGGATGATCGTCCGCGAATCCGATAGCCTTGAGTTTTGCCAGCAGGACTTCGGCGAAGCGGCCGTTGAAGCGGCCGGTCCCGGGCTTGGGCATTGCGTCCGTCGCGCCGAGCGCGAGTGCCGCGACGGTCTGCTCGGCGCCCTCATCGGCAAGCGACGAAACGATCATGACCCGAGCGCCGCCCGCGGCCTTGAGAATGTGCGGGATCATCTTGAGGCCGCCGGCCCCAGGCATCTCCAGGTCAAGCACGACGATGTCGACGGTGACCGCCTGCAGGGCGTCGATCGCCTCCTCGGCGCTTGCGGCGACGGCGGCGATCTCGAAAGCGTCGTCCGCCTCGATCATCCGCGACAGCACGGCGCGCGCGATGACCGAATCGTCGACCACCATCAATCGGATACGCCGGCGACCGGCTGTCCGTGCCTCCTGGCGATCCCGCGGTTTTGCGAGCGCCCGCTCCACGACGCGAACTCTTACGCGACGCCGACGAGCTGAAGCTTGACGTGCAGCGTCTCTCGATCGAACGGCTTCATCACATATTCGTCGGCGCCAGCCTCGAGCGCCGCGCGAATGTGCGCCATGTCGTTTTCGGTCGTGCAGAAAACGACCTTCGGCTGATCGCTGTGCCCGCGCTGCCGAAGGAGCCGGAGGAACTCCATCCCGCTCATCACCGGCATGTTCCAGTCGAGAAGCACGACGTCCGGCATTTTCTGCTCGCAGCGCGACAGCGCCTCCTGGCCGTCGCCGGCCTCCTCGACCTCGAACTCGAGCGTTTCGAGGATATGCCGCGCGACCTTGCGGATCACCTTGGAGTCATCGACGATCAAACAGCTCTTCATGCTTCGGGCTTCCCGCTCAATTCGGTGGTCGTATACTCACTAAGGGTAACGAAGAGCTTAAGCCGCACGGGCTTCGGCTCCGGAAATGAGGGCTGCTACGTCCACGAGCAGCAGCGGACCTGCTTCGGTTTCGACCATTCCGCCCGATGCACGTTCCCAGCCGGCGCCCATGGCCGCGCGAACGGGCGATGGATCGGACGCCGCCTCCACGACGTCTTCGACTACATCGACGATGAGCGCGTAATGGTGGCCGTCGAGCTCGACCACGGCTGCTTCGCGGATCCCGTCCGAGCAATCGGTCGTGCCGAGCTCGAGCGAGCTCATGCAATCGATGACAGTCAGGACTCGGCTACGAAGCGCGGACAGCCCGGCCACGTGCGGCGCCGCGCGCGGAACGGGTATCAGCGTGTCGAGCTCGACCACCGATTCCACTGCCGCGGCCGGAAGCGCGACGCGCTGGCCTGCGATCGTCACGATCAACAAAAGTTCGTTCATTTGCCCTTGCCTCCGCCCGCTGCCTTCAGCGCCATCAGCAGGCCCGCCCGGTCATAGCGGTAGATGCTATCGTCCTTCTTGCCGGCTGCATCGGGATCCGAGCGCAGCACGATCTTGCGGGCACCCTTGCCCGTGGGCGCCGCCTTGTCGCAGGCGATGACCAGATCCGCCTCGGCCTCGTGCTCGTCGCCGACCACGCGATAGCCCACGGCCTCGACGATCGGGCGGAGCATGTTCTGGATCCACGGGTCGTCGCCGGGGAGCCGGCACAGGGGCTGATCCGTCTCGGTTCGGGCCGCCGCGCCGAGGTGATTGGCAAACAGCCAGTGCGCGTCCACCAGCTCGGCGGGCTCGCCGCCGATCAGGGCCACGCCGCTCACTTCGGCGGGGTTGTCCGCTGGAATGACGCTATTCTCGATTGCCGAGAGGTCGATGACCTCGCGGAATGCGTAGCCGATCTCGTGCGTACCGTCGTTGAGACGGAACACGCGGACTTTCTCCTGGCCAAGATCGCCGTTGACGCCCGCGAGCGGAAGGATTGCTTCGCCGAGCTGGACCCGGAGCTGTCCGGCACCGGGCTTCACCGCGTCGACCGGCACCTCTTCGATGCGATCGACCACGCCGAGGCGCAGCGCACGCCGCCCGCCGTCGAGACCGCGGAACAGAAGGACGGATACGGCGTGGGCCGTCGCGGCTGCCGGACCCTGCGCAACGCGAGCCGTGCGTTCCTGGGCCTCCAGCTTCACGCCGCCGACCTCCGCCAGTCCTGCAGGATCGAACAGCAGGATCGGGCTGCCGTCGTCCGCGAGCGTGGTTCCCGCGTACAATCCGGTCGCCATCACCTGCGGCGCCGCCGGCTTGACGACGAGTTCCTCGTGGTCGTGGATACGATCGACGGCCAGCGCATATACGTCGCCGCCGGCCGGACGCAGCACCACCAGCGTGCGCTCTTCCTCGGCAACTTCGCTGTGCAGGCCGAGGACGTCAGCCAAAGCGACTTCGGGCACCCGGCGTCCGCGGATCGTCGCGACGCCAGCGCCGCCGAGACTGTCGAGAGTCACCGATTCGCCGTTGGCGCGGACGATCTCGACGATCGCAGAACGGGGAATCGCGAAATGCTGCGAACCGATGGAGACGGTGAGAGCCGGGATGATGGTCAAGGTCAGCGGAACTCGAAGGGTCATGCGAGTCCCCTCGCCGAGCCGGCTGTCGACTTCGACGACCCCGCCGATGCGCTCGACGTTGGAACGCACGACATCCATGCCGACGCCGCGCCCCGAAATCGCGGTGACCTTGCTGGCCGTCGACAGGCCGGCCTCGAAAATCAGCGCAAGCTGCTCGCGCGGGCTGAGCTTCGCGGCTTCCGCCTTGCCGATCGCCCCGGCGGACACCGCCTTTTCAACGAGCTTTGCGCCGTCGATGCCGCGGCCATCGTCCTGGATGTCGATCAGGATCTGATTGCCTGACTGGCGGGCCGAAACCGACAGCAATCCGATCTCGCGCTTGCCGGCCTTGAGCCGCTCGGCCGGAGTCTCGATACCGTGGTCCACTGCATTGCGGATGATGTGAGTGAGCGGGTCGCGGATCATCTCGATCATCTCGCGGTCGAGCTCGACGTCACCGCCGTCGATGTCCACGAGCACCTGCTTGCCGAGCTCGGCCGACAGGTCGCGGACCATTCGGGGGAGCGCGACGAACAAATTCTCGATCCGCTGCATGCGCGTGCGCGTGATCGCGTCGCGCATCTCGGCGATGATCGCGGAGAGGCGTTCGAACGCCCCGCCCACCGATACTTCGGTCGGCGCTTCGCGCAGGCGCCGGGCGAGCTCGTTGCGCGCAAGCACCATGTCCGAAACCGTGCTCATCACCCGGTCGAGCAGCTCGACCGAAAGACGGATCGTCCGCGGAGCCGCGCCCTTCGCCTGCTCGGCGACGGCAGTCGCCACCGGAACCACGGCACCGTCGGCGCCCGGCTCCAGAGCTTCGATGAGGGCGCTGTCGTCGCCCGAGGGCATTTCGCCGGTGGCCTCGATGGCCGAAATCATCTCGCCGATGCGGTCGATGATCGCCAGCACGGCGCTGACTAGGGTCCCGTCAGGCTGGCGGCGGCCGGCTCGAACGTCGGCGAGAGCGTCCTCCGCGGCATGGCTCAGCGCCTCGAGCCGCGGAAACTCGAAGAAGCCGCAATTGCCCTTGACCGTGTGGACGAAGCGGAAAATGGAATCGAGCCGCGAGCGGTCGTCGGGATTAGCCTCCCACGCGACGATTTCGCCGCCGAGAGCCTCGAGCATCTCGCGGGACTCGGCAATGAAATCCGCAATCAGGTCGTCCATTGGCGCAGCTGCCCCCGAGGCGTGAACGTCGAGGGCCTTATGGCCGGCAGGAGTTAACGCGCCGTTAGCTCTGTCCGGTCAGCGCCGCTCCGATGACCAGGACTTCGGGCTCCGGCTGCGATAGCTGGATCGCGCCGCCGCCTTCCGCGGCGAGGCTGTGGGCGAGCCAGGCGCCGGCCGTACGCGCTTCAACCCCGGACTCGCCGCCGTTGAGGAGGGTGTCGCGTATCGCCGGGTCGAGCGCGATGCGCGGTCCTTCAGCCCGGATCGCGATCTCGGTTGCTCCGTCGGCTTCGGCACCGATGTCGAGCCGGCCGCCGCGAACCAGCGCATCGCCCGCGATGAGCGCCAGGTTCAGCAGGAGCTTGGTCGCGCCCTTGGACAGCTTCTGCTCGCCGACCATCCAGCCGAGCTCGATCTTGCCGTTCCCGCCCAGCAGCCCTTCGAGCGCTGTGCGCGCTTCGTTGCTGTCGATGGCATCACCGAACCCGCCGCCAGCGCCGAACGCGAGCCGGAAGAACTTGAGCTTGTTGGCAGTCGTCCGCGCGCTTTCCGACAGCAGCTCGAGACAGCGCTCGCGCATGTTCGGGTCCTGCTCGTCGGCGAGCAATTCGATCCCATTGTTGAGCGCCCCGACCGGCGACATCAGGTCGTGGCAGAGGCGGGAGCACAATAGGCTTGCGAGATCGACGCTGTTCATGGCGTCTATCTAACGATCAGCCATGCGGTCGTCATCCCAGGCTCGATCCCCGATCCGCCAGTCCAGGTTCGCTAGGGTTTTCTTGGGTTTTGCGAGATGCGGTTCGCCGCTTCGTGTAGTGGATTATCACCAGGTTCGATGCCGTGCCGCTGCTCAGCTCCGGTAATGGCGCGCACAAGGTCTTCGTAGCGGTTGGCTAAATCCAGGTGCGCTTCACGTGCGACTGTTTGCCGCGCTTCGAGGGCGGCCGACCTCTCTTCCGACGCGCGGCGCCTGAAGTAGCTGACGTCACTCTCCATCCGCTGCCTCGCCACTTAGCAGTCGTTTCAATCGATTAGGTTCCCCCGTCGTGACGCCCGGTTAAATACGGGATTGTCCCTAGGCCGGTGCTCCACATCAACCTGCCGGGGCTGCATGACCCACCCACGGACAGGCATAGACGGGCTAGCTCGCGCGGGACGTGGAACTCGTCCCGATAACCGTGTAGCTTGCTTCGCGAAATGCGACCGTGCGGGGAGGCTAAATGACAGCCGACGCGTCTGAAGGCACAACCGTTTTCCACTTCCCGTTGGTGAGCGGCAAGGACGGCAATGTCGAAGCCCTGACCGCCGTGATCCGCCGGCTCGCGTCCGCGGGCTCACTTCCGGAAGTCATGGAGATCGTCACCACGCGGCGCGGGTCATTCTGGCCGCCGACGGCATAACCTTTGTCCTGAAGGACGGTGACCGCTGTTACTATGCCGAGGAGGACGCGATCGGTCCTCTCTGGAAAGGGCGCCGCTTTCCGATGAGCGCCTGCATCTCCGGCTGGTGCATGGAGCACGGACGGAGGGTTTCGATCCCGGATATTTATGATGACGAGCGTATTCCGCAGGACGCCTACCGACCGACATTCGTCAAAAGCTTGGCCATGGTACCCGTGCGTCAGGAGGAGCCGATCGCGGCATTGGGGGCTTATTGGGCTCACCCCCACAACGCGACCGATCCGGAGCTCGATCTCCTTCAGACCATTGCGAACGCAGCCGCACTTTCGATTTCTTACGTCCAGCTACGGGAGACCCGATCGCGGAGGAAATGGGGGCGAGTGGCACAGGGGCTGGCGAGCCTTCCACAAAGGCGTGCTGGCCGGCTCAAGGTCTGGAATCCGTCCCCGTCTTTCGCCTGGTCGGGCCGGTTTCGCCAGACAGTCATCGCGCTTGCACTGTCAGCAACTGCGGCCGGCCTGAGGCTGGCGCTTGAACCGCTGGTCGGCGACGAAGCGCCCTATGCGTTCTTCTATGCGGCGGTCGTTCTTAGCGTCGCTTATGCGGGTTGGTTCGGGGGGGTGATCGCGTTGATTGCCGGCGGACTGATCGGGAACGTTCTATTTGTCGAGCCGCTCGGACAGCTAAGTTTTGACCGATATTCGTTGTGGGGAATGCTGATCTACGGGTTGGTAGCCGGGGTACTGTTGGTATTGGCTGAGAAGCTCGTCAGGACGAGCCAGCGCGAGAAAGAGCTCAACCGAAAGCTGCAGCTTGTCAGGGGAGAGCTCCAGCACCGGATCAAGAACTTCATTACGGTCGTGCAGGCCCTCGCGGTTCAAGCGGGTCGATCGAGCTCGGATACCGCGGATTTCGACGCAAAGTTCATGAAGCGGCTGCAGGCACTTGCTGGCGCGCAGGGCCTCATTGATGATCCAAGACACTCCTCGGCCGGGCTTGCCTTGCTGATTGAACGGACCCTGGCTCCCTTCAATGAAGCGGGGCGTCTGGAAGTGAACTGCATGCCAGACGTGCGCGTGACCGAGGATGTTGCTGTCGGCATCGCGCTTATTCTGAACGAACTGGCGACGAACGCGCTCAAGTACGGCTCTCTTTGCGCGCCGGCCGGCAAAGTCGCCTTGACCGTAGAAAAACACGGTGACCGCGCCTGCATGGTGTGGCTCGAAGAGGGTGGCGCAATGGTGTCGCCTCCATCACGCACCGGATTTGGTACCCGCCTAATCCGCTCCGCGCTCCCGAAGGGCCGCGGCAAAGCAGAGATCGAGTACCGGCCGACTGGTGTGCAATGCCGCATGGACTTCGCTTACCTCGCCGACTGAAACAGGCCGCCAATCAGTGTCCGCCCATTGAAGCGCCGCGAAAGGATCGGACGCGAGCGATCGTAACATCCGCTTTCCACCCACAGCGGATGCGACAGCTTTCGAACCATTCGGTCGCCATTCTCGCTGGATAACCGACTCAGGAGGTTATGCCGTTGTGGTTTAAGAGGGTTCGCGCGTCGCATCGTAGAACTCAAACGGGCTTGAGGTGTTTGAGCGGTGAACGTACTTCTGGAATAGCTAACCTGAGTTGCGCATGCCCGCCCGAATCCTGATTGTCGAAGATGAAATGCTCGTCGCGTACGAGCTCGAGAGCATCCTGGAGGATCTGGGCCACCAGCCGGTGGGCATCGTTCCAGACGTACAGGCGGCCGAGCTCTACTTCGACGAAGCCCTCGATCTGGCGCTGGTCGACCTCAACCTTCGCGACGGGCTGACCGGCCCCCAGATCGGCGAGCGGCTGGGCGAGCGCGGAGTGACCGTGCTGTTCATCACCGCCAATCCGTCGCTGCTCGGCAATGGCATCGCCGGCGCGATCGGGGTCATCACCAAGCCGGCTGACGAGAGGACCGTGATGGCGGCGGTCGATTATGCCCTTGGAGTGCGCGAGGGCCGGCAGGTCACCCCGCCGCGCGAACTTCGCCTATTTGGCTGAAGAACGGACCAGCCGCACCAGGTCCACGGTTGCGCTGACCACAAGCCCGCCGCGCTGCCATGAGCGCTCGATCTTGCCGCCAAGCTGCTGAACGATGCTGAGCTCGCTGAGCATGGTCCCGAAGCCGGACTGCGCCGGTGGGCCGGAAATTTCCGGACCGCCGCTTTCTTGCCATCGAAGCTCAAGCACGCCGTCGCGGATGGCGGTCGTGACGCTGACCTTGCCGTCGGCGACCGACAGCGCGCCATATTTGGTGGCGTTGGTCGCTAGCTCGTGGATCAACAGCGCCAGCGGAGTCGCGCCGCGGTCGTCCACAGCGACATCGTCGCCGGCGATCGCGATCCGCCCCTCGGCGAGCGCGGGGTAAGGCGAGAGAATCTCGCGGATCACCCCGTGGAGCCGCTCGGGGAATCGCTGCGGAGCCGAATGGCTGCTGTGCGGGCGGACGAATTCGTGCGCCCGGCCCAGGGCGGCCACCCGCTCCTGAAGCTGCCGGGCAAACTGCTTCTGGTCGGGATTGTTGCGCGCGGACAGGCCGATCAGCCCTGCGATAACCGCGAATATGTTCTTTATCCGGTGGCTGAGCTCGCGGCTGAGGATTTCGTTCTGCGCGGCCGTCTGCTTGGCATCGTGAATATCGGTGCAACTGCCGATCCAGCGGATGATCCTGCCCTCTTCATCCCGCATCGGCATCGCGCGGCCTAGCGTCCAGCGATACTCGCCGCTGCGGTGCCGAAGGCGATACTCGATCTCGTAAGGTTCGCCCGTCGCCAGGCTTTGACGCCACCTTGCCCACGCGCGTTCCTGATCGTCGGGGTGGAACATGCCGTTCCAGGCTTCGCCGTCCGTCGACCCGGCGGGTACTCCGGTGAAGTCATACCAGCGGGCGTTGTAATAGTCGTGATAGCCGTCGGGCAGCGTCGACCACACCATGTGCGGAAGCGCATCGGCCAGGGTCTCGAACCGCGCGTCGCTCTCGCGCAGAGCGTCCTTGGTCGCGATAAGCTCGGCTTCTAATATTCGGGTTGGTACGTAGACCTCCATCGGCCAAGCTGGTCATCACCTTTCTGACAATGATGTGAGCAGCCGTAAAGCTATCTATTTCAAAGCACTTAAGAGGCGCCGCCAAGCAGGGTGCGGCGCGCTAAAAGGCCATGCGGATGGACCTCCGATTGCTGTGGCGTTCGGCGATCTGAACCCACGGTGGCGTGCGCCGATATAGGGGATTGCCCGAAACGTCAGCCTTTCTACGGCGAAAAATAGCGTCCGGCTTCCACCATCAATGACATCACCAAAACGCGAAAAAAGCACTGTGCTACAGGGCCGGTTTTGTCCCCCAAGCTGGGCGATGAACGCGCTTCCATCCGCGAGCGGGCCCTTTCTCGGCAAGCGCAGCGCCTTTTGGCCGTTCAAAGGTCGCAAAGTAGAAGAAGTAGAAGACCAGCCATTTAATCAGTCGCACGCGGGGCCGTCCCAAATTCGGCAATCGCCGCCGCTTGAACGACCAAATTGCCAACCCAATATCGTCACCGTGGGGGGAAGTCAGACAATCGAGGTGAAGCTCGAGCCGGCTCATAACGGCTGGCGTCTCGACCGCGCGCTCGCGGCGGCTGTACCCACCCTGTCGCGCGAGCGGCTGAAAGCACTGATCCGCTCCGGCGGCCTCACCACGGGCGATACCGCGCTCCGCGATCCGGCCACCAAGGTCCGTGGCGACGAGCGCTTCCGGCTCGAAGTGCCCGAGCCGAAGACCGCCCACAACGTGGCTCAGGACATCCCCCTCACCATCGTCTTCGAGGATCCGCACCTACTGGTCCTCGACAAGCCGGCCGGCCTTGTCGTCCACCCGGCGGCAGGGAACCTGGATGGCACATTGGTCAACGCCCTTCTTCACCATTGCGGCGGGTCATTGTCGGGGATCGGCGGTGTTGCCCGCCCTGGCATCGTCCATCGCATCGACAAGGACACTTCGGGCCTTCTCGTCGTCGCCAAGACCGACGTCGCGCATGAAGGGCTGGCGAAGCAGTTCGCTGCCCACAGCGTCGACCGCCGTTACCTGGCGATCGTCGCGGGCGTGCCGAATGCGGGTAGCGGAACCGTGGACGCGTCCCTCGCCCGCTCGGCCGCCAATCGCAAGAAGATCGCGATCGTCGAAGGCGGGCGCGGCAAGCGCGCCGTGACCCACTGGAAGCGGCTGGAAGTGCTCCGCGACGCGTCGCTCGTCGAATGTTCGCTGGAGACCGGCCGCACGCACCAGGTGCGCGTGCACATGGCATCGATCGGCCATCCTTTGCTCGGCGATCCGGTCTATGGCCATTCCAAGGGCCATAGCGACGTTTTGAAAAGGCTCGGTTTTCAGCGTCAGGCTTTACATGCTGCGGCGCTGGGCTTTACCCACCCCGTAACGAAGCACCGCCTGTCGTTCTCCAGCGGCATGCCAGCGGACATGCAGGAACTGTTCAACCACCTTCGTGTATAGGAATTAACCGGCCAGGCGCTCGGAACGAGAAGCGCCGGCCAAGGGAGTAGGACAAGAATGGCAGCACAGTCGGGCGGAATTGTCTCGCTTCCCGCTTCGGGCGGGGAGGCCGGGCTCAACCGCTATCTCGCCGAGATCAAGAAGTTCCCGATCCTCGCTCCCGAGGAAGAGTATATGCTCGCCAAGCGCTGGCGCGAGCATGGGGACACCGAAGCTGCCGCGAAGCTCGTCAATTCGCACCTCCGCCTCGTCGCCAAGATCGCCATGGGCTACCGCGGCTACGGCTTGCCGGTCAGCGAACTGATCAGCGAAGGCAATATCGGGCTGATGCAGGGCGTGAAAAAGTTCGAGCCCGACCGCGGCTTCCGGCTCGCCACCTATGCGATGTGGTGGATCCGCGCCTCTATTCAGGAATTCATCCTGCGCTCGTGGAGCCTCGTGAAGATGGGCACCACGGCGGCGCAGAAGAAATTGTTCTTCAACCTGCGCCGCATGAAGAACCAGATCGACGCTTTCGAGGAAGGCGACCTCAAGCCCGCCGACGTCACGAAGATCGCGACCGATCTCGGGGTGACCGAGGAAGAGGTCGTTTCGATGAACCGCCGGATGGCGATGGGCGGCGACACCTCGCTCAACGTCAGCCTCAAGGGCGACGAAGGCGGCGAGAGCCAGTGGCAGGACTTCCTCGTCGACAGCGGCCCGCTCCAGGACGAGCTGGTCGCCGAGGCGGAGGAAAGCCGCGTGCGTCACGACCTGCTCGTCGACGCGATGGAGAAGCTCAACGACCGCGAGAAGCACATCCTGACCGAGCGGCGTCTCACCGACGATCCGAAGACGCTCGAGGAGCTCAGCCAGGTCTACGGCGTCAGCCGCGAGCGCATCCGCCAGATCGAGGTTCGCGCGTTCGAGAAGCTGCAGTCGGCGCTGATCAAGCTGGCTGGAGAGAAGCGGCTTTTGCCGGCCGCGTAGAAAGCAAAACTTACAGCCGCCTAGGATTTCTTCGCGGTCGGCGCTTCGGGTGTCGCCTCCGCCATCGACGGCGCATCCTTCCGGTCGGGCTCGTCGCTGTCGGCGACATGATCGGCGGCCCAGGCGCCGCGCTTCCCGAGCGGCTCGGGCTTGCCGGTGGTGCTGTCCTTTGCCGTCTGGTGCTCGATTTCGCTGTTGAGCTCGGCCCCGAAGATCAGTGCGTAGGCCGACAAATAGATCCAGGTCAGGACCACGATGATCGTGCCGAGCGAACCGTAGGTCACATTATAATCGGTGACGCTGGTCACGTAGAAACTGAAGGCAAGCGTCAGAAGCAGCCAGGTGACTGCCGCGAACAGCGAGCCGGGAGTGATCCATCGCCACTGGGCGTCCTCCCGCGACGGCGCGAAGCGGTAGAGCGTGGCGGCGACCGCCGCGGCGACCAGCGTCATTCCGACATAGCCCGCCGTCTTGCCGAGCGTGACCATGACTGGCGAGGCATCGGGCGCGAAATTGCCCAGGAAAGCGAGCGTCGTCGTGCCGGCCAGAGCGACCACGGCGATGATTACCGCACCCACGGTCATGATTGCCGCGATGAGGTAGAAATGGCCGAGCGAACGCTTCTCCTTTTCCTCATAGGCGATGTTGAGCGCGGTGATGATCGCGCCGGCACCGTTGGTGCCGCCGTACAGCGCGACGAGCAGTGCCACGAGGATTCCGGCGCCGTGCGTTTGCTTGGTCGTCTTCACCGCGGCGATGAGCTGGTCCGCGATCAGCGTCGATACGTCCGGCGGCAGGATGGTGGTCATCGCCTGGACGTTGCTGACGACGGTCGAGGGCTGGGCGAACAAGCCGTACAGCATGACGATGATGCCGAGCAGCGGCACGAGCGCGAGGAAGCCGTAATAGGTCACTCCCGCGGCGATGAGCCCGACATTGTCCTGCCACGTGCGTGTCCAGGTCCGCTTCGCGATTTCCGACCATGCGCGGCGGGGCATCTCCAGCGGCGACCGGGCGTGGTGGCCGAGGTCCTTCCTGTATTTCTGCTTTGCCATCAGGCGACAAAAACATGAGGCGGACTGCTGTTCCGAGGGGCTTGCCTTCGCCGCGATTGTGTCCGACGCTGTTCGTTTCGGAAGAGCGCGTGAGCGCCTTCATCAGAAGCGACTCGCGCGCCCGCTGACACGGACGAGAGGAGAGTCGCATGCCCGAGAATTCGAACGGCGGTAAATCCAACGGCACTCGAGTCATTGCGCTGGTCGGACCGGCCGGCGCAGGCAAGACCAGCGTTGCCGAGGCCATCCTCTATTCCGCGGGCGCAACCGATCGCCACGGATCGGTAGCCAACGGCACGAGCATCGGCGATTTCAGCCCGGAGGCGCGATCGCGCGGCGGCTCGACCGAGCTCAACCTCTACAATTTCGATTATCTGGGCGATCATTTTGCGCTCGTCGATTGTCCCGGCTCGGTCGGCTTCGCAGCGGACGGGGCGCGCGCGATCGCCGTGGCGGACATCGCGATCGTCGTCGTCGACCCGGACCCTGCGCGGGCCCCGCTTGCCGCTCCCGCGCTCCGCGCGCTGGATGAATTGGGCATTCCGCACCTGATCTTCGTCAATCGCATCGACCAGGCGCACGGCCGCATTCGCGACCTCCTCTCCGCTCTGCAACCGATAAGCGTTTCCCAGCTGATCGCTCGCCAGATCCCCATTCGCGAAGGCGAAAAGATCACCGGCTTCGTCGATTTGGCCCTCGAACGGGCGTTTCACTACAGCGGCAAGGATAGCGAGCAGATCGAAATCCCGGGCGACCTCCAGGACCGGGAGCACGAAGCCCGCAACCACATGCTCGAGCAGCTCGCGGACCATGACGATGAGCTTCTCGAGCAGCTGTTGATGGACCAGGAGCCGAGCCGCGACCGGATCCTCGAGGATTTGGCCAGGGAAACGGGCCAAAGCCTCGGCGTGCCGGTACTGTTCGGGTCGGCCGACAGCGGCTGGGGCATCGGCCGCTTGCTGAAGGCGCTGCGCCACGAGACGCCCGGGCCGGAAAGCGCCGCCGGCCGATTGGAGGTCAGCGACCCCGCGCTCTACGTCTTCAAGGTCCACAGCGGCGGCACGGTCGGACGGCTGGCTCTGGCGCGCGCGCTCGGTGGCCGAATTGCGGAAGGATCGGATCTCAAGACGCGCGGCGGCCAGGCGGCACGCCTCGGCGCCTTGTTTACCGTCCAGGGCGAGAAGACCCAGAAGGTCGGCGAGGCCCGCAACGGCGATATCGTCGCGGTAGCCAAGATCGATTCTGTCAAAGCCGGCGAATGGCTGAGCAGCGGGACGCTGCCGCCGGACATCGAAATCGCCTATCCCGCCCGCAACTGCACGTTCGCGATCGAACCGGCCGATCGCAAGGACGACGTCAAACTTTCCGGCGCCCTGCACCGGCTGCTGGAGGAAGATTCGGCGCTTCAGCTGGAGCAGGACGAGGACACGCACGAGATGCGGCTCCGCGGCATCAACGACGAGCATCTGACGACGGTGCTGGCGCGCCTCAAGCGCCGCTACGGCGTGGACGTGAAATCGCGCGCGCCGACGATTGGATATCGCGAGTCGGTCCGTCGTTCGGTGACTCAGAAAGGCCGGCACAAGAAGCAATCCGGCGGCCACGGGCAGTTCGGCGACGTCATCATCGAGGTGAAGCCGCTGCCGCGCGGTTCCGGCTTCCAGTTCAGCGAGCGGATCACCGGCGGCGCGATCCCGAAGCAATGGATCCCCGCTGTGGAAGCCGGAGTCCGCGAAGCCATGCGCAAGGGACCGCTCGGCTTCCCGGTCGTGGACGTCGCGGTGACGCTCGTCGACGGCAGCTATCACAGCGTCGACAGTTCGGAGCTTGCGTTCCGGTTTGCGGGGCGCCTTGCCATGGCCGAAGCGCTCGCTGCCGCGGCCCCGCACCTGCTCGAGCCCATGCACAAGGTGACGGTCCTGTGCCCGTCGAGCGCCGCGAGCCGCGTAAGCTCCGCCGTCGCGAGCCGCCGCGGGCAAATGCTCGGAATGGGTCCGCGGGACGGATGGAGCGGATGGGACCGGATCGACGCCGTGATTCCGGAAGCGGAGCTCAGCGGGCTCGAGGCTGAGCTCAGGTCCCAAAGCCAGGGACTGGCGAGCTACGAGGCGGAGTTCGACCATCTGGCCGAACTCAACGGGCCGCTGGCGGACAAGGTCGTTCAGCAACGGGTGCCCGAACCCGCTTGAGCAGCTAGCGACACGCACCGCAGTTTCGCCTAAGCGCGCGCGCATGCGCCATTGGTTCAAGGACCAGCACATGCGTTCGCTGCTGAAGAACAGCAGCTATCTCGGCGCGTCGCGGATCGTCGCGGCGATCGCGTCGATTGCGACGCTCGCCTTCACGGGCCGGGCGCTCGGCGTGATCCTGTTCGGGCTTCTAATCCTCATTCACAGCTATGCGCAGGCAGCGAGCAGCCTCAGCAAGTTCCAGTCATGGCAGATCGTCGTGCGCTACGGCGGGCAAGGGCTCGCAGCGGGCCGGCCCGAGGATTTCAAGGTCGCCACGGGATTTTCGTTCGGGCTCGATCTGCTGAGCGGACTCATCGGGATGCTTGTGGCGATGGCGGTGCTTCCGTTCATCGGCGGCTGGTTCGGCATTCCCGACGACTACATCCTGATTGCCGTGCTCTACTGCACCGTCATCCCCACGATGCAGGCAATGACGCCGGGCGGCGTGCTGCGCACGCTCGACAGGTTCGACCTCGTGAGCTGGGGCGGCATAACCTACCCGATCGCGCGTGCGATCATGGCGGGGTTCGCCTGGTGGGTCGACGCGCCCTTCGTCGCTTATGTAGCGATCTGGTACGTGACCGACCTCGGCGGCGACCTCTATCTCTGGTGGCTCACCTGGCGCGAACTGAAGCGCCGCGACATGACCGATGCGCTCAAGCCGACGTTGAACCCTCACCCGCTGAAGGACGCGTGGCGGTTCGCAATCCGCGTAAACCTCACGTCCAGCCTGACCGCAGCCTGGGGCCCCGTCGCCCGGCTCATCGTCGGCGGCCTTCTCGGTCCGGCGAGCGCGGCATTTTACCGGGTCGCGGCGACACTGTCGGACAGCGCCCAGAAGCCGACGGACATGCTCGCGCGCGCCTTTTATCCCGAGGTGATGCGGCTCGATCCAAAGACGAAGCGTCCGTGGAAGCTGATGGTTCGCGGAGCCGCGATCGCGGCGATGTTCGGCATCGCCGCCGTGCTCCTGGTAGGACTGGCGGGCGAAGAGCTAATCAGCCTGATATTCGGCGCGCAATTCCTTCCCGCCTATGCGGTGCTGGTCGTGCTGATCATCGCGCCGCTGCTTGCGATGATTTTCTTTGCCGCCGAGCCCATGCTCTACTCGCTGGACCGATCCGAGGCACCGCTGAAGGCGCGGATCGTGGGCACGATCGTCTATTTCGCGATCGTGGCGCCGCTGAGCTGGCGTTTCGGCGTCCAAGGCGCGGCGGCCGCCTTTGTCGTCGGCACCGCCATTTACGTGCTGCTGGTGGGCCTGCAGCTGTGGCGGGAGTATCGCCGGATGCAGCGCCAATGAGCTTTCCCAGGATCTGGGTGATCCCCGGCAATCGTCCTGGTGACGACGCCCAGGTCTATGCCCTGGCGGAAGAATTGAGGCTACCATTCGAGACGCGCAAGCTGATCTTCAACTGGCGGTTCTGGCTCAGCGGCAAATATATGGGGGCAAGCCCGATTTCCGTGGCCCAGAACGTCCGCGACAGGACACTTATTCCCCCGTGGCCCGACCTCATCATCCTCGTCGGGCGGCGCGCGGTCCCGGTCGCGCGCTGGGTGCAGGAGCAGAGTGGCGGTCGCACGCGGCTCGTGCTCATCGGCCACCCGCGAGTACCGCCCGAGCAGTTCGACCTCGTTTACACGACCCGGCAGTATCGAACTCCGACGGGGCCGTCGATGCGGCTCCTGCCGCTCGCCATGAGTCGCTATCGCGAGGTTCCGAAACCTACGAGCGAGGAATCGGCGTGGCTCGATTCGCTGCCGCGCCCGCACCTTCTGCTCATGCTCGGCGGGAAAACCCGACACTGGGCACTAGCGCCGAAATATGTCGCCGGCATCGCCGAAAAGCTGGCGCGTCGAGCCCACGCCGCCGGAGGGTCGCTGATCGTAGCGCGCAGCGCGCGCACGACCGACGAGGTGCTGGATGCGATCGAGGAACGGCTCGAAGGATCGTCATGCGAGTGGCGCGTGCTTCGGCACGAGTTTCCGCGCTTCGCCGTCCTTCTTGCCGATGCCGACGCGCTGTTCCCGACGGCCGACAGCATCTCGATGATTTCGGAGTCGATCATCGCCGGTAAGCCGGTCGGAATCGTCCCAATCGAGATGAACTGGGTCGGGCGGCTGGTGCTCGGATCGACATTGGACGAGCGTACCGAACGGCGCGATCTTCGGCGATTCTGGAACTTCGTGATCGAAAACAAGCTGGCGGGCAGTTTCGATCACCCGATCGCGAGCAAATCCCCGAACCCGGTCATCGATGCCGCCCGCGAGGTCAGGGCGCTATTGGAGCGTAGCTTCGGGAAGCTGCCGGCCTGATGGCGTCGGGACCGCCCCCCGTCTGGGTATTGCTGGGCCAGAAGACGGGCGACAACAATCAGCTTCTGCGGCTGGCCTCCGAGCTTGGAGTCCCGTTCCGCGCCGTCGAGCTGCGCTACAATTCTTTACATCGCGTCCCGCCGGCACTGCTCGCACCGACCTTCGCGTCTCTCGACGCAGCTTCGCGACGAGAGCTGCGGCCGCCGTGGCCGGAGCTGGTCCTGGGAATCGGCAACCGAAGCGTGCCGGCCGCCCTCGAGATTCGCAGGCGCTCGCTAGGCCGATCGAAGCTTGTCCGTCTCGGCAATCCGCGGATGGACCCCGCGAATTTCGATCTCGTGATCACGACCTGCCAATATGCCGTGCCCGAGCGCTCCAATGTAATAGCGTTGCCGGTCGGGATCAGCACCGCGCCGAGCCTCAATCCAACGCGCGAGGAACGGGAATGGCTGGGGCGGCAGCAGCGACCGCACCGCCTCCTGTTGATCGGCGGAGCAACCTTCATGTGGCGATTGACTCCCGCAGCCGTTGCAGCCGCAGCTTCGTCGCTCCTCGCAAAAGGCGGAAGCGTCATAGCCGTGAGCAGCGCGCGGACTTCCGACGCGCTGATGAATGGCGTGGCGTCAGCCCTGACGGGGCGCGACCATGCGCTCGTGTCCGGCAGCTTTCCGCGATATCCGGTGTTGCTCCAGGACGCCGACGAGATCGCCGTCACAGCAGACAGCGTCGCGATGGTCTCCGACGCGGTCTCGACCGGAAAACCGGTAGGGCTGGTCCTGCCGGAAAAGACGCTCCTGGGCCGACTGTTTTATAGGGGAGCCGATGTCGGCCTGCCGGTGCCCGTCCGCGACATTCGCCGCTTCTGGACCAACGTTCTCCAAAAGCGCCTCGCCGGGACACTCCAGGAGCCGCTAGCCGGAAGACTCGATCATGATCCTGTCGAAAGGGCGGTGGCGGCCGTGCGCAGGCTCCTCGGGCGGTAACGTCAGGCCGGGCTCAGGACGCGGCTCTGGCCCTTGGAGCGCTGCCAAGGCAGTGTCCAGCCACGGTAGCGCTCGATCAGCTCCAGGCTGTCGTGGCGGATATGATTTGCGCCCATCTCCTCGCGCAGCTCATCGTCGGTGACGGCGCCGCCATCGTACATCTCCGCAAGCAGCGAGTAGACCAGCGCTTCCTGATTCCGGTCCGGGTGCGGGGCATAGCGGAGCAGGAGCCGGTTGAAGAGATCGACGAGCCAGCTGCGTTGCAGCGTGAAGTCCACCGGCAGCCCGGTTTTCCAGGGCTGCGTCCGGCGCTTCGTCGTATGCAGCAGTTTCGTCCGCGCAGTCAGACGGTCGAAGTCGTTCCACTCCGCTTCCAGCGCGCCGATCGTAGACGGCTCCTCAAGGCCAAGATGGATCCAGTCCAGATAATCGAACTGACGGCCGAATAGCCGGTCGAGTTGCTCGTCGAAGCGCCAGTGCGTGAGCTTCGCGCAATCGAGCAGCATCACCGATGTTGCAATATAGTCCCGGCGTCGGTTGTGCCCGGGGCGCGGGACCGCCCAGATCGCTTTGCCGCCACGGTCGCGCGTGAACAGTTCGCCGACGTCGCCCACCGCGAAAACGTCGGGATCGGTAACGACTGCCAAGCCCTCGAAGCCCATGGCCTGCGGAGGATAGAAGCGAAGCGGCGTGAAGCTCTGCAGGTCGTCGGGATCCCACTGCCGGATCTCGCCGCCGCGCAGGATGCTCTGGTCGGCATCCATGAGCCGAGGGAAGTCGCGCGCATGCAGGATCTTCACGTCGAAGGAGTCGGGATTGCGCGCGTTACGCTTGTAGCTGTGCGCGGAGATCTTGGCACCGAGATGCTGGCGATGGTTCGCCTGGATGAAGACCGTGGGCTTCATGAGTTCGATTTAGGGCGCTCGACAATCGGCAGCAAGTTTGGCCGTCAGGCCAGCGAGCTGACGACCGCGGCTGGCTGCCAGTCTTCGAGACCGTTTTCGTGGGCGAAGCCCGGTGGAAAGGATTCCCCCTGCCCGATGCCGCCCGTCACATACACGCAGTCGAAGCCCATGCGGGCCGCGCCCAGAATGTCGGTCTGCAGCCCGTCGCCAATCGCGAGCACCTGGTCCGGCTTCGGCTCGCCGGCCAGGTGCATCGCATGCCGGTAGATGGCCGGGTACGGCTTGCCGTAATATTCGACCGCGCCGCCAAGCTCGATGTAGCGGTCGGCGATCGCGCCGGCGCATGGCTCCGGCACGCCCCCGCGAATGACCATGCGATCGGGATTGAGGCAATGCATCAGCACCCCGCGGGCAGCGAGCGGTGCGATCTCGTCTTCATAATCCTCGACCGCGAGGCGCCTGCCGTCGAGGCCCGAGCACGCCAGCTCGTCGAAATTGTCGCCCTCGGCGATCCTGACTCCGCGGCCTTCGAGTATGGCGCGATCGGCGGGAGTGCCGATGAAGCCTACAGGCCGCTCTGCCTTGCTCAGACAGGCAATTCCGGCTTCTCCGCTGGTCGCGATGCCGTCCCAAAGATCGCGCTCGACCCCCAGGCGTTCGAGCTGCGCGCCGACCGCTTCGGCCGTTCGCGGCGCGTTGGTGATCAGGATGATGGTTTGCCCGTTCGCGCGCCATCGCTGCACGCGCTCGCGGGCGCCGGGATAGAGCTGCACGCCATCGTGAATGCAGCCCCACAGATCGCACAGGATCACGCGATAGTTCTGCTCGACCTCGTCGAGCGTCATTCAATTCCGGCTCGCGCGAGAGCCTCCTCGATCGGCGCGACGTCTTCGGGGTTATTGAGCTCGCGCAGCGTGAAAGGCGGCGGATCGACATCGACGACGGCGACGGGGATTCCGCTGGCGAGGAAGCGAAGCTGCTCGAGGCCTTCCAGCTCCTCCAATTCGCTCGGCGGCCTCGACGCGTAAGCCTGGAGCGCCGTCGGCCGATAGGCATAGACTCCGACGTGCAGGCGAACCGGAGACAGGTCGGCATCGAGCGCGTGCCTGGGCAAGTGGGGGATGAGCCGCTTGGAAAAATACAGCGCCTTGCCGGCGTCGTCCGTCACGACGCTGGTTCCGCCGACGCGGCCCGCCGCCTCTTCGGCCTGGAGAATGCGCACTTCCGCGCTTCGCAGCCGCAAGGCCGGCGTCGCTACCTGCGCGTCGGCTTTGCTCATCCGCTCGATCAGCGCTTCGACGAAATAGGGCGGCGTCAGCAGCGCATCGCCCTGGAAATTCACGACGAGGCCGGGCGCGTGAAGCTGCGCCAGCGCCTCGGCACAACGCTCTGTGCCGTTCCTGCAATCGGGCGAGGTCATCAGCACGCCGACGTGGGCCGAGCGGCACGCGTCCGCGATCCGCTCGTCGTCGGTCACGACGTAGACGCCATCGACCCCTCGAACCCGGCGCGCGGCTTCGACGCTCCGCTCGATGAGCGTTTTCGCCTCGCCACTCGCGCCGCGAAGCAGAGCCAGCGGCTTTCCGGGATAGCGCGACGACTGGTAGCGCGCGGGGATCAGGATGGTTGCGGTCACAGGGTCGTCGGACAGTCGTGGATGTGAAGGACTCCGACCGGCTTTGGCCCGTCTTCTTTCTCTTCAACGACGAAGATGGACGTGATCTTGTAATCCTCGAACAGGGACAGCGCGTCGGCGACGAGCGCGTCGGGAGGAACGGTCTTCGGGTCGCGGGTCATGAATGCCTCGGCCTTGTTGTCGAGCCCGCGCTCGATGTTGCGGCGAAGATCGCCGTCGGTGATCACCCCGATCAGACGGCCGGAGGAATCGGTCACACCGACGATGCCGAGGCGCTTTTCCGTCATGACGACGACGGCATCGTGCATCGAGCTGTCGTGGCGGATGAGCGGGATCTGCTTGCCGCCATGCATCAGCCGCCGAACCGGTTTCAGCCGGGCACCGAGCGTGCCGCCAGGATGAAGGCGGCCGAAGTCGGTCCGAGTAAATCCCTTTTGGCGCATCACCGTCATCGCCAAGGCGTCGCCCATCGCGAGGCTCATCGTCGTGGATGTCGTCGGCGCGACCGCCTCCGGCCCGACCTCGGGCCAGTGCGGCAGGATGATCGGCGCCGACGCCGCTTCCGCCAGCGGGGAATGGGGATTGCCGGTAATTGCGATGATCGGGATTTGCACCGTCTCGAAATGATCGACGACTGGCTCCAGCTCGGAGGTCTTGCCGGAAAGGGAGATGAGGATGGCGACATCGCCCCTGGCGGCGATTCCGAGGTCTCCGTGAATGGCCTCGGCCAGGTGAAGGAAGGTCGCTGTTGTTCCTGTCGATGCGAAGGTCGCGGCGATTTTCCGCGCGACATGGCCGGACTTGCCGAGCCCGCCGACGATGAGCTTGCCGGGGGCCTGGAGGATAAGGTCGACCGCGCGCGTGAAATTGTCGCCGAGATCGTCGGCGAGGGCATCGAGCGCGCGCGCCTCGTCGTGCAATATGCTCCGGCCGAATTCGAGAGTGCTGCTGTCTGACATCAGCGGAGCGCCTGCGCCGGTTCACCGACCGGTTCGCAGTCCGGCTCCCCAGCCGAGATCACCTGCGCAGCGACAAGGTCGCCGACCACGTTCAGCGTGGTCCTGCACATGTCGAGGAAACGGTCGACGCCAAGCACGATGGCGATCGCTTCCGGCCGGATGCCGACCATTGCGAGGATGAGTGCCACGACGGGCAGCGACCCGGCAGGAACGCCGGCAGTTCCGATGCCGCCAAGGATGCACACCAGCATCACCATCAGTTGCTGCGTGAGGCTCAGCTCCACCCCGAAGAATTGGGCAAGGAAGATCACGGTGACCCCCTCGAACATCGCGGTGCCGTTCTGGTTGGCGGTGGCGCCGATCGTCAGGACGAAGCGAGCGACCCGCCGCGGCAGCTTCAGCTCCAGGTCGGCCACCTTCAGCGAGGTCGGCAGGGTTGCGTTCGAGGAAGCCGTCGAGAAGGCCATGACGCTCGCTTCCTGGGTCTGCCGGAAGAAGGCGAGCGGGTTTTTCCGGCCAAGAGTGGACAGGAGGATCGGGAAAACCACGAACATCTGGATGCCGAGCGCCAGCAGGACGACGCCCACATATGCCGAGAGGCGCACGAGCAGGTCCCAGCCGAACAGCGCGGCGAGATTGAACATGAAGCAAGCGACCGCGATCGGCGCGAGCTTGATGACGAGGAGGATGAGCCGCATCGTCACGTCGAACAGCCCTTCGAATCCGCGTTGGAGAGTGCGCGACGCGGGGGTGTCCGTCAGAAGCAGCCCGATCCCGAAGAACAAGGCGAAGAACATCACAGAGAGGATGGCGCCGTTGGAGCCCATCGCCTCGACGAGGTTGTTCGGAATGATGCTGATGAAGGCGTCGATTCCCGACGGCTGCTCCGCTCCCGTCCGGATGATGGCGCCGGCGCGGTCGGCCTGCTCGGCAAGCAATTCCGCCGCCGCGGCGCGATCGACGCCCGCTCCCGGCTGCAGCAAGTTCACGACCGCCAGGCTCACCGCCACCGCGATCGACGACACGATCACGGTGTAAGCGAGGGTCCTGAGGCCGACGCGCTTGAGCGAGCGGATCTCGCCCATTTCGGAGATGCCGACGACCAGGGCGGAAAACAGCAGCGGGATCACAAGCATGAAAAGCAGCCGGAGAAAGATCTGGCCGATTGGCTGAGTCACGTAGGTGGTGACCGCCTCGACCCACGGTGCGTCATGCTGGGTGCTGTAGACGATGAGGCCCGCGACCAGTCCGATGAGGAACCCGGCAAGCATCTGCCACTGGAGCCCCCAGCCCCTGCTTTCGCTCATTGGCAATCCTTTTCCTGTTGCGCGCCGCTTTGCCGCTGGAGGCGCTGCCGTCAAGAATCTAGCCGAAAGGATTGTCGATCGACGGGGGCGGCGTGGTGAACCATCGCGGGCCGCCGGCCGTCATGTAGAAGCAGTCCTCGAGCCGCACTCCGAACTTGCCCGGTATATATATGCCGGGCTCGTCCGAGAAGCACATGCCCGGCGCGAGGCGAGTAGCCTCCCCATGGACGAGGTTCACGGGCTCGTGCCCCTCCATTCCGATGCCGTGCCCCGTCCGGTGCGAGGTGCCCGGCAGCCTGTAGCCGGGGCCGTAGCCCCAGCTTTCGTAGGTTCGGCGAACCGCGTCGTCGACGCTTCCGGCCGGGGCTCCGACCTTCGCGGCGGCGAAGGCGATCTGCTGCCCGCGATGGACCTGGTCCCAGACCTTGCGCTGCTCGGGCGTCGGACGGGCGCCGAAGACGAAGGTGCGCGAAATGTCCGATTGGTAGCCGTGGACGGAACAGCCGCAGTCGAAGAGCACGATAGTGCCTCGTTCGACCCGCTGCGGCTTCTTCGTGCCATGCGGATAGGCCGTGCCTTCGCCGACGAGGACCAAGCCGCCGTCGTAGCTTCCGCCGAGCGCGCGCATTGCCGTTCCGATCAGCCCGTCCATCTCCGACGGTCCCATGCCTGCGCGCACGCGCGGATAGGCATGGCGAAACGCCGCCACCGTGATGTCGGATGCGGCCTTCATCAGCGCTATCTCGGCCGCAGACTTGATCATGCGGGTGCCGCGCACGACGGGATTGCCGCTGACGGCACGGAGCGCGGGCAACTGCCGCTTCAGGCGATCGAGGATGAAATATCGGCTCGTTTCCTCGAAGCCGATGGGGCGCGCCGCTGCACGGCGCTCGCGCAGGAAGTCGGCGACGAGCTTGAGAGGCTCTTCATCCTCGTTCCATGTGCGGATCTCCGCTGGGATCGCGAGAGTCTCGGCGACCGATGGCCGTTCGAAGAACGGCGTGACGATTATCGGCTCGCCCTCCGCCGGGATGACCGCGGCGGTGAGCCGCTCCGATCGCCACCATTGGACCCCTGTGAAATAATCGAGGCTCGCACCGGGCTCGACGATGATGGCGCCGATCCCGTTGCGCTTCATCAACGCGCGGGCCTTTGCCAGTCGCTGGAGCCGCTCGGCGGTTCCGATCGGCGGCGGGAGCGGCATCGGCTCAAGCTCGGCGGCTGCAGCCGCGGCCGGTCGGCCAAGGGGGACTGAGCCGAGGACGGCCGCGGCCGCACCCGATGCCAGGAACGTTCGCCGTCCGACCCCAACCCGCATCGCCCGTCCTCCCGATCTTGGCGGCGCTTGTTGCACGGTTGGTGTTCCTGGGCCAGCACGCGCCGCTTCATGTTCGATTCGGCTTTCCAGGATGGCGTCAAGCGCCCCGGCACCCGCGAGATGACCGCGCTGCTTGCCGGGCTGATGGCGCTCAATGCATTCGCCATCGACGCCATGATTCCCGCGCTTCCGGACATCGGCCGTTCCCTGAGGGTCGTCGAGGAGAACGATCGCCAGCTCGTCGTAATCGCCTATTTCCTGGGGTTCGCCTCGACTCAGCTCCTGTGGGGGCCGCTTGCCGATCGCTTCGGCCGCAAGCCCATCCTCGCAGCAGGCGTCACTTTGTACGGCATCTTCGCATTGCTGTGCGCTTTCGCGGGCAGCTTCGCGCTGCTGATCGCCGGTCGGGCCGCCATGGGCGCTTCGGCGGCCGTCACCCGCGTCCTCGTGGTGGCGATGGTGCGCGACCTGTTCGAAGCCGAAGCCATGGCTCGAGTGATGAGCCTGGTCTTCATGGTCTTCATGCTGGTCCCGGTGCTCGCCCCCAACATCGGGCAGGCAATCCTGCTGTTCGCGCCGTGGCAGGCGATTTTCATCGTCTTGGCCGCTTATGCCGTGATCATGCTGGCATGGTCGTGGCTTCGCCTGCCCGAGACGCTGCATCCGGAGTTCCGGCGTTCGCTCAACTGGCGCGAGATCGGAAGCGCGGCCTGGGAAACCGTCCGCGAGCCGCAGTCGCGGGGCTACACGTTCGCGACGACCGTCAGCTTCTCGGCGCTCGTCGCCTACATTTCCTCGGTCCAGCAGATCGTGTTCGACGCGTTCGGCGAGCCGCAGTTGATCGGAGCGGTCTTCGCGGCGATCGCGGCACCGATGGCGCTCGCTTCGTGGCTGAACTCGCGGGTGGTGGGACGCTTCGGTCTTCGGCGCGTCGGGCATACCGCGGCGGCCGCTTTTGCCGTGGTCACGGCCGCGCATGCGGGCATTGCGCTGCTGGGCTTCGAAACCCTTCCAATCTTCATCGCGATGCAGGGGCTGACGATGGCCTGCTTCGCTTTCACCTCATCCAACCTCGGTACGCTGGCGATGGAGCATATGGCGCCGATCGCGGGCACCGCCTCTTCCGTTCAAGGGGTCATCGGGACAATCGGTGCCGCGCTCATAGGCTTTTTCATCGGCCAGCAGTTCGACGGGACGCCGATTCCGTACCTCGTCGGCACCGCGGCATGCGCGACGGGCGGGTTCCTGCTGATCGTCCTGACCGAGCCGAAGCGGCTGTTCGCGCCCATCCGCGTCGACCGCGAAGCCCAGATTCCTGCCTGCCTGCCGGAGGATCTGGGCTAGGAGCTTGCGGTTGCGGTGCGAAAAGCCGGCTTATTCGCCGGCCTCATCCCCACCCGGCCCGACCATCAACGCTTCGCCGACTTCCTCGGTCTTGCCGCGAATGGCATTTTCCAGCCGCTGCGCAACGTCGGGATTTTCCTTGAGATATTCCTTGGCGTTTTCGCGGCCCTGGCCGATCCGCACGCTGTTGTAGCTGAACCAGGCGCCCGATTTCTCGACGAGTCCCGCCTTCACTCCGAGATCGAGGATTTCGCCGACCTTCGAGACGCCTTCACCATACATGATGTCGAACTCGACCTGCTTGAAGGGCGGCGCCAGCTTGTTCTTCACCACCTTCACGCGGGTCTGGTTGCCCACCACCGTCTCGCGGTCCTTGATGGAGCCGATGCGGCGGATGTCCAGGCGGACGGAGGCGTAGAACTTCAGCGCGTTGCCGCCCGTCGTC
>JAEZIO010000081.1 GCA_023436615.1 Pseudomonadota bacterium | reverse complement strand
GCTATGGCTATGGCTATGGCTATGGCCATGGCTATGGCTATGGCAAAGGCAAAGGGGCGCGCTACGGCTATGGTTATGGTTATGGCAAGAACCGCTACGGGGCTGTCAAGGAGCGCGACGACCTACTCGCGCTCACCGAGCAACCGAACGAGGGTCAGTGACTTGCTGAGGCGGCGCGAAAGTCACATCTAGAGCTACGGTTCGCTGTCCGCGCACCATTTTCATGGCTTCTTGCTGTCGCAGTACTGTGATGGCTTGGTCCGCGGTCCCATAAATTCCGGCATGGTCGGTTCGCCGTCAGCAGCGATACCTTTGCGGTTCGCAACCGATATCAAGGTCAACAGAATGATCTTCAGGTCGAGGAGGAAGCTCCAATTGTCGACATACCATACATCAAGCGCGAGCTTCTCATCCCATGAGATGCGATTTCTGCCGTTGATCTGCGCCCATCCCGTCAGCCCGGGTCGCACTTCATGCCGCCGGGATTGCGATTGCGAGTAACGCGGCAGATATTGCATCAGCAGCGGCCGCGGCCCGACCACGCTCATCTCCCCCTTGAGAATGTTCCACAATTCCGGAAGCTCATCGAGGCTGGTCGAGCGGAGCCATTGCCCGAACGGAGTGAGGCGTTCCTTGTCCTGTTCGAGGGATGCTCTTCGTCCGCTGGCATTAAGCATCGTGCGGAACTTGATTAAGGTGAAGGGTTTGCCGCCAAGGCCCGGCCGCTGTTGCAGGAACAACACCGGCCTTCCCAGCTTCAATGCAACCACTACCGCAACTACAAGCATGATGGGGCAGAGGAAAATGAGCGCCGGTATTACGATAGCGAGGTCGAGCAGCCTCTTGGCCATGGGCGCAGCGCGACGGCGGCTCACGCTCATAGACCGGCCATTGCCATCAGGTCGGCATTGACCAGCTCGACGTCGAACCTCTCTTCTGCCAGCCGTCGCGACTGCGCGCCCATCTCAGCGGCCAGTGCCGGCTCCCGGACGAAGCGGTTCATCGCCTCGAGCAGCGCGTCAGCATCGCCGGGCGGCACGAGTAAGCCGTTCACACCCTCATCCACGGTTTGACGGCAACCCGGCGCGTCCGTTGTTATGATCGCGCGGCCCATCGCCATCGCCTCCAGGACCGATCGCGGAGTCCCTTCGCGATACGAGGGGAGGATGTAGACTGAGGATTGGGCGATTGCCGGCCGCACGTCCGAGAGCTTTCCGAGGAATTCGCCTCCCGCTTCCCGGAAGCTCTCCAGCTCCGCGCCGGAAATGCAATCCGGCGAGAAATCCAGGTAGCCCACCAGCCTCACCGCCACTTCCGGGTGCTCTTTCTTCATGCGCCCGGCGGCGGCCACAAACTCGCGGACGCCTTTGTCCTTGAGCAATCGGGCGATCATCAGGAACGCAGGGCGATCCGGTAGAGGTGTGGGCGCGAAATGGTTCAAATCCACTCCCGACCCGGCAATACGGCCCACCTTCTGCTCCTCCCCGATGAGTCTCAGTTGCCTGAAGAGCCGCTCGTCGTCGGCGTTCTGGAAGACAACCCAATCGGATTTTCTGAGCGCGAGTCGATAGAGGGCGATTGCCGCTAACCGCGAAACGATGCGCTTGGGCTCGTAGCCGCCGGTAAACGCATAGCCCACGCCAGTGATGAGCGAAACGATTGTTGCCACGCCCTCCGCGCGCCCAGCGATCGCGCCCGCAATGACGGGCTTGATTGTGTAGTTAATCATTATGTCGGAGCGACAGGCGCGAAGCTTCTTCCTGAGCTCGGTGACGGAACGGTAGAGTCCAAGCGGATTCATGCTCTGATTGCTCATGTCGAGCTGCAAGGACATTGCACCGAGCTTCTTCAATGAAGCCGCCGTCGACGCGTCGATCTCGGGGGCGACGGCGATGACAGTGTGGCCGCGCGCGGCGATCGCGCGAATCAACGGCCCCCGAAAATTCACGAGCGAGGGCGCGAACGAGCCGACGAGCATCACGGTCTGCGCGCCGTCGAACCTTTTCGTCCGTTGATTTCGCTGTGTAGCCATGAGGGAAGCGCTCCTGCCAGCGCGCTGCTTCCTCCGCAATGGCGGGGCAGCCGCGGCCAACTTATGTTCCACATGTTCTAAGGAACGCATTCTCCAAGCACTTCCGACGAAATTCCTATCGAATTGGATGACGTTAAGCTATCACCCCGACCGCTCGTGACAGGCGCAACCGCAACTCTGACCGGGAGCATTGGGTGAACGGCGTAGATACCAGGCGAGGCTCCGGACGGAGCTTCGAAGCGTTCGGCGCGGAGGTTTTTGCCGAGTGAATGCCCTCAAGCGCTATTTGCTGTTCCTCTTTCGCTTCTCGCCCCGCTCTCGCACGGCGATGGTGCTGGCGCTGGACCTTGGCCTTTGCATCTTTGCCGCATTGCTGGCCTATTCGCTGCGCGTCGGTGAGTGGCGTGTCTTCACTATTCATGCGCTTAAGCTGATCATTCTGACGTGCGGGCTTTGGCTCCTAGTCGCCCCCCTGCAGGGCGTCTACCGCTCGCTGCTCCGCTTTTCGGGCGCAGCGACGATCAAGGATCTTGCGGCAAGCTGCAGCATAATCGCCGTGATCATGAGTTTCCTCCTGATCTTTCTGCACGTGGCAGATGCGTTGCCGCGAACCATCTCCGTTCTCGCGCCGCTTATGATGTTCATCATGCTCGCGACCGCGCGAATGGTCCTGTCCTCGCTGCTTCGAGGAGCGCTCTACTCGCGCGCCCGGACCGGCCGGCGCCAGGTGCTGGTCTACGGGGCCGGCGTTGCTGGGCGCGAGCTCGTCCTTTCGATCAACGAGGATCCGGAATTCAACGTCGTCGGTTTCGTCGACGACAATCCCGGCCTCAAGGGCCGCCGCCTGGCCGGCTACAAGGTCTGGCACTCGTCCCAGCTCCAGCAGGCGCTCGCGGAGCAGACGGTCGACGAGGTTCTGCTTGCGATCCCACTGGCACCCCGGTCCAGGCGCCGCGAGATTGTCGACCTCGTCCGTGAGCTATCGCCGGGTGTGGCTGTGCGCTCGCTTCCCAACATTGCGGAGATCGCTTCGGGGAAGGTTTCCGTCAGCGACCTCCGCGAAATCCAGATCGAGGAGCTCCTCGGCCGCGACCAGGTCGAGCCGGACCCGCAGCTGATGGCGGCGAACGTCCGTGGCAAATGTGTGATGATCACCGGCGCCGGCGGATCGATCGGAAGCGAACTGTGCCGCCAGATCCTTCTGCAGGAGCCTTCGAGGATCATCCTCGGCGAACGATCCGAGCTCGCGCTATATCTGATCGAGGGCGAGCTTCGCGAACGTGCCAAGGAGCGCGGAATCGACACCGTCATCGAGCCGTGGCTGGTCGATGTCGCCGATCGGCTCGACGTCGAGCGTGTATTCGATCGCTGCCGGCCCGAGACCGTGTTCCACGCGGCGGCCTACAAGCATGTCCCACTGGTGGAAGCCGACCCGATCGCAGGTATTCGCAACAACATTCTTGGCACCTACAATTGTTGTGTCGTGGGCGAGCAGCACGGGGTGCGGAACTTCACGCTGATCAGCACCGACAAGGCCGTTCGTCCGTCGAGTATCATGGGTGCATCCAAGCGCGTGTGCGAGCTTGTGATGCAGGCGCGCGGTGCGGCCCAGACGGGGACCACGTACAGCGCCGTCCGCTTCGGCAACGTCCTGGGATCGAGCGGCTCCGTTGTCCCGCTATTCCGGCGGCAAATCGCCGCGGGCGGTCCCGTTACGATCACCCACCGCGACGCCACGCGCTATTTCATGACCGTTTCCGAAGCTGCACAGCTTGTCGTCCAGGCCGGGGCAATGGCGGAAGGCAATGAGATTTTCCTTCTCGACATGGGCGAGCCGGTTCGAATCCACGATCTGGCGAAGATGATGATCCAGCTCAGCGGCCTTGCCGTCGGCGACGATGACCGTGAAGCCGACGTGGAAATTGTCGAAATCGGGCTTCGCCCCGGTGAAAAGGTCCACGAAGAGCTTCTGATCGACAGGGAAGCGCGTCGGACGTCGCACCCGCGTATCGTCAAGGCCAGCGAGTGCGGCGCGGATCCCGCCAGCTTCGAATCGAGGCTCGGCTTGCTGCTGTCGTGCATCGAACGGCGCGATGCCGATGCCGCCCTGGCAATGATCCGCGATCTGGTCAGCGTCGACATCGACACCGACCAGGACGACATGCCGGAAGTGAAAGTCTCAAGCCGGAAGAAGAAATCGGCGGCCAAGCCTTCCGCTCGCCGGTCTCAGCCTGTCACCCCGTTCCCGCCGATATTGAA
Organism: Pseudomonadota bacterium; assembly: GCA_023436615.1. Classification (GTDB taxonomy): domain Bacteria; phylum Pseudomonadota; class Alphaproteobacteria; order Sphingomonadales; family Sphingomonadaceae; genus Sphingomicrobium. The sequence continues at coordinate 28,701 of JAEZIO010000081.1, read as the reverse complement.
GCCGCAGGCGAGCCGCGGCTCCTAACCCTCCCGAGCAGGGTTGCCGGTCACCTTTGCACCGGCAGGGACGTCCTTGGTGACGATGGCCCCCATTCCGATGACCGCATTGGCGCCGATTTTCAGCCGCTTGCCGGGGCTTCCGTTGCGAAGCACTGCCCCGGCTCCAACGAAGACATTGTCGCCGATGTCGACATTGCCGAGACACACCGCTCCCGGCGACAAAGTCACGAAATCGCCAATCACGCAGTCATGATGGACGTGAGTCCTCACGTTCGCCTGAAAGTGGCGGCCGATCGTGGTGTTCGGACCGATAAAGCAAAAGTCGCAAATCTGCGCGCCTTCGGCAATTTTCGAGGACCTGTCTACGACGGCCGTCGGTGCGACGAGGGAAACGAACCCGTGCCCCTCCAATCGTTCCGCCATTGACCGCCGCGTTGCGGGACTGCCCACGGCTACGCAAATCTCGTCATCAGGCTGGAGGTCGCCAAGACGGATCGCCTCACCGTCGGAGTGGTCGTCGCTCATGAATAAGATGAGCCGTCCGTCCAGGCGCGCCGCGAGTGCCATTTCACGGCCGTGCCCGCCGGTGCCGTAGATGATTAGGCGCGCCTGCGGCATTCGTTGCTGCCCGCGCGCAGCCCCCTTGCACCGGACTCAGAGACGCCGCCCGCGGTCGAAGCGCTCTCAAACACGGCGAGAATACTGCTGGTCATCGCCGCCAGGTCGTCCTCGGTGAGCGTGGGATGGACGAGAAATGCGATGCTCGTCTCGCCGAGCTCGCGTGCGACCGGCAGGCGATCCGCGGGCCGCAGCCCGGTGCCGTCGAACGCCTTTTCGAGATAGACCTCTGAGCAGGAACCGTGGAACGCGGGAACGCCGCGCGCAGTCAGTTCCGCGATGACACGATCTCGGTCCCAGCCGGCAGCGAGCCCATCCGGGCGGACATAGGCATAAAGGCGGTAATAAGCATGTTGGAGGCCCGCCGGGGGTTCCGGCACGCGGACCGCCTCGGGAAATTGGGCAATCGCTTCAATGAGGAGGCGCGCATTCTGTGTTCGCAAGCGATGCCATTCCGAAAGGCGGCGAAGCTGGATTCGCCCGATCACAGCCTGCCCTTCAAGCATGCGGTAATTGGACCCGAAGCTATCATGAACCCAGCGGAAGCCGGGCGGGTGATCGCCCGGTTGCATCTTCTCGAAGCTCTTGCCGTGATCCTTGAACGACCACATGCGAGACCAGAGGTCGGGGTCATTGGTGTTGACCATGCCCCCTTCGCCACCGGTCGTGATGATCTTGTCCTGGCAGAAGGACCAGGCGCCGATGTCGCCGAAGCCGCCCACATTTCGACCATCGATCGTGGCACCATGCGCCTGCGCGCAATCCTCGATGATTTTGACGCCGGTCTCTTCCGCCAGCTTCTGGAAGCCCGGCATGTCGCACGGCCATCCGGCAAGGTGGACCGGGACGATAGCGCGGGTGCGGTCTGTGAGGACCCGGCGTACAGTTTCCGGCGTAATGTTCCCGCTGTCCGGATCGACATCGGCGAAGACGGGTGTGGCACCTTCGTTCACCACGCAGGAGACCGAGGCAAGGAAGGTGCGCGGAGTGACGACCACCTCGTCGCCCGGACCGATTTCCAGCGCCTTCAGCGCAACCTCAAGGGCAAGCGTGCCGTTGGCCAAGGCAATCGCCTTGTCGGACCCGGCCCAGTCGGCGAATTCGCGCTCGAACGCGCGACATTCGCCGCCTGTCCAGTAATTGACCTTGCCCGACGCGAGCACGCGCGCGACCGCCTCTTGTTCTTCTTCGGTAAAGCTCGGCCACGGAGCGGTCATTTGCGCGGGATAGCCTGTGCCGAAGCCAGTTCCTAGTGACTCGCGGCTCGAGCCGTTGCAGGCGGCTGCGGATCATCGAGATGTCTCATGATCCTCCAATAGCCGAGCCAGGAGGACAGCAGGAAAGCCAGCATGAACCCGACCTCGACCGTGTAGGGGACATGGAAGATTAGCCCGAGGAAGATCATCGCAAGCACCGACGGGGCGACGACCAGCATTGGCGTTAGGAGCAGCCGTGTGCGTCGGATCCGCATCGCGACGGGGCTCAGGAGCATCTTGCTGCTCCTGCTGACAATGACGGCGATGCAAATCAGCCCGAAGGAGACGGGATCGTAGACGGGGCGGTTGAGTGGGGGGAACAGATGCGTGAGGCCGAGCAGGATGATCGCTGCCGCCCCCGCAAGCGAGACACCGACGGCGACCGACCAGCCTTTTGCCAGCCTTCGCCAGAGCTCGCGCGCATTGCCGCCTTCCGAGCTCTTGAGCGCGTGCGGGACGATGGCGAAGGTCGCAAGATTGATGAAGATGCCAACGCCGCGCTGGGCGATGTCGAGCGAGAAGGAGAAGATGCCCAACGCGTCGCCGCGCCCGAAAAACAGCATTACATATCGGCAGCCGAGGCCGAACGCGGTCAGGACGAGGTTGCTCAGCGTCGGCATCGTTCCGAGGCTAAATGCGCTCTTGAGCATTGGGAGAGAGGGCGGCGCGAGGCGCGGCCTTACCAGAACCGCGGAAACGATGGCGCCGATCGCATAGCTCATCGCGAAGGCCTCAACCGCGGCCTCCACGGTCGGACCAGTGCGGACCATCAGATAGGCCAGCAGGAGGAAAGCCGTCGACTGGCTGCTCGACCCTATCGCAAAGCGATAGAATTGCAGCCGCGCGTGTGAAATCTCCTGGATCGAGGTGTATGAACCGACCGCAGCCATGGCCGCGACAATTCGCCAGTCGACAAGTCCTATCGCCGCCAGAATAGCCCCTGCAGCCGACACTGTAGCGGTAAGCAGCAGCGTGTTCGACAAATGCACACTCTCAAAGCGCTTGTCCTCGCCGCGAGCCCGATGCTCGGAATAATGGACCAGCACCGAATGGTAGATCGGCCCAAACAACACATCTGCGCCAGCCGTCGACGTTGCGATGAAGGTACTCGCCAGTCCATATGACTGGCGCGAGAGATAGGCCGCAAGCGCGAGGAGAGCGACGACATTGAGGGCGCCTGGGACGAGCCTGGACACCAAAACATGTGCTGCCTGCTTTAGGGCCGGGCTCCTGATCATCGGAACTAGCCGATTGAATGCTTCAGCGTCGCGTGCGACACGGGCTCGTTGCTGTTGATCCGGCGGCAGCTGCTCATGTCAGGGGTCTGGCTTCTTTTGATGGCAATTGGAAGCGCAACCGGCATCCGGTCCGTTGGAAGGTTTGGCAGGTGAACCAGCCCGCCCGCGTCTATGATCCGAACGCCCGACGGCTCGTCTATTACGGGCAGCAGGCCGACCAGTCCTTCTGGGACGAGCATTGGTCGGGCCGGCTCACTGAAGCAGACATAAAGCGGCTAAACGTCGACGTTGTGCGCTGGACCAAGAAATTCCTGCCCAAAGGCTCGAAAGTGCTCGATGCCGGCTGCGGCACCTCGCATAGCGTATGGAGCCTCCGCGAGAGCGGGTTCGACGCGTGGGGTGTCGATTTCGCCGCCGAGACGGTCGACGCGGTCAAGGCCGCGGTTCCCGAATTGCAGGTGATCCAGGGCGACGTTCGTGCCCTTCCGTTCAAGGATTCGTCGATGGACGGAATCTGGTCGCTGGGCGTCATCGAGCACTTCCCCGAAGGCTATGGCAAGATCATTGACGAGATGGCTCGGGTTTTGCGGCCGGGCGGCTATGCCTTCGTCACCTTTCCGGCCATGTCGCCGCTAAGGCGCATGAAGGCGGCCGTTGGAGCGTTCCCGGAATTCAGTGGCGGTTTTGACGGATTCTATCAGTTCGCCCTCGATCCTCGCGCTGTCTCGACGGACTTCGAGGCGAAGGGATTTGTGCTGAAGGTATCGGCGCCGAGGGGCGGGCTGATGGGGCTGAAGCACGAATGGCGCGCTCTTCGGCCACTTCTCCAGCGTTTCTTCGATTCCCGGTCCCGCGCGGTTCGGCTGGTGCGCGGAGGGCTCAACCGGCTTCTCTCGCCCTTTTCGTTCCACACTCGGCTCCTGGTGCTGCAACGGCCCGCGGGCGATGGAGCAGCGTCGAATTGACGGCCAGCTTCGCCGAATTCCGGAAAAGATCTGCGCGCGATGACATCAACGCGAACGACGCTGCGCATTTTTTCTCAACCCGCTTCGCGCAGCAAGCTGCCTACATTTGCTTCGTCGCTGGCCTCAGCCCCAACGCCGTGACGCTCCTCTTCTTGGTAGCCGGCTTCGGTTCGGCACTTTCGCTATATCTTGGGATACCGATCCTCTGTTACCTGTTGTGGCGGGTCCACATCATCCTCGACATGGCGGACGGCTCGCTGGCGCGGGCGACCCAGCGCTTTTCGAAATCCGCGACGGGCTTTGACCGGTCGAATCACATCATCATCAACACGACGATACTGATGGCTTCGCTGAACCACGGTGGCAATTTCTACGTGACCAACGCGATGGTAGTCGCCTTTTACCTGACGTATTTCTTCAGCCGGAACTACCATTCGGGCAAGCAGCCGACGCAGCACTTCTCGTTCGCCGCCGTTGTCGTCAAGAACCTGCTCGGCCTCGAAGGCTACATCATCGTCCAGTGCCTGCTAGTCAGCTTCGGCGAGCTCGGCTACGTGGTCTGGGCTGACCTCGCTTACACGCTGTTTTTCGCTTTACTATTCTCGATCAAGCTGCTCCGATTTGTCTCGCAGCCGCAACAGGATAGGTCTTCCGCAACGTCTTCGTGACGGAGCCCCGGGCATTCATCGTCCAGCGGCAACGAGTCAGGTCAACCGCAGAGAAACAATGATGACTAGAGCGACGATCAAGGAGGAAGTTCAGACCTATTGGGAGACCCGGCCACCCGGTATCCGGCACACGTCGCATGAATATGGTTCGCTCCAATTCTTCGAAGATGTGGAGCAACAGCGGTATGGGGACATCTTCAAGTACAAATGGCTGAAGGAGGTCGCCGAATTCGACCGGCACCCGGGAGAGAAAGTGCTCGAGGTCGGAATGGGCCTGGGGACCGACATTCTCCAGTTCGCTCGCGGCGGGGCGAAGGTGTCCGGTGTCGATCTCACCCACAATTCCGTCGAGACCGTCAAGAAGCGCTTCGGGCTCTACGGCCTTAAGGGTGAGTTCAGGCAGGCGGATTTCCGCCATCTGCCCTTTGACGACGACACATTCGACGTCGTTTATTCATTCGGTGTGCTTCACCACAGCCCTTACATGGACGAGGGGATCGAGGAAGTGCGGCGCGTCCTGAAGCCGGGCGGCAAGGCAATCATCATGCTCTACCACAAGGGCTTCAAATATTATGTGCGGAAGCTCTTTTTCGAAGGCGTCTTGAAGGGCAAATACCTTACCCATTCGACGCAGGAGATCATCAATAAGAAAACCGAGGAATTCGGTGATAGCCCGTGTACCCTGGTCGTAAACCGCAAGGAGGCGCGCGAGCTATTCAAAAACTATTCGCGCGTTGAATCGATGACCGGCCACCGGATTGACGATTACCTGATCCTCGGAAAGAGGTGGGTGTCGCCGACATACATGCTTCCGAGGCCGCTTCGGAACGCCATCGAGAACGGATATGGCTGGAATCTCGTAATCAAAGTGATCAAATAGTCGTTCCCGGAGCGGCTCCTCACCCCAAAACCATGGCGAAGCAGCCAAAAATCCTGCGCCTTTGCTCTTATCCGACCGACCGCCGGCCGGGCATGGGGCTCGCCGTTTACGAGCTGGCGGACATGCCTGGCTTCAATACGACCATTTACACTTATCGTCCGGGGACCGGAGAGAAGCTTCGCCCATTGAAGAGCGCTAGCGCACGATTGGTACCGCTGAAGTTCGCCAGTCCGGAAATGCCGCGGAAGCGGAGCGGGCCAGCGTTCCTTTTGAAGCAAGTGCAGCGCTTGGGCGCGATCGTCGGGTTCAATTCGCGGGTCATCATACGTTCACTCGGCACTTCCTACGACATCGTCCACATCCACTCGCCGATGCATGCATTGACCGGATTGATCGGGAAAATGCGCGGGGCTATCACCTGTCTCACGATCCACGGCACCGATTTCTCCCGGATCGCGGAGTCGAGTCTAATTCGGGCCTCGCTGAAGCCGATCGACGTCATCTTCTGCATGACCCACGCGCACCAGCGGCAGCTGCGCGAGTGGTTTCCGGCCAAGCACGTTGTCTATGTCGCGAATGGAACCGACATCGAATATTTCTCAAAAGATCCGCCAGACTCAGCGGATCGTCGAAAGCAAATCGTCGGCGTCGGGACGCTCCGATGGCACAAGAACTTCGCGGCGCTGCTCCGCTCTTTCGCAGCGCTCGCCAAAAAGGATTGCGAATGGCGGTTGACCATCCTCGGTGAAGGGTCCGATAGGCAATCGCTCACTCGATTGGCAGACGAGATGGGGATCGCCGATCGCGTCTCACTCCCGGGTGCCGTTTCGCGCGAGCACGTACGCGATGCGCTCCAGCAATCGGCGATCTTCGTCCTTCCGTCGGTTACGGAGGGCATTCCCAAGGCCTTGCTCGAGGCGATGGCTGCCGGCTGTGCCTGTATTGCGACCGATGTCGGCGACTGTCGCGAGGTTCTGGGGGCCTCGGGCTTGATCGTGCCTCCCGCAGACGACGACCGGCTGACGGGCGCGCTTCTGGCCCTGGCAGATAGTCAGGCCGCCCGGCATCGCCTCAGCAAAGCGGCCGTGCGGCGGTCGCGCAACTACACTTGGTCAGCCTACGCGCAGAAGCATGCTGAGGCCTACCGCGAGGTGCTCGAGGAGCGACGGACCATCGCCAAGGCGCGCTCGTGATTCTTATTGCGACCCACAACGAGGATGAATTACTCCGAAGAACCTTAGACTGGATTTAGTACGGTGTGCGGATTTTTCGCTAGCAATCATCCGTCCATCGACGATGGCAAGCTGGCCATGATCAACAGGCGTGTCGGCTTTCGTGGCCCGGATTTCCAGTCCGGGCTCGTGAACCATGCCGGTTGGCGCCTGTACCACGCCCGCCTCTCGATCATTGCGCCCGACGAGCGCTTCTCCCAGCCCTATCGAACGCGATCGGGCGGAATGCTTCTCTTCAACGGGGAGATCCTGAACTTCCGCGAGCTGGCCGAGCGGTACGGAATCGATTCCCAGGGCTCGGACACCCACCTCTTGTCGATTCTCCTTGAGCGGCCGGAGTTCGACCTCAACGAGCTCGACGGCTTCTTCGCTTTGGTCCTCGTCGACCGTGACGGCCGGCTGAAGCGTTGCGCTCGCGACCGCTTTGGAGTGAAGCCGCTCTTCGTGCATCGCGAGGCGGAGTTCGTTTCGATTTCGAGCGAGCCCTCCGCGCTTTCTGACTGCTTCGACCTCCCACACAATGAAAAGGCTCTCGAGGAATACCTCGTCTTCCGGGCGCCGGTTTTCGAGCAATCCTATTTCGTCGGAGTGGAAACGGTCCCGCCTGGTTCCTGCTTCGTCAACGGTCGTTATTTCGAAACGCTCGACTATGCGAACCTCCCGCATCGCCCGCTCGAGGAAATCCTCCCTGCGCTGCGGACGGTCATCTGCAGTGCAATCGAATCGCGCCTGGTCGCCGACGTGCCGGTCGGACTGCTCTACAGCGGGGGAATCGACAGCAATTTGATCAAGAGCTTGGCCGAACGGCAGTTCCAGTGCTTTACCGCGGGTCTCGACGGCGATCATGACGTCGAGTTTGCCCGCCGATCGGACCCGGACGTCCACGTCGCTCAGGTGAGCAGTGGAGAGTTCAAGGGACGGCTCAAGGAAATGATAGAGCTTCGCAAGGAGCCGTTGTCTGTCCCGAACGAAATTTTCTTGTCGTTCCTGGCGGAAGAATGGGCGCATCGCGGGGGCAAGGTCCTCCTCTCGGGTGAGGCGGCAGACGAGTTCTTCGCCGGCTACGACCGGATCTTCAAGTGGGCGCACGAAGCCAGAGATTTGGACGTCGAGGGCTTCCTTGAGCGCTATGCTTATGTTCCGCTCGCGGAAATCCCGAAGTGGATGATTGCGAACACAAGCGATTTTTTCGCGAGTCTCGGGGGCCTGGACCCTTTCGGCAAGGTTCGCCAGTGGTTCTTGAAGATCCACCTTCCGATTCTTTTCCGGCGGCTAGACTTCGCCTTGATGTATGCGGGTGTGGAAGGGCGCGAACCTCTTGCTCGGTTCGAGGTCTTCGGGCTGGCAATGCAAATCGACCCCGCCGTTTTCTTCGCGCGGGGCTTGGGCAAATATCCGCTGAGGCTCATCGCGGCGGCCGAACTCGGAGAGGAATTCGCATTCTCGTCGAAGGTCGGGTTCCCGATAGACTTGAAGCAAATCTACTATGGCGAATCTGCGACTGACCGGATGGACAATTATCGCGTCTGGTATGCGGCAAACCTGAAGGAACTCGGATGATCCTCGGCTACACCACTGGTGTCTACGACCTCTTTCACATTGGCCACGTAAACCTATTGCGGAATGCGAAGTCGATGTGCGACCGCCTTGTCGTCGGCGTCACTGTCGACGAGCTCGTATCCTACAAGTCCAAGAAAGCCGTCATTCCGTTCGTCGAGCGGATCGAGGTGGTCCGTAGCTGTCGCTACGTCGATGTGGCCATTCCGCAGCAGTCGATCGACAAGCCGGAGGTCGTAAAGAAGATCGGGGCGAGCATCCTCTTCGTCGGCGACGACTGGTACCAGGTCGAAAGCTGGACGAGGATGGAAGAGCAACTTGCCGAGATGGGGTGCAAGGTCGTCTATTTCCCGTATACCCAGGGCACGAGTAGCACTCTCATCAACAAAACGCTCGAGCGACTTAGGGCGGACGCCTGACGTCATTCAGCTGGGAAAAGTGGGCAGACGTTGAAAAGGCTAGTCAAATCATTCGTCCGTCTGTTCGGCTTCGATCTCGTTCGGCGGCGCCAAATCTCTACCGAAGCCCTCGAGTCTGTCCAAGCTTTCGTGAGTGCACTAAAGCTACCCCCCGGGGCGGTCTGCTTCGATGTCGGGGCCAATACGGGCCAGACGATTGACGCGTTTCTCGATGGCGTGATCGAGCCCGAAATCCACGCATTCGAACCAAGCCAGGAGCCTTTTGCCGAGCTGCAATGCAAATATGGTTCCGACGCTCGCGTTCGCGTGGTGAAATCCGGCGTTTCGTCACGATCTGGGACGGAAACCATCCATGTGAATTCCTCATCCAAGCTAAATTCCCTCCACAGGACGAACGAGAAATCGGATTTCAAACAGGGGTCCGTCGTCGGCGAGGAAAAAATCGAGCTTGTCACGCTCGATGCTTATTGCGCGGACGGGGGGATTGATTCCATCGACGTCCTCAAAATCGACGTTCAGGGGCACGAGCCGGAGGTTCTCGAAGGGGCGCAGGGCTTAATTCGGAACGGCCAAATCGATTGGATCATCGCGGAGGTCCAGTTCGGCGACTTTTACGTTACCGAGGGGAACGACCTTAAGCGCATCATCGATCTGCTCAAGGGATACCGTGTCTTCGCAATTATCGACCTGACCTACATCGGAAAGTCCGGTGCGATCAGCCACGCCGATTTCATCTTCAAGCGCATCCACGGCGCGACGAACTGAGTTGCAGCCGTCAAAAAGACCAGTCACGGATGATTTTCGTGACAGGGCCGCAGGCGCCGCTATCCTGAACAGGATCGGGACTCTCCCGATCGAACGCTGCTCAGAGGATTTTGAGTGTACGTCCTTCCGCTTCTGGTGCTCATGCTCGTCGCCTTGGGGATCAGCCTCACCAAGAACGGCATAGGATCTTTCGTCACTCTCGGGATCCTGGGCGCGGCGATTTACACGGTCCCCGCACTCATCGGCATCCAAGCCTCTCTCGCCACCGTTTCAAGCGCGCATCGCGGTTACGTGCCGGTCCCGACCCAGTCACAATTCGTTGTACTGATGGCATGGCTTGGCCTGATGGTCGGGCTGTTCGCGTCAATCTTCGTTTTCCCGAAGAGGCCCGACGCCGCCCAGTTGGGTGTTTCCGACCGCGACATTCGATTTGTCGCGATTGCGAGCGCCGTCCTTGGAATGATGGGCTTCTTTTACTTTGCGTATGCCCAAGGCGCCTTTTTCTACCTTAGGGAGCGCGTTGACCAGGACGTAGGTGCGGCCTGGTTGCTGTGGCGTTGGACGCCGCTGGTGGGCATCGTAGCATCCGCTTACACGGCCCAGAGGAAAGTCCTGCTCGTTAACGTCTTCGTCCTATTCATCATCTTCCTGACGGGCGACCGCACCTTGGTCGCGATTGCGACAGCAGCCTTGATTGCCGTTGCGTCGGAGCGGCGCCCGGGCTGGTGGAAGAGGCTCAAGCCGATCCAGGTCACGGGCTTTGGCATTGGCGCGCTCGTCGTGTTCTTCGGTAAGTCCGCCTACCTGGTGATGAAGAGCGGCTTCTCGGGCCAGGGCTGGTCGATGCTCCGCCTGTCGTTCAAGGACCAGTTCCTGTTCCAGTTCGAGCCGCTAGGGACCTTTAGCCACCTCTCCTATGTGATGACGGTTGGATTGAAGATTCCGCCTGGCGAGTTCCTTGCAAGCGTGTTTGGAAACCTGTTGCTTGTGCCAAGCGCCTTCGGGATTTCAACGAACGTATACAATGCGACCGTCACGGAAACGCTGTCTCCGAAGCTCGGCTACGGCGTGGCGGGAAACTTCATGGCGCACGGCTACACAGTGGGCTCCACCGCTGGCGCGGTCTTCTTCTATTTCTTGCTGCCCTTGATCTTCACGCTTTGTGACCGGCAGTTTCACACCCGGACCGGGGTTACCAAGATTTTCTGGTGCACGATCGGTGCAGTGTTCGCTTTCTACATCCACCGCAACGGCATGGACAACCAATTGTCCTTCGTCCGGCAGTTATTCATTGTCTGCGTCGGTACAGGGCTGATAGCATTGGCTTTCCGGCAGCTGGCGGGAGGCGGACCGGCAGTCCCGGCGCGCGGATTTCAGATTCGACGCCGTCCAAGAGACGACGAGTTCGCCCTCCACGGGCCGGGCACGAAGGGCTAGGCCGCGGGCGCGGCGGCTACCCCGGCACATTCGGCTATGCGTCCGGAACGAAGCCGGATCAGCCCGGTGCACGTGTTTACGAGCCTCGACCGGTGCGCGATGATGACGATGGTTTTGCCCTGCGCCTGGAGCGTCTCCAGAGCGGCCGCCACCGCTGCTTCGGTTTCGTCGTCTAGGGCGCTCGTCGCCTCGTCCAGCACGAGGACCGCAGAATCCTTGTAGATCGCGCGGGCGAGTGCGAGCCGCTGTCGCTGGCCGCCCGAAATCCGTACTCCGCGCTCGCCTACGCGCGTTTCATACTCGTCGGGAAGTTTGCTGATGACGTCGTCCAGTTGCGCCAGTGAGGCCGCCTTCCGGACTCGTTGCATGTCCGGTTGCGCTCTCATCGCGATGTTTTGCGCAATACTCGCGTCGGCGAGGAACAGGATTTGAGGTACATGCGCGATGTCCGCCTGCCAGGCTTGGCGATTCGAGGCCTGCAAGGCCACGCCATCGATGAGGACGGTGCCGGCGTCCGGCTCGAGAAGGCCCATCAGAAGGTCTGCCGTCGTGCTCTTGCCGCTGCCGGTCGGTCCGATCAGCGCGATTCGCGAGCCACGCGGAACCCGAAAGGAAAGGCCCCGGACGCTCGGCTCAGCGGCCCTTGCATACGTGAAGGTCACGTCTCGGAACTCGACCATCCTGTCGAAAGGAAGCTTCGGCCCGATAGGTTGCCCGGCCGGGATGGTCAGCTTGAGCCGCTGCATCACATCCTCGAGGAGCGACCTGTTTGCGGCTATGCTGCTCCAGCCGTTGTAGAGCTGCTGTACCAGCGGCAGAAGCCGCTGGGCTCCCAACGCGAGCGCGCCAAGCAGGGGAAGCGCGCTGATGAGACCTCCGTCGCGGTCTGCGAGGAATAGCGCTAGTCCCGCGATGACAATGATAGCCGTGGGTTCGATGAGGTAGCGGGGAAGGGCGCTGACGAACCCGCTATCGGCCCTCGCTCGTGCCAGTTCGAAGTCCACTGCTCGGAAATTTGCGAGCACGCTTGAATGCGAGCCGTCGAGAATGACGTCACGAATTCCTCCCAACCCTTCCTGCAGAATTTTGATCCGCTGTTCGAAGGCGTGGCGAAGCCGCGTCGAATTCGCCTGGAGCCGGCGCCGGGAGTGAAGTCCGACTAAATAATAAGCGGCGGCCAGCGCCAGCGCTGCAGCTAGCGTGGGCAGCGGAGCGATCCGGAGAAGCAAGACCGCAACCACAGTGATCAGGACGCACGCAGCCATTGCCTGCATCAGCGGCAACAGCACGGCCGCCGCGACGATTTCGACCTTGCCGACCGCCGCGACCTGCTCGCTGGAATTGTGTTCCAGATGCCACGAATAGGGCTGCAGGAGCATGCGCCGCTGGGCCTCGACCGAAATGTGGTGGCCAATCGAAAACGCGAAGTCCTGCGTTTTTTTAAGCAGCGTCAACCTGAACAGTGCAGCCGCCAGCGCAGCCAGGCAGAGCAGTGCGGTCGCGAAAATGAGCTGGTCCTCGCGGCTGTCGGCGCCAAGAGTGCTGAATAGCCGACGCAGCCAATCGAAATGCGCGTCAGCCGAGCCGGAGAGAAGCGCAAGGAAAGGCACCACGGATCCGACGGTGACCACTTCGCTAACGGCTCCTACCGCCGTTAGCAGTGCTAGCAGCCAAATCTTCCGGCGATGGCCGGGCGGGATGATCGCGCGAACCTGCGCGAACGTATGGCGAAGACTTTCCCTCTTACCGGTCACTGATGTAACGATGCGCGACGTCGCCCAATTGGCGGCTGACCTCCGCGAACTTTGAATTCCAGCCGGGAACGAGGAAGGGCCGCAGGAGGTGCAATCCGAGCGTACCCAACGGCCTCTGAGTCGGTGCCCGCTCCTGCCGCAGTTCGCGCATCGACAGCCGCTTCAGGAGGCCGTTCATGCGATCAGCCTCAATTTCTCGGCGCAGCGATTCCGGCAACGTTACGCGGAAAAGCTCGCGGGCGAGCAGTAGCGCCTGGGCCGCGGCCCGTCCCGCGCCGCGCGTGCGGGCGTGCGCATAGAGCGGTTCAATGTTAGTCGTTCCCTGCCGGGAAAGGAGTGCCGAGACATCGGCAATCCACTTCAGCCTAAACCACGCGCTCCATGTGCCGTGGACGCAAAGATAAGCGAACAAATCGCTGGTCTGCAGCGTCGGGAGCGACCGCCCGTTACCAATCGGGACCTGCTGTACTGGTGTCTTCATACCTATCTCGGGAATAAGTGCGGGGGTGTCGACAAGGGCACTGTGCAAATCCAGATACTGGCCTGTACCGCGCTTGCACCAGACAGACTCTTTCCGTCGTCGGTGCCAGTCGACTACCGCTCGCGACTTTGCATCAACGGCTGGTACCACAGGTTCGTAGCCGCAACTGGTCAGCAGTTGCGCAGCGGCGTTCACTAAAGCGGGCTCCACAAGAATATCGATGTCGCAGCCAGTCTTCAGGTAAGGGTCGCCGTAAGCGAGCGCCGACAAAGTAAGACCCTTAACGAATATTACTCGTACACCGGCGCCTCCGAATGCATTGAGCAAGCGGTGGCTCTCTTGTGCGAAACGCAGATTTCGTTCGGCGACTTGCCTCGCGTCGCGTTCGATTTCGCGGCGCAGAGGGTCGGGCACTGGGATCTCGTTACGCGAGAGCGCAGTGCTGACGAGCCGTTCGACCCTGTGCCGGCGCACCAGTTCGTGAAACACACTCCAGTCAACGCGCTGTGCAAGCGCCGCCACATCGTAATCATTTGCACGTGCAATCGCTGAGCGACAGCACGCTACAAGAAAGTCAAATTCACCGGGGCGCGTCACAGGAGCTTCTTAGCCTGCGTGAACGCTTTCTAAAGAGGATGTTAGCCGACTCGCTTCCGGAAAAGGGTTCGGCCAGGCGGGGTCGAGCTGCGGCGGCCATTAGGCTCAAAGAAGAGACCCATCCCAGCTGGCGACTGACAAACAGGATCGAGGAAATTTGCGGCCGAGGAATCCTCGACGCGATAGTGGTTGTTGATGACGCAGAGGATGCCGCCGGGGGTGAGCCGTTCAACTAACGCCGTCACCGTTCGGTCGAATCGCTCGAAAGGATAATGCGAGGAAAGATCCTCAAGGCCGATCTCGTCCACCATGTGTGGCTGTCGCTGGAGCACAGAAAGGGCGAAGATCGCATCAAAGTATCCCTGAATTTGGCTCGGTGCGATCACGCACATGCCGCCGCCATTCTTAACCCGCTTTGTCGCGATGCGCCGCATTCTCCCGTTGATCTCAGTCCCAATGATTTCGGCTAACGGAAAGCGGCGCCTAAGCGCTAGGAGTTCGTGTCCCGAGGAACAACCAAACGAGAGGATGCGCGTCGCGTTAGGCGCAAGGCGAGCGGCAAAATCGAGCAACTCTGGGTAGCGATCTTCTTCTGTGTAAGTGGACGTCTGGTGTATCCAGTGCCTATGGCGATATTCCGCCCAGACCCGCGATCGTCCCTCGGCTGTCACAATAGTGCGCGCGAAATCAAGCCATCGAACCCAAGTTGAGCCTCGCTTTCTAGCAGCCTTGATTTGTTTTCGAACGATTTGGGCCGACTTCATGGTCTTTGCGCTAGCTCGCTCGAAGGGATACCGCTACCGTTTCTAAACCGGTGGAGGGAGTCCTAGGTGGGCTCGTCCGCAAGCAATAGGATCACACGTGACTTACTATGAGCGGGCGGCGAAGCTGATGGAGGCGGAGGTGGGGGACGACTTGGTTGCCCTAGATCCAGAGGCTGGCACCTGCTTCGGGTTCAATAGCGTTGCAGCGTCTGTGTGGCGTCTGCTGGAGGACCGGAAAAGCTTCGAGCAACTGGAGGCGGAGCTGGCCGCCGAGTACGATGTCGACTCCGCTCAATGTAGGACAGATTTGGAGGAATTGCTCGATTCGATGGTAGCGCAGGGGTTAGTTAGGACCGTCTCCTAAGTTTGGGGAATTGCCCTCAACCACGAAGACTAGCCAGAGTATTCCTTCTTCGGTATGACCATCGGATGGACCTCAGATTGGAGACGCTTGCCATGCAGAAGAAGCAATGGCGTAAGCCCGAAGTTAAGGCGATTGCAGCGGGTTCAGCAGAGATCAACGCAGGTATCGTTGACGATGCGGACAATGGCTCCGCAAAGAACAACTCCTAGTCTCCGCGACTTTCCGCAATGACGGCACGCGTGTCTCGCCGGTTTTGCTGGCGAGCTTTTGTTGAGGCGGTGATAATTTGACAGCCTTGGCCGGCTACTGGTCGTTCGATGGGCGGCCAGTCCGGGACCATTGCGCCAGGATGCTTCACGGTCAGTCTCAATACGGCAGCAAGCGCAGTCTGAACGCGAACGGTCCGATCGCCTTGGGCCGCAATCTATTTCCACTATCGCGGGAAGACGCATACGACGAAACACCAATCTCGCGCGGTCCGTTTCAATTCCTCGCCGATGTGCGGCTCGACAACCGCCCGGAAGTGCTGTCGGAACTCGGTCTCCCTCATTCCGAGGCGCGGCGAATGGCCGATTCAGCGCTGATGTTCGAAGCCCTGCTTAAGTGGGGCGAGGCGGCCGTCGACCGCTTCGTTGGCGAATTCGCCTTCGCGCTATGGAACAGCGACAAGCAGGAGCTCTTGCTCTGCCGCGATATCCTCGGTCTTCGACCGCTCCATTACCACCAGGGAGATAAATTCTTCGCATTCACCTCAATGCCAAGTGGGCTGCATGCGCTGGATCATGTTCCCTATGATGTCGATCTGGAGTTTATGGCCGAAGAGGTTGCACTTCTTCCACGGTCAAATACCAAGACACATTTCTTGGGCATCAACCGCGTTCAATCGGGACACCTGGCGAAAGTTTCGCGCACCGGATTGCGCTCCAGCGCCTTCTGGAATCCAAGAGGTCCGGGTGCGGACACGCTGCGCGACGAAGAGTATGAAGAAGGCCTCCGTGCCGTCCTTGACGAGGCGGTTTCGGCGCAGCTTCGTGGCGCGACCGATCTCGTCGCCAGCCAGTTAAGTGGCGGGCTGGACAGCTCTATCGTGACTGCGACTGTCGCCCGGCAGTTCCCCGGCAAGGTCCTGGCGCTGACTGGCGCACCAAGAGAAGGGTTCGATCGGCCGGGACCCGGGGGATCTCTTTCTGACGAATCGCATCTCGCAGGAGCGATTGCGAGCCTCTACCCAAACGTCGAACATGTGGTTCTCCGCAACTCCGGAGAATCTCCGATCGAGTGGCTCGACCGGACGTTTCTTTACGCGCAGAAGCCCATGCCTGCCGTCGCCAATGCCGTGTGGAGTCAGGCCATCAACAGGGCGGCGCACGACGCCGGCGCAAAACTGCTTTTCAAGGGCAGCTACGGCAACCTCACCCTCAGCTATTCCGGGATCGAGTGGCTCCCGTTGATGCTCTCCAAAGGAAAAGCGCTGAGCGTCGCCAAGAATGCGACGCAGCTGGCGATGAACGGCAGCCCCGTATTGCCGCTGGCGGCCCATATTCTCGGACCCTTTACGCCTGCGCCGCTTTGGCGGGCCATTCGAAAGCTGATCCGGAAGAACGCCGGCACGGGTGCAATCTCAGCGGCTTCCCCGCGGCACCTGGAGAGGCTCCGGCAACTGAGCGCCCAACGCAAATGGGACTGGTCCTTGCGGCCGCAACGCGACCCGCTAGAATTGAGAATTAACGAGTATCGGACGACCGACGGCGGCAATGGGTACAAGGGACTGCTTGCGGAGTGGGGCCTTAGCGCTCGCGATCCGATGACGGATAAACGGGTGATCGAGTTTAGCCTCTCCGTTCCGTACGGCCAGTATCTTCGTGGAGGCGTTTCAAGATCGCTTGCTCGGCGGGCGTTCGGCGATCGGCTCCCGCCGCAAGTGGTCAATTCAAGCGTCCGCGGCTTTCAATCCGCCGATTGGTACGAAGCACTCGATCGCGCACGCCCCCAAATCCAGGAGGAAATCGACTCCATCATGCGGTGTGTCGAGGCCTCCGAAGCTTTGGATTTCACGTGGCTTCAGGATTGTCTGGATAGTTGGCCGAGTGACGGGTGGGAGCGCGACGACGTTCGCCGGAAATACCGGTACGGGCTCCTTCGCGGAGTGTCGGCGGGCCATTTCATTCGCAAGGTGAAGGGCACTAACTAGCCGGCGGCCCTGCTATCATTCGGAGAGCATGTTCCAACAGCTTCCGGTTCTGGTCGTCAAGGCGGCCAAGATCCCAGATGCGAGCCGCGCGGAAAACAGGCACGGATCGGACCAGTTGAGTCGTAGCCGCCCAGTGTTTTTGCTCACCGCCGGCCGCGGGAAGAAATGTGCCGCGGTAAGTGTTGGCGAAGACGGCTTCGGCGGCATCGGCGCCTTCCAGCGGTCTAATCGACGCCTGTTCCGCCTGGTCCAGTAGGTAGATTGCGCAGAGGGTAACGTTCTCGGTCGCGACGAACTTCTGGTCGACGGGAACATCATATTTCTCGACCTGCTCGGCTCCGAAATAAGATCGCTCAAGGCCGGAATAGTCATGACGTAGATGGTCAAGCGCTTCGGCCCATAATCGCAATCGCGGCAGGCCGGGAACGGCATACGGCTTGCCGTCATCCGTGAATCCGACGACGCACACGTCGTCGGCGATGATGCTGTAACCTTGGCGCTGAAACCAGGCGGCGAGCGTGGACTTGCCCGCACCCGAAGCGCCCATGAATGCGACGGCGCCGCCGCGGATCTCGATGCCATTGGCGTGGAGCGGGAGCAGCCCGCGCTGGTGCAGCAGCGCGCCGAAAGCTGAGCCCAGAAGATAAAGAGCGACGTTGCGTTCCGCGACCCCGGGACGGGGATCGACCGTGATGCGCGAGCCCGACGCGATCCGGAAGGTCGCGACCTCCGGGATGACGAACAGAAGTGCACCATCAACGGTGTTGAGGCCCGGCGCGGCCCCGACAGACTCCGGGATATGGCCTTGCTCGATTATGACGTCGGGGACACCTACACCGCGGGCCGGGAAGATCTCCGGCAAGCGAACCGCGCTTCGGACGCGCAGTCCGAATACCGAATAGTCGTGTGAGCCGGCCGTGCGCGATGTCATCGGTAGGTAGCGAGCTCCGTGAACTGCAGTGGAGACTCGTCCCCGATCACAGTCGTTCCACCCACCGTCACCCAGACATGCGCCTCCAGCGTTCGGTCATCGGGATTGTTCCTGGCTCCATAGTGCAGCGCTGCATCCACTCCCGATGCGCGAAGCAGTCGCTGAGTCGCCAGTCCTTTTTCGATGCACATGGTCCTCCAGGGTAGTCGGTATGAAGCAGCTTCGATTGCCCAGACACACTCGGCCGGATCGAGGTCCTTTCGCCGACCCAAAGGTATCGGGCCGAACTTCATCGCGTGCCGGAACGGCAGTGCAGCGACGGCGAAGGACGCGGCAGTCAGAGCAAAGGCGGCGCGCACCAGCAATTGCCGTCGCCGGCTTTCCATCTTGGCGAAGCGAAACAAAAGCGGCCGCCTACTCAGCACGAAGATCCCTTTCGGCCTGCCTTGTCAGCGGCCTCCAGCTCCGCTTCCAAGGTCTCGCTAGCCGCCTCTTTCTTCTTTTTGCGGAACCATTGGTCAAAAAAATATTCGAGCGAGATGATGTTCAAGAGAAGCTGCGTACGTTGCTTCGATGCAAGCAGCTCCCGTTGGATCCTGCGCCGGTCCTTATGGCGCGCTGCTTCTGGCTCGTCTTCCGCGATCTTGCGGCGCAGCTGCATGGCGAGCTCCACCTTCTCGAGGGCAGTGTCGAGGTCGATCTCGCCGGCCTGGAACGACTTAAGGAGCTTGCAACGGAAGTTACGGCAGGGGGTCGGACGATTGGCGTAGACGGCGCATCGGCCGCCGGCGAACCCGGCGCATGGCTGTCGGAAGAAATGGGTGTCCCTCTCGCGATCGATGACAAGGCCCGCGGCCTCGGCCGCAGCTTCGTCACCAAGCTCCACGGGGACACGAGAGAACAACGTGCCGTCGCAACACAGGCCGCAACGTATGCACAGGGATGTGCTGCTGCCCGGGATTACGTTCACAGGACGCGGAGGAATCGACATCGTTGCCCTGGTGGGTGGGCGTGAGATCTTAGCCAAAGACGACATAAGCTGCTAATGATTTCCACAGGGTCCACAGCTGCACTCGTTCACGGTCTTCTCGCGCGCGGTTGATGAGGCGTTATATGCACGTTGTAATTTTTATTGCTGGCATATTGGTCGGGCTGCTCCTCGCGTTTATGTACGCTTGGTACAAGCGGGGACCTCGACCCGATTGTTAAGTTCCTTCAGCGCAATTGTAGGCTTTTAAGAAGCGGCATTGAGATGCGGCCTCATGGTCGCGGACAACGTCACGACAATAACAGGCCATGCCATTCCGAGACGTGGTCGCCTTCGATCTTCGTTGCTTACATCCCCTCCGCATCAAATGGCACCGCGGCCACGCTCGCCGTCACATTGATCAGTCGCCAATCTCGCGTAAGATGCCCCGACGGGGGGAATTATGCTGCCGAACTACTACGCCACTCTCGGAGTCGCGCCGAGTTCTCCAGCAGCCGACATTCGCGCGGCTTACTTGGAACTCATGCGTCGCTATCATCCAGACTCAAATCCATCGGCTGCCGCCTCATCTCGGGTGCGCGACATCACCGCTGCCTACGCGGTTATAGGGGCACCCGATAAGCGCGCCGCTTACGACAGGCAGCGCATCAACTGGGAGCTTGCGCACAATTTAATGTTTGCGGCTCCTTCGCATCGCCGAGTTAATCTCTTTGTAAGCGCATCACTCGGAATTGCTGTTATTGCGCTCATCGTGCTGCTCCCACCCCTCGTGTCCGAGCCTTTCACCAATATCGAGCAATTCATCATCGACGCGAACGCCGACCACCCACAGGACCTCGCCTTCGGCCCTGCAATGGCCCGTGCCGGATCCGAAGACAGCCCTGACACGCACAACGGGGATAAGATCGTCACTTATGCTGTCGCTAACGACGCCGACAAGCTTACTGTGGCGCGGCACCGGCCCGTCGAAAGCCGTTCAGTAGAGAGCATCCGCCCGGCCGCGCCGCCGCTTCGCAGTTCAACCCAACGGTCCGAACCGCTCGAGAGAAGGTCATCGGCGGGGCTACTTGCCACAACTATCGCTCCAACCAAGCTGAGCGAAGGCAACGCGCGTTCGCCTCAAACCCACGCCAACATTCGACCGAGTGAACCTCCGGGCGAGGAGGGGAGGGCGCCACAATCGCCGCAATCCGACGAGCCGGTCGGGAAGGACTCATCGTCCACAGCGGAGCCTCCATGGCTAAGGCCACTGCCGCCCGTTGAGCCGGCTTGGTTACGCCCCCTTCCGCCTGTCAGTTCCGCGGCCGTCGCAAGCCCGCGCTAAGAAACAACCGCCCAAGGGTTAGGCCTCGACTAGCGACGTTCCAGCATAGGGGCCAGCGATATTGCGCGATCGCGATGAGCGATGGCGTGCCGTGGTTCGCGAGTCCCTCATAAACCCAGACCTTCGTTGAGACCGCGGGCCGCTATTACGTGTCTTCCGAAATCGTGAAAACCGACACGCGAATACGTGGTTAGGCAGTGACTTTTTCCGTCTCGCTGCTCAGCAAATTCCGGAAATATTCGATCGTCCTGCTCAGGCCGTCGCTCAAGCTTGTCTTCGGTTCCCAGCCCAGCACGTCGCGGGCGCGCCTGATGTCAGGCTGGCGCTGTTTCGGATCGTCCGCGGGAAGATCGCAAATCTCCAACTCAGAGTTGGATCCCGTCATTTCGATGATCTCTTTCGCAAGCTCCTTTACCGTCATTTCCCGCGGATTGCCGATATTGATCGGCCCCGTGACCCGGTCCGGAGACCTCATCAGCAGGAGTAGGCCGTCGATCGTATCCTCGACGTAGCAGAAACTGCGCGTCTGGCTGCCGTCGCCGTAGATGGTGATCGGAATGCCCTGGAGCGCGTGCACGATGAAGTTCGACACTACTCGCCCGTCGTTCGGGTGCATCCGCGGTCCGTAGGTATTGAAAATCCTCGCGACTTTGATCTTCAGGTTGAGCTGGCGGTGATAATCAAAGAAGAGCGTCTCGGCGCACCGTTTCCCCTCATCGTAGCAGCTTCGGCTCCCGATCGGGTTCACGTGCCCCCAATAATCCTCTGGCTGGGGATGGACGCTAGGGTCGCCATAGACCTCGCTCGTCGAGGCCTGGAGGATGGGGACGTTCAGCCTCTTGGCGAGGCCGAGCATATTGATCGCTCCGTGAACGCTCGTCTTCGTGGTCTGTATCGGGTCGTGCTGATAATGGACCGGCGATGCCGGACAGGCGAGATTATAGATCTCATCCACTTCCACGAAGAGGGGGAAGGTGATGTCGTGGCGCATGAACTCGAACGCCGGGTTGTTGAGCAGATGCGCGATATTCCTGCGGGTGCCGGTGAACAGGTTATCGACGCAGAGGACCTCTTGGCCCGCATCGATGAGGCGCTCACACAAGTGAGACCCAAGGAAACCCGCGCCGCCCGTCACGAGCGCGCGCTTTTGTCTGAAGTATTGGCGAACCATCGGTCGCGGCCTAAACAATCCTCAGTTCAAAAGAAACGCTTACGACACACCCTCAAACTCATGTCGGCAAAAGTCTGTTTTCAATAAGCGCGAGACTGCTTGCAGCTATCGGGAAGCCAGCAGTGCCGGCCAGCGGTGCTGGGCCAGCGCCTTGAGCGACTTCTGACCTGCGCCGTCGAGCCCCTCGTAAACCCAGAGGTTCCTGAGGACCGCGGGCACGTAGTAACGCGTCTCCCAATAAGGGATGCTCTCGATCCACAGGATTGGGTCACCCTTGTCGGGAATAGCCGCCCAGCGGCCGACGGGCAGCGGCCCGGCGTTGTACGACGCGATGACCTTCGGAAGCTGGCCGCCCGTGTAGGCCGAGTTGCGCATTCGCTCGATGAAGCTCTGCCCGAACTCCAGATTCAGCGTGGGGTCGAACAGGTTGGAAAGCGAATATCCGAGCCCATTGGAGGCGGCGATCGACGAGGCCGTCGCAGGCATCACCTGCATCAGTCCCACCGCGCCGGCGGGGCTCACCGCTCCCGCCCTGAAATTGGATTCCTGCGCGATGTGGGCGAAGGCGAGCGCGGGATCGACGCGCCAGCCGCGGATCGGAGTCCAGGCCGGGCGGGGATAGCGGTGCGCGGCGTCGACACGGACTCCGCGCTGGCCGTTCGTCGCCAGCCAGAACTGCGCGCCGGCGAGGTTGAGCTGCTTCGCGACTTCCAGCAACGCGACATGGTCCGCGGGCGAGCCGATGCGGGCCTGGTGGCGCAGCATTTCTTCGGCGAGCGCGGTTTCCCCGATCGCGGCAAGTTCGCGGGCGCGGCGGACGTTCGGAATTCGTTCCACCGCGGCGGTCGAAACCGGAGCCGCCGGCCGGATCTTCGTCGTGGTGCCCAGGGTCTCGCGCGCGATCAGGCCGTAGAAACTTTCGGGTGAGGACGCGGCGGCCTTCAGCAGGGGCTGGACCGCCTGCGGCCGCCGGCACGCCTGTTCCGCGCGGGCGGCCCAATAATAGCCGCCGGCCGAAAGCTCGCGCTGCGTCGCGGTGGCCCCGACTTCGCGGAACGCGGTCGCGGCGGAATTGCAGTCGCCGAGCCGCCAGGACGCAAGGCCCGATACCCAGGCCGCCTGCGACCTCCACTCGCCCCCGGCGCCGGCGCGCCAATAATCCGCCACCCGCCTGGCGTCGAAGTCGCGGCCGCTCGAATAATATGCCCAGGCGATGCGCTGCGCGGCTTCCGCACGCGCATCAGCCGACAAATAGGGCGCCTGGGCAAGGAAGGTCGCTTCCGCGTTGGCGGCGTCGTCTGCTTTCACGAAGGTGTCGAGCTGCGACCGCAAGGCGTCTGCAATCGGCTCGCCGCTCACCGGCTTCGCTCGATAGCGGCGCGGGGCAGAAGCAAAGGTGATGACTGGCCGCTGCGGGATTACGAGCGGCACGCTCGTCGCTCCGCGCGTGGCGGCCAGTCGTGCGATCTGGTCAGCGTCGGGCAGGTCGGGAGCCTCGGCGAGAAGCGCCTGCAGCCTTGGCAATTCGACCGTCGGCGAGCCTTTGGCGGTATAAAGCTCGGCTTTCGCGACCGGCGTGAGAATGCCTGGCGGTAGCGCCGCGATACCAGCCTGGGCGCCTGTCCAGTCGCGGGCGCGGATCGCGTTGAAGACGCCGCGCCAGTCTTGCGGCACCACGATCGGCTTCGCAACGGGGGCTGCGACTCCAGCCTGCGCGGGCGGCGCTTGCGGAGTGTTGGCGACGGGAGGCTGCGCATGCGGCAACGGGGCAAGCGGGTCGTTCGCGGGTTGCCCTGCAGCGGAAACTGCGGCGGCAATTCCAAGAACGAAAATGGTCACGGCGTCTCCTCGGTCAGCAACAACAGATCTTTCCACGCGAGCGCCTTGTCCGACGGTCGCTTGAGCAACTGGCGCGGATGGAATGTCGCTACCGTCCGAACGCCTTCGATTTTGTGAATGTGGCCGCGCGCCTGGAGAAGCGGCTTGCCGAGCAGTGCGCGGCAGGGAATGTCTCCGAGCAGCAGCAACCGGCGCGGCCGGGCCAGCGCAACGTGCTGGCGAGCGGCGGTCGCGCAGGCCTCGAGCTGTTGCTCCGTCAGGCGCGTTCCCGGCGAATGGAAGCAGGCAAGGTTGGCGCTGTACGCCTTTCCGGCCATGCCGATGGCGGCCAACATGCGTTCCATCAGCACAGCCGCATCGCCGCCGATCGGCAGCCCTGCCGCGAGCTCGTCGCGCGTCGGCGCTTCGGACAGGAGCATGACTTCGGCAGCCTCTGCGCCGTGAGGGCGAACCGCTCGCGCGCCGGGCGATGCCAAAGGAGCATCGGAGCTCGTGACGAGCCATTCGCGGAACATGTCGAGCGAGTCGGAAGGGGGAGCTGTGGCGGCGGGCTCACGGACCGGCGCCGGCATCGGCGGCGCGCGTTCCAGCCAGTTGCGAGGATTTTCCTGGGTCGCGACGTCGACGCCCATCTCCAGCCACCAACGCAACGCGTTGGCGGCTTCGCGTTTGTCCATCGCGACGCCGGGCCCACCCATTGGCCGAGTCTCCTCCACCATTGGCGGTGGCGTCAAGGAATTCGCTGCGCCATAGAGAGCCGAAACGCCCCGCAAGCGCGCCAAGAGGAGAGAATGTGAGCGAACGGGAGTCGATGCAGTACGACGTGGTGATCGTCGGAGCGGGGCCGGCGGGGCTTGCGGCGGCAATTCGTCTCAAGCAGCTCGCCGCCGACGCCGGCCGCGAAATCGCCGTCTGCGTACTCGAAAAGGGGAGCGAGGTCGGCGCGCACATCCTGTCGGGAGCGGTCGTCGACCCCCGTGCGCTCGACGAGCTCATCCCCGACTGGAAGGACAAGCGCGCTCCGCTGACCGTGCCCGTGACGGAGAACCATCACTGGATCCTGACCAAGGCCCGCAAGTGGGCGATGCCGCACCTGTTGCTGCCCCCGTTCATGCACAACAAGGGCACGTACACGTTGAGCCTCGGCAATCTCTGCCGCTGGCTTGCCGGGCAGGCGGAAGAGCTCGGAGTCGAGATATTCCCCGGCTTCGCCGCCGCCGAGATCCTGTTCAGCGACGATGGCTCGGTAAAGGGTGTTGCAACCGGCGACATGGGGGTCGCACGCGACGGCAGTCATCGTCCGGATTACCAGCCGGGGATTGAGCTGCACGCGCGCTACACCTTTTTCGCCGAGGGCGCTCGCGGTCACCTGACGAAAGAACTGACTCGCATATTCGATCTGCGCAAGCAGAGCGGTCCGCAGGTTTATGGCCTTGGGGTCAAGGAGTTATGGGACGTTCCTGCGGAGAAACATAAGCCCGGGCGAGTGATTCACACGCAAGGCTGGCCGCTAGACGACGCGTGGGGCGGGGGCTTCCTCTATCACCAGGAGCACGGACAGGTCGCGCTGGGCTTCGTCGTCGCTCTCGATTACGAGAATCCCTATCTTTCACCGTTCGAGGAATTCCAGCGCTGGAAGACCCATCCGGCGATTCGCGCCGAGATCGAGGGCGGACGCCGCGTGTCCTACGGCGCGAGAGCGATCAATGAAGGCGGGTACCAGGCGATTCCGGAGTTGGTGTTCCCCGGCGGAGCGCTGATCGGCTGTTCGGCGGGCTTCGTGAACGTGCCGCGAATCAAGGGCACCCACACGGCGATGAAATCGGCAATGCTGGCCGCAGAAGCCGCGTTCGAAGCCATCTCCGCCGACAAGAGCGGCGATCGGCTCGACGCCTATCCCAAAGCGCTCCATTCGAGCTGGATCGCGAAGGAGCTGAAAACCGTCCGCAACGCGCAGCCGGCGGTGTCGCGCTGGGGCGGCTTTGCCGGGACGCTCTACGCCGGCTTGGACATGTGGCTTGCGCACCTCGGCATTCGCATGCCGTGGACTCTGCGGCACCGTCACGGTGACCACCAGACGCTAAGGCGCAAGGACGCGGTTCGGCCGATCGACTATCCGAAGCCGGACGGGGTGATCACCTTCGATCGCTTGTCGTCGGTTTTCGTGTCCAACACGAACCACGAAGAGAACCAGCCGGTTCATCTGACGCTCAAGGATGCCGCCATACCGGTCGAGGTGAACCTCGCGGACTACGGCGGGCCGGAGCAGCGATATTGTCCGGCGGGCGTTTACGAGTTCGTCGAGCAGGGCGGGAAGGCGCGCTTGCAAATCAATGCCCAGAATTGCGTCCATTGCAAAACCTGCGACATCAAGGACCCGACCCAGAACATCAACTGGGTCGTGCCCGAAGGCGGCGGAGGCCCGAATTATCCGAACATGTAGCACTCTCGCGCTATTGATCGCCCTGGCGGCGGGCTCTCCGGCCGTGGCGCGGGTTGCGACCGTCCCGAGCGACCCGGCGAGCGCTTATGTCGCTGCACGGGCGGCCGCGATCAGCGGCAATCATGCCGAGGCCGCGGGCATTTATGCGCGGCTCGCTTCGAGCTCTAACGATACCGACCTTCGCCAGCGCGCGGTTTCCGAGGCGATCAGCGCCGGCGACACGAAGCTCGCGCTTCAGCTCATCCGACAATTGCCAGCCACCCAGTTGTCGGTGAACTCGAAGCTCCTGCTCGTCGCGGACGCCCTTCGACGCGGCAACGATGCCGAAGCGATTCGCCTGCTCGGCGGCGCCGCGGGCGGAGCCGACCTGGGTTTCTGGGAGCCGCTCATCCGCGGGTGGAATGCCGCGGAGCGCCGAAACGCCGGCGAAGCGCTGGCGGCCTTTGCGGCAGTTCCGCGGACCAGTGCTCTGGCGCCGTTCGTGGACGAGCAGAGCGCGTTGATCCTCCTCAAGCTTGGAAGAACGACCGAGGCAGAACCTTATGCGCGGCGCGCGATCGGTGTTGCCGGGCCTCGCGAATATCGCGTTCGGCTGGCGCTCGCCGGCGGCTTCGCGGCCGCGGGGGACAGGCCGCGCGCGCTGGCGATGCTCGAGGGCATCTCGGGAGATACGACAGCAATCCGGCAGGCCCTGGAGCAAGGACGGCTGAAGCGGTTGATGATCGACAGCTCCGCCGAAGCTTTTTCGGAGCAGCTGATCGCGCTCGCGCTCGAAATGCGGCGGTCGCAGGAAAGCTCGACGGCGACGCCCGCGAACATCGCGCAGATCGCTCGATTCTCAGCGCCGGACAGCAGCTCCGCAGCGATTGTCCTGGGCAATCTGCTGGCCGACGACGGTCGTCTCGCCGATGCCCTGAATGCCTTGGCCTCGGTTTCGGCGGACGATCCCCTGAAGCCCGAGGCGGTCGACGCCCAGGCTCGCGCGCTGATCGATGCCAAGCGCTTTTCCGAGGCTCTCGCGCTGGCGCAGGCCGCCGTGAACCGACCCGGCGCGACCGGCGACGACTATGCCCGGCTCGGGGACGTCCTTGGCGAGCTGGACCGCCACGCCGAGTCCGCTGCGGCCTACGCGCAGGCGGTCGATCGTTTCACCAAGGCAGGCACGACGCGGGTGTGGCCGGTGCTGCTTCTTCAGGCGAGCGCGCTCGAAACGGCGGGGCGTTGGCCTGAAGCGAAGGCGGTGCTTTCGAGGGCGACGACGCTGGCACCGAACGAGCCGTTGATCCTGAATTTTCTCGGCTACGCGAAGCTCGAGCATGGCGAGGACCTCGATTCGGCCGAGGCGATGATCCGTAAGGCAAGCGAGCTTGCGCCCGACGATGCTTCGATCACGGATTCGCTCGGCTGGGCGCTGTACAAGCGCGGTCGAATCGACGAATCGATCGAGGTGCTTCAGCGGGCGGCCATTGGCGATCCCGCGCAGGCAGAGATCCAGGAGCATCTGGGCGACGCGCTCTTTGCCGCCGGTCGCCGCTTCGAAGCGCGCTTTGCCTGGCAGGCAGCGCTTGCCACGGCTGAAGCTGACGACAGCGCGCGCATCAAGGCGAAGATCGAGTCCGGCCTGACCCAGGCGACGGCCGCGCGTTGAGCGATGATCGCGAGACCGCGTACGCGAAGGTCAACCTGGCTCTTCACGTGCGCGGCAAGCGGGCGGACGGTTACCACGACATCGAAACCGTCTTCGCCTTTTGCGAAGATGGCGACACAGTCGCCGCCGACCTCGCGGACGGGATCTCTCTCAGCCTCTCAGGAGAATTCGGCGAAGCGCTTGCCGGCGCGGACAATCTCGTCGTCCGTGCGGCTAAGGCGTTTCAGGACGCGAGCGGAAGCAGGGCAGGCGCGGCGATCCATCTCGAAAAGACCTTGCCGGTCGCGGCGGGGCTTGGCGGTGGCTCCGCCGATGCGGCCGCCGTCCTTCGTTTGCTCAACAGAATGTGGGACCTCCACTGGCCGATGGAGCGCCTGGAGACCATTGCCTCCGAGCTCGGAGCGGACGTTCCGGCATGCGTGCACTCGACGACGATGCAGGGGCGCGGCCGTGGCGACGAGCTCGAGCTCGCGGAGCTCAACCTTGCGGGCACCCAGGTCCTGCTCGTGAATCCGCGGGAGACGCTCCCTACGGCCGAGGTCTTCGCGCGGTGGGACGGTTACGACCGGGGGACGCTTGCCGACTGGCGGCACGGCCGCAACGACCTCGAGCAGGCGGCAATTACGCTTGCGCCGCAAATCGCGAGCGTGATCGCCTGGCTGTCCGCACAGCCCGGAGCGCAATGCGTACGGATGTCGGGCAGCGGCGCGACCTGCGTCGCGCTTTTTTCGGATCAGGCCGCGCGCGACCATGCCGCCGAGGGTGTTCCGCGCGAATGGTGGCGACTGGCGACGCGCCTGCGCTAAAGGCTGCCTTATGCCGGGGCGTCCGATCCTCACTGCGCAAGCCATGCGCGCCGCCGAAGAAGCAGCCATCGCCGCGGGCGCATCGGTTGAGACGTTGATGGAGCGGGCGGGGGCGGCGCTCGCCGAGGGGGCGCTTCGGTTCGCGGGCCCGTTGCCGGCGCTGGTGCTGTGCGGACCCGGGAACAACGGCGGCGACGGCTTTGTCGCGGCCCGGCATCTCGCCGCCCGCGGGATTCCCGTGCGGGTCGCGGCGCTCGGCGAGCCGAAGAGCGATGCTGCGAAATGGGCTCGGTCCCAGTTCGGTGTTGTCGAGGCGCTCGGGGAAAACACGGACCCTTCGGCGCTCGTCATCGATGCGCTGTTCG
>JAEZIO010000021.1 GCA_023436615.1 Pseudomonadota bacterium | reverse complement strand
GGCGGCGGCGATCGCGGTGGCCGTGGGCGGCGCGACGATCGGCGCGGACGCGGCGGTGACGACGACGGGGGCGAGGAGCTCATCGAGAAGCTCGTCCACATCAACCGCGTCTCCAAGACCGTGAAGGGCGGCAAGCGCTTCGGCTTCGCGGCGCTGGTCATCGTCGGCGACGGCAAGGGCCGCGCCGGCTTCGGCCACGGCAAGGCTCGCGAAGTCCCGGAAGCGATCAGCAAGGCAACCGCTGCAGCGAAGAAGGCGATGATCCGCGTTCCGCTGCGCGACGGCCGCACGCTGCATCATGACGGACTTGGCCATTTCGGCGCAGGGCGGGTGACGCTCCGCTCCGCTCCGGCCGGCACCGGGATCATCGCCGGCGGCCCGATGCGCGCGATCTTCGAAAGCCTCGGCGTTGCCGACGTCGTGACCAAGTCGGTCGGCACGTCCAACCCGTACAACATGATCCGCGCGACCTTCGAGGCGCTGAAGGAGCAGACGAGCCCGCGCTCGGTGGCCCAGCGGCGCGGCAAGAAGGTCGCGGACCTGCTCGGCCGTGGCGGCGCAAGCGCTGCCGAAGCCGAGGCCCAGGCCGAAGCGATCACGGAGTAAGAGTGATGGCGAAGATCAAGATCACGCAGACCGGTTCGCCGATCCGCCGCGACAAGACCCAGCGCGCGACGCTGGTAGGTCTCGGGCTCAACAAGCTGAACCGCAGCGTTGAAGTGGAAGGCACGCCCGAAGTGCTCGGTCAGGTTCGCAAGGTCCAGCATCTGGTGAACGTCGAGCAGCTCTAAACCAACCGCGCCCGCACCGGGCGCAGCGCGACAAAAGCGAAAGCGAGTGCAAGAACATGAAACTCAACGAACTTCGAGATAATGAGGGCGCGCGGAAGGCGCGCATGCGCGTCGGCCGCGGAATCGGTTCCGGCAAGGGCAAGACGGCGGGTCGCGGCCAGAAGGGCCAGAAGAGCCGTTCGGGCGTTTCCGTGTACGGCTTCGAAGGCGGCCAGATGCCGCTCCACATGCGGCTGCCGAAGCGCGGCTTCAACAATCCCTTCGCGAAGGACTACGCCGAAGTGAACATCGGCGCGATCCAGAAGGCGATCGACGCCGGCAGGATCGAAGGCAAGGGCACGCTCGACCATGACGCTTTGAAGGCAGCAGGCCTGGCTCGCGGCGGCAAGGACGGCGTGCGTCTGCTCGGCAAGGGCGACTTGAAGGCGAAGCTGGCCGTTCGCGTAGCGGGCATTTCGAAGGGCGCTCGCGAAGCTGTCGAGAAAGCTGGCGGATCGGTCGAGATCATCGAGCCAAAGAACGCGGCCGAGCTCGCCGCGGCTAAAAAGGGCAGTGCCAAGGCCAAGGCGAAGGCCGAGGCTTAATCGTCATTGCGAGCGACGCGAAGCAATCCGGCTTTCATTCGCCCGGATTGCTTCGTCGCTACGCTCCTCGCAATGACGGCAAACCCGCTTATATGCGCGGGACCGTTTAGAGGAATTCGACCGAATGGCATCCGCAGCCGAACAACTCGCTTCCAGCATCAGCCTTGCGAACTTCTCCAAGGCGACCGAGCTCAAGAAGCGCCTGTGGTTCACGCTTGGCGCGTTGATCCTGTTCCGATTCCTTTCGTTCGTGCCGATTCCGGGTGTCGATCCGGCGGCCATGGCGGCGCTGTTCGAAACGCAGAGCGGCGGCATCCTGGACGTCTTCAACACCTTCTCGGGCGGTGCGCTCGAGCGCATGAGCGTGATTGCCCTGGGGGTGATGCCCTACATCACCGCGTCCATCGTCGTTCAGCTCGGAGCGACGATGTACGGACCGTGGCAGGCGCTTAGGAAAGAAGGCGAGACGGGCCGCAAGAAGCTCAATCAGTACACGCGCTATCTCACGGTCGCGCTGGTGCTGGTCCAGGGATTCATGGTCGTCCGCGGGCTGGAATCCCAATCGGTCCGCCAGGGCATCCAGGCCGTAGTCGAGCCCGGCCTCGTGTTCGAAATGGCGGGCACCATCAGCCTCGTCGGCGGAACGCTCTTCCTGATGTGGATCGGCGAGCAGATCACCAGCCGCGGCATCGGCAACGGCGTTTCGCTGATCATCATGGCCGGCATCGTCGCGCGGCTGCCGCAGGCGATCGCCCAGCTGTTCGAGGGCGGTCGCACGGGCACGATGGATCCGATGCTGGTCGTCGGAATCGTGCTGCTGGCGCTCGGCCTCGTCGGCTTCATCTGCTTCATGGAGCGGGCCCAGCGGCGGGTCCTCATCCAATATCCCAAGCGCCAGACCGCGCGCGGCCTGATGCAGCAGGAGCGTTCGCACCTGCCGATCAAGATCAATACCGCCGGCGTCATCCCGCCGATCTTCGCGTCCTCGCTGCTGCTGATGCCGCTGACCGTGATCCAGTGGGCCGGTAACGGCGTGAACCCGGACAGCACGACGAGCGACTGGCTCATCACCGTCAGCACCTACCTGCAGCACGGCAGCCCGCTGTACATGCTGGTGTACGGCGCCGGCATCATCTTCTTCACGTTCTTCTACACCGCCGTTCAATTCAACAGCGAGGAAACGTCCGAGAATTTGAAGAAGCACGGCGGCTTCATCCCGGGTATCCGCCCCGGCAAGGCGACTGAGCATTATTTCGATTACCTGCTCACGCGTGTGACCGTCATCGGCTCGATCTACCTCGCGCTGATCTGCCTCGTGCCGGAATTCCTGTTCGCACAAGCGGGACTTCCCTTCTATCTCGGCGGCACCAGCCTGCTGATCGTCGTCAACGTGACGATGGACACGGTAACCCAGATCCAGAGCCACCTGATTGCCCATGAGTATGGCAATCTGATCAAGAAGGCGAAGCTCAAGAGCGGCCGTCGCCGCTGATCAGCCGACGCGAGGGGCACCGGCACATGAATATCATCCTGCTTGGCCCGCCTGGGGCGGGAAAGGGCACGCAGGCGGCGCGGCTGGAAGCGACGCGGGGAATGGTGCAGCTGTCCACCGGCGACATGCTTCGCGCAGCCGTCGCTCAGGGCACGCCGGTCGGCCTCAAGGCCAAGGCGGTCATGGACGCTGGCGAGCTCGTCAGCGACGCCATAGTGAGCGCGCTGATAGGCGAGCATCTCGACTCGATCGGCACGAGCGGAGCGATCTTCGACGGCTACCCGCGCACGCGCGCGCAAGCCGAAGCGCTCGACCTGCTGCTTTCCGAGCGCGGGCGCACACTCGACCATGTGATCGAGCTCGACGTCGACGAGGATGCGCTCGTCGAACGGATCACCGGCCGTTTCAGCTGCGCGCGGTGCGGCGCGCCCTATCACGATAAATATAAGCTCCCGACGGTGCCGGGCGTTTGCGACGTTTGCGGTTCCACCGAGTTCAAGCGGCGGCCCGATGACAATGAAGACACGGTGCGGACTCGTCTCGCCGAATATCGCGCCAAGACGGCGCCGATCCTCCCGTACTACGAAGAGCGCGGCCTCGTTCGCCGCATCGACGGCATGGCGCCCGTCGAGGACGTCGCCGCCGCCATCGACGCGATACTGGACGCCTAGGCGCGGTCCAGCGTCACGAAACGGAACGGCGGCTGCCCGTCAGCGGTCGCGTGGGTCTCGACCGCCGTTTCCTTCCACGATCCGCAAAGGCGCGGATCCGGCATGACGGTGTCCCCCTCGAATTCCTCAAGCACTTCAGTGAGCTCTATGCGCTCGGCGAGCGGCAGGAACAGCTCGAAGATCTCCGCGCCGCCTATCACGGACACCCTTTCCGGCTGCGCCCTCTGGAGCGCCTCGTCGACCGTGTGAGCGACTTCGGCCCCGTCTGCCGACCAGAAGCGGTCGCGGGTTAGCACGATGTGCCGCCGGCCCGGCAGCACGCCCGGCAGGCTCTCGAAGGTTTTGCGGCCCATGACCATTGCCGAGCCCATCGTGACCGCCTTGAACCGCTTGAGGTCGGCAGGGATATGCCACGGCAGCTTGCCGCCCCGTCCGATGACGCCGTTGACCGCGCGGGCGACGACGAGGGTAATGCGGGGGCGCGTGTCCATTTGCTCAGGTTTGCAGCGCGGAGGCGCCAATGCCAAGCTGCCGCGGTGAACAGCGATCCTCAGGCACGCTTGATCGACGATGTCCGCTCGCGCTTCGGCGCGAAGGCGGCGACCACCGACGCGTCCGATATCGAGCCGTGGCTCAGCGACTGGCGTGGTCGTTACAGCGGCCGGGCGAGTGCAATTCTGTCGCCCGCGTCCACCCAAGAGGTCGCGGCAATCGTCAGCCTCGCCGGGAAATACGACGTGCCGCTCGTCCCGCAGGGCGGAAATACCTCGATGGTCGGAGGGGCAACTCCGCCGGAGGACGGGTCGGCGCTGATCCTGTCGCTGCGGCGGATGAACAGGCTGCGGTCGATCAGCGCCGAACATAATATGGCGATTGCCGAAGCCGGCATGATCCTGGCGAACCTTCACGAGCAGGCCGCGGCGGTCGCCCGCCGCTTTCCACTGACTTTGGGCGCTCGCGGCAGCTGCACGGTCGGCGGGCTGGTTTCGACGAACGCGGGCGGAACGCAGGTGCTTCGTTTCGGAACGATGCGCTCGCTCGTGGCGGGGCTCGAAGCGGTGCTTCCGGACGGGTCCATCCACAGCGGGCTGTCCGGGCTCAAGAAGGACAATCGGGGCTATAATCTCGACCAGCTGCTAATCGGGGCCGAAGGCACCCTCGGAATCGTCACCGCTGCGGCGCTCAAGCTCGTGCCGGCGGCGCACGCCCGCGCCGTCGCCTGGGTGGGCGTTCGCGATCCCGAAACCGCGCTGTCGGTGCTCAGGGACTTCGAATCGAGGACCGATAGGATCGAAGGGTTCGAGCTGATTCCGGGGGATTCGCTGGCGCTGGTGCTGAAGCACATCCCGGACACGCGAAGCCCCCTCGCCGGCGAGCATCGCTGGCACGTTCTCGTCGAGGCCACGTCGACAAGCGCCCACGTCGAGCCCGCCGAACTCCTCCAGTCGCTTCTGGCCAGCGCGCTGGAGCGCGGATTGGTCGAAGATGCGACCGTCAGCGCCTCCGAAGCGCAGGCCGAAGCCATGTGGCGAATCCGGGATTCGATCTCGGAAGCCGAGCGGAGCGAAGGACCCTCGACAGCGCATGACATCTCTGTCGCCGTCGCCGACATGCCGGGATTCCTGGTGTCGGCGAAAGCCGCCGTCGAATCCGCCTTTCCGGGAAGCATCGCCAGCGCGTTCGGGCATTTGGGCGATGGCAATCTTCACTTTCACGTTCGCGCCGGCAGCCGGTCCACGGCGGATTGGCACCAGCGCGAGGCCCCGGCGATCACCCGTTTCGTCGACGACCTCGTCACCGCCGCCGGCGGCTCCATCTCCGCGGAGCATGGAATCGGCCAGATGAAGCGGGCGGAATTGGAGCGCTTGGCGGCGCCCGGCGATCTCGCCGCCCTGCGGGCGATCAAGCAGGCGCTCGACCCCCAGCGGCTGATGAATCCCGGCAAGCTCGTCGGCTGACGAAGACTGGCGCGCCCGGCAGGATTCGAACCTGCGGCCTCAAGATTAGAAGTCTCGTGCTCTATCCAACTGAGCTACGGGCGCGCTACCGATCAGGTAAGCGATACAGGCTTTTGCTCAAAGCGCATTCACTGGCTGTTCAGCAGCTGGGGCGGACGCTAGAGCCATCGACGGGGGACTTTTAAAATGCGGTCGTACTGGATTCTTGGAATCGCCTTTGCCGCTTCCGCCGCGGCGCCCGCTTCGGCGACGACCATCCTAATCCTTCAGAATCCGATGACGATGGAGCGCCGCATGGTGATCCGGGAAACGCCCGGACCCGATCGCGCCTTCCTGTGCGTGCTTCCGCCGAGCGATCTTGGATGCCAGAAGCTGCCGCTTCGTCGCGGCGACTAGGCTACCGTCTCCAATATCCCTTCGAACAGCCGTCTCCCGTCGGTGCTTCCGTGCGCCGGTTCGATCGCGCGTTCGGGGTGAGGCATCATTCCGAGCACGTTGCCCGTCTCGTTGAGGATGCCCGCGATTGCGCGCGATGAGCCATTGACCTCTTCCGCGTAGCGGAACGCAACTCGGCCCTGATCTTCCAGGCGATCGAGCGTTGCTTCGTCAGCCTGGAAATTGCCGTCGTGATGCGCGACCGGGATTCGGATAATTTCACCCCTCTCGTAGCCGCTGGTGAACAAGGTCTGGTTGTTCTCGACCGTAAGCGCGACCGGCCGCGACACGAAATTGAGGCCCGCATTGCGCATCAGCGCGCCGGGCAGCAGCCCCGTTTCCGTCAAGACCTGGAATCCGTTGCAGACCCCCAGCACCGGCACTCCGCGGTCGGCCGCATCGACCACGGCGCGGATGATCGGGGAGCGCGCAGCCATGGCGCCGGAGCGCAGATAATCTCCGTATGAGAAGCCGCCGGGAAGACCGACGAAGCCGACTCCGTCCGGCAGCTCCGTTTGCTTGTGCCAGACCATCGCCGGGGCGCGGCCCGTTATCTGCTCGAGAGCTACGGCAAGATCGCGATCGCAGTTGGACCCTGGAAAGACGATCACCGCCGTCTTCACGTCATGCCCCTCGCTCTATCCGGAAATTCTCGATGACGGTGTTGGCGAGCAACTTGCGGCACATGGCTTCGAGATCCGAATCGCTCGTGCCCTCCTCGATGTCGAGCTCGATCAGCTTGCCCGCGCGAACGTCGTTGACGCCGGAAAAGCCCAGGCCCTCGAGCGCATGGTGAATCGCTTTGCCCTGGGGGTCGAGTACGCCGGGTTTGAGGGTGATGAAAACGCGCGCTTTCATGGTCGCGCCTATGGCTGCCTTCCGGCTGCGCGGCAAGCTTTACACTCTCTTTACCGTCGCCGCGCATGATGCCGATCGTCCCGGAGTATGTCTCGTTGAAACGGGAAGGGGGGAGTTCGGTAAGATGCTGGTTGGGCTCGGACTTGCGATGTTCGTTGCGCTCTTCGGCTGGGGATCCACCTATTTCGGGTGGAGCGACCCGGAAGGGAAGGTGCAGCTCGCGCTCTTCACCTGTTTCGTCCTCGGGACGCTGTGCGGATACAAGAGCAAGGGCTGAATTGAAGGTGTTGCGGCACCATAACGGTGCTCTAGAAGCGCGTCGTGCGTGAAATCCCGCCCTATGCCCGCCTTCTGAACCTCCGCTTCGAAGTCCAGCACGGATCGATGCTCGTGGTGATGCCCTATGGCGACGATGTCGTGGGCCGCCCCGGCAACCTTCACGGGGGCGCGATCGCCGGCCTCCTCGAGTTCGCGGCGTTCAGCGGCCTTTCCCACGCGCTCGACGACGACTCGGTGACGATGAAGCCGGTAACGGTGACCGTCGATTACCTGCGTCCGGGGCTTGAGCGGGAGACCTGTGCCACGGCCACGATCGAGCGCCTCGGCGCCAGCATCGCCAATGTCGAGGCGTTCGCCTGGCAGGAGGAGCGAGACCAGCCGATCGCCACCGCGCGCCTCAACTTCCTTCTCGAGCGGCCGAAGTCCTAGGCGCAAGACTGGCGCGGCTCGCCAGTTTCTGGCAGCGCTTGGTCCCGTGGATTTCGAGCTCACCGAGCGCCAGGCCCATTTCCGCGACCGCGTCCGCGAGTTCGTCGATGAGCAGGCCCGGCCGCGGATCGCCGATTATCAGGGGCAGCATCGCGACGGGGATCGCTGGCAGCCTCTCGCCATTATCGAGGAGCTGAAGGTGAAAGCGCGCGATGCCGGGCTGTGGAACCTGTTCATGCCGCCCGCGCCGAACGTCCCGATGGTCGACGACAGCTTCGCGTTCGAAGGCGAGCAGCTGACGAACCTGGAATATGCCCTGTCGGCGGAGGAGATGGGCCGTATCCCGTGGGCCAGCGAGGTCTTCAACTGCTCGGCTCCGGACACGGGCAATATGGAGGTCCTGCACCGTTACGGGACGCGCGAGCAGAAGGAGCAATGGCTTGCGCCGTTGATGCGCGGCGAAATCCGCTCGGCCTTCCTGATGACCGAGCCCGGTGTCGCTTCCTCCGATGCGACCAACATCGAATGCTCGATCCGACGCGACCGCGACGACTATGTGATCAACGGCCGCAAGTGGTGGTCGTCGGGCGCGGGCGACCCCCGCTGCAAGGTGGCGATCCTAATGGGCAAGACCGACCCGGGCGCACCGCCGCACAAGCAGCAATCGATGATCCTGGTGCCGCTCGAGTCCGACGGGATCACGGTCGAGCGCGCGCTGACCGTTTACGGCTACGACGATGCGCCTCACGGGCACATGGAGATCGCGCTCGCCGACGTGCGGGTGCCGGCTTCCAACCTTCTGCTCGGCGAGGGCCGCGGCTTCGAGATCGCGCAGGGACGCCTCGGTCCGGGCCGAATCCACCATTGCATGCGGACCATCGGCGCGGCCGAGGAGGCGCTGGCTCTGATGTGCGAGCGGCTCCAAAGCCGGGTCGCCTTCGGCAAGCGCCTTTCGGAGCACAGCATCTGGGAGCAGCGGATCGCCGAGGCTCGGATGGAGATCGACGCGACGCGGCTGCTCTGCCTCAAGGCCGCGGATATGATGGATCGCGCGGGCAACAAGGCGGCCAAGGCCGAGATCGCCATGATCAAGGTGAAGGCGCCGGCAATGGCACTGAAGGTCATTGACGATGCGGTTCAGGCGTTCGGCGGCGCGGGGGTCAGCCAGGACACGCCGCTGGCCATGAGCTGGGCGCACATACGCACCCTGCGGCTCGCCGACGGCCCCGACGAAGTGCACAACCGGGCGATCGCGAAGATCGAATTCGACAAGCACCGGCCGCGGGACAGCAATTGATGGGGATGCTGGACCACAAGGTGGCGATCGTGACCGGCGCCGCGTCGGGCATCGGCAAGGCGACCGCCGAGCTGTTCCGCTGCGAGGGCGCGACGGTAGTTGCCGCCGATCGCTCCGCGGGAGAGGGCATCACCCCGCTCGACGCCGGGTCGGAAGCGGAAGTCGAAGCCCTCGTTGAAAAGACCGTCGCCGATTTTGGCGGTATCGACATCGTTTTCGCCAACGCCGGAATTTCCGGCGGCATGGCCGGCATCTTCGACCAATCGAGCGCCGACTGGCAGGAAATCCTGCAGGTAAACCTGATCGGGCCGTTCCTGCTGATCAAATATGCGGCGCCGCACATGAAGGACCGGGGCGGCGGCTCCATCATCTGCACGGCGTCCGTTGCGGGCTTGCGCGCCGGAGCGGGCGGCGCCGCTTATTCGGCGTCGAAAGCCGGGCTGATCAATCTCGTGAAGGTGGCGGCGACGCAGCTCGCCGGGTCGAACGTGCGCGTCAACGCCATCTGCCCGGGGCTGATCGAAACGGGGATGACCGCGCAATTCTACGAATGGGCGCGGTCGAGCGGGCGCGAGCAGCGGATCGGGCGACTCAACCCGATGAAGCGCGGGGGCGAGCCCCAGGAGATCGCTTCGGTGGCGCTGTTCCTGGCGTCCGACGCCGCCAGCTACGTCAACGGGCAGGCTATTGCCGTCGATGGCGGACTTTCCGCCTCGCATCCCTTTTCAATGCAGGACTATGGCCGCACTTCGGCCTGATCATCGGAGAATATTGAGTGACCAACCCGATTTCCACGCGGCGCCACGGCAATGTGCTGATCGTCGAATCGAACAACCCGCCGGTGAACGCCTTGTCGGCCGCAGTCCGCCAGGGCCTGGTCGAGGCCATCGAAGAAGCTGACGCCGACGATAGCGTGAAGGCGGTCGTCATCGCCTGCGAAGGGCAGACCTTCTTCGCGGGCGCCGACATTACCGAATTCGGCAAGCCGCCGATCATGCCCTGGCTGCCGCAGGTCGTGGATCGCATCGAGGCGTGCACCAAGCCCGTGGTCGCAGCCATCCATGGCACGGCGCTCGGCGGCGGGCTCGAAGTGGCGCTTGGCTGTCACTATCGCGCGGCCGTGCCGTCGGCGAAGCTTGGAACGCCCGAAGTAAAGCTGGGCCTGCTTCCGGGCGCCGGCGGGACTCAGCGGCTGCCGCGCGTCGCCGGCGTCGAGAAAGCGCTTCAGATGTGCGCGACGGGCAACCCGATCGGCGCCCAGGAAGCATTCGAGGCAGGCCTTCTCGACCGCCTCATCGAAGGCGATCTGCTGCCGCACGCGGTTGCCTTCGCGGAGGAGGTCCACGACATCCGCCCGCTGCGCAAATCATCGGAACGGCAGGACCGGGTCGCGAATATCGACCAGTCCGTCTTCGACGATTTCCGCAAGGAGAACGCGAGACGGTTCAAGGGCTTCGATGCCCCCGAGGCGAACATCCGTGCGGTCCAGGTGGCAACCCAGAAGCCATATGCGGAGGGGGTCATCGAAGAGCGCAAGCTGTTCATGGAGCTCATGAGCGGCGCCCAGGCGAAGGCCCAGCAATATTTCTTCTTCGCCGAACGCAAGGCGGCCAAGATCGACGGCCTGCCAGAGGATACGCGGCCGCGCGAAATCGGCAAGGTAGGCGTGATCGGCGCGGGGACGATGGGCGGCGGGATCTCGATGAATTTCCTCACGGCCGGCATCCCGGTGACCATCGTCGAGATGGGACAGGAAGCGCTCGATCGCGGCACCGGCGTCATGCGCAAGAACTACGAGGCGAGCGCCGCCAAGGGGCGCTTCACGAGCGAGCAGGTGGAACAGGCTATGGGCTTGCTCAACCCGACACTCGACTTCGACGCGCTAGCCGACTGCGACCTGATCATCGAGGCGGTCTACGAGAACATGGACGTCAAGAAGGAGGTCTTCCGTCGGCTCGACACAATCGCGAAGCCCGGCGCGATCCTCGCCTCCAACACGAGCTATCTCAACGTCGACGAGATCGCCGCGTCGACGTCGCGGCCCCAGGACGTGGTCGGGATGCACTTCTTCTCTCCGGCCAATGTCATGAAGCTTCTCGAAGTCGTGCGCGGCGAAAAAACGGCTCCGGACGTGCTTCTCACCGTCATGCAGCTCGGAAAGCGAATCAGGAAGGTGCCGGTGGTCGCGGGTGTGTGCCACGGTTTCATCGGCAACCGCATGCTGATGCCCCGGCAGGTCGAAGCGACCAAGCTACTGCTGGAAGGGGCCACTCCGGCGCAGGTCGACAAGGTGCATGTCGATTTCGGAATGCCGATGGGACCGTTCCAAATGGCCGATCTCGCCGGGGTCGACATCGGCTGGCACCGCGATCCCAGCCGCATAGAGAACGTTCGCGACGCGCTTTGTGCCGTAGACCGCTGGGGTCAGAAGAAAGGAGCGGGATTCTACGATT
Organism: Pseudomonadota bacterium; assembly: GCA_023436615.1. Taxonomy (GTDB): domain Bacteria; phylum Pseudomonadota; class Alphaproteobacteria; order Sphingomonadales; family Sphingomonadaceae; genus Sphingomicrobium. The sequence goes on along the minus strand of JAEZIO010000021.1, from coordinate 9,830 downwards.
ATGACGAGAAGCGCCGGCCGAGCCCGTCGCCGGTCGTCCAGGAGATCATCGAAAAGTTCGCGGCCGAAAAGGGGGTCGAGCGGCGCCAGATTTCCGACGAGGAGATCGTCGAACGGACGATCTACCCGATGGTCAACGAAGGCGCGAAGATACTCGAGGAAGGCATGGCGCAGCGCGCGTCGGACGTGGATGTTGTCTGGGTCTACGGCTACGGCTGGCCGGTCTACAAAGGCGGTCCCATGTACTGGGCTGACAATATCGAGGGCCTAACGAAGATCGTCGCGGGCCTGAAGCAGCAGGAAGAGCGGATGAAGCCCGACTTCAGCTTCTCGAAGCTGCTCCTCGACAAGGCCGAAGCGGGGGAAAAGTTCACGCGTTGACGCGAAGCCTGTCGTCCGGCAGCAGCGTCAGCATTGCCCAGGCGACCGCCGCGACGAACGCGCTGGCGATGAACGTGGCGCTCGATCCGTCGCGATCCCAGATCAAGCCGCCGGCGACGCTGGCCAGCAACGTCGCAATGCCGGTGACAAAATAGAAGGCGCCGAAGCTGGTGGCCCGCAAATGCTCGGGAGCGGCGTCTGCAATCATCCGGGCGAAGATCCCTTGCGTCAGCGCCATGTGAGCGCCCCACAGGAGAACTCCGAGCGTCAGCCCGGCGAGCCCGAAACCGGCCGCCAGGATCAGATCGCCCACGATCAGCACAGCCATGCCGACCATCAGCAAGGATCTCGGATTCATCCGGTCGCTAAGCGCGCCCGCCGGATAGGCGAGCGACAGGAAGCCGAGGTTGAAGACGACAAGCGCAAATGGCGAGAAAGCGGCCGAAAGCCCGAGTTCCATTCCGCGGAGGATCAGGAAGCTCTCCGAAAATCGCGCAAGCATGAACAGGAATCCGACGGCCAGCAGGCGCTTGGTTGGGCGGTTCAGTTCGCGGAAACCCTGGAACAGGGGCGTGCGCTTCGCCTGCGGCGTGGCCGGGTGCGTTTCCCGCAAGGCGAACAAGACCAGCAAGGCCGACAGCGCGGCTGGAATGACCGCGATCCAGAACACCGATCTGACGTCGTCTGCCAGCGCGAACATCAGGGCCATTGCCGCCAGAGGCGCGAGAAGGGCTCCGACTGTGTCCAGCGCCTGCCGGACCCCGAACGCGCGGCCGCGAATCTCGGGAGGCGTTTCGTCCGCGATCATCGCGTCGCGCGGCGCACCGCGAATGCCCTTGCCAATGCGGTCAGTGAAGCGGGCGGCCGCGATCGGCACGGCCCCGTTCGCAAGCGGGAACAGGGGTTTCGACAGCGCTGCCAGACCGTAGCCCAGAAGGATCCACGGCTTGCGCGTGCGACTGCGGTCCGAAAGCCGCCCCGATATCAGCTTTCCGAAGGACGCCGTCGCCTCCGCAATGCCATCGATCGCCCCGAGAGCGAGAACCGGAAGTCCCAGCACCGAAGTGATGAAGACCGGAAGCAGCGCGTGATAGATTTCACTCGAAAGGTCCATGAGCAGGCTGACCAAGCCGAGCACCCAGACGGTTCGCGGAAGTGGCGGTGCCTTGCTCATGCCGCTCGGCATTGCCGGGGCGTGCGAAATGCGCAAGCGAGTCGATTGCTTGACAACAGCAATGCTATTGCTGTTGAAATAATTGCCGTGCAGCAATTTGGCAGTTCCCACACGCCGGCGGCGCTTGCCGCGCGCTTTACGAGCGTTGCCCACAAGTGGGTTGAGGACGGCCCGGCCGAGCGCGCCGAGACGGCGCGGCGTAAGCTTCTGGCGACAATTGCCGACAACGAGCCGGCCACGTTGAACCAGGTGGCCGCAACGCTCGGCCGCGGAGCGCCGGCGGTCAGCCGGTCTGTCGATGCACTGGTGCGGACGGGCCTGATCGAGCGCCAGGCCGATCCCGACAATCGCCGCCGGCTCGCGCTTCGGCTCACGCCCGCAGGCAACGCCGAGCTCAATCGCAATCCGGCCTCCAACGAGATGCTTCGGACCAAGCTCGAGCGCCTGGCGCACAGCGAACTGAGGGCGGTCGAACGCGCCGTCGAAATCCTCGAACGGGGAATTTAGCCTAGCCCGACGGCCCGATGCTGCGTTGCAACAATGGCCCGGTTCCTGTACGGGCCCCCCTCGCTTTTTTCAGGACAATCCAATGAACCTGCGCAACGTGGCGATCATCGCGCACGTCGACCACGGCAAGACCACGCTCGTCGACCAGCTGTTCCGCCAGTCCGGCACCTTCCGCGACAATCAGCGCGTCGAGGAGCGCGCGATGGATTCGAACGATCTCGAGAAGGAACGCGGGATCACCATCCTCGCGAAGTGCACGTCCGTCGAGTGGCAGGGGACCAGGATCAACATTGTCGATACGCCGGGCCACGCCGACTTCGGGGCCGAGGTCGAGCGCATCCTGTCCATGGTCGACGGCGTGATCCTGCTCGTCGATGCCGCCGAAGGGCCGATGCCGCAGACGAAGTTCGTGACTGGCAAGGCCCTGGCGCTGGGCCTCAAGCCGATCGTCGTGGTCAACAAGATCGACCGGCCGGACGCCCGCCCGGCGGAGGTCCTCGACGAGGTGTTTGAGCTGTTCCTCAACCTCGAGGCGAGTGACGAGCAGCTCGACTTCCCGACCCTCTACGCCAGCGGCCGCGCCGGCTATTCCGGCCTTACCGACGACATTCGCTCCGGCGACCTCACGCCTTTGTTCGAGACGATCGTCAGCCACGTGCCGGCACCGGGGCTGCCCGTCGAAGGCGAGTTCAAGATGCTTGCCACCTTGCTCGACCGAGACCCGTTCCTGGGCCGGATCCTCACGGGCCGGATCGAGAGCGGCAGGCTGACGACCAACATGCCGATCAAGGCGCTCGACGTCGACGGCAACCTGGTCGAGGAAGGCCGGGCGACCAAGGTTTTCGCGTTCCGCGGGCTTGAGCGAGTGCCCGTCGAGGAAGCCGAGGCCGGAGAGATCGTCGCAATTGCCGGCCTCATCAAGGCCACCGTTTCCAACACCTTTGCCGACCCGGCAGTCACCGAGCCGCTGCACGCGCGGCCGATCGACCCGCCGACGCTGGCAATGAGCTTCTCGGTCAATGACAGCCCCTATGCAGGCCGCGACGGCGACAAGGTGCAAAGCCGCGTGATCCGCGAGCGGCTCGAACGCGAGGCGGAGGGGAATGTCGCGATCCGGGTTTCGGTCGCGCACGACAACGATAGTTTCGAGGTCGCGGGCCGTGGCGAGCTACAGCTCGGAGTCCTCATCGAGACTCTCCGGCGCGAAGGCTTCGAGCTGTCGATCAGCCGCCCGCGCGTGCTGTTCCGCGAAGGGCCCAATGGCCGCGAGGAGCCGTACGAAACCGTCGTGGTCGATGTCGACGACGAATTCTCAGGCACCGTCATCGACAAGATGGCGCTGCGCAAGGCGGAGATGACGGACATGCGGCCGTCGGGCGGCGGCAAGACGCGCCTGACCTTCTCGGCGCCGTCGCGCGGCCTCATCGGCTATCACGGCGAGTTCCTGTCGGACACGCGCGGCACCGGCATAATGAACCGGCTGTTCGAGAAATACGGCCCGTACAAGGGAGCGATCCAGGGGCGCCAGAACGGCGTCCTGATCTCGATGGAGCAGGGCAAGGCCGTCGCTTACGCGCTCAACGCTCTCGAAGACCGCGGCGTGCTGTTCGTGTCGCCAGGCGAAGATCTCTACGAAGGCATGGTCATCGGCGAGAACGCCAAGCCGCAGGACCTCGAGGTGAACCCGCTCAAGTCCAAGCAGCTGACCAACTTCCGCGCGTCGGGCAAGGACGAGGGAATCCGCCTCACCCCGCCGCGGCGCATGAGCCTCGAGCAGGCGATCGCCTACATCCAGGACGACGAGCTGGTGGAAGTGACCCCGAAGCACATCCGAATCCGCAAGCGCTATCTCGACCCACACGAGCGCAAGCGGCAGTCGCGCAAGTTGGAAGCGGCCTAGCCCTTCAGCTTGCAGGCCTTGATCGAAGACGGAGCCGGCCGTTCGCCGACGGGCTCGAACGCGGCGAAATAGGCGTCGCCTTTCTCGATCGGCTCGAACTTGCGCAGCGCCAGGCCGACGGCCGCGAACTCGCAGCGCAACAGTCCCGGGGGGATACCGTGCCGATGCGGTGGGCGGTTCGCGTCGACGACGACGATCTGGCCGCCGGGCTTCAGCGATTCCCGGACGTGCCAGAGGAACGCATAGGGCGAACGGACCTCGTGATACATGTGGACCAGGAACACGCGATCGAGCGAGTGGGGCGGAAGGTCCGGGTTGTCGGGTTCCCCGAGCGACACGGCGACATTCTGAAGATTCTCCCGCTGGACGCGTTCGGCCAGACGATCGCGCACTTCGGGCACGATGTCCTCGGCCAGGACACGCCCGCGGCGCCCGACGACGGGCGACAGGCGCACTGCATAATAGCCTTCGCCGGCGCCGACGTCGGCGACCCACATCCCCGGCGCAACCGCCGCCAGCTCGACGACGCGGTTGAATTCGCCAAGCCTGTCGCGCGCGTCCTCGGTCGAGAAGGAGTCGGCGACGATCGCCGCGACCGGACGGTGCGCTTTCGGAAAGCGCTGCTCTTCGGGTTCGGCACGGCAGGACGGCAACAGCAGCGCGAACAACGCGACTGCAGCCGGCGTCCTAGTCCACATCCTCGACCTCGACCGTTTCGCCGGTCACTCGCTGCGAAAGCGCGGCGGCCATAAACCGGTCGAGGTCGCCGTCCAGGACGTCTCCGGGGGCGGTCGACGTCACTCCGGTTCGAAGGTCCTTCACCAGCTGGTAGGGCTGCAGCACGTAGCTTCGGATCTGGTGTCCCCAGCCGATGTCCGTCTTCGCGGCGTTGGCGGCGTTGGCCTCGGCTTCCCGCTTCTGAAGTTCGGCTTCGTAGAGCCGCGCCTTCAGCTGCTTCATCGCCTGGGCGCGGTTCTTGTGCTGCGACCGCTCGTTCTGGCAGGCGACGACGATCCCGGTCGGGACGTGCGTGATCCGCACCGCGCTGTCGGTCGTGTTGACGTGCTGGCCGCCGGCGCCCGACGCCCGGTAGGTGTCGATCCGGAGCTCGGACTCGTTGATCTCGATGTCGATGTCCTCGTCGACTTCGGGATAGACCCAGACGCTCGAAAAGCTGGTGTGCCGCCGCGCATTCGCGTCGTACGGGCTGATTCGGACCAAGCGGTGGACTCCGCTTTCGGTCTTCAAATTGCCGTAGGCGTTCTCGCCCTTGACGAGGATCGTCGCCGATTTGATGCCGGCCTGCTCGCCGGAATGATAGTCGATCATCTCGACCTTGAAGCCGTGCCGCTCGCCCCAGCGGGTGTACATCCGCAGGAGCATCTCGGCCCAGTCCTGGCTCTCCGTGCCGCCGGCCCCGGCATTGACCTCGACGTAGGCGTTGTTGACGTCGGCCTCGCCCGCCAGCAGCGCCGCGACCTTGTCGCGCTCGGCGCGCTCGGCGAGGTCGCCGAGGCTCTTGACCGCATCGTCGACCAGGGCTTCGTCGCCTTCGCTTTCCGCCAGTTCCATCAGCTCGGTGGTGTCGGCCAGCTCGCGCTCGATCGCCTTCGTTGCACCGATCGCTTCGTCGAGCCGGCGCCTTTCGCGCATCACGTCCTGCGCCGCCTTGGGGTCGTCCCAGAGTGCGGGGTCCTCGACCTTGGCGTTCAGCTCCTGAAGCCGGCGCTGCGCGCGGTCCCAGTCAAGGAACCGGCGTAAGAGCGCGGTCGCGGCATTGATCTGGTCGACATGGGCTTGCGCTTCGGCGCGCATGATCGTGCGTCTCTCGTGAACTGTGAACGGCGACCGCTACTGAGCGGTGCCGGGTGTTTGCAAGGGGGCAGGCTGCTGCTGCTGTGGCGGCAGGGGCCGCATCCAGGCCGGCTGCTGGGCCGCGGGTGCGGACGGCCTCGAGGCTGCCGGGCGACGCACGACGCGATTCGCAGGCCGGGCCTGAACGCCCTCCTCGTCCGCTTCCGTCCCATCGCCGCGGCGGTGGCGGAAGCTGCGCCTCGGCTCGGTCTGCGGCTGGAAAGCTTCCCAGATGACGGCCGACTTCGGATCGACGTCCGTGGGGAAAGTGCCGAAGACCCGGCGGCCGCTCGCGCGGTCGATCCGAACCCAGCGGATTCCGGCCGGAGCCACGAACGGGACCTTGGGCATGTCCTTGAATGCAACTTTCGCCCATTGCTTGAACACGGGCGCCGCAACGCGCCCGCCCTGCGCCCAGCCGCCCATCGGCCGCGGCTGGTCGTAGCCGAGGTAGACGCCCGCGACGATGTCCGGCGTTCCGCCGACGAACCAGACGTTGGTCGGGCCGCTCGTCGTGCCCGTCTTGCCGAACAGCGGCCGGTCCAGATCGCGAAGAACCGTCGCCGTGCCGCGCTCGACCACGCCCTCCAGGATGTGAACCATCTGGAACGCCGCCATGGGGTCCAGCAGCTGCCGCGTCCGCGACGGCGGCCGGGGCATTGCTTTTCCGTCCCAGTCCGGCGCGCTGCAGCCTTGCATGATGGCGCAGCGGTTGTCGGAACGGAACACCACCTTGCCGTTCCGGTCCTGCACATAATCGATCATGGTCGGCGTCACGTCGCGGCCCTGGTTGGCGATGATGGCAATCGCGTTCACCAGCCGCGCCACGGTCGTCTCTCCGGCACCCAAAGCAATGGACAGATAATTCGGATAGTCGCCCACGCGCAGCTTTCGCGCGGTGTCGGTGATCTTCGCCATTCCGACCTGCGAGGCGGTCCGGACCGTCATCAGGTTACGGGACTGTTCCACGCCCCAGCGCATCGTCTTGGGACCCGCGTAGCGGTGGTCGAAGTTGGTGAAGCACTTGTTGCCGAGGCCGGCGCCCTGCCAGACGCAGAATGGCCCATCGACGATGATGCTCGCGGGCGTCATGTTGTTTTCGAGCGCCGTTTCGTAAACGATCGGCTTGAATGTCGACCCCGGCTGGCGAAGCGCCTGAGTCGCGCGATTGTAGCTGGACCCGATCACGTCGAACCCGCCCTGCATCGCCAGGATGCGGCCGGTGTGCACCTCCTGCGCGAGCATCCCGCCCGAAATCTCCGGGATGGAGCGGAGTACATAGTCGCCGTTGCCCTGGTCCTTGACGACGATAATCATGCCCGGCCGGAAATTGCTGAACGCCGAGCCGCCGCCGCCGCGCTTGGGCATGGACGCGGCCGACGCCGGGAGCGTGGCCCTCGAGCCGTTGGCGAAACCGATCTCGGCCGAATTGGAGTCCTTGGACAGGACGACGGCCTTGCGCCAGTCGGGGAAACCGGTCCCGATCGGCGTGCGGTCGAGGAGTCCGGCCCAGTCTCCGTCGATGTCGATGCTCTTCTCGAGATCGCGCCAGCCGCGCCCGCCGTCGAAATTCGCGAGACCTTCGCGGAGCGCGTCCGCCGCTGCGGCCTGCATCGTCGGGTCTGCCGACGTGCGGACCCACAGGCCGCCGGCGTAGACGCTGTTCGGCCCCTTGTCGGCGTTCTCCCCGTAACGCCGGAGGAGCTCGCGGCGCACCTCCTCCATGAAATAGCCGCCCATGTCCTGGAAATTGTGCCCGCTTCCGTAGCGGATGGTGCCGAGCGGCGTTGCCGCGGCCGACTGCCACTCGCCTTCGCCGATGTAGCCGTTGCGGTACATCTCGCGCAGGACATAGTTGCGGCGGTCGAGCGCGCGCTGTGTCGCACGCTCCGGGTCGTAATTCGCCGGAGCCTTGGGAAGCACGGCGAGATAGGCGGCTTCCGGCAGCGTGAGATCGTCGACGTCCTTGTCGAAATAGGCCCGCGCGGCCGCCTGGACCCCGTAGGCGTTCCTGCCGAGAAAGATCTGATTGAGGTAAAGCTCGGCGATCTGCTGCTTGGTCAGAACCGACTCCAGGCGAAATGCCAGGATCGCTTCGCGGATCTTGCGCCCGATATTGTAGCTGCTGTCCTTCAGCAGGTTCTTGGCCACCTGCTGCGTGATCGTCGAACCGCCGCGGGCGCGGCCGCCACCGGTGACGCTCTTTACGGCGAAGTCGCCGACAGCGCCGATCAAGCCGGCATAGTCGATGCCTCCGTGGCGGAAGAATGTCTTGTCCTCGGCGGAAATGAATGCCTCCAGGACGACGGGCGGAATCTCGTCGAAGGCGAGGTTGACCCGGCGCTCGCGCGCAAAGTTCTGGACAGGATTTCCGTCATAGCCGCGGACCTTGGTCGGAAGCGGCGGCTGATAGGCGAGAAGCTTCTCGGCCGAGGGAAGGCCAGTCGCGAAGTATAGCCATACGGCCGCGAACAGCGCGAACAGCCCAAGCCCGGCAATGCTGAAGCGCTTGACCCAGCGGCGGCGGAACCACGGGTCGACGCGGTCGTGCACCCGCCGGTTGAACTCGACGAGATCGGGCAGCGGCACGTTGGGAGGCGACAGGCGTTCGAATTTCATGAGCTTCGGAACGGTTTAGCCGCTTCGGGGGAGCGCGCAAAGCGCGGAATGGGGCAAGTGCCCGAGTCAGCGCACGGAGCGCGCGGCGATGTCGCCTTCGATGCTCCGAGCGAGAGCCTCGACAATTTTCGATCGGTGTTCGGGCGAGCGCAGCAGAGCCTCGTCGTCAACGTTGCTGATGTACCCGGCCTCGAAGAGGACCGACGGGACGCCGGCGCTCCGAAGCACGTGGAAATCCGCGAACCGGTGCGGCTGCGGCCGAAGCTCCACCCGGCCCGCGGAGTTCCGGACCAGTCGTTCGGCGAAGGTTGCGGACGCGGTCATCTGGCTTCGAAGAACGAGGTCCGAAAGGATGGCGCGAACCGATCCGTCTCCTCCGCCCGCGCGCGCGAGCGCGCTGTTTTCCTTTCGCGCGAGCCGCGCCGCCTCGGCGTCGGAGGCGACGTCGGACAGCGAATAAACACTGGCGCCGCGCGCCAGCGGATTGGGCGCGCTGTCCATGTGGACGGACACGTACAGGCTTGCGCCGAGCCTGCGCGCGAGCGCCGAACGCTGCTCGAGCGTGAGATAACGGTCGTCCTCGCGGGTCAGCGCGATCCGGACCCGCCCGCGGCTGGCGAGCTCTCGGCGAAGCTCACGAGCGAGCTGCAGCGTCAGGCTCTTCTCGGCGACGTCGCCCGAAACCGCCGTAGCACCGGGATCGTGGCCGCCGTGCCCGGGGTCGATCAGCACCAGCGGCCGTCCGGGTGCGCTCGCCTCGGTGATGTGCACGCTCTCGGCCGGCGCAGGCAGGGTGAGAGTGACGCTGGCTCGACCGGGTGCCTCGTTCGCCGCTCCGGCAAGCGCGGAGCCGCCCAATGCAATGACAATGGCAGCGCCCGCACCGGCCGCGCCGGCGCCGGCCATCAGCCGTGTCGCCCTCAACAATTCCGCCCAGCCCGTTGGCATCCTATCTCCGGCAACCGCCAGCCCCGGGCGCGTTTATACGAATTCATGGTTAACAACTACTTATCGGTAAATGCGCGGCCCTCGACGCAAGTTTGTTGCGGACGCCCCGCGCCGATGCTAACCGAATTTAATCCTTCGGCGTCTTCATGCCGCTGGATCGCGCCGCGCCCAACCGGACCGCGGCTTCAACAGGTTGACGCTGCATGACGCTACTTTTCTCCGCCCGTTCGCTCAGCACCGAGCGCCGGGGCGGTATTCCCGCAAGCGAAGCGGGAGTGGTTCGCGCAGCAGACGCAATTCTCATCACATCCGCCAGCTTCAGCGGCCGACTCCCGCACACGCTGGCCCAATCAATGGCGCGCCCGACGGCCCAGGGACCGAGCGGCCGCGCCCGGAGAGTTTTCAATGTCCATGCGCATGCTGATCGATGCGCGCCACCCGGAGGAAA
>JAEZIO010000072.1 GCA_023436615.1 Pseudomonadota bacterium | reverse complement strand
CGTTGTCGCGCAGCCGGCGAGCGCGGCCGAACCCGCAAGCAGGATTCCAATCATCACTTTTCGCATCGAAGCTCTCCTTTCGAATCGCCCCGATTTACCCCCGCTCGGCTCTCGGAGCGTGACTCGCGAACAACAGTCCGAACTGGTTTCGGTTCCGGTTCGAGAGCCGCAGAGGAATCCCCGCTGCGGTGGAAATCCACATCATATCAAATGGTTCAATAGGCGTTCAGAAGCGGATCGGCAGTGACTTGGCGATCCAACCGCACAGGATTATTGCCGGCGCGGACCTACCACTTCCAATCGGGGCCGGCTGCCGCCGGCGGAGGAGCAACATGAAATTCACGATGACCGCAGCCGCAGCCCTGCTCGCAGGCGCTGCCTTCACCGCCGCTCCGGCAGCCGCCCAGTCGAATTACGGCGGAGTCCAGGGCGCCCAGCAGACCGCCAAGGACATCCAGCGGCAGCAGGAAGGCGGGCAGCAGCCGGCGAATGCGGCGCAGCCGAAAGTGTCGCGCGGCGCGGCGAAGGCGCTTCAGGAACTGCAGGCCGCGGTGAACGCAAACAATGCGGCCGAGGTGCCGGCGAAGGTTGCCGCTGCAAACGCCGTGGCGAGCACGCCGGACGACAAGTACATGGTCGGCGTCCTCCAGTATAAATATGCGACCGCGGCGAAGGACGACACGGCCCGTGCGGCGGCTCTCGAGACGATGATCGCCTCGGGCTTCAAGGGCGCTCCGCTTGCGGACCTCTACGCCGACCTGGGCTCGACCTACGGCCGGCTGAAGCAGGACGCGCGTTCGGTTGCCGCTTACCAGCACGCGCTCCAGCTCAACCCCAACAGCGTCGACGCGACGGCAGGCCTCGCCGAAGCCAAAGCCGCCTCGGGCCAGGCCGGAGAGGCCATCGCCTTGCTCCAGAAGGGCATCGCGCTGCAGTCCGCGGGAGGCACCAAGGCCCCCGAGGCATGGTACAAGCGCGCCGTTGCGATCGCCTACAAGGCGAAGCTTCCCCAGGCAGCGGTCCTCGGCCGCGAGTGGGTGCAGGCCTATCCGACGACAGACGCCTGGACCAATGCTCTCGCGATCTACCAGAACCTCGTTCAGCCGGACGAGACGACGACGCTCGACCTGATGCGCCTCAAGCGCGTTACCGGAGCGCTCACGCCTGGCGATTATTTCAATTACGGTGACATCGCCGTCCGCAAGGGGCTGTCCGGTGAGGCGAAGTCCGTCCTCGACGAGGGATTTGCGAACAACAGCAAGGTCAATCGCAAGGACCCGAGCTTCAGCCAGCTCTACACCCTCGCCAGCACGAAAACGAAGGGCGACCGTGAAAGCCTGCCCGCAACGCCGGCTGCCGCCGCTACCGCCAAGCAGCTGCTGAACACTGGCGATGCTTATTACGGCTACGGCGATTATGCGAAGGCCGTCGAATTCTACCGGGCGGCGCTGGCCAAGGCCGACGCCGACAAGAACCTCGTCAACCTGCACCTCGGCATGGCCTTGGCGCGGCAGGGCGACAAGGCGGGCGCGACCGCCGCGCTGAATGCCGCTGGCGGGCAGCAGGCTGAGCTCGCCAAGTTCTGGCTCGCCTACCTTTCGACGAAGGCATGATTGGCCGGGGGGCGCCCTGAGGCGCGCCCCCCCACCATCCGGCAAATTCGCGCAGACTCCTGTCCCGTTTCGGGATAGTTAACGGCTGCTGGCTTCCGCTCCGCGCCTCCGCGGATAGAGCGGAACGCTGGGAATTTCCCCAAGAGCAGACGCGCGAGTATGGCCGGTGCGGTTCGATGATCGGTTGAGGACGGTGCTGGCGCAGCCGGCATCGGACCCGCACGACCGCGCAATTCGCTGGCGCCAGCTGGTCGAACTCGTTGCGCGATCGGACGAGACGGCCGAGGCCGCGCTCGTTCAGGAAGCTGTCGCGGCGATCCGGCAGGACGCGAGTGAGCTGCCGGAGCGTATTCGTATCGCGGCGGCGTTGGCCGTGGCCCCTCTCCCGCTCGGCGCCGACCTCGTTGCCGCTTTCGCCGCGGACCGGCTGAGCGTCGCCGCCCCGGTGCTCGCCAGCGCCAGGCTGACTGCCGCCGAATGGAAGGAAGTCGCTGCTTCGGCGAGCCAACAATGCCGCGCCTTCATCGGCACCATGCGCTCTGACCAACAGCCGGAGTCCGAGCCTTTGCGGCCGCCCCCGCCACAATCGAGTGAGGACCAGCACGTCCCATCCATCAGCGACGTTGTCGCGCGCATCGAGCGGCTTCGGCAGGCGCGCGAGGCAGAAGCGACCGCCAATCGGCCGGCACTGCCGGACGACGCGTCGCCCCGCCTGTTCCGCTGGGAATGCAACGAGGCCGGCGAGATAGACTGGGTCGACGGCGCACCGCGCGGCGTCCTCGTGGGCCAATCGATCGCCCAGCGCGGGGCGGACGGCGCGGTCGACCGGACGGTTGAGCGGGCCTTCGCACGCCGCGCCCCTTTCCACGAGGCCGTGCTCGAGCTGCCGCGAGACAATCGTCTTGGCGGCACCTGGAAAATCAGCGGCGTGCCCGCTTTCGAACGAGCGAGCGGCCGTTTCGCGGGGTATCGTGGAGTTGCCGAGCGGTCGAGCGGGACGCCGCCGGCAGCGGTCGATCCGAACGCGGTTCGTGAGCTCGCCCACGAGATCAGGACTCCGCTGAACGCGATCATCGGTTTCGCCGAGATCATCAGCGGCGAATATCTGGGTCCCGCCGAATGGCGCTACCGCGAGCGGGCCAACGAGATCGTCGCGCAGGCGCGGCTCCTCCTCGCCGCGGTCGAAGACCTCGACTTTGCCGCAAGGATGCAGGGCGCCGACGGCGACAGCGAGGTCGTGGCGGATATCGGAAGGCTCGCCGAGTCGCTGGCGCCACGCCTTCGCGAGCTAGCTGCCGGGCGCAACGCGGAGCTCGATGCGTCGCGAACCACGGCGGACCTAACCGCGGCGATAGAGCCTGAAGTTGCCGAGCGCCTCATTCTGCGAATGTGCAGCGCCGTCATCGCCCGCGCTAGCGAGGGCGAACGGCTTCGGCTGTCCGTCGATCAGGGTGAAAGCCACTGCAGCGTGTCGATCACGAGGCCACTGGCCCTGCTCGACCGATCCGACGCCGATCTCTTCGGAGCTCCCGATGACGCGCTGTCCGAGGGTTTCGCCCTGCGGCTCGTCAGGGGACTGGCGCAGTCGGCGGGTGCGGATGTGATCGCCTGCCCGCGGACCGTGCGCCTGCTGCTTGCCCGGCGCTGACTTGGCGCGGCTCCTCCGCCCGTCTATCGCGGCAAGCCGCGGGGTGTCGGGCCTGTAGCTCAACGGTAGAGCCGGCCGCTCATAACGGCTAGGTTGGGGGTTCGAATCCCTCCGGGCCCACCACGACGCGCAATCGATCCGGGGGATCGACGAGCGTCGTGGTTGCCTTTGGCATTCCGGAGGAGCGGGTGTCGGTCGACGTCACGGATTTACTCCGCGACCGCGCGGCTGGTAGGGGCCTGGTCGTCGGGGAGTAGCGCAGCCTGGTAGCGCATCTGCTTTGGGAGCAGAGGGTCGCAGGTTCGAATCCTGTCTCCCCGACCATTACGCCGAGACGCCGGTTATTGCCGGTTGGAAGCCTCGTTGGAGGTGGCATTACCGTCGTTGTCGCGGGCGACGATGCTGCTGTTGTCGACCTTGTCGGCCGTGCGTTCCGCTTCGTTGGCAATCGCGGCGCCGATATTTTCCGCGGTGTTGCCGACGTCCTCGGCCGTATTGCGGATGTCTTCCTCGTTATACTGGACGGTCACCTGGTCGTTCTGGGGATCGTTGTTGACGTTGCACGCCGCCGTCAGCACCAACGGCACAAGAAGCAAAATTCGCATCGCGTCCTCCCTTTCGTCTCGATCAACGCCTCGGTCGCCGTTTCCGCTCCGGCTCGATTGGGCCCGCTAGCACGGCGAGCATCGCTGTCCACGCGGCGACATTCTGCCGCAGATCGTCCGGGTCGACCTTGTCGAGCGTGTCGTCGGGCGTGTGGTGATAATCGAAATAATAGGTACCGTCCTGGCTCAGCCCCACGCCGGGGACACCGGCTGCGATCATCGGGCCGACGTCGGAGCCTTCCGCCTCGTCCAGGGCTCCAGGAACGATGCCGAGCGGAGCAAGGGCGGTCTGCAGCAGCTTGGCTTCCGCTTCCCGTTCTTTGCCGAGCTTGGAATTCACCTGCCAGACGCGCCCCGCCCCGAAGTCGCTTTCGGCGACCGCGTGATGCGGTTCGGGATGCTTGGCCTTGTAGTCGAGGCCGCCGAGCAGGCCCGGCTCCTCGGCTCCGAACCACGCCACGCGAATCGTCCGAAGCGGCCGTCCGGCGTCCATGATCCGCTTGGCTGCCGCGGTGGCGATCGCAACGCCTGCCGCGTCGTCGATTGCGCCGGTGCCCTGGTCCCAGCTGTCGAGGTGCCCGCTGACGAGCACCGGCGGCAGCTTCGGGTCGCGGCCCGGCACTTCGGCGATGACATTGCCCGACTGGCCGCGGCCATGCTGCGATACCAGCGTCAGGCGCATGGTCACCGGCCGCCCGCGCTTCAGCATGCGTTGCAGCTGCTCGGCGTCGGGGAGCGGCAGCGCCCCGGCGGGGATCGGCTTGACGCCGGCGGGAAAGCTCATCGCGCCGGTATGGGGGTTGCGGTGATAGTCGGTGCCTATCGAGCGGATGACGATGGCGATCGCACCCTTCTGGCTGGCGATTCCCGGCCCCTGCCGACGCGGTCCGCCGAAATAGCCATAGCCCGAACCGTCCTGCGTTCGGGGCATCGCGTGCGATACGAAGACGATCTTGCCGCGCACTGCCTCGTCCGGCGCGGCCTTCAGGGCTTCGAGCGTGTCGAAGCCGACCACCTCGCCGCTGATCCCGGCCGGACCCGTCGATGCACTGTTGCCGAGCGCCGCTACCACCAGCTTCTGCGGGAATGGCGACAGGACTTCCGCGCTCTCGTAGCCGCGCGTCCAGGTCGGCATGTCGAAGGGTTCCACCCGCACGTTCGAAAAGCCGAGCGCTTTGAGCCTGGCAACCGCCCAGTCCCGGGCGCGCGCTTCGGCTTCCGTGCCCGCGAGCCGCTGGCCGACCTCGGTCGTCAGGCCTTCGGTGATGTCCCAGGCATATTCGTCGTGCAGCGCCGCGGCACGCAATTCCTGCACCTGCGACGGCACGGTCTGGCCGGCTGCCGGAGCAGCCAGAGCCATTGCAAGAGCGAAAAGGATCTTTCGATTCATTCGTATCGCCTACCCAAGGCAGCAGCGCGCTGTCACGGCGATTCGTCGAAAAATCACAACAGCCGCAGCTGGTCTCCCTGCGGGGGCTCGAAAAGGTCGCGCCGGAGGGCGAACCTGGCCTGCGGAAGCCCGTACTTCTTGACGGCAATGTCGAAGCGCGTCCGGAGCAGTTCCGCCCACGGCCCCTGCCCCATCATCCGGCTAAAGAAGTTGGGATCGTTGTCGCGACCGCCGCGCATCGAGCGGATCACGGACATCACCTTGGACGCGCGATCGGGGAAATGCTGCTTCAGCCAGTCGCGGAAAAGGGGCGCGACCTCGTACGGGAGCCGCACCGGCAGGAAGAACCCGCCGCGTGCCCCGGCCGCGACCGCCGCTTCGACGATGCTTTCAAGCTCGTGATCGGTGATCTGCGGAATGACGGGCGCGATGGCGACGTGGCAAGGGACGCCCTCGGCGTTCAGCCGCCGGATCGCTTCGATGCGCTTGCGTCCGGCAGGTGCCCTGGGTTCGAGGATCCGGCTGATCTTCGGGTCGAGCGACGTAACGGAAAGCGCCACCGAGGCGATTCCGAGCGCCGCTGCCGGCTTCAATATGTCGAGGTCTCGAAGCACGCGGTCCGACTTGGTCGTGATCGTGAACGGATGCCTGCACTCGAGCAGCAGCTCGATGACCGACCGCGTGATCTTCCACCGTTCCTCGATCGGCTGGTACGGATCGGTGTTCGTGCCCAGCGCGATCGGAGCGCAGGCGTAGCCGGGCTTCGACAGCGCCTGGTGAAGGAGAGCAGCCGCGTTCGGCTTCGCGAACAGCCTGGATTCGAAATCCACGCCGGGCGAAAGGTCGTGATAGGCGTGCGTCGGGCGAGCGAAGCAATAGATGCAGCCGTGCTCGCAGCCCCGATACGGGTTGACCGATCGGTCGAAGCCGACGTCGGGCGAGGCATTGCGGGTGAGGATCGTCTTGGGATGCTCGATCGTCACCGTCGTCCGGCGCTTCGGCAGGCCGTCGAGCGCTTCGACGGTATCGAGCCACTCGCCCTCCTGCATCCGCTCCTTGAGGTTGAAGCGCGTCGGCGTGGAGTTCCTCGTCGCTCCCCGACCGGCGAATTCCCGTGAATGCGTCGACTCGATTGGCACCGGGGGAATCTACGCGCCAGTTAGAACAAAGCAAGAACATAGCGACGAACCGGCACGAAAGTGCGAGGAGGATTCTGGAAGCGTTCAGGTCGCGCTGGTAAGCTCAGCGTCATGAGGGTGGGCTTCAAGCTGATGACGGCGCTTGCCGTCGTCCTTTCCGTGCCGGCGATCGCTCAGACCGAGCCGATCGAGCCGATCGATCTTCCGCCGAGCATCGAGCAGGGGGTCGACCTCATCTACATCGACCCGGAGATCAAGCCGGAGATCGAGAAGCGCAACGCGCTCCTGCAGCAGATGGGCTTCGAGGATTGGACGGGCGCCCCAATCGACCTCTTCGTCCCCGTCAACGACATGTACACGGACCTCCGCCGCGGCCTCATGAAATACAAGCAGCGCTGGGGCTCCCTGCCGGACGTCCAGCTCCCGCAGGGCGCTTCGATGAAGCTTGGCTCGAAGGACCCGCGCGTCCCGCTGCTTCGCCAGCGGCTCGGCCTGGCGGCGGGAACGACATTCGATGCGGCGCTCGACAAGCAGGTGAAGGATTACCAGGCGGCGCACGGGCTCAAGGCGGACGGCGTCGTCGGCAACGGCACCATCGCTTCGCTCAACCGCGGCGCCGACTATTACGAGCGGCTGATCATCCTCAACATGGAGCGGGCCCGCCGCCTTCCCACCGCCCAGGACAAGGAGCGGTACATCCTCGTCGATGCGGGCGCGGCCAGGCTCTACATGTACGAGAACGGCAAGGTCGTCGACAGCATGAACGTGATCGTCGGCGACAAGGAGCGTCAGACGCCGATGATGGCCGCCGAGCTCCGCTACATCCAGCTCAACCCCTATTGGAACGTGCCGCCCGACCTCGCGCGAAGCATCGTGGCCAAGCGCGTCCTGGAGCAGGGCCTCACCTATCTCACCGAGCGCGACTATGAAGTGCTCTCCGACTGGACCGACGACGCTACCTTGGTCGATCCGTCGACGGTCGACTGGCAGGGCGTTCTCGACGGCAAGGTCGATATCCGCCTTCGCCGCGGCCCCGGCCCGTGGAATTCGATGGGCGAGATGAAGTTCATGATCCCCAACGACTTCGGGATTTATTTGCACGACGTGCCCGATCCCGAGGAGCCGATGTTCCTCACCGACGACCGCTGGATCAGCAACGGATGCATTCGGCTGCAGGACGCTCGGCGGCTTCAGAAATGGGTGTTCGGGCAGCCGCCGAAGCCCAGCGGCAAGCCGGATGAACGCGTCGACGTTCCGGATCCGGTACCGGTCTACATCACCTATTTCACGGTCGCTCCCAAGGGAGACGGTGTCGCGTTCCGGCCGGACCGCTACGACCGCGACGAGAAGCTGCTCGCGCGCGTCAAGCTCGATGCCGAGACGCCGCAGATCGCCACCAGGTAATCAGCAGCCGCATTTGGGCTTCTTGGGCGGCTTGGGCGCCGTGGTCGCATATTCCGCGCGCGTAAGCTGCGCATTGCGGTCGCGATCTGCCTTGCGGAACTTCTCCACGGTCGATGCCGCCCATTCCTCGAACGAGAGACTGCCGTTGCCGTTCGTGTCCAGCTTGGCGAAGGGCTTGCGGCGCGGTTGAAGCAGCTCATCGAGCACGATCCGGCCATCGTCATTCTTGTCGGCGCGAGCGAACCGCTTTTCCTCACGGCTTTTCGGCGTAGCCTCCGGTGCCTGCGGTCGCTGCGCAATGATCGATGGAGCGGACGTCCCGCTCGCCGGAGGCGCCGGCGGAAGCTGCGGCAGCTCCTCGGCACGGCTTTGCCAGATCAGGAACGCGCCGCTCATCAACAGGAAACAGGCCAAGGCCCCAGCCAGATATCGCCACACAGGGTATTCCCCCAATCATGGAGATTCGGCGCGCGTACCGTCCCTTCCGGTGCAGTCTCTGTCAACTGCGTGGGAATTTGTCAGTCATGCCGTACCGGAGGGCCCAGAACACTCGATGCCACTTGCTGCGCCTGTCATGCATGAGATCATACGTTCGTCGGGCAGCGATCATCGCTAATGGTTTGAGTCCACTCGGAATCGGCTTGTCTGGCAGGTTCGCAATTGCCGATTTGGCACGGTGACACAGAACTTCACGAGAGGCTGCGTCGCTCACACCCTTTGCAGCGTGCGCTAAGGACCAAATTTCTCCCAGGCGCTTTGCCTCTTCCGCTTCCTGGCCAAGCAGTCGCGCGCCCGCCCCGAAAAGTATGGCACCGCGTTCCGCGATCGCGTCAGCCTCCGCACCGCCCCACGGAAAGGGATTCAGAAGCACTAGCCAGCAATCCTCAAGGCGAGATAGCTCGCCGCCTGTTATTCCAACGGGGATCAGAGTTTCGGCAACGGCTTGCAGACGAGGTTCCGCCGGAGGGCCAATGCCCCTGTCGAGATCCTGGAGTCGTTCGCGCCACCACGCCAAGCGGATTTCACCAAGCTGCGGGGTCAAAGTAGTATAAACCACGTCCGCAAAGGCCAAATCTATTTGCCAGAGGGCACGCAGCGCTGGACGAACCTCAGCGGGTGCTGCGCGCAGGGCGATTTCGCGTGGGCTATCGAGCGGCTCGTCAGCGATAGCAGACCTTCTTGGCAGCGCTCACCACGTCCTCGGCCTTGATGATCGCCATCTTCTCGAGATTGGCGGCATAGGGCAGCGGAACGTCGGCATCGGTGACACGGAGCACCGGGGCGTCGAGATCGTCGAATCCTTCGGTCATCGCGATCGCGATGATCTCGGCGCTGATGGAGCAGGTCGGCCAGCCCTCCTCGACCACCACCATGCGGTTGGTCTTGGCGAGGCTTTGAAGCACCGTCTGCTTGTCGAGCGGGCGCAGCGTCCTCAGGTCGATGACCTCGGCGTTGATGCCCTCGGCCATCAATTGCTGCGCGGCTTCGAGCGCGACTCCAACGCCGATCGAATAGCTGACCAAAGTCACGTCCTTGCCCGGGCGGACCACCTTCGCCTTGCCGATCGGGAGTATGTAATCGTCGACTTCCGGAACGTCGAAATGCTGGCCGTACATCAGCTCGTTTTCGAGGAAGACGACGGGATCGTCGGTGCGGATCGCAGCCTTCAAAAGTCCTTTGGCGTCGGCCGCGCTGTACGGTGCTATCACCACGAGGCCAGGAACGCTCGCGTACCAGGGCGCGAAGTTCTGGCTGTGCTGGGCTGCGACGCGCGCTGCCGCGCCGTTGGGTCCCCGGAACACGATCGGGCAGCGCATCTGCCCGCCAGACATGTAGTTCGTCTTCGCGGCCGAGTTCACGATCTGGTCGATCGCCTGCATCGCGAAGTTGAACGTCATGAACTCGACGATCGGGCGAAGACCGCCCATCGAGGCCCCGGTGCCGAGGCCCGCGAAGCCATATTCGGTGATCGGCGTGTCGACGACGCGTCTCGGCCCGAATTCCTCCAATAGGCCCTGGGTGACCTTGTACGCGCCCTGATATTCAGCGACTTCTTCGCCCATCACGAAGACGCGGTCGTCGCGGCGCATCTCTTCGGCCATGGCGTCGCGAAGCGCCTCGCGCACGGTCATGTTCGCCATCGTCGCGCCTTCGGGCGCATCGGGCTCGTCGCGGGTGTCGGCGACGTCGGCGACGAGGTCGCGCGCCGCCGTCTCCATCTGGTGCGGCGTCGGCGTGGCTTCCTCCTGCTGCGACTCAGGCTGCGGGATCGACGGCTCTTCCTTCGTCGCGGGCTTCGCCTGCGCTTCGGGCTCGTGCTTCGGCCCGCCCGACGGTGCTTCTGCTGACCCGCCTTCGGTCTCGAGCAGCGCAATCGGCTGGCCGACCTTCACCCCGTCGGTGCCTTCGGCAACCAGGATCTTGGAGATCTTGCCCTCGTCGACGGCTTCGAACTCCATCGTCGCCTTGTCGGTCTCGATCTCGGCGAGGATGTCGCCGGAGCTGACGTCGTCGCCTTCCTTGACCAGCCATTTCGCGAGCGTGCCTTCCTCCATCGTCGGAGAGAGCGCGGGCATCTTGAGCTCGAGCGCCATCAGTAGGACTCCACCAGCACGTCGGTGTAGAGCTCGGACGCATCGGGCTCCGGCGCTTCTTCAGCAAACTTCGCAGCTTCGACGACGATATCCTTGATCTCCTTGTCGATCGCCTTCAGCTCGTCCTCCGTCACGCCCATCTTCTCCAGTTCGCGCGCCGCATGCTCGATCGGGTCGCGATGCTCGCGAACTTCCTGCACTTCCTCCCTCGTCCGGTACTTCGCCGGGTCCGACATCGAGTGGCCGCGATACCGGTACGTCATCAACTCCAGGATGATCGGACCCTTCTCGCGCGCCCATTCGAGGGCCATCTCGGCTGCTCCGCGCACCGCGAGCACGTCCATCCCGTCGACCCGCAGGCCGGGGATGCGGAAGCTCTCGCCGCGCTTGTAGAAATCGGGCTCGGATGCTGACCGGGCTACCGAAGTGCCCATCGCATATTGGTTGTTCTCGATCGCGTAGATGATCGGCAGGTTCCACAGCTTGGCCATGTTGAAGGCCTCGTAGACCTGGCCCTGGTTGGCTGCGCCGTCACCGAAATAGGCAAGGCATACCCCGCCGTCTCCGCGATATTTGTGCGCAAAGGCCAGCCCCGATCCCAGCGGCACCTGCGCGCCTACAATTCCGTGGCCGCCGTAGAAACCATGCTCGACGCTGAACATGTGCATCGAGCCGCCCTTGCCCTTGGAGATGCCCGCTTCGCGCCCGGTCAGCTCTGCCATGATCACCTTCGGGTCGATCTTGTACGCGAGCATGTGGCCGTGGTCGCGGTAGCCAGTGATCACGCTGTCCTTGCCGACAGTCATCGCCGATTGAAGACCCACCGCGACCGCTTCCTGGCCGATGTAGAGGTGGCAGAAACCGCCGATCAGCCCGAGCCCGTAGAGCTGCCCCGCACGCTCCTCGAAGCGTCGGATGAGCAGCATCTCCTTGTAGAATTCGAGGAGCTGGTCCTTGTTCGCCTCAAAGCGCTTGGGCTCGGGCGGACGCTCGATCGTTGCGTCAGTGGACGGAGCGGATTTGGCAGCTTTGGCGGAACGCGCCACGTGTCGGTCTCTCAGGCTGTGAAGAAGCGCCGCGTCTATAGGTGTGGGCGCGCGGGGCGGCAACAGGCCGCCTAGTTGAGCGGGACGATGACCTCGTCGGGACGCACGAGCCCAAGGTCGCGGCGCACCAGCTCGTCGGCAATGTCCGGATCCGCCTTGCGCGGGTCGAGCAGCTTCGAGCGGTGCTGAAGCTGCGCCTTCTGCTTTTCAAGTTCGGCCAGCTCCGCCTTCCGCTCGTTGAGGTCACGGTGATAGCCGCCCCAGGCGAGGAGCCCGTTCGGCCCCGCGATGGCATAGCCGGCGAAATTGCCCACGACGAGCAGGGCCAGTGCCGGCCAAAGCATCCGCCGGATCAATCCGATATTGCGCTTGCCACCCATCGCGTCGTCACAAGAATCACGAGTGAGTCCGACATGCAAGCGAAATCCTTGGTTTGGCGGCAAAAGCTGTGAATCAGGCGCGCTTGTAAGCCGTGATCGCCCCTGCGCCCGGATAGACCGCATCCGCACCAAGTTCCTCCTCGATGCGAAGCAGCTGGTTGTACTTGGCGACGCGGTCCGAGCGCGCGAGGCTCCCCGTCTTGATCTGGCCAGTGCGCAGTCCGACTGCGAGGTCGGCGATCGTCGAATCCTCGGTTTCGCCCGAGCGGTGCGACATGACGGCGGTATAGCCGTGGCCCTGCGCCAGGCGAACGGCGGCAATCGTCTCGGTCAGCGTGCCGATCTGGTTGACCTTGACCAGGATCGAATTGGCCACCCCGTTTTCAATGCCTTCACCCAGTCGCTTCACGTTCGTCACGAACAGATCGTCTCCGACCAGTTGGACTCGCTCGCCGAGGCTGTCGGTCAGCGTCTTCCAGCCCGCCCAATCGTCCTCCGCCATGCCGTCTTCGATCGAGGCGATCGGATAATCGCTTGCGAGCTCGCCAAGGTACGCCACCATCTCGTCCGAGGAGAGCGTCCGCCCCTCGCCCTCCATCCGGTAGGCGCCTTCGCGGTAGAATTCGGTCGACGCGCAATCGAGCGCCAGGAGAACGTCGCTTCCGGCCGTGTAGCCCGCCGCTTCGATGGACCCGATGATGAAGTCGAGAGCGTCCCGCGCGGACTTGAGGTTTGGCGCGAAGCCTCCCTCATCACCGACGGAAGTCGACAGCCCTTTTCCATGGAGGGCCGACTTCAGCGCGTGGAACACTTCCGTGCCGCAGCGCAGCGCTTCCGAGAAGCTCGGCGCGCCGACCGGCATGATCATGAATTCCTGGAAGTCGATGGGATTGTCGGCGTGCGCGCCGCCGTTGACGATGTTCATCATCGGTACCGGCAGCATGTTGGCGGTGCTGTCGCCGATATAGCGATAGAGCGGCAGCCCGGCCGATGCGGCGGCCGCCTTGGCGCAAGCGAGGCTCACGCCCAGGATCGCGTTAGCCCCGAGCCGGCCCTTGTTGTCGGTGCCGTCGAGCGCGATCATCGACGCGTCGATCTCGCCCTGGTCCTCTGCGTCGTGGCCGGTCAGCGCTTCGGCGATCTCCCCGTTGACCGACTGGACCGCCGTCTCGACGCCCTTGCCGCCCCAGCGGCCCCTGTCGCCATCGCGCAGCTCGACCGCTTCGTGCGCTCCCGTGGACGCACCCGACGGTACTGCGGCGCGGCCGAGGCTGCCGTCCTCCAGGACCACGTCCACCTCGACCGTGGGATTGCCGCGGCTGTCGAGAATCTGGCGGCCGCGAATGGCGGTGATTGCGGTCATGGAAATCCTTCTTACGTAGGCGTAATGATGGCGCAGGCGTCGCAGAGCGCAGGCGACCTATACGGCGGAGCATCAGCCGCGCAACTTTCGCGGTGAACCGCCGGAACGCGCGCGCATGTGCATGGTTGAAGGCCGAAAGGAGGACTGACGATGGCTCAGCAAGATCGAGAGCTTCCGGAAGGCACGGACACGGTGATTCCCGGAGCCATGGATACCGACACCAGTGACGTCACCGGCGAGGCCGCTCGCTCAACGCGTTCGCGCACCGGATCGCGAGGGACCGGGACTACCGGCGGAGCCATCATGGAGAAGGTCCGCACCGGCAGCGACAAGCTGTCCGAGCAGGCCGCGGGCAAGGCGCGCGACTTCGTCGGCCAGGGCATCGAGCGTTCCGCGGAAGCATTGGCGAATGTCAGCAAGCTGATCGGCGACACCGCCTCGGGGCTCGATGAGCGGCTGGGCGAGGAATATGGCGGCTATGCCCGCCGCGCTGCGGAAACGCTGGAGAACACCGCGAACCGCCTCGCATCCAAGGACCCGGACGAGCTGATCGACGATACGCGCGATTTCATTCGAAAGAGCCCCGGCGTCGCGCTGGCGGGTGCCGCCATCGTCGGCTTCGCTCTCGCCCGTCTCGTGAAGTCCGGCCTGTCGTCGGGCGACGACGACGATGACGGTCGCCGCTCGCGATCGTCGCGCAGCCGGAGCTGATGCTGAAACGCACCGATGCCCTGCCGGCGGGAGACGAGCGCCCGATCGGCGAAATCGTCGGCGACCTGGTCGATGACGGCAAGGCTTATGCGCGTGCCGAGCTGAACCTTGCCAAGGCGATGGCTTCGGCCAAGGTCGAAGCCCTCAAGACGCCGGTCATCCTGCTGGTCGCGGCCGCGCTGGTCGGCATGGCTGCGCTCAACGCGCTGGCGGTGGCGATCTTCATCCTGCTCGCGATGGTCATGTCGCCGCTTCTCGCCGCAGTGTTGGACTTCCTGCTCGTCGGTGGCGCGGCCGGATTGCTCGGCTGGCTGGGAGTCCAGAAGCTGAGGAACCTGCCGTGACGGACACTCCGGCCGTTCGCGATGCCAGGATCGAGGCCGAGCAGGCGCAGCATCGCCTGGTCGAGCGGCTTCACGAGCTGCAGCAAAGGATCGCTCCGAAAACGCTCGCGCGCGGCGCCTGGGAAGGCGCCAAGTCAAAAGGAGCCGACCTCGCGGAGGATGCAGTCGACGCGGTACGAAAGCGGCCCGTCGCAGCGACCGGAGCCGTCGCCGCCATTGCATTGTTTTTGGCACGCGAGCCGCTGATGGACCTCGCAGGCAAGCTGGTGAACGGCAAGGACAAGAAACCGAAGGCTCGCAAGAGCCCTAAGAAAGTGGAGACCACCGATGAGTGACAGCAACCGTTCAACGGGCCAGCGCGGCCAGGACGAGGGCATGGTCGAAAGCCTGCGCCAGCGCGCGATCGAGGCTTACGATTCGGCGCGCGAGACCACCACGGACGCGGGCCGCAGGGCCGGCGACACGATCGGCGAAGCGCCGCTGGTCGCGCTCGGCGCCGGGATCGCGATCGGCGCCGTTCTTGCCGCGCTTATCCCCACCGGCCGCCGGGAGCGTGACCTGCTCCGCCCTTACGGCGATCGGGTGACCGGTGCCGCGCGAAGCGCGGCGGACGCTGCGCGCGAGACCGGCTCCCAGAAATTGCGGGAGCTCGGCCTGACGCCGGACTTGCTCACGGACAAGGCCAGCGAAGCGGCGAAGGCTACGGCACAGGCCGCGCTCGGCACCTTCAAGGAAGAAGCCGGTACGAAGAGCTGATCGGTTCGCAAGCGCGGCCGCAGCTGCTAGCGACACGCCATGAGCAAGCTTCACCTCGTGTTCGGAGGCCGCGTGAAGGACCCGCGCGGCCTCGATTTCGATCTCGACACGATCGACCTCGTTGGCCTCTATGGCAGCTATGCGGACGCGGAGGATGCGTGGCGCGGGCGCGCCCAGCGCACCGTTGACGACGCCGAAATGAAATATGTGATCGTCCACCTCCACCGCCTGCTCGAGCCCGATACGGAGGGCATTTCCCGGGAGGGAGGCGAAGCTCAGGCGTTACGATAGCGCCACATAAGCAGGGGGCGCTGCATCAGCAGGCCGGCGACGAAGCCGCCGATGTGGGCGGGCGTCGCGATGAGAACGCCCTGGAAGCCGCCGAGCACCGCCGTCATGATCTGCAGGACGATCCACGCGGCGAGCAGCCACAAGGCGTTCAACGCGCGGTTGAGCGGCCGAGACCGGACGATCTGCTTTTGCTGGCCGAAGCTCAGGGCGAAGGCGCCGACGATTCCGCTGATGGCGCCGCTGGCGCCGACGATCGGCAGCTGTCCATGGGGGTCGAGCGCCCATTGCAGCGCCGCCGCCGAATAAGCGGCGACCAGATAGATGAAGACCAACGCCCTCGGCCCGAGCACGCGCTCCACCTGCGTTCCGCACCACAGCAGGATCAGCAGGTTCAGCGCGAGGTGAATGATGCCGGCGTGCACCAGCGTCGAGCTGAGCGGCGTCAGTGCGGCCGGGACCGCCGGAGCGAACATGACCGCGCCGCTCCACCGGTCGGGGATGAACCCCATGGCGATCTGCGCCGCCTCGCTTAACCCGAGAAGGGCGGCGACGAGCCAGGCGAGCGCCGTGACGATCGCGATCCAGGCGGTCGCGGTCTTCGGGACGCGGACGGACCCGCTGGCCACGTTTACAGGAACTCGACTTTCTCGATCTCGTAATAGCGGTCGCCCGACGGTGTCGACACTTCGACCTCGTCGCCGACCTCGCGGCCGATCAGCGCCCGGCCGAGCGGTGAGTTGTAGCTGATCTTGCCGTCCTTGGCGTCGGCTTCGACCTGTCCGACGAGCTGGTAGCGCACTTGTCTGTCATCCTCGTCGACGAGCGTTACGGTGGCGCCGAACACGACCTTGTTGCCCGACAATGTCGTCGGGTCGATCACCATCGCACGGCTCAGCTGGTCCTCGATATCCGCGATGGTCGCCTCGACCTGGCCCTGGCGTTCCTTGGCGGCGTGATATTCCGCATTTTCGGAAAGGTCGCCGTGCGCTCGCGCGGACTCGATCGCCTCGACGATCGCCGGCCGCTCGACCTGCTTCAGGTGCTTGACCTGTGCGCTCAGCCTGCGATGCCCTTCGGCCAGCATCGGCACCTTGTCGGCACTCGCCATTTTCGTCGGACCTTTCTTTCAAAACCGCCCCGCCAGCGCCGGAAGGGCACCGTTGAAGGGATTCGGATTGTCGGATGAGTTCAGTTCACTTCAGGCCGAATAATAGGCCTGGAGCGAGCGCACTTCAAGCGCGCGGCCCTTCAGCGCGCCGAGCGAGCGCGCCACCGCAAGGCTCGCCGCGGCGGTCGTGAAATAGGGCACTTTGCGATTGAGCGCCGTCGCGCGGATCGAGTGGCTGTCCTTCAGCGACTGCCACCCCTCGGTGGTGTTGAAAACCAGCTGCACTTCGCCGTCGCTCAGCCTGTCGACGATGTGCGGCCGCCCCTGCGCGACCTTGTTCACCCGCTCCACCGGAAGCCCGGCGGCCGCCAGGAACTCCGCCGTTCCGCCGGTCGCGATGACATTGAAGCCTAGCAACACCATCGCCTCGACCGCCGGCACGATATGCTGCTTGTCGGCGTCCTTGACCGAAACGAACACCGTGCCCGCCTTGGGCAGCTTGATGCCCGCGCCGAGCAGCGCCTTGCTGAACGCTGCGTCGAAATCGCTGTCGATTCCCATCACTTCGCCAGTGCTGCGCATCTCGGGGCCCAGGACCGGATCGGAGCCCGGGAAGCGCGCGAACGGGAACACCGGCTGCTTGACTGCGATATGGCCGAGATCGCGGCCGATCGGGTCGAAGCCGCTCAATGGCTCGCGGGCAATCACCCGCGCCGCGATCTTGGCGACCGGCCGCCCGATCGCCTTGGCGACGAACGGCACCGTGCGGCTCGCGCGCGGATTGACCTCGATCAGGTAAACATCGTCGCCCTTCACCGCGAACTGCACGTTCATCAGCCCGCGCACCTTCAGCGCCTGCGCCAGCGCCGTCGTCTGCCGCTCGATCTCCGCCACGACCGCGTCGGACAGGCTGTGCGGCGGGATGGCGCAGGCGCTGTCGCCCGAATGGACGCCCGCTTCCTCGATATGCTGCATGACGCCGGTGACGACGACGTCGGTCCCGTCGGAAATCGCGTCCACGTCGACCTCGACCGCGTCGCGCAGGTAGCGGTCGATCAGCACCGGCGAGCTTCCCGACACCGCGACGGCGGTCGCGATATAATGATCGAGCTGCTCGGGCCCGTCGACGACCTCCATCCCGCGCCCGCCGAGCACGTAGGAGGGCCGAAGCAGCACCGGGTAGCCGATCCGCTCGGCGACGTTCAGCGCCTCGTCGCGGCTCCGCGCGATCCCGTTGGCCGGCTGCCTGAGTCCGAGCTTGCCGACGAGCTTGGCGAAGCGCTCGCGGTCCTCGGCCAGGTCGATGCTGTCGGGAGATGTCCCAAGGATCGGCACCCCCGCCTTCTGCAAATCCTGCGCCAGCTTCAGCGGGGTCTGGCCGCCCAGTTGGACGATGACGCCCAGAAGCTCGCCGCGCTCCTTCTCGCGATTGACGATCTCGAGCACGTCCTCCGCGGTCAGCGGCTCGAAATAGAGCCGGTCCGACGTCTCGGGGTCCGTCGACACCGTCTCCGGGTTGCAATTGACCATGATGGTTTCGAGCCCCGCGTCCCGAAGCGCGAAGGCTGCGTGGCAGCAGCAATAATCGAACTCGATCCCCTGGCCGATCCGATTGGGCCCGCCCCCGAGGATGATGACCTTGCGGCGGTCCGAAACCTCGGCCTCGTCCACGGGCTCTTCGAACAAAGGCGCTTCGTATGTCGAATAAAGATAGGGCGTGGTCGCATCGAACTCGGCCGCGCAGCTGTCGATCCGCTTGAACACCGGCCGCACGCCGAGCCGCAGGCGGTGCGCTCGCACCTCGTCCTCTGTCACGCCGCCGGTCATGTGCTTGAGCGCATCGTGGACGACGCCCGACATCCCGGGGTCCCCGGCGCTGTGCGACGAGCGAACCGACAGCTGGGCGAGCCGCGCGTCGGAGAAGCCGAGCCCTTTCAATCGCCGCATGCCGTCGGCGTCGGCGGGAAGGCCGCTGGTGCGGACCTCGATCTCGGCGAGCACGATCTCGCCAAGCTGCCGGAGGAACCACGGGTCGAAGCCCGAGATCGCGTTGATCCGCTCGACGCTAAACCCCTGCCGAAGCGCCTCCGCCGCGACCAGCAGCCGCTCGGGGCTGGGCCGCGCGAGCTCGCTCTCGATCCGCTCCGGCGCCGCATTCTCGAGCTCACGCATCCGGTCGAGCCCCGTCAGCCCCGTCTCCAGCCCGCGAAGCGCCTTCTGCAGGCTCTCTGCGAACGAGCGGCCGATCGCCATCACCTCGCCGACGGACTTCATCGACGTGCTCAGAACCCCTTCAGCGCCCTTGAATTTCTCGAAGGCGAAGCGCGGGATCTTGGTGACGACATAATCGATCGTCGGCTCGAAGCTCGCCGGCGTCGCGCCGCCGGTGATGTCGTTCTTGATCTCGTCGAGCGTGTAGCCGACCGCCAGCTTCGCCGCGACCTTCGCGATCGGAAAGCCGGTCGCCTTCGACGCCAAAGCCGAGCTTCGTGACACGCGCGGGTTCATCTCGATGACGACCATCCGTCCCGTCTTCGGATCGACCGCGAACTGGACGTTCGACCCGCCGGTCTCGACTCCGATCTCGCGGAGCACGGCGATGCTCGCCGAGCGCATTCGCTGATATTCCTTGTCGGTCAGCGTCAGCGCCGGGGCGACGGTGATGCTGTCGCCGGTATGCACGCCCATCGGGTCGATATTCTCGATCGAGCAGATGATGATCGCGTTGTCCGCGCGGTCGCGGACGACTTCCATCTCATATTCCTTCCAGCCGAGCACCGATTCCTCGATCAGCACTTCGGTGGTCGGCGAAGCTTCGAGACCGCCGCTGACGATGCTCACGAACTCGTCGCGGTTGTAGGCGATTCCGCCGCCGGTGCCGCCGAGAGTGAAGCTCGGCCGAATGATCGCCGGCAGCCCCACATGCTCCAGCGCGGCGAGCGCTTCGTCGAGAGAGTGCGCGATCGCCGAGCGCGGCGATTCCAGCCCGATCCGGTCCATCGCCTCGCGGAATTTGAGCCGGTCCTCGGCCTTCTCGATCGCCTCGGCATTGGCGCCGATCAGCTCGACCCCGAACTTCTCGAGCGTCCCGTTCTTGGCGAGCGCCAGCGCGGTGTTGAGCGCGGTCTGCCCGCCCATCGTCGGAAGCACCGCGTCGGGCCGCTCTTTCTCGATGATGCTCGCGACGAAGCCCGGCGTGATCGGCTCGATGTAGGTCGCGTCGGCAAGCTCGGGATCCGTCATGATCGTGGCCGGGTTCGAGTTGACGACGATGACTCGATAGCCCTCGGCCTTCAGCGCCTTGACCGCCTGGCTCCCCGAATAATCGAACTCGGCCGCCTGGCCGATGACGATCGGTCCGGCCCCGATGATCAAGATGGCGGAAATGTCGGTGCGCTTAGGCATCGACGCAGCTCCCCCTCTCCCCTACGCGGGAGAGGGTGGCCCCGAAGGGGTCGGGTGAGGGGGCGTGGTGGCAAGGCACCTCTTCCTGACGAGCAGGTCGCGTCGTTTGCGCCGAGACTCCACGGACGCGGAGAAGAAGCTCTGGAGCATCCTTCGCAACCGTCAGATTAATGGCTTCAGGTTCCGGCGGCAGGTCGAGATCGATGGTTATATCGCGGACTTTCTTTGCCCCGAAAGGCGGCTCATCATCGAAGTCGACGGCGGGCAACATACTCCCGAAAAGGACGCTCGGCGGACGGCCTTTCTCGAAAGCCAGGGTTTCCGTATCCTTCGCTTGTGGAACAACGATGTGCTTCAAAATCTCGACGGCGTCTGGACGACCATTCAGGAGGTCTTGACCACGCCCCCTCACCCGACGCGCTGACGCGCGCCGCCCTCTCCCGCCACGGGGAGAGGGGAGCTTCGGCCCAGCGCCGATGATCAGGATGGATTGGATGTCCGTGCGACGGGGCATCAGCTACGTCCCGGCGAGAATAAGCCGCGATCTTTGCCGATGAGTACAATCACGCGTTTTGATCCCGCTACCTTCTTCAAGGTGCAGCGACCCAATTTCCGACTCTGGTCTACAGACAGCTGGTCCACCGCTGCGAAGCCAGCGTCCAACTGATTCTGAGAAACGCCGCACTGCCGCGCGATCTCGCCCGAGGAGATCTCACAAGCACACAACGGAAGGGCGAGCACCGCCGAAGCCCACCTCACCGCATCATCCCCACGAACTTCTCGAACAAATAGAAGCTATCCTGCGGGCCAGGGCTGGCCTCGGGATGGTACTGCACGCTGAACGCCGGCTTGTCGGTCAGCTCGATCCCGCAATTGCTTCCGTCGAACAGGCTGACATGGGTCTCCCGCACATTCTCCGGCAAGCCTTCGCGCTCGACCGCGAAGCCGTGGTTCATGCTGGTGATCTCGACCCGTCCATCCTCCAGCCTTTTCACCGGATGATTGGCGCCGCGGTGGCCCTGGAACATCTTGCTCGTCTTCCCGCCGACCGCGAGCGCAAGCATCTGGTGGCCGAGGCAGATCCCGAACAGCGGCTTTCCGCTCTCCAGCATCTGCTTGATCACCGGCACCGCATAGTCGCCCGTCGCCGCCGGATCACCCGGCCCGTTCGACAGGAAGAAGCCGTCGGGCTTGTGCGCCATGATCTCGTCGAAGGTCGCGGTCGCCGGGACCACCGTCACCCGCGCACCCGCTTCGCACAGGTTGCGGAAGATGTTGCGCTTCGATCCGTAATCGACCGCGACGACGTGGGGACGCTTCTTGTCGCCACCGCCGATCTCATACCCCTTGCCCCACGCCCATTTGCCGCCGGTCCAGCGCTCGACCTGCAGCCGGCTGACGTCCTTGGCCAGGTCCATCCCTTCGAGGCCCGGCCAGTCGGCGGCCATGTTCTGGAGCCTGTTGAGGTCGAACTCGCCGCTTTCGCTATGCGCGATCGCGATCGTCGGCGGGCCCTCTTCGCGGATCAGCCTGGTCAGGGCGCGCGTGTCGACCCCAGCGATTCCGATCCGTCCCCGTTTGCGCATCCAGCCCGCGAAATCCTCGCCCGCGCGGTAGTTGGAGGGCGCCGTGACCCGCTCGCGCACCAGGCAGCCGAGCGCATGCGCTTCGACGGCCTCGATGTCCTCGTCGTTGGCGCCGACATTGCCGATGTGTGGGAAGGTGAAGGCGATGACCTGTTTCGCGTAGGACGGGTCGGTCATCACCTCCTGGTAACCGGTCATCGCGGTGTTGAAGCACAGCTCGCCGACCGCTTCCCCCTCGGCCCCGAAGCCGTGACCCCACACCGTTCGGCCATCGGCGAAAACCACGACTCCCGTCGCGGCCCTTGGCTGGGTCGCGGACGAAGGTCGAGTGTCGGCCATGGGCTGGAAAAGCCTTCCGTGATCGGTTGAACAGCGATGTCGCTAAGGCATCGCAGCTAGGGTGATTGCGGGCTTCGGTCAACGGCTGGTAGGGGCGAAAAATGATCAGGGACGACATCAAGGCCGCGACGATCGCGGCGATGAAGGGCGGCGACAAGGAATCGACCGGCACGCTTCGCCTCATCCAGGCCGCCATCAAGAACCGCGACATCGAGCTTCGCACCTCCGACAAGGCGCCCGATGACGACCAGCTCGTCACGGAGGTGCTTCAGAAGATGATCAAGCAGCGGCGCGAATCGGCCGACGTCTATCGCAAGGGCGGCCGCGCCGACCGCGCCGAGGCCGAGGAAGCGGAGATCGCCGTCATCGAGCACTTCCTTCCGAAGCAGATGACCGAGGAGGAGGCACGCAGCGCGATCCAGGCCATCATCGCCGAAACCGGCGCTTCCTCGATCAAGGAAATGGGCCGCGTGATGGCCCAGGTGAAATCGCGCCACGGCGGCGAGCTCGAGCCCGCCCGCGCCAGCGCGCTCGTCAAGGAAATGCTGAGCGCCTGACTCGCCGATTCGCGGCTGTGGAAAACTTCTCCCCTGCCGCTTGCGGGACAGCTCCCGCCTGCACATTGTGAATAGGTGACCCTCTCCCCCGCCTGGCTCGACGAACTGCGTGCGCGAACCTTGCTGTCCGCCGTCATCGCGCCGTCGGTGAAGCTGATCCGCGCCGGGCGCGAGTGGAAGGCGTGCTGCCCGTTCCACAACGAGAAGACGCCAAGCTTCACGGTCAACGACGAAAAAGGGTTCTATCACTGCTTCGGCTGCGGCGCGCACGGTGACGCGATCCGCTTCCTGACCGACGCCCGGGGCCTGCCCTTCATGGACGCGGTCAAGGAGCTAGCGGCCAAGGCGGGGATGGACGTGCCCGCGCCCGATCCCCAGGCGAAGGAGCGCGCCGAGCGCGCCGCCTCACTGACGGACGTCATGGCGGCATGCCAGAATTGGTTCGCCGAGCAGCTCCAGGGCATCGGCGGCGCGTCAGCGCGCGAGTATCTGAAGAACCGCGGCATCGGCACCGACACCATCGCGCGCTTCGGGATCGGTCTTGCTCCCGACGGCCGCAACGCGCTGAAGCGCGGGCTTGGCTCCCTCGGCGAAGCCAAGCTCGTCGAGACCGGCATGCTGATCCAGCCGGAGGAAGGGGGCAAGGAGAGCTACGACCGGTTCCGCGGCCGGCTGATGATCCCCATCCGCGATCAGCGCGGCCGGGTGATCGCCTTCGGCGGCCGGATCCTCGGCGAGGGCGAGCCGAAATATCTGAACTCACCGGACACGCCGCTCTTCGACAAGGGCCGCACGCTCTACAATATCGACCGCGCCGGCCCCGCCAGCCGCCAGGCGAAAAGGCTGA
The DNA here is from genome assembly GCA_023436615.1 of Pseudomonadota bacterium. Lineage (GTDB taxonomy): Bacteria > Pseudomonadota > Alphaproteobacteria > Sphingomonadales > Sphingomonadaceae > Sphingomicrobium. Next base: position 161,659 of record JAEZIO010000072.1, on the reverse strand, counting down.
TCGTCGTCGAAGGCTATATGGACGTGATCGCCCTCGACCGCGCCGGCATCGCGGAGGTCGTCGCGCCCAACGGCACCGCCGTCACCGAAGCGCAGCTCGAGCGGATGTGGCGGCTCGACCCGGCGCCGATCCTCTGTTTCGACGGCGACAGCGCCGGCAGAAAGGCCGCCATCCGTGCTGCGTGCCGCGCCCTCCCCCACCTTCGCCCAGATCGCACACTTCGCTTCGTCGAGCTTCCGGCGGGCCAGGACCCCGACGACCTCGTCCGCTCGGGCGGCAAGGACGCCATCGAGGCGCTCCTCGCCGAGCCCGAGCCGCTCGACAAACGGCTGTGGCGGCACGAGCGCGACGCCGCCCCGCTGACCACGCCCGAAGCCCGCGCCGGCCTCCGCCAGCGCCTCGTCGAGCATGCCCAGTCGATCGGCGACCCCGAGCTTCGCCGCCTCTACCGCGACCAGTGGCTCCACCAGTTCGAGAGCGAATTCGGCTCGCTCCGCCCGGCGCGCGACGGCGGTTTCCGAGGGGGCGCGCGCAACCGCTTCGACCCCAAGACCCGCCGCTGGCTTCCGCCGGCCGCCCCTGCGAGCGACACGGCGCGCCGGATCGGCCGCTCGGGCATCGATACCGCGACCGCCCGAGCGCTCGTCGTCGGCTTCGCCGAATATCCGCAAGCGCTTCACGACCATGTCGAACAGCTCGCGCACTTGCCCATAGGCGACCGCGCCTTGTCGTCGTTACGCGACCGCATCGTCGATGCAGCCCTTGCGGAACAGCAACTTGATCGCCAGAAGCTCGCCACCATATTAACCTCCGCTGGAGCGGCCGCGGCCCTGGAGCACGCGCGCCACGCCGGCGGAATCGGCTTCTCCTTCACCCGCAGCGACACCGATCCTCAGCGGGCGGTGCGCGACCTGGGGATCGCGATCGACGCGCTCTCCGCGGAGGAAGAGATCGGTGCGGCTCTCGACGAGGCGACCGAGCGTTTGAAGGCGGGCGACGGACAGGCGTTCGACGAGCAGCTTCGGCTGCACGGCGAGCGCGAGAGAATCAAGGAACGGCTGGCGTCACTCGTCGGCACTGACTAGGCGGCGACTTAATGGCGAAGAACGAAGCAGCAGAAACCGACACCCAGGACAGCGGCGATGCCCCGCTGATCGATCTCAACGACGCGTCGATCAAGAAGCTGATCGCCCGCGCCAAGAAGCGCGGCTTCGTCACCTATGACGAGATCAATGAGGCGCTTCCCCAGGACCAGATGAGCTCCGAGCAGATCGAGGACATCATGTCCGCGATCAACGAGATGGGCATCAACGTCGTCGAGAACGAGGAAGAGGCCGAGGACGAGAAAGAGGAAGAGTCGTCCGCCGAGGACGAGGTCGACCCGCTCGACGACGGCGGCCCCCGCCCGGCCGCCGCGACCAAGAAGGAAGCGGTCGACCGCACCGACGACCCGGTCCGCATGTACCTTCGCGAGATGGGCGCGGTGGAATTGCTCTCCCGCGAGGGCGAGATCGCCATCGCCAAGCGCATCGAGGCCGGCCGCGACACCATGATCTGGGGCCTGTGCGAAAGCCCGATGACCTTCAACGCCATCATCCAGTGGTCGAAGGCGCTCAACGAAGGCACGATGCAGCTCCGCGAGATCATGGACCTCGAGGCGATGCTCTCGAAAGGCCCGACCGCCGAGCAGATCGCCGAGAGCGAGGAAGGCGAGGAAGGCGGCGCGGAAGGCGAGATCAGCGAGAAGACCGCCGGCCCCACGATCAAGGAAGAGGAAGAGGTCGAGGACGAGCCCGAGGCCGGCGCCTCCGACGACGAAGAGGACATGGTCGACCGGCGCACGAAGCCGCAGGTCGAGGAGGACGACGACGAGAACGCGCTCTCGCTCGCGCAGATGGAGGAGCAGCTCAAGCCGCAGGCGCTGGAGAAGTTCGCGACCATCACCTCATTGTTCAAGAAGTTCGCCAAGCTCCAGGCGGCGCGCCTCGACGCGCTTGCCGCCGGCACCGAATTCCCGGCGAACGACGAGAAGAAGTACCACAAGCTTCGCGAGCAGCTCACCGCCGAGGTCGAGAGCGTCCAGTTCCACCAGGCGAAGATCGAATATCTCGTCGACCAGCTCTACGCCTACAACCGCCGGCTGATGGCGCTTGGCGGCCAGATGCTCCGCCTCGCCGAGCGCCACCGCGTTCCGCGCAAGGCGTTCCTCGAGACCTATTCCGGCCGCGAGCTCGACGAGAGCTGGCTTCCGGACATGGCGAAGACCGACAAGAAATGGGCCGCCTTCGCCGCGTCCGAGGCCGAGCCCGTCGAGCGCATCCGCGGCGAGATCGGCGAGATCGCGCAGGCCGTCGGCACCTCGCTCCCCGAGTACCGGCGCATCGTCAACATGGTTCAGAAGGGCGAGCGCGAGGCCCGCATCGCCAAGAAGGAAATGGTCGAGGCCAACCTTCGCCTCGTCATCTCCATCGCCAAGAAATACACCAACCGCGGGCTGCAGTTCCTGGACCTCATCCAGGAAGGCAACATCGGCCTGATGAAGGCGGTCGATAAGTTCGAGTACCGCCGCGGCTACAAATTCTCGACCTACGCCACCTGGTGGATCCGGCAGGCGATCACCCGCTCGATCGCCGACCAGGCGCGGACCATCCGGATCCCGGTCCACATGATCGAGACGATCAACAAGCTGGTCCGCACCGGCCGCCAGTTCCTCCACGAGACCGGCCGCGAAGCGACGCCCGAAGAGCTCGCCGAGCGCCTCTCGATGCCGCTCGAGAAGGTCCGCAAGGTGATGAAGATCGCCAAGGAGCCGATCAGCCTCGAAACGCCGATCGGCGACGAGGAGGACAGCCACCTCGGCGACTTCATCGAGGACAAGAATGCGGTGATCCCGGTCGACGCCGCGATCCAGTCGAACCTCAAGGAAACGGTGACCCGGGTCCTCGCGTCACTGACCCCGCGCGAGGAGCGCGTGCTGCGCATGCGCTTCGGCATCGGCATGAACACCGATCACACCCTTGAGGAAGTCGGGCAGCAGTTCAGCGTCACCCGCGAGCGTATCAGGCAGATCGAGGCAAAAGCGCTGAGGAAGCTGAAGCACCCTTCTCGCTCCAGGAAGATGCGTTCCTTCCTAGACCAGTAACTTGGTCGTCACCCCGGACTTGATCCGGGGTCCCGTTTACTCTCTTCCGTTCGTCCCGAGCGACGTCGAGGGGCGTTTTTAGGCGGAATGGAGCTGTGTGCGTGTCGCGCGCAGCGTGTCCGGGATAGTGACGCGCAGCAAGCGCGGGGCGCTAGCGAGCATCACAATGGCGAGCACGATCAAGCTGACGCGCCACTGATCGTCATTCCCGCGAAGGCGGGAATCCAGCTTCCTAGCTCCGTTCGTCCCGAGCGTCGGCGTAGCTGAAGTGGGACCGCGCGTCGTCAACCATTGCGAGCGCGCATTTCCATTTCGTCGAAGCCGCGGGCGATGAGCCAGACGACAATCGACAACCCCACCCACAGCGCGACGGCGAGGACGAATCTCCACAACGGCGCCTGGATCTCGAGAAATTTGTCGGCGAAGTAGAACATGCCGTCGAAGAGTTTGAAGATTAGCACTGCGGCAATCACTTGCCAAAGTTTCATGCCCGTTTCCTCTGGTGTGTTAGTCTGCTCCGAAGCCCGTCTTGGTCTTGTGGATTACCGACAGCGAAGCTGTGCATGTACACGCGAACCGTTTGCGAAACGTAGTGTCCCTTTATTTTAATGGCGAGCCAGGCTGTCCGATCCGGCGGCAGCCGTAAGCCAGCCTTTAAAACTGATTGCCCAAATTCGGGACGCCTCCAAAGGTCTGAAAAAACCCCAACGAACATGTGCGGCGCCAAGTGCGAATCCTCAATGTCGATCGTGTAGAAAACGAACGAGTTTGGCTCAGCATCGTCAAAGCGAATTTTGAACCGCTCTAGCCTATTCGTCGCAAGACAGCGCTCAACGGCAACTAACATCGGTCGATGATAAACAAATCGGTTTGCGAACCACCGCCCGTCGGCTCCCTCCTTTTTGATGATGCGATACGGAGCGTAGATGAGGCTCAGAATGGCCCAGCCCACGATGGCGATAGCTGCTGCCTCGAACCAAATAGCCCATTCTGTCGCGAGGAGGTCCCGTTGTTCGGGCGTGGCTATTCGAATTGTAAGGGCTAAGACGAGCCAAGCTACAGCAGCCATGAAAAGCTGGCTGGATGTCGCTACTGGCTCCTTGAACGTGAGCCAAAAGCTAAGTGGCAGTCGCCTGAGGTATCGCAAAAACTTTACCCAGCGCATCTGCGCACGCGAGGGCGGCGCATTTTCCCACACTAAACCTGTCGTTGCGTCTGAAGCGGTAGCGTTTTCGGGGCTCATTCGCCGCCGTCATTGTTGAAGTCATAAGGCGGCTCGTCGGTCGCCTCAGTCTCCACCTCGGCGGTGTCCCTGATTGCCTCTTCTGCATTCGCTATCGCATTGGCTGCATTGTCGAGGGCGCCATCGTCCGCCTCAAGCACCTGGGCAGTTGCATTCATGTCTACGGTGTTCAGGTCCAGGGTGTTCATGTCTGTAGTCACTGCGGCAGAGTCGCCCGTTAGGCCCAGCTCAAGCGCGTTGGGACACTCCTTCCAAAAAGCGCTATAGCTATACTTGTTATCGCTGTCGCCAAGCCAAAGGTCCTTGATGTTGCGCTTGAATACGAAAGGCTCAAAGCCAGCATATGCGCCATAAGAGTTCTTAGAATTGAACTCGCCACAGATGACTTCGCTGTTCGCTTGCACGTTGCGAAGTTGCACGGATGATGGGTCTTTCAACGCAGACGCGGCAAAAGCGGCCTTAAGGTCGCTATCATTCTGCGGCTTACTGCAAGCCGCTATAAGCAACGCGAATACCAGCAACGACTGTTTCATACGCCCTCTACGGTAGTATCTGGAATTAGGGTGAGAGTGCACTCCTGCAATCGTTCGCTAGCTGAGCATCCAGTGGATGCCGGCCGGCTAACGAGCAAGGTCCTGCATGCGAATTATTCTCCAGAACTTATGAGCGTTGCGTGGCACGTTGTGTGATCAACCTCTGCGATTGCAGTTGCGACGTTCATTCCACCAAAGCCGTTGCGCGCGCGGTATTTCATGATGACGTTGTGCTTGCCGTTCTTTTCCGGCGTAATCCGCGTTTCATCGTGCTCGAATGAGTCGGGATCGCGAAGGCCCTCCTTCACCTGCTCCACCAGGCTGCGGTTCGATCCGTCCCAAGCACTGAGGCAATGGAACCCCTTCCGCTTTTCTTCCGCGCTTGCAGTCGCTTCGGCCGCCTTCTGCTCCTCTGTCTTACCGCTGCACATCCCAAGCAGCATCACGACCACGACAATGATTACGAGGAGTACTGCGCAGCCTTGCGCTTGCTCCTTTGCGGTTGGCTTCGGCTTCGGCGGTTGATTGCCGTTGTTACCGTGTCCTTGCGCTGGCGCTCCGCAGCCCGGACAGTACTTTGCATCCACCGGAACGGCGGCACCGCATTGCGTGCAGTGCATTCTTCTTCTCCGCGCAAACTAGCGAGTGCGGGAGCTACTGCCCCTTCGGCGCTTCCGCAGCCGCAGCCGCCGCAGGCTGGCTCACCGACATCACCTTGATCGCCTCGGCCGGCGCGCCGACCGTCAGCGGCGCTGGCGCGGCGGCGGCGATGTTGAGTGGCACGTCCTCGTCGACGAAGCCCTTCACGATCGCTCCAAGGGGGACAACCGCGCTGGTTCCGGTGACGGCAAAGCCGATCGGCAGGAAGAAATATGCCGCAGCCACCGCCCCGACCCCGCCGGCGACGCCCTTGTCGTCGAATGCGCCGCTGAGGCGGATCTGGCGGCCGTTGACCGTCAGATAGAGGATGCGCGCGCCGAGGTGGCCCGACTTGCCCCACATGCCCTTGTTGCGGACGTCGGTGATCTCGCCCATCGCCGGCGTTCCGACGGGAACGACGGTGACTCCGTTGACCAGTACCGGCTCGGAAACTTCCATGTGGAAGCGCTGGCCGACGCGCAGCTTCTTGCCCTTGGTCGTCAGCTCCTCGCGCAGCCGAAGCGCGACCTCGGTCCCGGTGCGAAGAATCGCGTTCGTCGTCGCCGGGGCTGCGATCGGCGCGGCCTGTGCCGACGCGGCTGGCGCGATGGCCTGGCCCGTCGCCTGGGCCGACAGCGCGGCCGGTGCGAGCGCGAGCGCGCCCGCAAGCATGTACGTCTTCATTTTGTACTCCCCCTACTCCCCCGAGCGGCGGCGTTGTCGCACGCTTAACGGCGTGAGATCAAATGGATTCCTAAGGAAAGCCGATCCCGCAAAGGCCGGCTACGCCTGCGGCTAGCTGCACTCGGTACTTTATCCTGTCCTACAGCCGCCCTTTTGTGGTTCAGAATGGCGGATGAACCTGGAGCCATCGAGCACAAACCTGGGGGCGCGCGAGCAACCGAACCTCGCGTCGACAGCCGGGACCCCAAAGTTGACGAAATTCACAATTCCGCGAAAAACTCGCCGCACGGTCAACCGAGTCAACTTCCCCTTCGGAGAAGTCCTATTCCCCGCCCGTGGCCGGCAAACCACGGACGGAGCCGAGACTGCCACCGGACTCGCCGGTGCCGTTGCATCCGGAGTGGTCGCTAAATGCCCCGCAAGGGGACAGGTGGGACGTCACGGGCCGCGCCGTCTATTTCTGCGGCGCCGTCGCCTTCACGTAGCGCCCGACCAGGATCGCCGCCGGATAGAGGATCTCCTCCTCCTGCCGCGCATGGGCCGCAAGCCCATCGGCGAAGCGCACATACTCATCGCGCTTCGCCTCGACTGCCGCGGCGCGGAAGGCGGCGGTAGCCGCACGGATGCCGTCATGCTCCTTGAGCATCTTCGGAAGCTCGGCCTCCAGCGCGTCGGTCATCTCCAGCACCTGGCGCATCTCCGCCGTCGCCGGCCCGTGCGCGAGTTTGTCCAGCAGGCTGAGCGGCGGCGTGCCGATCTCCTCCTCGCGCTTGAAGTGCGGAGCCAGCGCGGCCTCCAGCCCGCGCGCCGCCTCGCCGAGCCGCCCCGGGGCCTTGGTCGCTTCGGCGAGGACCTCGTGAAGCTCGCGGTGCTCTGTCGCGATCGATTGCGGTGTCTGCAACATGGCGGAGGTCTCCGCTTGCGGATGGTGCGCGGCATGGCCCACCGGCTGCGCGGAGGCGCTCGCCGCAAGCAGCGAAACCCCGGCGGCAACAAGGAATTTGCTGGTCATGCACCCATTATCCTCCGTCCGGCATCGCCCGCGGAATAGGTAATGTCCGCAGCGCGCGCATCGAACCCGTCGGCGCCTTTCCGCGTTGGTCGTCCATGCACGACATCCTCCCCACCGCCGATGACGTCGTCGCCATCGCGATCACCGGCAAGGTCACCGGCGCGGACCTCGACGCTGCGATGGACAGGCTCGACCGCGCCTTCGCGGCCACCGATGCCGCCGGCGGCAAGGTCCACGTGTTCGTCGAAACCCGTGGCATCGAGGGGATCGAGGTGACCTCGCTGCCCGGCTATTTCGCTCGCGGGATGCCGCTGATGACGCGCCTCAACCGCTTCGGGCGGGTCGCGGTCGTCGCCGACCAGGCGTGGATCCGTTTCGCGACGCGCTTCGAAAGCATGGTGCTTCCGTTCATCAGCTACAGGGTGTTCGAGCCCGATCGCCGCGACGAGGCGCTCGCCTGGGTGACGCAGGGGACGGACTAGCAGGCCCGGCTGGCCGGGCGCGGCCGGTACCTCGCTACCCGGAGGTCTCAAACTTGAATGCCGGGCCGACGAGGGTTTCCATGAGTGACCTTCGTGAAGTTCCGGGCGGCTTGCCACTTGGTTTCGCTCGATTATCGGCCTAGCCTTCGCGGCTTCGACAGGGGGATAGGTGCACATGGACAAGAATGTCGGACCCGAAGATCGAGTCGTTCGGATCGTCGTCGCGATCGCGCTTGCCGTTCTCATCTACATGGCTGTGATCGACGGCACCGCCGCCATCATCGCCGGGCTCGTCGCCGCCTATCTGCTGGCGACCGGGCTGCTTGCGCGCTGCCTCGTCTACAAGGTCAGCGGGCTCGACACCGCGGTCCACGAGCAGCCGTACACGACGACGGACGACCGCTCCGGGCTCTAGCCTTAACCATTTCGGGTGACGCAGCGCTAACCCGCGCGGAGCCACAACCCGACCCGGCGGCGTCGTTGAACTTTAGCGAGCTCCGGCGGCGTCGCCACCGCTGTCCCATACAGGTTCACTTCGCGGACTCCTGCAACCATCTTGCGCGCCGTTGCTTTGACTGCGCGTGCCGGGTGCAGCGGACGCGGGGCCGCCCGCTCCCGGCGCCTCGTCAACCGCGGAGGCGAAGTGAGCGTTCGACAGCCGGATCTCAGACAGGCCAAGCGCAAGCGCGTGCTGATGACGGCGACGATCATCAGCGTCGACGGAGCGCAGATGGCCCGCGTTCGCGATCTCACCAGCTGCGGCGCGGGAGTGGGCTGCCAGCGGCCGCTGACAGCCGGGACCGACGTCATCTTCAAGCGCAACCGCCTGCTCGTTGCGGCGCGTGTCGCCTGGGCCGACGGCAACGAAGCGGGGCTAGTTCTACCGCGAAGTTCCGCTCGACGAGCTGACCGGAAGCGTAGCGCTGCAATAGTAAATCTTCGAGTAACCAAATCCGCTTTCCCTTAATTCGGCCGCTCGTGTCTCGAAACGGCACGAATATCTGCTCGATGGCGTTGGGTTAGTCTTTCCCTGATGAAGATTTTCGCTCATTATTAACTTCGTGAGGCGATGGTCGCCGTGTCTTTGTGGCGTACCGGCGTGGTGAAGTTTCAACTGGAGATTCCGTCGTGACAACCGACTCTTCCTGCCAGCGATCGCTCAGCCGCAAGCGCGTGCTCATGAACGCGCTCGTCATCAGCGCCGAAGGAACGCAGCAGGCCCGCGTGCACGAGCTTACGAGCCTCGGGGCGCGCATTTCGGTCGACCGCGACCTTGAGTCGGGATCCGACGTGATCTTCAAGCGCGGACAGACCTTCGTCGCCGCTCGCGTCGTCTGGGCCGAAAGCGGTTCCGCTGGGATAGAGTTCTACCGCGCCATGCCCGCATTCCAGGTCGCGGCCTGAGAAGTTCAGCCGGTCCAGTCCGGCGCGGGGGCGATTCAACAATAGGGGTTTGGACGGGCCGAAAGTCCGGCTAAGGGCGCCCGGAACAGGGGGCGCAGATGTTCGGTTGGTTCCAGAGGCTACTTCCGCGCAAGACTGACTTCTTCCGGCTGTTCGAGGCGCACGCCGCAACGTTGGTGGCGGCTGCCAATTCGCTTTCGGTGCTGGCGCAGGATGGCTCGTCCACAAGCGCGGCGCTCAAGCAGATCCAGGACCATGAGCATGACGCGGACGACCTGACCCGCGAAGTGCTGCACAGCGTCCGGCTTACGTTCCTGACGCCCTTTGACCGCGGCGCGATCACCGACCTCGTGGGAGCGATGGACGATGCGATCGACGAGATGCTGTCGGCGGCGCGCGCCATCGACCTTTACGACCTTTCGGTGCTCGAGCCCGAGATGAAGCAAATGGTCGCGAGCATCGAGGAAGCGGCGCGCATCACGGCCGAGGCGATCCCGCTGCTGCGCAACGTCGGCCGCAACGGCGAGAAGATGCACGCTTTAACCGAGCGTCTCGTAAGCCTTGAAGGGGAAGCCGACGATATCCACGCCGCGGGACTCAAGCGGACCTTCCGCGAACATTCGGCCAACGACGTGATCAAGTTCGTCGTCGCCCGCGAGATCTTCAAACATCTCGAGCGGGTCACCGACGCCTTCGAGGACGTCGCCAACGAAATCGACGGCATCGTGATCGACCACAGCTAGGCCGGCCGTGCACGAGCTCGCCCTCCCGCTGTTGATCGGCCTGATCGCGATCGCGCTCGCGTTCGACTTCCTCAACGGATTGCACGATGCGGCCAATTCGATCGCCACGGTCGTGGCGACGCGGCTGCTAGGTCCCGTCCAGTCGGTTGCCTTCGCGGCCTTCTTCAACTTTGCAGCCTATTTCCTGTCTCTGGCGGTTCCCGAGCTGCACCGAGTGGCCGACACCATCGGGAAGGGCCTGATCGACAAGGACCTTGTCACGCCCGCGGTGGTTTTCGGAGCGCTCGTCGGCGCGATGTTCTGGAACGTCGTCACCTGGCTCAAGGGCATTCCGTCCTCGTCGAGCCATGCGCTGGTCGGCGGGATTATCGGCTCGGGCGTCGCTCACGCCGGCCTCACCGGAGTCCAATGGGCCGGCCTCAACAAGACGCTGATCGCGATCGTCCTCTCGCCGACGCTGGGCATGATGCTCAGCATGCTGATCATGCTCGTCACCAGCTGGATCGGCGTCAGGGCGACCGCGCGGGGCGCCGAGCGCACGTTCCGAGCGCTGCACCTGGTGTCATCGGCGACCTATTCGATCGGCCACGGCTTGAACGACGCCCAGAAGACGATGGGGATCATCGCCGTGCTGCTCTATTCCACCGGTTATCTTCAGGGCGAATTCCACGTCCCCCACTGGGTTGCGCTCAGCTGCTATATCGCGATCGGCCTCGGCACGCTTTCGGGCGGCTGGCGGATCATCGAAACTATGGGGACCCGGATCACGAAGCTGTCGCAGCACCAGGGCTTCAGTGCGTCGGCCGGGGGATCCGTGATGCTGATCAGTGCGTCGTGGCTCGGCATTCCCGTGTCGACGACTCACACCATCACGGGCTGCGTGATCGGCGCGGGCGCCGCGCGGCGGGCATCGGCCGTGCGTTGGGGAGTCGCGAAGAACGTCGCGATTGCCTGGGTCATCACCATCCCGGCGTCAGCGACGGTCGCGGCCCTTTTCTACTGGCTGACCACGCTGTTCGACTGAGTCGCTTCACCGGCCGCTGAAGCCGCGTTGGCGGCGGCGAACCCGCATTGCCTTTGCTCCATCGGGATCTGCTTGGTGATGCGAGTGGCGTTCTCCGCATAGGCCTGGGTCACGGAGCCGCTGTTGACGGTCTTCCCGCGAAGCGGGCTGACCTCGTCGCAAAGGTGGAAGACGTGCGGCGTCGAAGACCTCTTGGCTCCGTTCTCCGGGGCTATCCAGTAAACGACGTCCTGGCCGTTGGTGGCTTCGGTCACCGTCCGGGAATCCCGGGCGATATCCTTCGCCTGCCCGGCGACTTCGGGTGAGCAGGCGGTCGTCGGCTGCCCCGTTTTGATCTGCTGCGCGCAGGCATTCATGTCCTCGGTATATTGCTCGACCGACGGCGGATTGAAGTCGATTCCGATCAACGTAGCGCCGGCCGCGAGAAGCACGCCGATGCCGCCGGCGATCTTCTTGTTCTTGGGGTCCATGTCCTTGTCCATGAAGATCAGGACAATGAGTGGCAGGAACGCGATGACGGTGACGATCGCGCCGAGCTGGTTCTGGAAGAAGAATCGCGCGCTGTCGGATTTGCGTGCCGGATCGTGCCTGTTCGCCGATTTCCACAGCAGGCTGCCGGCAATGGCGAAGATCGCGATGCCGACCAGGATACCGATCAGCAGCGGCAGGTTGCCCTGGTCGAACCGGCCCTGGCGCAGCAGGACTATGCCAGCGATTTCGCCGCAGATGGCGACGATCCAGGCCAGGGCAGCGAAAATGCGAAGGCGCGTGGCCGCCGATTTCTGCCCATGAGTCGCCCGCCACTCCTTCGTGACGTCGATCTCCTCGCCCGCTTCATTCTTTGCCATGGCCAACCCCCAATATCGACTTGCCGAGCCTAACCGGAATAAAACAGCCGTCCACCAATTTCCGGGCCGCGGACTTGCGATGAGCTTGACCTCCCTTCTTTACCGGCTTGCCCGCCTCTCGGCCGACGCCCGCAGCGTCGAGCGGTCGATTCGCAGCGGGTCGCCCGCACCGCTCATCCGCCGCGCTGCCAACAAGCTGTGGGGACGCGGCGTGATTTCCAAGCTGTGGTGGAAGCGCTGACCCTTCGGGGGGATCGTCGAGGTTACCGCACCAGCTCGAACTGCATCGAAACGCTCGTGCCGAGGGTGAGCTCGCCCGGAGCGACCGGGGCATCGCGCTCCGGTGCCGGCGGCGGAGGCGGCGGCGGCGCTCCCGTCACCATGATCGCGCGCTGCACAGGATAATAACCGCCGCCCTCGCTGATCGAGAGGATCCGGCCGACGCGCATCCCCGCCGCGCGGGCGTAAAGCTCGGCGCGCGCACGACCCTTCGCCACGGCTTCGGCACGCGCTTCGTTGAGTGCGGCTTCCTGCTCCTCCAGAGTGAAGTTCGGGCCATTCACCTCGTTCGCCCCTACCGCGACGAGCGTGTCGATGACTCGGCCCATCTTCGTCAGGTCACGCACGCGCACCGTCACCGTATTGCGCGCTTCGTAGCCGATGATCCGGGGCGCTTGCTGCTCCGGCGGAATGTAGGGCTGGCCCGTCTGCCGCGCCCGAATCTGCGCGTCGCGCTCAGGGTTTGAATAGCGCGGGCTGAGGTTGATCGCCGAGGTCTGGATGTCACGGTCGGCAACGCCCGCGCGTTTCAGGGCGGAAATCACCTGCTCCATCTTCTCGCTGTTTTCGCGGAGCGCCTGGGACGCGGTCGCGGCCTGCGTCACGACTCCGGCCGAGAACATCGCGAGGTCCGGTGCGCGCCGCGATTCCCCTTCGGCGCTGAGGCTGAGGATTGCGCTGCTCGGCCCAAGAACGACCTGCGGTGTCGTCGCCTGCGCACCCGCGACCGATGGCACGGCCGCGACCAAGGCGGCAATCAGCAGTCTCTTCATTGGAACCCTCCGAATGTTACGGAGGTGATAACATCCGTCGGCGCGCGCGGTTTCGCCCGCTCAGGCGGGGACGGCCCGCACCTGGTCGTCGGCGTCGGGAACAGGCTCCGACGCGTCCTCGCCGAGACTGACGATGCGATTGTCGCGATCGACGTGCACGACCCGCGGCTTCAACTGGCGCGCCTCTGCGTCCGGAAGCATCGCATAGCTCATGATGATAACGAGATCGCCGGCGTCGACGAGATGGGCCGCTGCGCCGTTGATGCCGATTATCCCGCTGCCGCGCGGCGCAGCAATCACGTAGGTCTGGAGCCGAGCGCCGTTGGTGATGTCGGCGATCACCACCTGCTCGCCTTCGATCAGGTCCGCGGCTTCCATGAGGTCCGCGTCGATCGAGATCGAACCGACGTAATGCAGGTCCGCCTGCGTCACCCGCGCGCGATGGATCTTCGACTTCAGCATCACCCGCATCATCAGGGTTGCTCCTCAATGGCCGCTCGGCAGCCGTGCACATTTGCATGCAGGCCGCGCGAATCAAGTAGTGCAATGCAACATCGCACTTGCAGCATAAGGCGAGAATTCCCAACTCACGGCGCGCCGCTTGGCGGTATCTCCCAAGCCGCCGGACAGGCGGTAGGGCTAAGATATTGTTTCAGCTAATTTTCGTGACTTGGCACGAGCCTTGCTTCGTTGGGTGAGACAAGCCCAACAGGAGAATTCAGATGACCGCCGCGACCGCCCAGCCCACTCCCGAACAATTCGCCGCGAGCGAGTCCGAAACCCCTCTTCCGCTGCGTGGCGACACCTTCCTGGGCGTGTTCGAAGCGATCGGGCAGGACTTGGGCATTCATGCCAATTGGTTTCGCGTGCCGTTCGCCGCGTTGATCCTGTGGAACCCGGTCGTGATCATCGGAGCCTATCTAGCGCTCGGCTGCGTCGTGGCCGCTGCTCGCTGGCTGTTTCCGCGGGCGACGACGGCACGCGGCCACGTGGCACCGGCCGTCACCGCGGCCAGCGCTGAAACCGGCACGATCGGCGAGAATCGGGAATCGGAGGAGCTGCTGGCGGCCTGAGGGCGCCACGCGCTCCGGGGCCCAGAAACGGTAAACCCCGCCGGTTTGACCCGGCGGGGTTCCCATACTTCAGACCCGAAAGTCCGAAGCACGAAACGACCATAGCGCGATTCCGACCGGAGTCGAGCCCCCGTCTGCACCGCTGGACAGAAAACAGTGCACGAATCGGTGAGTAAAGCTGTGGAAAAAATCGATGTCGGCCGATCCTCGAGTCGGCCCGTTCACCGAAGTCACCGAATCCCTAACCCGCCATAAACCTCGTCTTTACGCGCTTGCGTTACGCCGTCGCCGTAGAGCCGTCCCGAAGCCGGGACGGAGGGAAGGACGCGAATGGCGATCAATCGGTTTCTCGACCGAAACGCAGTCACCGCTGCCGAGGCGCAACTTGCCCGCGTTGCAGGCGACGGCTGCGCACGTCATCCGCACCTGGCGGCACTCGTCGAGGCGTCCGGCCCGCATTCGGCGCGCGACATGGCCGATGCCGTCCACTTGTTGTGCAGCGTCCACGGCCATCATCCCGGGCTGATCGAGCAGGCGCTCGGCATTTGCCCGAAGGGGCCGGCGCAGCAGTGGCTGGGCCGCGCCGCCGACGCGTTCGAGCGCGAGCGGCTTTACCTCGTCCGCCTGACCGCCGCCGTCGGGCCGATCCCGAGCACTCCGGGCGCGGCCGAAACCGAGGCGACCCTTCTTGCCCAGCGCCACGCGCTCGAAATTCTCGCGAAATCGGAGCGCCGCGGATGCGCGCTCGGTGCAGCGACTGCCCTGGTCTCCGACTGGTGGCCGATCCGACGCCTGCTCGACCGCGCGGCATCGCGAGTGGGAATCGAATCGCCCGCGCCGTCGCTGCCGGACGAAGATTCGGTCGTCGCCGTGATCGAGCGCGAATGCGACAGCGCCGCTAGCGAACGCGCGCTTGGCTTCGGCGGCGAACAGATGCTGCTTCAGAACCGCGGGCTGTTCGACCTTCTGGAAGCGAGGTCGGCCGCGCGCGACAGGTGGTAAGGCGGATCCGAACCCCGGACCTGCGCCTTTATGCCTTTTCGACGGCTTCGGCGGCCCTGGCTTTTTCCGCGATCAAGGTCTGGCGCATCCGTTCGGTGCGCTCGGCGCGAGCCGCCATCTCATTCCACGCGGCTTCGGAGCGGAAGCACCGGTCGCGGACGTTGTCGAGCGTTGCCGCTTCGCCCTGAGCGCGCGCTTCGGCGGCACGGGCGAGGTAGGTTTCTCGGTCTGTCATCGTTGCCATTATGGGTTGCCTGACGTCCGGCGGCGCCGCCCGCGACGACGGCGCCGCCCGATGTGTCGTCAGTCCGCGGACTGCAGGTTGACGGCCTTGGTCTTGCCGCGCTGGTCCTGCTCGAGGTCGTAGCTGACCTTCTGGTTTTCGTTGAGCGTGCGCATCCCGGCCTGCTCGACGGCGGTGATGTGGACGAAAGCGTCCTGGCCGCCGTCTTCCGGCTGGATGAATCCGTAGCCCTTGCTCGCGTTGAAAAATTTTACGGTGCCGATTGGCATGATAGTTCAGTCCTTCTCGTGGCGGACCGCCTGTCGGTCCTCCGGTGCTAGGAGCTGCGAAGAGAAGGAATTGAGGAGCCGCAAAGCGCCCTTAAACCGTCCGTTTGCGACTAGTAGCAGGGGGGACATAGGCCGTTGCGGCTGTGAATGTAAGCCCCGCGTCAGGTTGCGGGCGCACCGCACCGCTCACTCGTCGCGGTAAGCGAGCTCGAAATTGCCCCAGCGGCGGCCGTTAAACCACACCGGCACGAACACGTTCTTCACCGGGATATATTTGTCGCCTAGCTCCATCCGGTAAGTGGCGAGCATCGCCGGCTTGTTCGAGTTGATCGCGTTGCGCGTGGTCTCGTCCATGAAGATGCGCTTGTTGCGGCAGTGGGCGTCGTTCCACACGGGATCCGGCCCAGGAGCATGCGAGCGTTCCGACAAGTGCGTCGGAAGATAACCGTTCACGTCGGTGATCGCCGAACCGATGATTCGGGCGTCGGTCGCCTTGAAGCGGTCAAGGATCGGCCGGACATATTGGTCGGCGAAGTCGCAGAAGCCGGTGTCGTACTGGGCCGGGTTGCTCCCCTCGATGAGCTTGTAGTTGCGGTCGAAAACTTCCGCCTCGTCGATCTCGCCGGCGGCAATTCCGCGCTCCACTTCGGCCTGGATCGCCCGCATCGCTTCCTGCGCCTTGAGGATGAACGGCGTGTCGTCGATCTCGGCGCCCGAATTGGCGAGCGTGTCGAGCATCGTGTTCGACAGCGATTCGAGATGGCCGAGCCGCTCCTTGGCGGAAACCAGCTGCTGCCCGTTCTCGCGAGCATCGCCGGCAAAGTCGGTGAGGCCCGCCTTCACCCGGTCGACGCTGGTCTGGATCATGCTCGTCGAGTGGGCGATGCCTTCCGTCTGGCGGTCGACCATCGCGACGATTTCGCTGACTTCGCGGACAGTCTCGCTGATCTGCCCGAAGCCTTTCTGGGCTTCGCGGCTGCGATCGACGCCGGTCTTGATCTCGCTGGTGACGGCGCCGGCCTCCCGGGTCAGCTCACCGATCGTCGCCGCGATCTGGCTGGTCGCGGCGCGCGTGTCGTGCGCCAGCTTCTTCACCTCCGCCGCGACGACCGCGAAGCTGCGGCCGGCGTCACCCGCACGCGCGGCCTCTATGGTCGCGTTCAGCGCGAGCATGTTGGTCTTTCGTGCGATCGCCTCGATCGTCGAGGAGACAGTCTGGACCTGGTTCATCGCCGAGGCGAAGCCGGCCATCCGCTCGCCGAGCTGGACGATCAGCTCGGTCAGGCCCTTGAAGCCGCCGATCGTGCCCTCGATCGCCTCGCGGCCCGCTTCGAGCTTGGCCTTCGCCTGCTCGGCGAGGAGCCGCGCCTCGTCGGTGGAATCGGATACGCGCCCCTGGTCAGCGAGGAGACGCGTGGTCACCTCCTCGAGGCTGTCGAGCATCTTGAGATTGTCGCTGATGCGGCGCGCGACGTCGGACACATAGCCGGCAACGTCGCTGCACTCGATCGACAAGGACCCGCAATCGCGCGCGACGGCGCGGATCGCGTTCTCGGTGACTTCCTCGATGCCCTGTGTGGCCATTGCCAAGCCCGCTCCGTTCCGCTGTTGCCGAGCGGAATAGGCGGGAACGTCCTACTCTTTCGTTAACCACGGCACTCGGACGGAGCAGGCATGGCGGCCATGCGGAACTATTCCGCGGCGAGCGCTTCATACTCCATCGCCGCTAGATACTTCTCCGCGTCGAGCGCGGCCATGCAGCCGGTGCCGGCGGCCGTCACAGCCTGGCGGTAGATCTTGTCCATCACGTCGCCGCAGGCGAACACGCCTTCGATATTGGTTTTTGTCGTGCCGGGCTGGACCTTGATGTAGCCCTCCTCGTCAAGGTCGAGCTGGCCTTCGAAGAGCTCCGTCGCGGGCTTATGGCCGATCGCGACGAAGGCGCCGTCGCACTCGACCCGGCTGACGTCGCCGGTCCGCTTGTTGCGGATGTCGAGCCCGACCAGCGTTTCGGGCTCTCCGCCTCCGACGAACTGGACGACTTCGCTGTCCCAGATGATTTCGATGTGGGGATTGGCGAACAGCCTGTCCTGGAGGATCTTCTCCGCGCGGAGCGAATCGCGCCGGTGGATCAATGTCACGTCGGTGCTGTGATTCGTCAGGTAGAGCGCCTCTTCGACGGCGGTGTTGCCGCCGCCGATCACCACGACCTTCTTGCCGCGGTAGAAGAAACCGTCGCAGGTGGCGCAGGCGGAAGCGCCCCTCCCCTTCATATGTTCTTCGGACGGCAGACCCAGCCACTTCGCCTGGGCGCCCGTCGCGATGACCACGGCGTCCGCGCGATATTCGGTGCCGCTGTCGCCGACCATCAAAAACGGCCGGCGCGAGAAATCGACTCGGGAGACATGGTCCCAGACCATCTTCGTGCCGACATGCTCGGCCTGCGCCTGCATCTCCTCCATCAGCCACGGGCCCTGAATGACGTCACGGAAGCCCGGGTAATTCTCGACGTCGGTAGTGGTGGTGAGCTGGCCGCCCGGCTGGATTCCCTGGACGACGACGGGAGCGAGCCCTGCGCGAGCGGCATAGATTGCAGCCGTATAGCCGGCGGGGCCCGAGCCCAGCACCGCCAGGCGGGTCGAAATGCTGTTGGTCATGGCAAGCATCTAGGGCGCGCCAGCGCGCCCCGCAACGCTGCCGATCAGACGACTCGGCGGCCCGCGACGAAGTTCCAGATCAGCACGATGATCGCGATGATGAGAAGAAGGTGGATAAGCCCCCCGCCGATGTGGATCGCGAAGAAGCCGAGGGCCCACAGGATGAGCAGGATGATGGCGATGGTCAGAAGCATGGACACGACCTTTCCCGATGGAACGGCGGCCTAACCGTCCAGTGGGAGGCGTGTTCCGTTAAACCAGCCTGCTCTGCTCCAGCGATGCCCCGATGAAGCTCGCGAACAGCGGGTGCGGGTCGAAGGGGCGGCTCTTCAGCTCCGGGTGGAACTGAACGCCGACGAACCATGGGTGGTCGGGGCGCTCGATCACTTCGGGAAGGCGGCCGTCCGGCGACATTCCGGAGAAGACGAGACCGCCCTTCTCGAGGGTGGGCACATAGTGCGTGTTGACCTCGTAGCGGTGGCGGTGGCGTTCGCTGATCCGGGTCGCGCCGTAGATGTTCGCTGCGCGGCTGTTATGGCCGAGGTCGGCCTCGTACGCGCCGAGACGCATCGTCCCGCCCATGTCGCCGTCGGCGGCGCGCTCCTGCAGCCCCTCCTTGCTCATCCACTCGGTGATGAGGCCGATCACCGGCTCGTCGGTCGGTCCGAACTCGGTGCTCGAGGCCTTGTCGATGCCCGCGGCGCGAGCGCCTTCGATGCACGCCATCTGCATCCCGAGACAGATTCCGAAGAACGGGATCTCGCGTTCGCGAGCGAACCTGACGGCGGCGATCTTGCCCTCGCTGCCACGCTCGCCGAACCCTCCGGGAACCAGGATTCCGTGGAGCGGCTCCAGCTCTGCGGCGAGGTTCGAATCCTCATGCTCGAACAGCTCGGCGTCGAGCCAGCGGATATGGACCTTGGCGCGGTTGGCGACGCCGCCGTGGACCAGCGCTTCGTTCAGGCTCTTGTAGGCATCCGGAAGGCCGACATATTTGCCGACCACCCCGATCGTGACCTCGCCTTCGTAGTTGTCGAGCCGGTCCATGATGTCGTGCCAGCGGGCGAGATCGGGCGCTGGTGCGTCCGCTATGCGGAAGGCGCGAAGGACTTCGTCGTCGAGCCCGGCCTCGTGATACTGCAGCGGCACGTCGTAAATCGAGCGCGCGTCCAGCGCCGGGATGACGGCGGACTGGGGAACGTTGCAGAACAAGGCGATCTTGGCGCGCTCGCTGTCCGGCAGTTCCTTCTCGGTCCGGCAAAGCAGCACGTCCGGCTGCACGCCGAGGCTGGAAAGCTCCCGGACGCTGTGCTGCGTCGGCTTGGTCTTGAGCTCGCCGGCGGCCTTGATCCAGGGAACCAGCGTCGTGTGGACGCTGACCGTGTTATCGCGGCCGAGGTCGTTGCGGAGCTGCCGGATCGCCTCGATGAACGGCAGGCTTTCGATATCGCCGACAGTGCCGCCGATCTCGCAGATGACGAAGTCGCAGCTGTCGGTGTCCGCGAGCGCGAATTCCTTGATGGCGTTGGTCACGTGGGGGATGACCTGGACGGTCGCGCCCAGATAATCGCCGCGCCGCTCGCGCGCGATGATGTCGCGGTAGATCCGGCCGGTCGTGACATTGTCCGACTGCCGCGCCGAAACGCCGGTGAACCGCTCGTAATGGCCGAGGTCGAGGTCGGTCTCCGCACCGTCGTCGGTGACGTAGACCTCGCCGTGCTGGTACGGCGACATCGTCCCCGGATCGACGTTCAGATAGGGGTCGAACTTGCGGATACGGACCTTGTAGCCGCGCGCCTGCAGAAGCGCCCCCAGCGACGCCGAGAGAAGCCCTTTACCAAGCGATGAGACCACGCCGCCGGTGACGAAAATGAACCGCGCCATGGGGCTTACGGCTTAGTGGCCGTCGGACGGATTCGGCAACCCGTCAGCAAAAATATATTTATTGCTGCACCGGGACGGCCGGCGCGGTTTCGTTCGCCGGCGCCTGCTGTTGCTGGACCGGCTGCGGCTGAGCCGGAGCCGTCTGCGTCGCCGGCGCGACCTGGTTGGCGAGCGAGGTGTCGATCGTCACCGGCTTCCGGCTGACGCCGGCGATCGCCGCCAGCAGGATCGCAAGCACGATGAAGATGCCAGCGAGGACCGCCGTCGAGCGCGTCAGGAAATCCGCAGCACCGCGCGCGGTCATGAAGCCCGACGAGCTTCCGCCGACGCCGAGCCCGCCGCCTTCCGAACGCTGCATCAAAATCACGGCGACCAGCGCGGCGGCGACGATTGTCTGGACGATGAGGAGAAAAGTGAACATCGGCGAGCGTTTCCTGAGAATGCGGCCGCGACTTAGCGGGCCGGGGTCACGCTTTCAACGCCGCCGCTTCGATGATCGGCACGAAATCCGACGCCGTGAGGCTGGCACCGCCGACCAGCGCGCCGTCCACGTCCATCACCGAGAAAATCTCTGACGCGTTCGAAGCCTTGACCGATCCTCCGTAGAGGATCCGGATCCCGTCGGCCGCGTCGCCGCAAGCGCCGCGCAGCCGCTCGCGAAGCGCGCCATGCATTTCGGCGATATCCTCCATCGTCGGGATCTTGCCTGTGCCGATGGCCCAGATCGGCTCGTAAGCGATCGCCAGGCGCGAGACTTCCGAGTCCCGCGGCAACGAGGCGTCGAGCTGCTGCTCGACGGTTGCCACGGCCTTGCCCGAGTCGCGGACCTCGAGCGACTCGCCGACGCAAAGGATGGTGATGAGTCCGGCGCGAAGGGCAGCTTCGGCCTTCCCTCGAATGTCGTCGTCGCTTTCGCGCTGCGCGTCGCGGCGCTCCGAATGGCCGACGATGACCATCGTCGCCCCCGCATCGATGAGCATCGCCGTAGAAATGCAGCCGGTGTGCGCTCCCTTCTCGGCAAAATGGACGTCCTGGGTTCCGATCGGGTAGCTCGGGACAGCGCGAACCGCTCGCTCGAGTAGCGTCGCCGGAACGCAAATGCCCGATTCCACCTGCGGGTAGAGCGCGGCCGAACGTGCGATCGCCTCGATCTCGACGAGGTCGGCCGAGACGCCGTGCATTTTCCAGTTGCCGACGACGAGCTTCCTTCGCGCCATTCCGACCATCCCTTCCGATTTGCGGCGCCGGGGGCCGTAGCCGCGCCACGCTTGAAGGCGCAAGCACCCGCCCGTAAAGCGCTCCAACCTTCCCGTTCGAGAGATCCAGCACCGATGCTCAGTTCGTTCCGCCGAATGTCCAAGTCCAAGATCGGAACATGGACGATCGCACTGATCGGCCTGCTGATCGTCATCGGCTTCGGAATGGGCGACATCCAGGGCCTGAGCCTAGGCAACGGCGGCCTGAGCGGCACGACGCTCGCCAAGGTCGGTCCCTACGAAGTGACTGACCGCGACATGAGTGCGGCGATGCAGCGGCGGCTGTCGCAGGTGCGCGAGCAGAATCCCGAGGCGGATTATTCGGCCATCGCGGGAGACTTCGAGCCGATCCTAGGAACCATCATCGATCAAAAGGCCCTGCAGGCGTTCGCCGCCAAGCACGGGCTGGTCCTTTCAAAGCGGTTGATCGATGCCGAGATCGCCAACCTCCCCGGCGTGAAGGGGCTGAACGGCCAGTTCAGCCAGCAGGCGTACCAGGCATTCCTGGCCCAACAGCGGCTGACGGATGCCGAAGTGCGCGACCTCATCGCGGGTTCGCTCCTCCAGCGGCTGATCCTGACTCCGGCGGCGAGCGGAGCCCGGGTGCCGGTGGGAATGGCGACGCCATATGCTTCGATGCTTCTAGAGGAGCGCCAAGGCGAGGTGCAGCTGATCCCGATTACCGCCTTCGCCACTTCGCTCAGCCCGAGCGACGCTCAAATCCAGCAATATTACTCGGCGAACCGCAATCGCTACATGATCCCCGAGCAAAGAGTGCTGAAGCTGGCACGCATCGGCCCCGAGCAGGTGGCGAACGTCCAGGCGAACGACCAGGAGATCGCTCAATATTACAACGCGCATCCCGAGCTTTACGCCGCAAAGGATATCCGCACGCTCAGCCAGGCTGTCGTGCAGGATCAGAAGGCCGCCGCCCAGATCGCGCAGCGCGCACGGGGCGGCCAGAGCTTCGTCGATGCGGTGAAGCCGGTCGGCCTTAGCGCCGCCGACGTGACGGTCGGGCCGCAGACCCGGCAGCAGTTCAGCGACGTGGCCGGCGCGCAGGTTGCCGCGGCGGCGTTCGCAGCGAAGGCCGGCAGCGTCGTCGGCCCGATCCGGTCCGAGCTCGGCTGGCACGTGGTGAAGGTCGATTCGGTGCAGAGCCAGCCCGGCAAGTCGCTCGCACAGGCGCGTGGCGAGATCGCCCAGCTGCTCACCGCCGAAAAGCGCAAGAACGCGCTCGCAGACCTGGTCGACAAGGTCCAGGATGCGCTCGACGGCGGAAGCAACTTCGACGAGGCGGCGAAAGCCGCGAGCTTGCCGGTCACCGCGACGCCAAGCATCACGGGCGCCGGCGTGGCGCGTGGCGACCCGGGCTACAAGTTCGCGGCAGAGCTGGCGCCGGCACTCAAGAGCGGGTTCGAGTTGGCGCCGACCGATGAGCCGGTCGTCGAGCAGCTTCCGGGCGATGCGGGCTTCGTGATGGTCGCTCCGGCCCAGGTCACACCGGCGGCTCCGGCGCCGCTGGCGACGATTCGCGACCGGGTCCGCAGCGACTGGATCCAGGCCGAAGCGATGCGCAAGGCCAAGGCCGTCGCGGATTCGATGGCCGCGCGGGCACGGGCCGGCTCGCTCGCCGACGCCGCCAAGCAGGCGGGCGTGTCGCTGCCGCCGACGCAACCCGTAAGGGCGCGGCGCATCCAGTTGTCGCAGCTTGGAACCAACGTGCCTCCGCCGCTGCGAATCCTGTTCAGCAGTGCCCAGGGCAAGACCCAGGTCAGCCCCGATGCACAGGGCCGCGGCTATTTCGTCGTCAAGGTGTCCAAGATCATACCGGGCAATGCGC
The DNA here is from genome assembly GCA_023436615.1 of Pseudomonadota bacterium. Classification (GTDB taxonomy): domain Bacteria; phylum Pseudomonadota; class Alphaproteobacteria; order Sphingomonadales; family Sphingomonadaceae; genus Sphingomicrobium. Next base: position 138,625 of record JAEZIO010000072.1, on the reverse strand, counting down.
TCAACCAGCCGAGCCTGATCGGCGAGGTGCAGAAGGAATTCGGCGATCCGCTGTCGCAGGAATATGCCCAGCAATTGATGGCCGCGGTCCGCAAAGAGATGAAAGTTCGCCGCAACGAACCGGTCATCGCCGAAACCAGGAAGCGTATCACGAGCGGGGGATGATCCGCCGGCCTTGACGGCCATCACTTTGTTTCCTACACGTTCCCCGTTCGTTCCACAGGACGGGGGTCGATTTCGATGCTGACGGCAAAGCAGCGCGAGCTACTTCTCTTCATCCACGGCCGGCTCGGCCGTACCGGTGTCAGCCCGAGCTTCGACGAAATGCGCGAGGCGCTCGACCTGAAGTCGAAGTCCGGCGTCCACCGCCTGATTTCGGCGCTCGAGGAGCGCGGCTTCATCCGCCGGCTTCCGAACCGGGCGCGAGCGCTCGAAGTGATGAAGCTTCCGGAGGCGAGCGCCCCGGCCCCGCTGGCGCAGGCGCCGGTGATCCCGGCAGCAGCGAATGACACGATCGAGATTCCGCTTCACGGGCGAATCGCGGCGGGTACGCCGATCGAAGCGCTGCAGGGCACGGAAGGATTTGCGGTGCCGGCCGCCTTGCTCGGGCCCGGCGAGCATTATGCGCTCGAGGTTTCGGGCGATTCGATGGTCGATCAGGGAATACTCGACGGCGATTTCGCGCTGATCCGGAAGGTCGACACCGCTCGCGACGGAGAGATCGTCGTCGCACTGATCGACGATGAGGAGGCCACGCTGAAGACCTTTCGCCGCGAAGGCCGGACCATCCGGCTGGACCCGGCGAACTCCCGCTATGAGCCGCAGCGCTATGACGAAAGCCGGGTGCGCATCCAGGGGCGTCTGAGCGGCCTCATCCGGCGCTATTAGGGATGGCCGGCCAGCGGATCGATTATGTCGAGCTCCCGAGCGCGACCGCTCATGAGCTGACTCGCGCCTTCTACGCGAAGGCCTTCGGGTGGGACTTCGCCGATTACGGCCCGACCTATTCCGCCACGACCAACGGAACGACGGACGTCGGCCTTCAAGGCGATCCGGGCGAAGCGCTGTCTGCGCCGTTGCCGGTCATTCGCACCGAAAATATCGATGAAGCCTTCGACGCGGTCGGGAAAGCCGGCGGAGTGATCGCAAGGCCGATCTTCCGCTTTCCCGGCGGCCGCCGGTTCCACTTCATCGATCCGTCGGGAAGCGAGCTGGCCGTCTGGCAAATCGAAGAGGACTAAGCCCTATTCCGCCGTCGTCGGATCGATGACGTTGCGAACCTGCGAAATCCTGTTGCAAGGCAGGCCGCCGCGCTCGGCGTGCTCCCGGATCATGTCCTCATTGGGAGCGCGATAGACGCAGTAGATCTTGTTGTCCGTGACGTAGCTGTGGACCCACTGGATCTCCGGCCCCAGGTCGCGAAGCACGCTGCAACTCGTCTGCGATGCAGCCTTGAGGTCCGGCGCGTCAAGCTTTCCTACGCCCGGCATGTCGCGCTCGATCACATATTGGGGCATTCGCTCCACTCCTCCCGAGACAAGCCCGGACACATAACCGCTTCTAACATGGTCGTCACTGCGCCCACGGGTGCCGGCCCATGCGATCCGCGACGGTATCGACGCGCGGTGAACGACCGAGATAGATCGTGACTCCGCCGGTCCGCTGAAGCGCCGGGCGATCCAGCTTCAGCCATTTGGGGATGCAGCCGCGCGGCAGGCGCCTGTCCGCCACCGCGATGTCGGCCTCGGCGCAGGATCGCACGAGCTCGGTCCAGTCGAGCCACGCCGAGGATCGCATCGCGAGGACGCGCCAGCTCCGACTGGCGCCCTGGACGTCGGCGATGCAGCTGTCCCGCGAGCAGGACGCGAACGGCGCGGTTTCCAGCATGTCCGGATCACCGTCGAAGCCGGAGCTTTCAGCGAAGATCTCGCGGACGAAATCGCCCGTGCGGTTGCGCAGGATTCGCGGCGCGCCGTCCGGCCCGACCACCGCCAGGTGCCTGCCGTCGCCGGTTACGAGGACGTCGGGGGACGGTGCGGCCGCGGCGGCCGCAGCGCCGATGAGGAAGGGCACTAGGCCCGCCACGCGCGCACGGCTGTCCCAGAGGCAGCACCAGAGGCCGCCGGCGATCATCGATGCGAATGCCCAACCCGGCATCGACGCCAGCGTCGCAACCGCACCGCTTGCGCCTCCCACGGTCCAAGCGATCCACAGCAGCAAGTCGATCGCAAGTCCGGTGAGGTACCACAATGGAGCGCCTGCGCCGACGAGATCCAGAAGCAGCGCCCCGGCTTCGAGCGGCATGATCACGAATGTCGTCAGCGGGATTGCCACGAGGTTTGCGGCGATGCCGTAGAGCCCGGCCTTGTGGAAATGATAGAGCGCGAACGGGACCAGCGCGAGCTCGACCGCCAGGCCTGTCGCCAGCATCGCCACGACAGCGCGGGCGAGCCGGCCAGCCACACCCTCTTCGCGGCGCATGAAGGTTCGCCGCGCCCAGCCCGCCGAATGCAGGGCGATGATCGCGGTGACTGCAGCAAAGCTCAGCTGGAAGCTTGCACCCGCTAGCGATTCCGGGCGGAAAGCCAGGATGACGAGAGCGGCGACCGACAGCAGGCGCAGGCTTAGCGCATCTCGTCCCAGCGCAATGCCCAGCAGGACAAGCAGCGCGACCAGGCAGCTTCGGACCGTCGGCACCTGCGCGCCCGTCAGCAAGGTATACGCGACGCCGGCAAGCGCCCCGACGCCCGCCGCCACCAGCACCAGGTTGAAGCGCAGCGCGAGCCGCTCGGAGAGCGCCAGCAGCTTCAGCGCTAGCAGCATCGCCGCACCGACCACGGCGGCAATGTGAAGACCGCTGACGGAGAGAAGGTGCGTAAGCCCGCTCCTCCGCATCGCCTCGGCATCCTCCTCTCCAACCGCATTCTGGTCGCCCGTAGCGAGCGCAGTTGCGATTCCGCCGGAGTCTCCCGGCAGCCGCTCGCGAATGTGGCTGCCCAGCCGTTCGCGAACCGAGTCGAGGCTGCGAGAGCCCGCCGGCTGGACGAGTTCCACAGGCCCTAGCGCCCTGCCCACCGCGCCGATGGCGCGAAACCACGCATCGCGTGCAAAGTCGTAGGTGCCTGGCAGCGCCATCGGCGGCGGAGGGGTAAGCCGAGCGCGCAGCCGGACGACGGCGCCCGCTCCCAAGCCCTCCGGTGCGGTGTCCGCCGGGGCCGACACGCGCACCCGCGGCGGGAGCGCAGGGTTCGCGGGGGCCAGCGTCAAGCGCAGATCGCCCTTCGCGACGCGCGGCTCGACCCGTTCGACTCGCGCTTCGAACGCCGTGATCAAGGGCCTGTCCAGGCGGGGGGCAGCGACCCAGGCGGACCGGGCCCATACAAGGGCGCAGCCGAGGGCCGCTGCAAAGGCGAACCAGCCAATTGCACGTTCGAGCCTGCCCCCGCGAATGGTGAAGCCGAACAGCGCAAGTCCCGCGGCGATCGCGAGAAGAGCCAGCCATCCGCTCGGTCGGTCGATCGCGAACCAGGCCGCGATGCCGCTTCCGAAGCCGACGACGAACCACGGCGGAAGCTGCGCGCGCTCCGCCTCGAGAAAGGCTTCCGCCCTCTCGCGAACAGCGGAAAACCGCGCCTTCCAATAGCTCCGAGCACGCTGTGGAAGAGGCGCACCCGCTATGTTAGGGGCGCTCGTCCATTGCATTGCACAATGGAAAGAAGAGCAAAGTGCGCGTCAGCGCAAGCGGAGAGAAATTGGCCAGCGCGAGCGGTTCGAGCATCGTCACTCGATTTGCCCCGTCCCCGACGGGTTTCCTGCACATCGGCGGCGCCAGGACGGCGTTGTTCAACTGGCTCTTCGCGCGCCATCACGGCGGCAAGTTCCTCCTTCGGATAGAGGACACGGACCGTGTCCGCTCGACGAAGGGCGCGATCGACGCGATCCTCGACGGCATGCGCTGGCTCGGCCTCGATTGGGACGGCCACGAATATTATCAGTCGCAATTCTGGGCACGCCACGCCGAGGTTGCGCACAAGCTTCTGGAGCGCGGGCACGCCTACCGCTGCTTCATGACCCAGGAAGAACTCGCCGCGGAGCGCGACAAGGCCCAAGCGGAGCGCCGCCCTTTCCGGATACGCAGCCCCTGGCGCGACCGCGACGACGCTCCCCATGACAGGCCGTACGTCATCCGGCTGAAGGCTCCGCAGGAGGGGGAAACGGTCATCGAGGACCGCGTCCAGGGCCGCGTCGCGGTCCAGAACGCCGAAATCGACGACTTCGTGCTTCTGCGGTCCGATGGCAGCCCGACCTACATGCTCGCCGTGGTCGTCGACGATCACGACATGGGCGTTACCCACGTCATCCGGGGCGACGACCATCTCAACAACGCGTTTCGCCAGCTCGCGATCATCCGCGCCATGGGCTGGCCCGAGCCCGTCTATGCGCACGTCCCGCTGATCCACGGGCCGGACGGCGCGAAGCTGTCGAAACGACACGGGGCGCTGGGCGTCGATTCTTATCGCGACGAGCTCGGGCTGCTGCCGGAGGCGGTGTTCAACTATCTGCTTCGCCTCGGCTGGGGCCACGGCGACGACGAAATCATCAGCCGCGACCAGGCGATCGAATGGTTCGACCTCGATCATGTCGGGAAGTCGCCGTCGCGATTCGATTTCAAGAAGCTCGAGAACCTCAACGGTCATTACATTCGCGAGGCGGACGACGAGCGGCTGGTACAGCTGACGGCGCCACGCATCGGCACCGCGCTCACGACTGACCAGCGCGACTTGCTGGTCCGGGCCATGCCTGAGCTCAAGGCTCGCGCGCACACGCTCGACCAGCTTGCCGACGGGGCGCGCTTCCTCTTCGACAAGAGGCCGCTGCAGATGGACGATGCGGCGCAGGGCCTGCTCACGCCGGAAGCGCGCGGACTTCTGGCTGTCGCGCGCGCTGGGCTCGCTGACGCGGGTTCGTGGGACCATGACAGCCTCGAACGCGCGGTTCGCGAGGTCGCGGAGCGCGAGGGCGTCAAGCTGGGCAAGCTCGCCCAGCCGCTTCGCGCGGCACTTACGGGCCGGACGACAAGCCCGGGCATCTTTGACGTGCTGGTCCTGCTCGGGCAGGGCGAGAGCCTCGGAAGAATAGACGATCAGATAGTGGAGCGAGCCGAATGACCGACGAAAGCGTCACCCTGAAAACGCCCAAGGGGGATGTGGACTATCCGCTCTTGCAAGGGTCGGTCGGTCCCGACGTCGTCGATATTCGCAAGCTTTACGGCCAGACGGGCATGTTCACTTACGATCCCGGCTTCACGTCGACGGCAAGCTGCCAGAGCGCGATCACCTACATCGACGGGGAACAGGGAATCCTGCTCCACCGCGGCTATCCGATCGACCAGCTTGCGGAAAACTCGACCTTCATGGAGGTCGCCTACCTGCTGATCCGCGGCGAGCTGCCGAGCAAAAGCGAGCTAGAAACCTTCAGCTACACGATCAGCCGCCACACGATGGTGCACGAGCAGCTTGCGACCTTCTATCGGGGCTTCCGGCGCGATGCTCATCCAATGGCGATCATGTGCGGGGCCGTCGGCGCGCTGTCCGCCTTCTATCACGACAGCACGGACATCACCGATCCGGAGCAGCGCATGATCGCTTCGCACCGGCTCATCGCGAAGATGCCGACCCTGGTGGCGATGGCATACAAATATTCGGTCGGGCAGCCGTTCCTCTACCCGGACAACCGCCTCAGCTATACCGGCAATTTCCTGAAGATGACGTTCGGCGTGCCCGCCGAGGATTACGAGATCAATCCCGTCATCGAACGCGCCATGCGCCGGATATTCATCCTTCACGCGGACCACGAACAGAATGCGTCGACGTCGACCGTCCGGCTTGCCGGCTCGTCGGGTGCCAATCCCTTCGCCTGCATCGCGGCCGGTATCGCATGCCTTTGGGGGCCGGCGCACGGCGGCGCGAACGAAGCAGCGCTCAACATGCTTCGGGAGATCGGCCGCACGGAAAACATCCCGAAATATATCGAGCGGGCCAAGGACAAGGACGACCCGTTCCGGCTGATGGGTTTTGGCCACCGCGTGTACAAGAACTTCGATCCGCGCGCGAAGGTGATGAAGGCGACCGCCGACGAAGTGCTGAAGGAGCTCGGCAAGTCCGATCCCGTGCTGGACGTGGCCAAGGAGCTCGAGCAGATTGCGCTGAGCGACGATTATTTCATCGAAAAGAAGCTTTACCCGAACGTCGATTTTTATTCGGGCGTGATCCTCAACGCGATCGGTTTTCCGACGGACATGTTCACGGCGCTCTTCGCGCTCGCCCGGACGGTAGGGTGGGTCGCGCAATGGAACGAAATGATCTCCGACCCGGAACAGAAGATCGGTCGGCCGCGACAGCTGTACGTCGGCCACCCGCAGCGCGACTACGTGCCCGTCGACAAGCGTTAGTCCGCGGCCAGCACCAGGGTGAACCGCGCGCCGCGGCCCGGAACGCTCTCGAGCAGGATGTCGCCACCCATGGCCCGCGCGAGCCGACGCGCGATCGCGAGACCAAGACCGCTTCCTTCGCCGCGGGGGTCGCCGCCCTGCTGGAACGCCTCGAATACGCGCTCATGGTCGGCCGGATCGATCCCCGGCCCGTCGTCGGCAACGTGAAGCATCACAGCGTCGCCCGAATGTTCGAACGAGATCGTCACCGTCGTGCCTTCGGAGGTGTAACGCACGGCGTTGCCTATGAGGTTGACGAGGATCTGGATGACGCTGCGTGATTCGCCCCGTGCGGGACAGCGTTCGAGCGGCTCGACCGCGATGGTAATGCCCCGCTCGTCCGCGGCCGACTCCAGCAACGCGACCGCCTCCTCCACGAGCTCGGCGAGATCGACATGGCTTGCGCCGGGCTCGGATTGCTCCGCGAGCGAGCGGATGACCGAAAGCAGATGCCGCGCAGCAGCGGCAATGTCGGCGGCATAAGCCGAATATTCTTCACGAACGTCGCCGCCGCTACGCTCCATCATCTCCTGTGCCGATCGCACGATGCTGTCGAGCGGCGAGCGAAGCGCGGTATGAATGCAGCTGTCGATCAGCGGACGCGCAGGACCGCCCGGATCCGGCTCAGACTCGCTGGCCGCGGAACCTTCGAAGCCCGCGAAGACACCGTTGCTTCCGAGCACGACATCGGCGGACAGCACGAACTCACCACCGTCCTTGCGCGCGGTCGCTCGCTGTCCGGCGAAGCTGGTCCGAGACGCCAGCGCATCGAGCAGCGGCATGCTGCCGTCGTCGTCTTCCCGGAGCCTGAACAAACGGGTCAAGGGTTCGCCCGCAAAGCCGGATGGCACGGCGAGCGCTTGGGCGAGCGCCGGCGCGAGGCTGACGATCCGGAGCTGCTCGTCGACCGACCAGCGCATAGGGCATGCCTCGAGGCTTTCGTGCTCGACCGATGCGATCGCCAGCCTCGGCGGCGACGCCGGCCGCGCTGTCCAGCGATCGATGGTCAGGAGGACATCGTCGCTGTCGGGAACGGCACGAACCCACATGTCGAGGTCCTGGTCGCGTCCAGCGGCGAGAACGCGGCGGGACAACGGGATTCCAAGCCGCCTCGCAACCCGCACGACGGCGGCAAGTTGAGGAAGGGCAAGCGACGCGCCAAGCCGCGAACCCGCCTCGACCTGCAGCCGCTCGAGCTCCGGATCTGCCTCGATCAAGCGTCCGCCGAAATCGACGCGGCCCATCAGGGGGCGCGGATCAGACGGCGCGCTTGCCATCGCCTGCCGCCAACAGATCAACCGCCGAGCGATATCCCGGGTCCAGGCGCAGCCATTTGCGCGCGCGCTCCGCCTGAGCGTCGGTCAACCGGTCGAACATGGCGATCACGGTTTCCGCGTCCGAACCCACGATGTCGGCGACCGTCGCAATGATTTCACCGGCAAGCTCGCGGGAGAAACCGCTCATCCGCAGCAGAAGCGCCAATTGACCGGCATCGCCGCTCAAATGCTCCCAGGCCGTTTCAAAAGTGATGCCGCCGCGCCGCGCGAGCAGCTCCGCCAAGAGCGAAATTTCCCCTTCCGCTAGCACCAGAAGCACGAGCGCCTCGTCGATCCGGCCGGCGACATCCAGCGCGTGGACGAGCTCGAACTGCTTTGCTTCGATACGACCACCTTCATCGTGAGCGGCCATGATGGCGCTCGCGGTCCCCGCTAGGCGGCCATCGGCCTCGGCGTGGTCCATCCGCCGCACAAGGTCCAGGCGAAGCGCGGCGGCAATCGCGTTGAGCAGCGCCGCGCCGGCTTCGGCCGACAGATCGTCGAAGCTGAGCCGAGGACCGTCGAAACGGTCGCGGCGGCGGCTTCGCGCGAGGATGAGCGCCATCGCCGCGGCGGAGATGGCGGCATCGCTGTCCCCGACCAGCCCTTGCACGAAACGCGTCCTGATGGCGGGCCGCGCAGCGCGAACGCCCGCTGCGATGCGCTCCTCCTGGGCACGGCGAAGGAGCAATTCGACGAGACCGGGGATGTCGAGCAACCCGGAAGACCACAAGCGATCGATCAACTGCTCGCCGTCATCGTTCGCCGGCTCGGCATCGGCGAGCAGCGCCGTGAACTCGTCGGCAAGACTGTTGACGAGCTCGCTCAGCATCGCCGTCATGAGCGCCCGTTCCTGCTCGGTCAGCCGGGCTCGCGGGTCGAGAAAGAAGTCCGCCCGTGCGACGGACGAGCGCCTGCTTCCCGTCGCGCGCGCGGGAACCCGCCCGTCGGCATCACCGGCGGCGGCGATCGGCCACTCTACAGGCACCATCGCAACGGCAATTATCCGATTTCAGTTAACGCGCGGTCAACTCGGATCGAAGGCGATGGTTCACGTGCTGTACGACGAAAAAGCTTGCTGCCGCATAGATGGCCAGCGCCACCAGATAGGCGGTCCACGCCCCGAACAGTCCGAATGGCACCGCGGCGAGGATGGCGTTGCGCCTCGAAAGCAGCCAGATTTCGCCGGGAAGCTCGAGCTTCCCGCGCTCGATCCGTGCAGCTTCCGCAAGCGCGACAGCAGTGACCGCCGCAAACAATGCTCCCCAACCGCTTCCGTGACCGGCCTGCCACCAGCCCAGCGCCACCAGGGCGACGCCTGCAGCCGGCCACAGCAGGCGTCGGCTGAGCGAGCGCGCCGGCAAGGGCCTCAGCCTCAGCGCTGCAAGCCGTCGTGCAATCAGCCCCAGGGGCGTAGTGACGACCATAAGGACGAGGCCGGTACGCAGCCAGCCGAGGCCGAACGCGAGCGCCGCAGCCGCCGAAAGCAGGAGGGCGCCCTGAACCAGCATCTCGGGACGCACGCGCGTCTCGAGGAGCTTCTCGGTCGCGAACTCTTCGATCACCGGCAGAAGGTAGCGGCTCGCCCAGTCCCGCCTCGCGCCCCGCGACGCCACCATCAGGTGCCGCTCGAGCTCGGCAAGGTCGGTTGCCGCCTCGGCCAGCAGCGGCTCTCCAGCGCCCGCGGCGATCGGCACGGTGCGTGCACCCGCCTGGAGGCTGCGGCGGAGCAGGGTCGACTGAAGGTCCCAATCGCCCAGCATTGCCGCCGTCGCGCCCAGCGTGTGCGAATCGACCAGGGCAACGCCCGACCAGCGGCTCACCGCGTCGATTCGTTCGAAGCGTTCATGCGCGGGATCGTCCGGAACGGTGACGATGACCGGCTCCTCTTCCTCGGCGAGGCTGGCGAGCAGCTCCGGCGAGGGAGCGAGACCATCCGCAATGAGGAGAATGAGTTCGCCGGCCTCGAAGCGGCTAGCAGCCTCCGCTCCGTCGCTGACCGTGACTATCGGGAGCCCGTCGTGCTGGAGCGTCTGGAGAACGTCGTTGAGGGCGATCGGAATTCGATCGACCACGATGACGATGGGCGCGGCACCGGCGGCGGCGGCGCATCGCACCTGATATTCGAGCAAGGTCCGCCCCGAGATCGGCAGCAGCGCCCGCAACGAGCCGGATTCGTCTTCGGAATAGGCTGCGATGAGCGCGCTGAGCGCCATTGATCTCCCCCACTGCAGCGCCGCCACGCCGAGCGCCGCCTTGTTCTAATCGCTTTCGCCGTGCGGCAAAGATGGTAAACTGCCGGGCATGACCGCGACCAGCCCGCACGCGCCGCCCGGCCAGCCGGAACCGGAAGTGCCGATCGCCCACGAGGCCGATACGGCACCATCGCCTGGTTTCGATCCGGTGCAGTGGCGCGAGAGCCGTCCCGACGATGAGCCCGCGACCCCTGAAGGCCGCCGGGTCCTTGCGGCGGGGCTGATCCTGCTGGCGGTCCTCTGGACCGCTTACACCGGCTGGTCCGCGGGACGCGCGCTCGGCGGGGCGCCGCTGACCTCGCCGCAAATCGCGCAGTGGGTGGCGATCGCCGCCGGACCGCTCGCCCTCCTTGGCCTCGTCTGGCTGATGTTCGGCCGCACGCGCCGCAAGGAGGCAGAACGCTTCACCCGCTCCGTCATTACGATGCGGACCGAAGCGCGCTCGCTCGAGGCCCTGCTCCAGGTCCTCTCGCGCCGGATCGACGACAGCCGCACCGAGCTGACGATGATCTCCCAGCACCTGATGCAGCTCGGCGACGAGGCGACGGGGAAGCTCGGCGGCATCACTCGCGAGTTCGACACGAGCAGCGAAAGACTGCTTCGACACGGTGAGGCTCTGGACCGGGCCGCGGAGATGGCGCGGACCGACATCGGTGTGCTCCTCACGGACCTGCCGCGCGCAGAAGACCATGCCCGGGCGATTGCCGAGCAGCTTCGCAGCGCCGCCAGCGACACGGCCAACCGCACGGCCGAGTTCGACCAGCAGCTCGCAGCATTGTCGGAGCGCACGCGCGAAGCAGACGAGATCGTCTCCGCGGCGGCGCAACGGCTGGTCGCGCACCTCACCCATATCGAAAGCGCTGGCGCGGCTGCGGCGGCGCGGGTCGACGAGGCGGAGACGAGCTTCTCCACGGCGATCGATTCACTCCTCGACCGAACCGCAGCAACGCTCGACGAGATCCGCGGCGGAATTGACGTCCAGGCGGCGGCCGTCACCGCGCTCGTTGCGCAGGCGCAATCCGGAATCGGTCGCGCCGGCGTCGAAGCCGCCGAAGCGCTCGGTGGCAATGTCGCGAATGCAAACAGCGGACTCGAGCAGCTTTCGGCGCGCGTAGCCGAACAAGAGCGGGCGTCGCAGCGCATGGTTGCCGAGATCGACCGTGCACTCGTCGAGCTCGATCAGCGTTTCGCGGCGCTTGCCGACGGCGGCGACGAGCGCGCCGGCCGCTTCCTCGAATCCCTGGGCCGGTCGCGAGCGCAGCTCGAGGCGATGGCCGAGGCGGCCGGGGCTCAGGACGAATCGATGGCGGCGATCGAGCAGCGGGCCGAGACTCTCCAGGCGGCGATGGAGCGCCTGTCCGGAATCGTGCGCGCCCAGCTGGGCCATGCTCTGGAAGAAGCGAGCGGCCAGACCGACCACCTCGTCCAGGCGGCACGGTCCGTGCGGCCCGAGGTGGAATGGATGCGCGATGCGGCGCGCGAGGCGAGCGAGCGCATCGAGCTCACCGGAAGCGCTCTTGCCGGACAGCAGGAGCAAGTCGCGGCGCTGATCGCATCCCTCGATAGCGGCACTGCCGAGACCGAAGGCCGCATGGCGGCGCTTACGGATGCGATTGCCGCCGCCAAGGCCGAAGCTGCGGACCTGACGAACGCCACCGGTCCCGCGCTGGTGCAGGCCATGGTGCAGGTCCGCGAAGCAGCGTCGCACGCGGCCGAGCGCGCGCGCGAAGCGATCGCCAGCGTCATTCCTGAAAGCGTCGAAGGATTTTCCGAGGCCACGCGCGAGGCGCTCGAGCGGGTGATCCGCGACAGCGTCGAGGAGCGGCTCCGCGACGTCGAAGCGGTTGCAGCACGAGCCGTGGAGTCCGCGCGTTCCGCTACCGACCGGCTGACTAGCCAGATGCTGACCCTCGGCCAAAGCGCGACCGCGCTCGAGCAGCATATCGAAAAGCAGCAGCACGAGCGGCGCGAGCAAGACAGCGAGGCGTTCGCGCGCCGCGTGGCTCTTCTCATCGATTCGATGAACTCCGCTTCGATCGACGTCGGCAAGATCCTCTCCGACGAAGTCGACGAGAAAGCGTGGGAATCATACCTCAAAGGGGACCGCGGCGTTTTCACCCGGCGCGCAGCGCGGTTGATCGGGGGCAGCGAGACGCGTGCAATCCGCGCCCATTACGAATCCGACGGCGAGTTCCAGCATTCCGTAAATCGCTACGTGCACGATTTCGAGGCGATGCTGCGGCGCGTCCTCGCCGAGCGCGACGGTGGAATGATGGCGGTGACGCTCATGTCGTCCGACATGGGCAAGCTGTACGCAGCGCTGGCCGACGCGATCGACCGCCGGCGCTAAGCTTCAGTTGAAGAAATCGAGATCGTCGGCGGTCAGCCAGCCGTTGACGTAATTCGCATAATATAACGCGGTCAGAGCCGCACCCAGCAGCGCCGCCCGAAGAAGGTGGTGCGGCAGGTCGAAGCTGTGGGGAGCGCTTTCGGCCTGGCCCGGAACGAGCGGGTTTCCGACCTCTTCGTCCGTCTTCACGCCGAACGGCAGGAGGATGAAGGCGCTCGCTACGAAGAACAGGAAGTAGATCGCGACGACCGACGTCCACTTCATGCCGTCGCGACCTTCACCACCATAACCTCGACGACCGGCTTCTTGCCGGTCCACGCCGTAGCGCAGCGCCGCACGGCGAGCCGAACCGCCTCCCGCATTTTCTCCTCGTCCGCATCGGCATCGAAAGCGCGGGTCGCCGAGTCGATCGCATCAGCGACGAAATCGTCCCGGTCTTCTTCGACCGGCACTCCGAACGGCCGGACGTGCGGCGTGCCGGCGAGACGCCCCTCCTGGTCGATCGGCAGTGCGACGGTGATAAGGCCGCCGAGGCTGATCCTGCGGCGCTCGGTGATCGTCGCACCGTCGGCGGGAAGGATGACATCGCCATCGAGTACCAGGCGGCCGACGCGGATCTCGTCGATCTTCTTGGGCTCTCCGGGAGCGAGGCGGATGAGGTCGCCGTTCGCCTGGACGACCGCTTTCGGCACGCCATGCGCGAGCGCGAATCGAGCATGCTCCGCAAGGTGGCGCGCTTCCCCGTGCACGGGAAGGATGATCTCGGGCCGGATCCAGTCATACATGGCTGCGAGCTCGGGCCGTCCCGGGTGGCCCGAGACATGGACGTGGGCCTGGCGCTCGGTGACGATCTCGACGCCGAGATCGGACAGCGCATTCATGATGCGCCCGATGGCAATTTCATTGCCGGGGATGATCTTCGACGAGAAGATCACCGTGTCGCCTTCGGTGAGCTTGAGCTCGTGGTTGCCTGAGGCAATCCGTCCGAGCGCCGCTCGCGGCTCCCCCTGGCCGCCGGTGGCGATGATCAGCACTTCGCTGCGCGGCAGCCGCATAGCCTCGTCGAAGCTCAGCCGCGGTGGGAAGTCCAGAAGGTAACCAGTCGCCTGTGCCACGTTGAGGATCCGCTCGAGCGAGCGGCCGGCGATGCAAACCTTGCGTCCGGTGTCGATCGCTACTTCGCCGATCGTCTTCAGCCGCGCCGCGTTCGACGCAAAGGTCGTCACCAGCACCCGCCCTTGCGCCCTGGCAACCTCTTCGCGCAGGCCTTCGTGCACGCCGGCTTCCGATCCCGACGGCTCTTCCTGGAAGACGTTCGTAGAATCGCAGACGAGGGCGAGCACGCCGCTGTCGCCGATCTTCTGCAGGGTGTCCGCGCTCGACGGCTCGCCGAGCACCGGAGTCTCGTCGATTTTCCAGTCGCCGGTATGGAAGATGCGCCCGAACGGCGTCTCGACAAGGACGCCGTTCCCTTCAGGGATGGAGTGCGCGAGCGCGACATAGGTGATCTTGAAGGGTCCGAGCTCGACGGACCCTTCGCGGTCGATGATGTTGAGCGGCACGTGGCCGGTAAGCCCTTCCTCCTCGAGCTTCGAGGCGATCAGGCCGGCGGTGAACGGCGTCGCGTAGAGCGGCACCTTGAGGTCTTCGGCGAGGTAGGGAAGCGCACCGATATGGTCCTCATGGCCGTGGGTGAGGACGATTCCGGCGAGACGCTCCTGCTGCTGCTCGATGAACTCCAGCTCCGGCAGGATCAGATCGACCCCCGGATATTGGACGTCGGCGAAGGTCAGCCCCAGATCGACCATCAGCCACTGGCCGCGGCACCCGTAGAGATTGACGTTCATGCCGATCTCGCCCGAGCCGCCGAGCGCACAGAACAGCAGTTCCTCTCCCGGATTCATTCGCCCGCCGCGATCTTCTCGTAGAGAAGGTTCAACCCGTGGATGGTCAAATCGGGTTCAACGAAGTCGAAGACATCGGTGCGCTTGTCGAACAGGGCGGCGAGGCCGCCGGTGCCGATCACGGTGACCGCGCCGCCGATTTGCGCCTTCAGCCGCTCGATCAGGCCTTCCATCATCGCGACATAGCCCCAGTAGATGCCGATCAGCATCTGGCTCTCGGTGGTGCGGCCGACGACGCTTTCGTCCTTCGGCGCCTGGATGGCGATGCGTGGAAGCTTGGCGGCGGCGCTCACCAGCGCATCGATCGAAAGGTTGATCCCAGGCGCGATGATTCCCCCTTTGTAGGAGCCGCCGGGATCGACGACGTCGAATGTCGTCGCCGTCCCGAAATCGATGACGATCAGGTTGCCTTCGTGCTTGGAATGGGCGGCAATGGCGTTGAGGGCGCGATCGGCCCCGACATTGTGCGGCTCGTCGACGTCGAGCGACATGGGCCAGGCCGCTTCGCCCTGCCCTGCGATCAGCGCCTTCACCCCGAAATATTTGGCGGCGAGAACCTCGAGGTTGTGCGTGGCGCGCGGCACGACCGTGCCGATAATGACGGCGTGGACGTCATCCTTCGAAAGGCCTTCGAGGCCGAGCAGCTGGTGAAGCCACACCGAATATTCATCGGCGGTGCGCCGCGGGTCGGTCGCGATGCGCCATCGCGCCCGGATCTCGCCCCGCTCGACGAGCGCGAAGACGATGTTGGTGTTGCCGACGTCGATCGCCAGAAGCATCGCCGCGCCCTAGCGTCCGCCTGGGCCCTTCACAACTCGACGTCACCGGCATGAACGATTCGGACCTGCCCGGACGGGAGCCTCAGGCGCAACGCACCGTCCGGATCGATGCCGTCGAAAGAACCTCTAACTGCTGCCGAATCGGCGCCGTGTACGGTCAGCTCCGTCCCGATGGGGTGGGCCCGCGCAAGCCAGGCCTGCGCCAACGCCTCGGGCTCGCTCCGCCGCCATAGGCCGACCATACGGCTCATGGCGCCGGCGAGCAGCGCAGCAAAGGCCTGAGGCGAAATCCTCCCGCCCAGATGCGCAGCTCGCCGGTCGGCAAGGAGCGGTGCCGACGCCAGGTTCACCCCGAAGCCGGCGATCAATCGATCGCCCTCGCGCTCGAGGAGGATGCCGGCGACCTTGGCGCCGCGAAGCAGTAGATCGTTCGGCCATTTCAGCAGTAGCGGCAGCCCGGGCGCGGCCGCGAGGACCGCTTCGTCGAGCGCGAGGCCGGCGGCAAGCGACAGCGACTGCGGCGGCGGATCGCCGGGCACCAGCGCGACGAGCGTGCTGCCGAAGAAATTGCCGCTTGCGCCTTGCCAGCGCCGCCCCTGGCGCCCCTTGCCGGCCGTCTGTTCAAGGGCGACTAGCCAGTCCCCTTCGACCGCGGCGCTGTCGGCAAGCAGGTCCGCATTCGTCGAACCTGTCGTGCCGACTATTCGGATTCGGCTCAGGAGAGGATCTCTCTTGTCAAAAGAGAGAACCGGCAGCCCGGTCCGCCAGCGCGCTGAGCGGCCCGATGAGAAGATAGCCGATCGGCGAGACGATCAGGGCGGCGGCCAGCATCACCAGGCCTTCGACGGGAGCGCGGACGCGCGCATACGGCGCCGCGGGCGCATCCATGTACATGATCTTCACGACGCGCAGGTAATAATAAGCGCCGACCACAGCACCGAGGATTCCGGCGACCGCAAGCGCGAGCAGGCCCGCCTCGACGGCGGCATTGAACACCACGAGCTTGGCCCAGAAGCCGAACAAGGGCGGAACTCCGGCAAGGCTGAACATGAAGATCGCGAACGCGGCCGCGAATGCCGGACGCGTTTGCGACAAGCCCGCGAGGCTCGCCATGTCCTCGATCGGCTCCCCATTGGCGTCGCGCATCCACAGGACGCACAGGAATGCACCGAGGGTCATGACCACATAGACCGCCATGTAGAAAAGGACCGCGGAGGCCCCGCCGGTGCCCCCGGCCGCCAGGCCGACGAGAGCGAAGCCGACGTTGTTGATCGACGAATACGCGAGCAGCCGCTTGATGTTCATCTGGCCCCAGGCCGCGACGGCGCCGAGGAAAATCGACGCAAGCGCCGCGAAGATCATGATCTGGCGCCAAGCGTCCGTCGCGGGCCCCAGCGCTTCGACGCAGACGCGGACACCCATCAGCACTGCCGCGGCCTTGGGAGCGGTCGCGAAAAAGGCGGTCACCGGCGTCGGCGCGCCTTCGTAAACGTCGGGAGTCCACATGTGGAACGGGACCGCGCTGATCTTGAACGCGATCCCCGACAGCAGGAAGACGAGGCCGAACAGGAGCCCGAGCGACTGGAACCCGTCGCGCGCGAAGGCGGCGGAAAGGCCTGCGAAGCTCATGGTGCCCGTGAAACCGTAAAGCAGGGAAATTCCGTAGAGGAGGATGCCGCTGGCCAGCGCTCCGAGCACGAAATATTTGAGGCCGGCCTCGGCCGAACGGTCATCGGTTCGGCGGTAGGACGCGAGAACGTAAGCCGCGAGGCTTTGCAGCTCGAGGCCGACGTAAAGCGACATGAGATTGGTCGCGGAGACCATGACGCTCATTCCGACGGCGCTGAAGAGGATCAGCACCGGATATTCCGTGCCGTGCTCCGTGCCGCGCTCGAACCAGCCTTGAGCCATCAGAACCGCGACCGCCGCCGAGGGGAAAATGATCGCCTTGCCGAACGAGGCGAACCAGTCGGCGCCAATCAGCCCGCCAAAGACCGGCCCCGCATGCGACGGTGCGCCGATCAGCGCGACGGTCGCTCCTGCGAGCAGAGCGATCGAAAGCCAGCTGACCGCGGCAGCGGCGCCGCGGCCCGCGAATGCCGCGACCATCATCAGCACGATCGCACCGACTGTCAGGATCAGCTCGGGAAGAATGGCGGCGAAATAGCTCATTGGTGCGCCGCCTCTCCATGTGCGGGCTCAGCCGCCGCCTTGCCCGGGGTCGGCTGCGAATCCCCCGGAGGAGCCGCCCGCTCGACACGCTGGA
Organism: Pseudomonadota bacterium; assembly: GCA_023436615.1. Classification (GTDB taxonomy): domain Bacteria; phylum Pseudomonadota; class Alphaproteobacteria; order Sphingomonadales; family Sphingomonadaceae; genus Sphingomicrobium. Next base: position 121,266 of record JAEZIO010000072.1, on the reverse strand, counting down.
GCAGAAAACCGACGTCCTGTCGCATCGGCGCCAGGAAGCTTTCGGGGTAAACCCCCATCCACAGCACGCCTGCCGCGATCGGGCCGAGCAGCCACCATTCCCGAGCGCTGAGATCCCGCATCGCGGCGGCTTCCGGAGTGCGCGCTTCTCCGAACGAAATCCGCCAGTAGAGCCACAGCATGTAGGCGGCGCCGAGGATGATCCCCGTGGTGGCGACGATCGCGCCCCACGTCGACATCTTGTAGGTGCCGATGAGGCTCAGGAACTCGCCGACGAAGCCGCTCGTGCCAGGCAGGCCGACGCTCGCCATGGTGAACAGCATGAACAGCAGCGCATAGCCGGGCATGTTGTTGGCGAGGCCTCCGTAGACGGCGATCTCGCGCGTGTGCATCCGGTCGTAGATCACGCCGACAACGAGGAAGAGCGCGCCGGAAACCAGGCCGTGGCTGAGCATGACGATCAGCGCGCCTTCGATGCCCTGGCGGTTGAGCGCGAACAGCCCGAAGGTCACGAACGCCATGTGCGCGACCGAGGAATAAGCGATCAGCTTCTTCATGTCCCGCTGCACCAGCGCGACCAGCGAGGTGTATACGACCGCGATGCCCGAAAGGATGAACATCAGCGGGATGAACTGCGCCGAAGCGTCCGGGAACATCGGCAGCGAGAAGCGCACGAAGCCGTAGCCGCCCATCTTCAGCAGCACGCCCGCCAAGATGACCGAGCCCGCCGTCGGCGCCTGCACGTGTGCGTCGGGCAACCAGGTATGGACCGGCCACATAGGCAGTTTGACGGCGAAGCTGGCGAGGAAGGCGAGCCACAGCCATTGCTGCACGTCCGGCGCGAAGTCATACGCCATCAGCTCGGGGATCGATGTCGTGCCGCTCGTGGCCGCCATGTAGATCATGGCGATCAGCATCAGCACCGAGCCCAGGAAGGTGTAGAGGAAGAACTTGTAGCTTGCCTTGATGCGCTCGGCGCCGCCCCAGATGCCGATGATCAGGTACATCGGGATCAGCCCGCCTTCGAAGAATATGTAGAACAGGAACAGGTCCTGCGCCGCGAAGACGCCGACCATCAGCGCCTCCATCAGCAGGAAGGCGGCCATATATTCCGGCACGCGCTGCTCGATGGACCTCCAGCTCGCGCCAATGCAGATCGGCATCAGGAACAAGGTGAGCTCGGTGAGCAGCAGGGCGATGCCGTCGATGCCGAGCGCCCAGTTGATCCCGCCGCCGAGCGCAATGAATTCCTGGAATTGCCAGCGAGCGCCGCCGGGCACGAACGCCAGCCACATCCAGATCCCGATCGCGAAGGCCGCGAGCGTCGTGACGAGCGCGACCCAGCGCGCGGCATTGGCACTGACGAACAGGCACAGGACGCCCGCCAGCAGCGGCAAGGCGATGAGGATCGACAGCACTGGCATCCCGCCCGCGTCCCCCGTCATCGGGCCCACCAGATTGCCCATGTCGCCGCGCCGATCAGGCCGAGCAGCATCACGAAGGCGTAGCTGTAGAGATAGCCCGACTGCAGCCGCGTCGTGAAACGGTTGCCGATTCCGACCGCCACTGCCGCGCCGTGCGGCCCGAAGCGGTCGATCGTGCGTTCGTCACCGCCCTTCCAGAACAGCCGGCCCAACCACAAGGCGGGACGAACGAAGATGCGGTCGTAGAGCTCGTCGAAATACCATTTGTTGGCGACGAACCTGTAGACGCCGGGGAAGCTCGCGACAAAGGCGGAGGCCGCCTCGGGCTTGCGGATGTAATTGTGCCAGGCAATCGCAAGGCCGATCAGCATCACGAAGGTCGCCGTATATTTTACCCACCACGGCACCTCGTGCACCGCGTGCGCCAGATGCTCGTCGAACGCGACGCTTCCATTCCAGAAGGTCGCGGACTCGAGGAAATAATGGGCGAACAGGAACCCCGAGAAAATCGCTCCGAGCGCCAGCAGGCAGATCGGGACCAGGATGGTTAGGGGGCTTTCGTGCGGGTGATAGCCCCCCGTCCCCGTCGCCACCGGGCGCGGGTCATGCGGGCTGTCGCCATGCTCTTCCGCGGGGTCGTCATGGTCCCCGTGAAGCGCGTGTTGAATGTGCTCGGACGCGGCCCAGCGCGGCTTGCCGAAGAAGGTCAGGAAGATGAGCCGCCACGAATAGAAGCTGGTGAGGAGCGCGGCGATCGCGCCGAGGAAGAAGGCGATCCCGCCCGGAACGCTCCCGCTCGCGAACGCGCTCTCGAGGATCGCGTCTTTCGAATGGTAGCCGGCGAATCCGACCCCGGCGATCCCGACGCCGGTGATCGCCAGCGTTCCGATGACCATCACCCAGAAGGTCACCGGGATTTCCTTCCGGAGCGCGCCGTAGAAGCGCATGTCCTGCTCGTGGTGCATGGCGTGGATCACCGAGCCCGCGCCAAGGAACAGCAGCGCCTTGAAGAACGCATGGGTGAACAAGTGGAACATCGCCGCGCCGTAAGCGCCGACGCCGGCCGCGAAGAACATGTAGCCGAGCTGCGAGCAGGTCGAATAAGCGATCACGCGCTTGATGTCGTTTTGCGCGGTGCCGATCGTCGCCGCGAAGAAGCACGTCGCAGCGCCGACATAAGTGACGACGTGGAGCGCCACCGTACTCGTCTCGAACATCGGCGAGAGGCGGCAGACCATGAACACGCCGGCGGTCACCATTGTCGCGGCGTGGATCAACGCGCTGACCGGTGTCGGGCCTTCCATCGCGTCCGGAAGCCACGTGTGGAGGCCGAGCTGCGCCGACTTGCCCATCGCTCCGACGAACAGGAGGAGGCACAGCAAGGTCATGGTGTCGACGCGCAGGCTCGCAAAGCCGATCGTCGAGCCGGCCATTCCGGGAGCCGCCGCGAGGATCGCGGGGATCGAGACGGTGCCGAACACCAGGAACGTGCCGAAGATTCCGAGGCTGAAGCCGAAGTCGCCGACCCGATTAACCACGAACGCCTTCAGCGCCGCGGCATTGGCCGAAGGCTTGTGGTACCAGAAGCCGATCAACAGGTAGGAGGCCAGGCCAACCCCTTCCCAGCCGAAGAACATCTGGACGAGGCTGTCCGCGGTCACCAGCATCAGCATCGCGAAGCTGAACAGCGACAGATAGGCGAAGAAGCGGGGCTGGCCCGGGTCCTCCTCCATATAGCCCCAGCTGTAGAGGTGGACGAGCGACGATACCGTCGTGACGACGACCAGCATAACCGCCGTCAGCGCGTCGACGCGCAGCGCCCAGTCGACGACCAAATCGCCCGAGCGGATCCAGTCGAGGATCGGCACGACCTGCGCCTCCGCTCCCCCAGCGATATAGGAGAAGAAAATCGGCCAGCTCAGCGCCGCGCCTACGAACAAGGCGCCGGTGGTAACGACCTTGGCGGCCGTCTTGCCGATCCATGGGCCGCCGAGACCGGCGAGGATCGCCGCCACGAGCGGAAGGAACACGATAAGCTGGAGCGACAGCGACATTCCCATCAGCCGCGCATCCTGTCCGCATCATCCACCGCGATCGATCCGCGACGGCGGAAGAAGATCACGAGGATGGCAAGGCCGATCGCGGCTTCGGCGGCAGCGACGGTCAGCACGAACATCGCCATAACCTGGCCGGTCAGGTCGCCCAGGAAGGCGCTGAACGCGACGAGGTTGATGTTCACGCTCAGCAGGATCAGCTCGATCGCCATCAGCATCAGGATGACGTTGCGGCGGTTGAGGAAGATGCCGAGCACGCCAAGCACGAACAGGATCGCGGCGACGGTGAGGTAATGAGCCAAGCCGATCATGATCGGCGTCCCTTCGAACAACGCCCGATCACAGCTTGACCCCTTCGCCGACGCCGGGGTTGCTGAGCTTGACCGCCTCTTCCGGCCGGCGACGAATCTGCTTCGAAACGTCCTGGCCGCGAACGTCGCCGCGGCTGCGGTGCGTGAGAACGATCGCCCCGATCATCGCCACCAGCAGCACCAGACCGGCAAGCTCGAACGGAAAGAGGTAGCGGCTGTACATGAGCTCGCCGAGCGCGACGATGTTGGGCGCTGCGGTCGGCGGAGGCGCAGAGCCGCTGATTCCCGGACCCGCCTTCCAGGCGCTCACCGCAACCACGATTTCGCCGAGTAGCACCAGCGCGAGAATGAGGCCGAACGGAAGGTTCTTCGTGAAGCCCGATCGCAACGTGCTGAAGTCTATGTTCAGCATCATCACGACGAACAGGAAGAGCACCGCGACCGCGCCGACATAGACGATGACCAGCAGCAGGGCGATGAATTCGGCGCCGGTCAGGAGCATCAACCCGGCCGCGTTGAAGAAAGCGACGATCAGCCACAGCACGCTATGCACCGGGTTGCGCGCGAAGATCACCGCCACCGCAGAAGCGATGGTGAGCGTCGCGAACAGGTAAAAGGCGATGAGTGCGATCAAGTCTAGAGACCCTGGTTGCGGCGCGCTTATCGGTAGGGCGCATCGGCGGCAAGGTTGGCGGCTATCGCCTGTTCCCACCGGTCGCCGTTGGCCAGCAATTTGGCCTTGTCGTAGAGCAGTTCCTCGCGAGTCTCCGTAGCGAATTCCAGGTTCGGCCCTTCGACGATCGCGTCTACCGGGCAGGCTTCCTGGCACAGCCCGCAATAGATGCATTTGACCATGTCGATGTCGTAGCGCGTCGTCCGCCGGCTGCCGTCCTCGCGCGGCTCTGCTTCGATGGTGATCGCGAGCGCCGGGCAGATCGCCTCGCAAAGCTTGCACGCGATGCAGCGCTCCTCGCCGTTCGGATAGCGGCGCAGCGCGTGCTCGCCGCGGAAGCGCGGGCTCTGCGGCGCCTTTTCGTACGGGTAGTTGATCGTCGCCTTGGGCTTGAAGAAATATTTCAGCGTGAGCCAGTGGGCCTGGACGAAGTCCCACAGAGCGAACGACTTGATCCAGTGCGCGATCATGCGCCGGCTCCATAACGGGTGAGCATCAGCCACCCGGACACGAGGAAGACGAAGACGAGGCTGAGCGGGAGGAAGATCTTCCACCCGAGCCGCATCAGCTGGTCGTAGCGGTAGCGCGGCACCGTCGCGCGCACCCAGCCGAACACGAAGAAGAAGAAGAGCATCTTGGCGAACAGCCAGATGATGCCCGGAATGTAATAGAGGGGCGCCCAGTCGATCGGCGGCAGCCATCCGCCCCAGAAGAGGATGGCGTTGAGCGCGCACATCAGGATGACGTTGCCATATTCGCCGAGCCAGAAGAGCGCGAAACTCATCGACGAATATTCGGTCTGGAAGCCGGCGACGAGTTCGCTCTCGGCTTCGGTCAGATCGAACGGTGTTCGGAACGTCTCCGCCATCGAGCTGATGAGGAACACGATCCACATCGGGAACATCAGCAGGTGGAATCCGAAGGCGTTGACGATGCCGAGGCCGAAGCCCTTCTGCATCAACACGATGTCGGTCAGATTGAAAGTGTTGGCATAGAGCACGACGGTGATCAGGACGAAGCCGATCGAGACTTCGTAGCTGACCATTTGCGCCGCAGCCCGAAGCGCCGAGAAGAACGGATATTTGGAGTTCGAGGCCCAGCCCGCGACAATGACTCCGTAGACGCCGAGCGACGAGGCGGCGAGCACGTAGAGCAGTCCGATGTTGATGTCAGCCAGGACGACGCCTGCATCGAACGGGATCACCGCCCAGACGATCAGCGCGACGGTGAAGCTTATGATCGGCGCGATCAGGAACAGGCCCTTGTTCGCGGCCGACGGGACGATCGTTTCCTTCAGGAAGACCTTCAGGCCGTCCGCGAAGCTCTGAAGCAGCCCCCATGGGCCCACGACGTTCGGGCCGCGGCGAAGCGCGATCGCCGCCCAGATCTTGCGCTCGGCGTAGATGATCATCGCCACCGCGAGCATAAGCGGCAGCGCGATGACGAGAATCCCGACGATCGTGGCGATGAACCACGACCATTCGTAATTGACTCCCCAGGACTGGAAGTATGCGGTCACTCCGCCGCCTCCAGGGTTTCCGCGCGGCCGTGAAGGATCTCTTCCGAGCAGTTGTGCATCGTCGGGCTCGAGCGCGTGATCGCGTTGGTGAGGTAGAAGTCGCGGATCGGGTATGTGATCGGTCCGGAAGCTTTCGCGTCGAGCTTCGGGGGGGCCCATTCCAGCTTGAGCAGGCCCGGCGTCGCCAGCTGCGGATGGTCCGCCGCCATCGCATGGTGGAGCTGGTCGAAGCTGTCGAACGGGAGCGGCTCGCCCACCAGCTCGGAAACAGCCCGAAAGATCGTCCAGTCCTCACGCGCCTCCCCGGGCGGGAAGACCGCCTTCTCGCTCCGCTGCACGCGGGCTTCCATGTTCACGAAGGTTCCGTGCTTCTCGCTGTACGCAGCGCCGGGAAGCACGAGATCGGCCATTCGAGCGCCCGCGTCGCCATGGTGCCCGATATAGACCTTGAAGGCGCCGTCGAACCGGTCGGGAGCAACCTCGTCGGCGCCAAGAAGGAGAACCACTTCCGGCTTCGCCGCTTCGATGGCGGCGATGCCGCGGGTCTGCGCGTAGCCGAGGATCAGGCCCGCCATGCGGGACGCCGAGGTGTGCAATATGTTGAAGCCGTTCCAGTCGCCGCGCACCAGGTTCAGCGGGCCGACCAGCGCGAGGGCGGCACCCATGGCCCCAGCCGCGAGCGCGCCCGGGCCGACGATCACCGCCGGCCTTTCGGCACTGGCGAAGGCGTCCTTCACTGCCTTCGGAAGCTTGCCGAGCAGCTTGAGATCGTCGCCGAGCCATTCGACCCGCATCGCGAGGTCGACGTCGGGCCCAATAGCAAAGATCTTGCCGCCTTTCTTGGCGACCTTGCGAAGGCGCGTCGCGACGAGCGGGGCTTCCCAGCGGGGATTGGAGCCCACCAGGAGCACGGCGTCCGCATTCTCGATGCCGGCAATCGTCGAATTGAACGCGACGGCCGCAAGGTTGCTGACGTCATAATCGAGGCCCGTCTGCCGCCCTTCGAGCAACGTCGAGCCCTGCGCCTTCAACAACGCCTTGGCCGCGTACATCGTCTCGGCGTCAAGCAAGTCTCCGGCGATGGCCGCGACCCTGCTTCCGGCGCCCTTCAGCTTCTCGGCGAAAATCGCCAGCGCCTCATTCCAATCGGCCGCGCGAAGCTTTCCGTTCTCCCGCACCCACGGCCGGTCGAGCCGGTTGCGAACCAGCGCGTCGGCGTGGTGCCGCGTCCGGTCGGAGATCCACTCCTCATTCACGTCCTCATGAACGCGGGGGAGGATCCGCATGACCTGGCGCTGACGAACGTCGAGGCGAATGTTGGAGCCGACCGCGTCCATGACGTCGATCGCTGGCACCCGGCGAAGCTCCCACGGCCGGTATTCGAACAATTGCGGCCGCTGCAGAAGCGCCCCGACCGGGCAGACGTCGGCCAGGTTGCCGGCGAGCTCGGTCGTCACCGTCTGCTCGAGATAGGTGGTGATCTGCGCGTCCTCGCCGCGGTAGAGCATCCCGATCTCGGGCACGCCGGCCACTTCCTCGGCGAACCGGACGCAGCGCGTGCACTGGATGCACCGGGTCATCGAGGTCTTGATGACCGGTCCCATATATTTGTCGTCGATCGCCCGCTTGTTCTCCTCGAAGCGCGAGAACGGCCGGCCATAGGCCATGGCCTGGTCCTGAAGGTCGCATTCGCCGCCCTGGTCGCAGATCGGACAGTCCAGCGGGTGGTTGATGAGCAGGAACTCCATCACACCCTCGCGCGCCTTCTTCACCATGGGCGTGTCGGTGCGGATCGCCTGTCCGTCGGCAGCAGGCAGAGCGCAGCTCGCCTGCGGCTTGGGCGGACCGGGAGCGACCTCGACCAGGCACATGCGGCAGTTGCCGGCGATCGAGAGCCGCTCGTGGTAGCAGAAGCGCGGGATTTCCTTGCCAGCGAGCTCGCACGCCTGAAGTACGGTCGCGCCCTGGGGGACTTCGATCTCTACGCCGTCGACGGTGACCTTAGGCATCGCGATCCTCGTCTTCGCGGCGCCGGTCGATCCTCGTGATGCGCGTGCTGGAACGCTGCGTGGCAAGCACGACGATCACGAGCAGCGCCAGGATCGCGACAAGCAGGAAGAACTTCACGGTCGCAGAGCTCCCATCTGCACTTCCGCGGCCTTGGCGAGCCGATAGTAATTCAGCGCGATCGTGCCGCGGACGGTTTCCGGCGCGAGCACGAACTTGGAACCCGCCGGGACGCAACCGGAGAAGGCCGGCTGCAGCCCCTGCAAAGCAGCCGTTTCGGCGGCGCTGCCGATCTCAGAGCGAAGCAGCGCATCGGCCTGGGCGGAAGCGGCCCGGACGACGCAATCCCCGAATTCCGACGCGGCGATGTTGAAGCGCTTAGCATCGACGTTCTTGCCTTCCGCTACGCCGTGCTGGAGCGGCCCGATCTTGCGAGGCTCGGACAGCGCGGCCGGCCGGTTAGCGCGCAGCAGCGCCTCCGCGAATGCATAGCGGAGCATCGGAACGTTGGTATCGAGCGTCACCGTCCCGTCGGCGGCGACGGGATAACATTCGGGATCCATGAGGTCCGACGTCCGCTCGAAGGCAGTCTCCGTTTCCTCATTGCTGAGGACGAAGCGCGAAACGCTGACCGGATGAGTGCGAAGGACGCACTGCGCGAACTCGGCGACGGCGCGGCGCTGCTCCACATTGGCGGAGCCGTCGGCGGCCGCTGCGGCGGTCGAAGCAAGGGCGATTTGAGCAACCAGCAACGCGATCATTGTGCCTCTCCCCTTCGTGTTGAGACAATCCTCCACGCCGCGAGGGCGAGCAGCGATCGCAGCGCAGGGCGATTGAGCGTCAGCTTGGTGTCCTTGGCAAGGCAATCCGGAAGAACGGCGGCAATTCCTTGCATCGCCGCTTTCTCCTCCTTGGTCGCCGGCTTGGTGGCGAACAGGTCCGCCGTCGCCTGAGGCGCTCTCATCGCGGTGCACAGCGCCATGACTTCGGTTTCGTCGCGGGCGTCGACTTTCGGCCGCGCCGGGTCGAAGGCAAGCTGGGCTGGAAGGTCGGCGCGCTTCACTTCGGACTCGACCAGAGCTTCCGCGAGCGCGCCAGCGAACAGCACGCCGCCGAAACTGAGCCTCGCGCCCGGAGCGCAGCGTTCATGACCGGCGGCGAGGTCACGGACCTTTTCGGCATATTCCGGTGTGCGGTAGTCGAGAGCCAGCGCTTCGCGCGCACCGCGCGGAGTCTGACGAACGACGCACGCGCCGAAGTTGTGAACGGCCTGGGTCGCGATATCGGTCGAAGCGCCGGCCGCGAGCACGAGCAGCAACAGTGTCATTCCGCGGCCTCCAGCATCTCGCGCGCGCGCCGCTCGGCAATGCGCCGCTCGAGCTCGGGGCGGAAATGCCGGATCAGCCCCTGGATCGGCCACGCGGCCGCATCGCCGAGAGCGCAGATGGTGTGGCCTTCCACCTGCTTGGTGACGTCGAGCAGCTTGTCGATCGTCTCGACGGTGGCCTCGCCTTCGCGAAGCCGCTCCATCGTCCGCCACATCCAGCCAGTGCCTTCACGGCACGGCGTGCACTGACCGCAGCTTTCGTGCTTGTAGAAATAGGAGATGCGGCTGATCGCGCGGACGACATCGGTCGACTTGTCCATGACGATCACCGCCGCGGTGCCGAGCCCCGAACCCAGCGCCTTGAGACCGTCGAAGTCCATCGGCGCATCGAGGATTTCCTCGGCAGGAACCAGCGGAACCGAAGACCCGCCGGGAATGACGGCCAGCAAGTTGCTGAAATCGTCCGCGTTCTTGCCGCCGCGGATACCGCCGCCGTGGCGGCTGATGAGCTCGTGGAAGCTGATCGACATCGATTCTTCGACGACGCACGGCGTGTTGATGTGGCCCGAAAGCTGGAACAGCTTGGTGCCCTCGTTCTTCTCGCGGCCGAAACCAGCGAACCAGCCGGCCCCGCGCCGCAGGATGGTCGGCACGACGGCGATGGATTCGACATTATTGACCGTCGTCGGGCAGCCGTAGAGGCCCGCGCCGGCCGGGAACGGAGGCTTGAGCCGGGGGAATCCCTTCTTGCCTTCCAAGCTGTTGAGCATCGCGGTCTCTTCGCCGCAGATGTAGGCGCCGGCGCCGCGGTGGACGAACAGGTCGAAATCGTAGCCGGATCCTGCGGCATTCTTGCCGAGCAGTCCCGCGTCATAGGCTTCCGCGACCGCCTGCTCGAGGACCTGCGCTTCGCGGATAAACTCACCGCGGATGTAGATGTAGCAGGCCCGCGCGCGCATCGCGAAGCTGGCGATCAGCGCGCCTTCGATCAGCTTGTGCGGGTCGTGGCGGATGATTTCCCGATCCTTGCACGATCCCGGCTCGGACTCGTCGGCGTTGATGACCAGGAAGTTCGGCTTCCCGGGCTTGGGCTCCTTGGGCATGAAGCCCCACTTCATGCCCGTCGGGAATCCGGCCCCGCCGCGGCCGCGAAGGCCCGACGCCTTGATGGCCTCGATGATCGAGTCCTCGCCGATCTGCATCAGCGTCTTCGTCTCGTCCCAGTCGCCGCGCTGGCGAGCGGCCTTCAGGAACGGCGACTGGTAGCCGTAGACGTTGGTGAAGATGCGATCCTTGTCCGCGAGCGGTCCGGTGTAGCCCATCAGAGCTTCTTCCAGGACAGGACGGCGATGACCATGAAAACGATCACGGCCAGAAGGACGAACTTGAGCAGGCCGACGGCGAGCTTCAGCACAAGCACGCCGACGATGATCGCGATGATGATGGCTGCGATCGTCATGCGCCTTCTCCCGCGGCGTCCGTCCACTGCGGTCGGTAGTCGTAATTGCGCTCGGCCATTTTCTTGAGGCTCGTGGGTCCCGTCGCCGGAGCGCTGGTCTGCCGATCGATTTGCGGGCCCGGCTTCGGCGTTTCGCCGCGCGCCAGCGCGTCGAGGATCGCCGCCATGCTCTCGCCGGTCAGGTCCTCGTAATTGTCGTCGTTGATCTGGACCATCGGCGCGTTGGCGCAGGCACCGAGGCACTCGACCTCGTTGAGCGTGAAGAGCCCGTCCTCGGTCGTGTGGCCCTTCTTCAGCCCGTGCCTGTAGCAGGCGTCGAGCACATCGTCGGAGCCCCGAAGCATGCACGGCGTCGTCCCGCACACCTGCACGTGGAATTTGCCGACCGGCTGCAGATTGAACATGGTGTAGAAGGTCGCGACCTCGAGCACGCGAACATAGGGCATGTCGATCTCGCGACCGACGAACTCGAGCACCGGGATCGGCAGCCAACCTTGCGTATTCGTATCCGCGCCGACCTGCCGCTGCGCGAGGTCGAGAAGCGGCAGCACCGCCGAATGCTGCCGACCGGCGGGATATTTGGCGACGATCGCGGCCGCCGCTTTGCGGTTCTCGTCGGACCAGTCGAACGCGCGCCAGCGCTCGATCACTTCCGGATCCTCAAGGGGCGTGATGACGGCCATCAGCGATCGCCCTCGTTCCGCGTGTCGAAGCGAGCTTCACCGATCTCGCCGGCATGGGCTCGGAAATACCGCTGACCGAAGAAAGCGGCGACGGCCAAAGCCAGAAGCAGGGCCGCCAAGGCGATGTTCCAAGCAGTTTGGCCCGACTCGCTGAACTCACCCCAGAGGGCGACTGCAACGACAATGAGTATCGTCAGGCCACCACCGATGACTTGAAAATCCTTGGACGTCTTCACCGGTCGCACTCCCCGAACACGACGTCGATGGCCGAGAGGACCGCGGTCACGTCGGCCAGCATGTGCCCCTTCATCATGAAGTCCATGGCCTGCAAATGCGAAAAAGCGGTCGGCCGGATTTTGCAGCGATACGGCCGGTTGGTGCCGTCGGCCACCAGATGGACGCCGAACTCGCCTTTCGGACTTTCGGTGGCAACGTAGACCTCGCCCGCGGGTACGTGATAGCCTTCTGAGTAGAGCTTGAAGTGATGGATCAGCGCCTCCATCGAGGTCTTCATCTCGGCGCGGCGCGGCGGGAAGACCTTGTTGTCAGCGCCGATCGGTCCCTTAGGCATCTGCTGCAGGCACTGCCTCGCGATCTTCACCGATTGCCGCACTTCCTCGACGCGGACCATGAAGCGGTCGTAGCAGTCGCCGTTCGTGCCGACCGGAATGTCGAACTCCATCCGGTCGTAGACTTCGTACGGCTGCGAGCGGCGGATGTCCCACGGGATCCCGGACGCGCGGATCATCGGGCCGGAGAAGCCCCAGGCGATCGCGTCTTCCTTGCTGACCTTGCCGATGTCGACGTTGCGCTGCTTGAAGATTCGGTTGTCGGCAACGAGGCTGATCGCGTCCTCGAACAGCTTGAAGCGGGTGTCGAGCCAGTCGCCGATGTCGGCGATGAGCTTCTCGGGCAAATCCTCGCGCACGCCACCGACGCGGAAGTAGTTCGCGTGCATGCGGGCGCCCGACACGCGCTCGTAGAATTGCATCAAATCTTCGCGGATCTCGAACAGCCACAGGTTCGGAGTCATGGCTCCGACGTCCATGATGTGGCTGCCGAGGTTGAGCATGTGGTTCTTGATGCGGGTGAGCTCCGCCATCAAAGTGCGGATGTACTGGGCGCGTTCCGGAATCTCGAGGCCCATCAATTTCTCGATGGCGAGCACGAAGCTGTGCTCCATGCACATCGGCGAGCAGTAATCGAGGCGGTCGAAATAAGGGAGCGCCTGCGCGTAGGTCTTGTACTCGATCAGCTTCTCGGTGCCGCGGTGGAGCAGCCCAATGTGCGGATCGACGCGCTCGACGATCTCGCCGTCGAGCTCGAGGATCAGCCGAAGCACGCCGTGCGCCGCAGGATGCTGCGGGCCGAAGTTGATCGTGTAGTTGCCGATCGACTCCTGGACCGCGGCCTCGGCGCTTTGCTCGCCGGCAAACACCTGGTCGGCGCCGGCAGCGCCCAGGCTCATCTCGACCGTCCTTGCCTCGGCCATCACGGAGCCCCCGTCGGGCGGCGGCGGCCGCGGCCCTTTGGCTTCGGCTCGGGCAGGTTGCTGTCGTCCTTGTCGACCTGGTTCTCGGCCTTCTTCGCGCGCGGCTTGCGAGCTTCCGCGGTAGCAGCCTTGTCGGCCGGCTTGCCTGCCCCCGTGTCGGCCGGCTTGTCCGTCGTCTTGGGAGTTTCAGCCGGCGTTTTGGGGTTAATGCCCGCACTGCCGCCCGCCGCCGGAGCCGGCGACGGCGCTCCGGGCAATTCGCCGGTCGCCTTCTCGTCGCCCGGAAGGCGATACTCGGCGCCCTGCCACGGCATCAGGAAGTCGAAGGTGCGGAAATCCTGCGGAAGGTCGACGGGCTCGTAGATCACGCGCTTCTCGGCCTCGGAATAGCGTAGCTCGACATGGCCGGTCAGCGGGAAATCCTTACGCTGCGGAAAGCCTTCGAAGCCGTAATCCGTGAGTATCCGCCTGAGGTCAGGGTTTCCGGCAAAGGCCACTCCGTACATGTCGAACACTTCGCGCTCGAGCCAACCGGCGACAGGCCACAGCCCCACGACCGTCGGGACAGGCGTGACTTCGTCAGTCGTCAGCTTGACCCGGATGCGGCGATTCTGAGTCAGCGACAGCAGGTGGTAATTGACCTCCAACCGTTCGGCGCGCTCGGGATAATCGACGCCGGAAATTTCCATCAGCTGCTGATATTCGAGCCCCGGCGTGTCGCGCAGCGCGCGAAGGACGTCGACGATGCTGTCGCGCTTCACGACGAGCGTGATTTCCCCGACCGCGTCGCGCGCCTCGATCAGCGCCTCGCCGATGGCCGCGGTGGCGGCTTCGATCACGCCGTCGTCGGATGCCATCCTGGGCACGTGGGAGGCGAACTGGACGGCCATTAGCGCTCGATCGTGCCTTCGCGGCGAATCTTCCGCTGCAACTGAAGGATCCCGTACAGCAGGGCCTCCGCGGTCGGCGGGCAGCCGGGCACGTAGATATCGACCGGCACGATGCGGTCGCACCCGCGAACGACCGAGTAGCTGTAGTGATAATAGCCGCCGCCGTTCGCGCAGCTGCCCATCGAGATCACGTAGCGCGGCTCGCTCATCTGGTCGTAAACGCGGCGAAGCGGAGCCGCCATCTTGTTGCAGAGCGTTCCGGCAACGATCATCACGTCGGACTGACGAGGGCTGGCGCGAGGCGCGACGCCGAACCTTTCGAGGTCATAGCGCGGCATGTTCACGTGGATCATCTCGACCGCGCAGCAGGCGAGGCCGAACGTCATCCACCACAAGGAGCCGGTGCGGGCCCAGGTGAACAGGTCCTCGGTCCTGGCCGTGATGAAACCCTTGGTGTCGAGCTGGTGGCGCATCGCCTCGAACAGCTCGCGGTCGGTAGTGCCTGGAAGAAGCCCGGCGGCGCGCGCGATCTCCTCTTCGGTCGGCTGGGGGTCCGCCTCGCGGCCAAGGATCACTCCCATTCGAGCGCTCCCTTCTTCCACGCATAGGCGAGGCCGAAACCGAGCTCGGCAAGGAAGATCATCATCGCCAGCCAGCCCACCATCCCGGTCCCCTCGAGCGACACGGCCCAGGGGAACAGAAACGCCGCCTCGAGGTCGAAGATGATGAAGAGGATGGCGATCAGGTAGAAGCGGACGTCGAACTGGGAGCGGCTGTCCTCGAACGCCGGAAAGCCGCACTCATATTCGGAGAGCTTCTGCGGATCGGGCTGGTGCGCGCCGGTGAAGCGCGCGACCAGCATCGGAAGCACGACGAAAGCGAACGACAGGCCCAAAGCGACCAGGAGGAAAAGCAGGATCGGCAGGTAACCGGCGGCGACGCTGGCCAAGGGTAACTCCAGGGGCTCGAAAACTTGGGGCGCGCTTTAGGCCACCGAGTTGCAGCCCGCAACCATATGGCTCAGCTTCTCAGCGCTCCCGCGACGAGCTTTTGCAGGCGGCTGTGGATGGCGCCGGACGCGGCGACATATTCGCGGCGCTCGAACGCCCGGTCAGACCCACGATAATCGGTCACGAAACCGCCTGCTTCCTTGACGAGGAGCACGCCGGCGGCCGCATCCCAAAGGTCCAGGTCGTCCTCCCAAAAGCCATCGAACCGCCCAGCCGCTACCCATGCCAGATCGAGCGCCGCGGAGCCAAGCCGGCGCACGCCGGACACCTGCGGCGCAACGGCTTTGTAGATCTTGGCCCAGCTTTCCGGGTCTCCGCGGCCGCAATGCGGAATCCCAGTGCCGATCACCGTCTCCGAAAGGTCCCTGCGCGCAGACACCCGAAGGCGACGATCCTGCAGCCACGCGCCCCTGCCCTTTTCCGCCCAGAACTCCTCGTCGTTGAGCGGCTGGTAGACCATCGCGTGGGTAATCTCGCCGCGGCCGTCGGGCCGCTTCTCTTCGACCGCGATAGAGATGGAGAAATGCGGAATTCCGTGAAGGAAGTTCGTGGTGCCGTCGAGCGGGTCGACAATCCAGCGCGGCTTGGCGGGATTGCCGGCGATGTCGCCCCCTTCCTCCAGCACCATGCCCCAGTCGGGCCGCGCGTTTCTGAGTTCGTCGACGATCGTCGCTTCCGCCCGCTTGTCGGCCATCGAGACGAAGTCCGCCGGTCCCTTGCGGCTGACCTGCAGCTGCTCGACCTCGCCGAAGTCGCGCCTCAGACGCGGCGCCGCCTTGCGGACGGCGCGCTGCATGACCGTAATGAGGCCGGAATGGGAAACCATATATTCGGGCTTAGTCCGCGCGCTTCACATATTCCCGGCTGTACGTATCGACGACGATGCGCGTTCCGCTGGTGATGTGCGGCGGCACCATCACGCGAACGCCATTGTCGAGCACGGCGGGCTTGTAGCTCGAAGAGGCGGTCTGGCCCTTCACCACTGCGTCCGCCTCGACGATCGTGGCTTCGATCTGGTCGGGGAGCTGAACGCTGATCGGCCGCTCGTTGTAGAGTTCCATGATGACGTCCATCCCATCCTGGAGGAACGCCGCCGGCTCGCCGATCAAATCCTCGGGAAGCGAGACCTGCTCGTACGTGTCCTTGTCCATGAACACGAGCATGTCGCCGTCATGGTAGAGATACTGGAAGTCCTTGGTGTCCAGGCGCACGCGCTCGACGGTCTCGGCGCTCCGGAAGCGGACGTTCGTCTTGCGGCCGTCGATGAGGTTCTTCATCTCGACCTGCATGTAGGCGCCGCCCTTGCCCGGCTGCGTGTGCTGGATCTTCACCGCGCGCCAGATGCCGCCTTCATATTCGATGATGTTGCCGGGACGGATGTCCACGCCGCTGATCTTCATATTCGGTCTCTACGAGGAGTTGGGAAAGAGCCGTTACCGATCCGCTTGTCGGATCGGCGAATAACGACGCGCCTCTAGCGGCTGACCTGTTTCCCGGCAAGGAGCGGGTACGGGTTGATAGGCTCGCCGTCGTACCATTTCTGGCCGGGCTCCATGCGGTTGATCGCGAAGTGGAGGTGCGGGCCCGCGGGGTTGGCGTTCCCTGTATGCCCGACGCGGCCGAGCACCTGGCCCCGCTTGACGCGCTGACCTTCGGCGAGGCCGGGGGCGTAGCCCTGCAGGTGCGCGTAATAATAATCCCATCGATTGTCGTCGGAACGCACGTAGAGCGTGATCCCGCCGCCGCCCTTGCTGAAGTACAGCTTTTCGATGGTGCCCGGAGCAGCGGCGAGCACCGGCGTGCCTTCGGCGGCCATGATGTCGATCGCGTCGTGCGCGCGAGCGCCGCCTGCCCGCGACTGGGTGAACGTGTCGACCAACTGGTCCGCCTTCACGCCGGCGACCGGGATCGCGAGCCCCGCCGGGCCGACGACTAGCCCTTCGGCAATGGCGACCGGGGGAGCAGACTTGGGGTCGACGGTGGCGATCTTCCCCGCGGGTTCAATCCCTTTGGGAGCGCGCGCGATGTTGAACGCGAAGATCCAGAACGCGCTGGTGACGATCGCCGTCACCACCGTGGTCGACGCTATGGTGAATTTGCGCCCAGCCATCAGCCTGTCGTCCCATTGTTGTTCTCCCGGTGGAACGATGCAGCCCCAAACAGTTTCCTTCGCCGGTGGACGGCGCATCGATCCGGATCGGCTGCTCGGGCTGGCAGTACAAGCACTGGCGGGAGATTTTCTATCCGAAGGGCCTCGCCCAAACGCGCTGGTTCGCCTTCTACGCCGAGCATTTCGACACGGTCGAAATCAACAGCAGCTTCTACCACCTGCCGAAGGCGTCCACGTTCGAGAAGTGGCGCGACCAGGCCCCGCCCGGCTTTTGCTACGCGATCAAGGCCAACCGCTACATCACCCAGGCGAAGAAGCTCATCGAGTGCGAGGAGCCTATGGAGCGGATGATGTCGGCCACGAGGCATCTGGGCGACCGCCTCGGCCCGATGCTTTACCAGCTGCCGCCCAGCCTCAAGCTCGACCTCGAACGGCTCGAAACCTTTCTCGGGCTCCTCCCCGCCGAGGTGACCAACGTCTTCGAATTCCGGCACAAGAGCTGGTACGTTCCGGAGACTTATGCCCTGCTCGAGAGGTTCGGCGTCTCTTTATGCCTTCACGACATGCGCGGCTCGGTAACCGAAAGGCTGGCCGTCGGGCCGGCCGTCTATGTCCGGTTCCACGGCGGCGAAGGCAAATATTGGGGCCGCTATCCCGATGAGCGTTTGCTGGCATGGGCGGACTGGCTGATCGAGCAGGCGAAAGCCGGGCGAGCAGCGTGGTGCTATTTCAACAATGACATCATGGGTCACGCCATCGACGACGCGCAAACATTGAAGTCCATGGTCGGGCAATTGCGTCGCTGATTGGCAAGCGCTCGAAAGTGCAGCACACTGGCGCGCCATGGCCGACGCCGATCAGCCGAAGATCTACGACCCGCCGAACGCGCCGCTTGCCGCGCAACGCTCGGAAGTGCGCGCGAACTTCGGACGGCAGGTTTCGGCGCGGCTCGACTCGGCGGGAGGGCTCTGGCGGCTGTGCTCCTCGCCCGATACGCGCGTGCAGCTCTACGTCGGCAATAATTTCCTTGCCCCCGAGCATTGCCGGCGGATTTGCGAGCTGATCGACTCGGATTCGCACCCCTCGCCGCTCTACGAGAAGGAAAAGTACGAGGGCGTGCGCACCAGCTATACCTGCAACCTCGATCCATCTGACCCGCTCGTCGCAGAGGTGAACGCGCGCATCACGAACCTTCTCGGTCTCGATCCCGCTTTCGGCGAGCCGTTGTCCGGCCAGCGCTACGAAGTGGGACAGCAGTTCAAGGAGCATGCCGACTTTTTCTATATCGATGCGGCCTACTGGCCCCTCTACGAGCCCCAGGGCGGGCAGCGGACGTGGACGGCGATGATCTACCTGAACAAGCCGGAAAGCGGCGGCGCTACCGGATTCAAGCACCTCAACCTGGCGCTGGAGCCGGCCGTGGGCCGGATCCTCGTGTGGAACAACATGGCCGAGGATGGCAGCCCCAACCCGTGGACGCTCCACGAAGGCCAGCCGGTCGAGCGGGGTTCGAAATATATCGTGACGAAGTGGTTCCGCGAGCGGACCTTCGTGAACGTCTAGGCGCCAAGCACCTCTTCGAACGCCCGAACCGCCGCCGAGGGATCCTCCGTCTTCCAGACAGCCTGGCACAGCGCGAGGAAATCGGCTCCGGCGTCGACGAGGGGCTTCGCATTGTCGGACGTGATGCCGCCGATTGCGACGCACGGAATCTCGAACAACGCGGACCACCAGGTCAGGATCGACGGGTCCGGCCGGTACTCGGAAGGCTTGGTGGCGGTCGGATAAAATGCGCCGAACGCGACATAATCCGCGCCTGCCTCCCCCGCTTCCATCGCGAGATGACGGCTGTCGTGGCATGTCTTGCCGATTTGGGCGGACGGGCCGAGCAATGCGCGCGCCTCGCGGATGTCCCCGTCGCTTTGGCCGAGGTGGACGCCGTCGGCGCCGAGCCGCTTTGCCAGCGCCATGCTGTCGTTGACGATGAACGCGACGTCCGCGTCAGCGCAAATGCGCTGGAGCGGTTCGGCCAGCCGGGCGAGTTCATGCTCGTCGATATCCTTCACCCGAAGCTGGAAGGCGCTTGCAAGCCCCGGCTCCAGAGCCGCCTTGAGCCGGTCCGGAAAACCACCGCCGACGTCCTGGGGGCTGATCAGATAGAGCTTGCACGGCCGCAACTCCTGCCCAGCGAAGGCCTGCGCGAACTCATGAGTGACTTCGTCCACCGTCAGGCCGGGACTTTCTCGATCGAGGCGTCGTAGATTTCGTCGATGGCCGTCCCGAGCGAGCGATCGAATTCGTCGTCGCTCATGTCGTGGCGAAGATCCGACAGCAAAGCGCGCGAGAAGCTCGCGATCATACCCGGGTTCTTCGCCAGCTCGCGGCACGCCTCGAGACGGCTGAAGCCGCCGGACAGCGCGACCACGCGCAGTACCTTGGGATGGTCAACGAGCGGCTGGAACAGGTTCGCCTCGGCGGGGATCGACAGCTTGAGCATCACTCGCTGCCCGTTGGGGATGCTTTCCAATTCGAGGAGGATCGCATTCAGAAGCAGGCGGTCGGCCGCG
The DNA here is from genome assembly GCA_023436615.1 of Pseudomonadota bacterium. Classification (GTDB taxonomy): domain Bacteria; phylum Pseudomonadota; class Alphaproteobacteria; order Sphingomonadales; family Sphingomonadaceae; genus Sphingomicrobium. The sequence goes on along the minus strand of JAEZIO010000072.1, from coordinate 101,741 downwards.
TCGCGCTCAGGGCTCTTGATGTTCACTTCCGGCTCGATGATCGGAACCAGGCCCTGTGAGAGGACTTGCCGCGCGACGTTGAACTGCTGCTCGACCGCGGCGGCGATACCGTCCGCATTGGCGAGATTAATGACCGAACGCTCCTTGGTGCCGAACACGCCCAGGCTCCGTGCGCGCGTCAGGAGGTCGACGAGCGTCGGCATCGGCTTCATCAGCTGAACGCCGTTCGCTTCTTCCTCTAGACCCTTGTCGATCTTGATGAAGGGGACGATGCCCTTTTCGATCAGCGCCTGCGGCACAGGCTTCCCGTCTACCGTCCCGTCCATCGTTCGCTCGAACAGGATCGCGCCGATGACCTTGCCGCTGCCGAACGACGGCGCCGTGATGATGCGGCTGCGCATCTTGTGAATCAGGTCGAACATCTCTTCGTCGTTCGACCAGGCGCCCTCCTCGACGCCATAGCCCTTGAGCGCCTTGGGCGTCGATCCGCCCGACTGGTCGAGAGCCGCGATGAATCCGTCGCCGCGCTCCATCTTCGCCGTCATTTCCGCCTGGTTCATGTCTTCCTCAGTCCTTCTCCAGGGCGGCAACGCCTGGCAGCGTCCGCCCTTCCATCCATTCCAGGAACGCTCCACCCGCGGTGGAGACGAATGTGAAATCCTGCGCGACACCGGCCTGGTTCAGCGCCGCCACCGTGTCGCCGCCGCCGGCGACCGACACCAGCGAGCCTTCCTTCGTCAGGGCCGCCGCGGTCTTGGCGAGCGCCACGGTCGCCTCGTCGAAAGGGGGGGTCTCAAATGCGCCGAGCGGCCCATTCCACACCAAAGTTCGGCACGTCTTGAGGACATCGGACAGCGCTTCGACTGCGGCCGGACCGACGTCGAGGATCATTTCGTCGGACTGTACCTCGTGCACGTTGCAAGTGCGGATGGTCGGCGGGTTTGGAGCGAACTCCTTCGCAACAACGACATCATAGGGCAAATGCACGGTGCAGCCCGCCTCCTCCGCGCGGGTCATGATGCTTTCGGCTTCGCCCGCAAGGTCGTGCTCGGCAAGCGACTTGCCGATGTCGATGCCGCGGGCGGCAAGGAAGGTGTTCGCCATCCCGCCGCCGATGATGAGGTGATCGACCTTGTCCACGAGGTGGCCGAGCACGGCGAGCTTCGTCGACACCTTTGCGCCGCCCACGACGGCCGCGACCGGCCGCTCGGGATTGCCGAGCGCTTTCTCCAGCGCCTTTAGCTCCGCCTCCATGGCGCGGCCGGCGAAGCTCGGCAGGAGGTGAGCGACGCCTTCGGTCGATGCGTGCGCCCTGTGGGCCGCCGAGAAGGCGTCGTTGACGTAATAGTCGCCGAGCGCGGCCATCCCCTTCGCAAGAGCGGCGTCGTTCTTCTCTTCGCCGGAATGGAAGCGCGTGTTCTCGAGGATCGCGATATTGCCTGGAAGCATGGTCTGGATGGCGCGCTCCGCCTCAGGCCCCTGGCAGTCCTCGATGAAGCGGACAGAGCGGCCGGCCAGCCGGTGCACGGGCATCACCAGCTGGGCGGTCGACATGTCGGGACGGCTCTCGCCTTTCGGACGACCGAAGTGAGAGAGCAGCAAGACGATGGCCCCGCGGTCGCTCAGCTCCAGCACCGTCGGCAGCATCGCCCTCAGCCGCGTGTCGTCGGTCACCTTGGCGCCGTCCATCGGCACGTTGAGGTCGACTCGGACCAGCACGCGCTTGCCCGTCAAATCCTCCGGCAGGTCGTCGAGGGTCCTGAAGCTCACTGCCGTTCGATCCTAATCTCGTCGCCGACAGCGACCTTGCCGCCATGAAGGACTCGGGCCCGTGCACCAGCCCGCCAATCCGGGGTCAAGGCGGAGCGAAGGCCCGGATGAAGAGCCTCCATCCGCTCGCAAGGGGCGCATTCCTGAGTGATCTCGACCAGGACCGCGGTCCCGATGCCGAGCCGCGCACCCGCTTGCTGGGGAATGTCCAGGCCTTCGACGAGAAGGTTTGCCCGGCGGTCCCACCAGGGCGCATCGGCGCCGCATTCGGCGGTTGCGTCGGCCCAGTCAGCGGCTTCCATCAGCACCACGCCTCGGCGGCCGTCTGAGCCGGCCTTCTTGGTTCCGCGAAAATCGCCGGCAACACCCTGTCCCTCGATCAGCTCGGCGCTGTCGAGCACTTCGATCGGTCCAAAGGGACGATCGTGGCGGGCGATGCCGGCAATCCGGGCCATTACCCGAGCTTGGCCATCGCTGCTGCGGTGTCGACCATCCGGTTCGAGAAGCCCCATTCGTTGTCGTACCAGCTGACGACGCGCACGAGCTTGCCTTCGAGGACCGCCGTTTCGAGGCTGTCGACGGTCGAGCTCTGCGGCGTGTGAACGATGTCGATCGAAACCAGCGGCTCGTCCGAATAGACGAGAATGCCCTTGAGGGGCCCGCTCTCGGCCGCCGCCTTGAGGACGCCATTCACTTCCTCGACTGTCGTGTCGCGCTTGGGCGTGAAGGTCAGGTCGACCAGGCTTCCGTCGGGGACCGGAACGCGCACCGCCGAACCGTCGAGCTTGCCCTTGAGCTCGGGGAGCACCTCGCCGACCGCTCGGGCCGCGCCCGTGGTGGTCGGGATCATCGACATCGCCGCGGCGCGCGCCCGGCGAAGATCGCTGTGGATCTGGTCGAGGATCTTCTGGTCGTTCGTATAGGCGTGGATCGTGGTCATCAGGCCCCGCTCAATGCCGATCGTGTCGTTCAGGACCTTGGCGACCGGAGCAAGGCAGTTGGTCGTGCACGAGGCATTGGAGACGATCTTGTGCTCGGCGGTCAGCTTGTCGTCGTTGACGCCATAAACGACAGTCAGGTCGACACCCTTCGCCGGAGCCGAAATCAGGACCCGCTTCGCGCCCGCTTCGAGATGCTTCTCGCCGCCGGCACGGTCGGTGAAGAAGCCGGTGCATTCCAGCGCGATGTCGACGCCGTTGACCTTGTGCGGAAGCTTGGACGGGTCGCGCTCGGCGGTAACGTGAATCTTCCGGCCATTGACCACGATGCCATTGCCGTCGGTCGCGACATCGCCGGGGAAGGCGCCGTGAACGCTGTCCCGCTTGAACAGCCAGGCGTTGGATTTCGCGTCGGCAAGGTCGTTGATCGCGACCAGTTCAAGCCCGCTATCGGGGCGTTCCAGGATCGCCCGCGCCACCAGCCGCCCGATCCGGCCGAAGCCGTTGATTGCAACTTTCGTCATCGCATGTCCCTTTGGTTCAATGTGTCGAGCACCCGCGCGGCCACCGCGTCAGGCGTCAGTCCGAAGAATTCGTAAGCGTCCGGCGCCGGCGCGGACACTCCGTAGCGATCGATGCCGATCCTCAGCCCGTGCAGCCCCGTGTAGCGCTCCCAGCCGAAGGTGCTTCCCGCTTCGACCGAAACGCGGAGGATTTCGCGGTTCGATACGTCGGGGAGAATGTCCTCGCGATAGTCCGCCGGTTGGGCGTCGAACCGCTCCATGCACGGCATGGACACGACGTCCGTGCCGATCCCCTGCGCTTCGAGCTGTTGCGCGGCGCCAAGCGCGATCTCGACCTCCGAGCCCGTGCCAAGGAAGATCACCTTGCGGTCGCTGCCGGCTCCCTTAAGACGATAGGCGCCGCGCGCGCAGAGGTTCTCGGCCGCGCTTTCGGTGCGAACGGCGGGCAAGTTCTGGCGCGTCAGCGCGAGCACGCTGGGGCCATCGCTTGCGAGCGCCAGAGCCCAGCATTCGGCGGTTTCGACCGCATCCGCCGGGCGATAGACTTCCAGTCCGGGGATGGCCCGCAGGCTCTGCAGGTGCTCGATCGGCTGATGCGTCGGGCCATCCTCGCCGAGGCCGATCGAATCGTGAGTCATCACGTAAATGACCCGTGCGCGCTGCAGGGCCGACAGGCGGATCGCCGGCCGCGCGTAATCGGTGAAGACGAGGAACGTCCCGCCGTAGGGGATGACCCCGCCGTGCAGGGCCATGCCGTTCATGGCGGCGGCCATGCCGAACTCGCGGATGCCGTAATAGATATAGCGGCCGTCGTAGCTTTCGGCGGTAAGCGGCTGCAGTGCCTTGGTTTTCGTGTTGTTCGATCCCGTGAGGTCAGCGGAGCCGCCAATGGTTGCCGTGACCACCGGGTTGATGGCTTCGAGCGCCATTTCCGAGGCCTTGCGCGTAGCAACCTTCGGCGGGCTCGCGAGCAGCGAGTCGAGGTAAGGCTTCAGCCAGCTTTCGTCCGCACGGCCGGAGATACGCGCGAGAAAGTCGTCCCGCATGCCGCTATCGGCGAGGCGTTGCTCCCACTCCCGGTGATCGCCCTGGCCGCGCGCGCCGAGCTCCCGCCACATGCCAAGCACATCCTCGGGTATCTCGAACGGCGGCGAGTCCCAGCCGAGTTCCTTCTTCGCGGCGGCAACCTCATCGGCGCCAAGAGCGGCGCCGTGAGTCGCGGCGGTGCCCTGCTTGTTGGGTGCGCCATAGCCGATGATGGTCTTGCAGCGAATCAAGGACGGACGCGGATCCGACAGCGCTTCGTCGAGAGCTTTCGAGACCTTTCCGGCGTCGAGCCCGTCGCACTCGACCGTATGCCACGCGGACGCGGCATAGCGCGCGATCACGTCCTCGTTGCGCGACAAATCCGTCGAGCCGTCGATAGTGATCCGGTTGTCGTCCCACAGCACGATCAGGCGGCCGAGCTTGAGGTTGCCGGCAAGTCCGACCGCCTCGTGGTTGACGCCCTCCATCAGGTCGCCGTCGCCGGCGATCACATAGGTCCGGTGGTCGACCAGCTCGTCGCTGTAAATCCCGTTCAGGTGCCGCTCGGCGATCGCCATCCCGACGGCCATCGCGAGGCCCTGACCGAGCGGTCCGGTCGTCACTTCGACGCCGGGAAGCTCGAAATTCTCGGGATGGCCGGCGCAAGGGCTACCGAGCTGGCGGAAGTTGCGGATGTCGTCGATCGTCGGCCGCGCGTAGCCGCTGAGGTAGAGCAAGGCGTAGATCAGCATCGATCCGTGACCGGCGGAAAGCACGAACCGATCGCGGTCGGGCCAGGCCGGGTCCGCGGGATCGAACTTCAGATAGCGCGTGAACAGCGCTGTCGCGGCATCGGCCATGCCCATCGGCATCCCCGGATGGCCGCTATTGGCAGCCTCCACCGCATCCATCGCCAGGGCGCGGATGGCGTTGGCAAGTCGGCGTTGAGTCGGCATCGAAGCTCCGGGACGGGATTGCGCCGCGACCCTGAATCCGGGCCGAGGTCGAGGTGGCCATTAGCCGCCTTGGCGGCGGCGTCAAATCGAGGCCCGGGGGCCAAGCCCGGATTCGGCGGCGTCGACGCTTGCGGGCGCTGCCCATCTTTCGTAGGCCGCAAGTCATGGACGACGGGGGCTTGTCGGCGGCACTGGACCGCGCGGAGCGCGCGCTTGGGCGCGTCGAGCGCGCCCTTGCCGAGCGCCAGCCGATGAGCGGCCGGGACGATGCGCTCCGCGCCAAGGTACGCGACGCCGTCGCCGAGCTCGACCAGCTGATCCGCGAAGCGACGAGCTGATGGCAGAGGTCGACGTCATCATTGCCGGACGCCCATACCGAGTCGCCTGCCGCGACGGCGAAGAAGAGAATCTGAGGACGGCGGCGCGATTGGTCGACGCAAAGAGCCGCGAGGCGATTGCCGGGCTGGGGACGTTGTCGGAAGCGCGCCAGCTGCTGTTTGCCGGCCTGCTGCTGGCCGACCAGCTGATCGAACAGCGCCCCGAATCGGCCGCTGCACCCGCACCGGACCCGGAGCTGGCGAATCGCGCGGAACTGCTCGCCCGGCGCCTCGAATCGCTCGCCGATTCCCTTGAGAATGCGGGCGTTCGTCCCTAAATAGGTTTCGACGGGAACTGCCCGGTACGAGGCCACGAACATCCCTGAGGCGATTAAATATCCTAGGGAGCTGTCCCTGGTCTGACCCTGGTCAGGCCTACACGGCGCCCACCTGACGTTTGTGGCGTCAGAGGATTTCCGGCAAACGGCCATGGTGGTCCCGTCACCCCCCTTTCCTCCAGAACCGCCGCATGCGCGGCCGCCGCTTTCGAAGGAGTCGCTTCGATCCGCGGCGCTTCAGGCGCGCAAGGCCTTCGTTGCGACACTCGACGACGCCGCGCGGACGCTTCTCGAAGAGCAGCTTGCGCGGCACCTCACCGCCTTGTGCGCGTCCGCGCGCGTCGTCGCCGGCTACGCCCCTATGGGAAGCGAGATCAGCCCGCTTCTGGCGATCGAAGAGGCACGCGCGGTCGGCGCCATCGTCGCCTTCCCTGCCTTCAGAAATCCCGCGAAGCCCTTTCGTTTTCTGGCAGGCGACCCGCTCGTTCCGGGCCCGTTCGGAATCCTGCAGCCGAAGGCAGGAGCGCCGGCCGTCGATCCCGACCTGATCCTGGTGCCGCTGATCGCCATCGATCCGCACGGATCTCGACTGGGGCGCGGCAAGGGCCACTATGATCGAGTCCTCGCCGGACTGAAGCGCTCGGGCGCCAGGCTGATCGGCGCGGGCTGGCCCCTCCAGCGCCTGGAAGATAGCATTCCCTCCGATCCTTGGGATGTGCGCCTCGACGCCTTCGCCAGCCCGGAGGGAATCGAATGGTTCGACCGTTCAGGCCCGAGTCATTGATCGCGCCGTATTAGTCGACTATATCAGTGCGACATTTCACATGACCGCAGCGACACTCTTCCCCGCCCGCCAAAGGGCCATCACGCTTTGGCAAAAGCACCCGCGCGAACTCGTTGCGCTCGGCGTGCTTGGACTGGCCGCGGCGATTGCAGCGGCAGGCGCTGCGTGGTCCTCGCCGAACCTCGACGCGATCGAGGCCGAGCGCGCGGAGCGAACCGCCCCGGCCCCGCCGCCGCTGCTCGTTCGCGACCTCGCGCCTACCGCGGCACTCGCCGTGAACCAGAATATCCCGGTTGCCGGCGGCCCCAATCCGGCCGCCTTGCCCTTTTCGATGGCCAACGCCGATTCGACGACTCGTGCCCGCGCTCTCGAGTGCCTGACGAGCGCCGTTTATTACGAGGCCGGCAACGAAAGCAGCGACGGTCAGCGTGCCGTCGCTCAGGTCGTCCTCAATCGCGTTCGGCATCCCGCCTTTCCATCGACAGTCTGCGGCGTGGTTTACCAGGGTTCGACCCGCGCGACCGGCGCCCAGTTCACCTTCACCAACGACGGTTCGCTCTACCGCCAGCCAAGCGATTCGGGCTGGGCACGGGCCCGTGCGGTCGCTCGGGCGGCGCTCGACGGGGCGGTGTTCGGACCGGTGGGCCTGGCGACTCACTACCATGCCAATTACGTCGTGCCTTACTGGGCGTCGACGCTGGCGAAGAACGCGGTTGTCGGGGCACATTTGTTCTATCGGTGGAGCGGCGGCTGGGGAACTCCGGCGGCGTTCGTCCAGCGATATGCGCGGCAGGAGCCCAACGCGGCCGCCCTGCGAAGCGCGGCGCTTGCAGCGCTCGCATCGAGGCCCGTGCAGCAGCAACAGGTGGAAGCGGTCGAAGATATCCCCGGCGCCCAGGTCCAGGAGGCGCCCGCCGGCCGCGTGGCCGTGCGCTTCAAGCTCGCCGAGGCGCGCAAGGCCGTCGAAGCCGCGCCCCGTGAGCCCTACGTGGAAAAGGTCGCAGCCTCCGATAATCTGCGCTGGACGCTGACCGGCAGCGCGCAGGCAAGTGACCAGAAGCCGCTCGGCCCCGCGCCGGAACCCGCAGGATCGCCTGCGGCATCGCCCAACTAAGGCTGAACGTCGGCTGCGGGGGGGTCCAGGCGTGGGAGCAGCGCCATTTCCACTCTCGTCCGGATACGGTGCAGCCGGGAATCGGCGCCGAGCATGTCATCCGAAAGGATTCTGGCCGCGGCCATTTCACGGGCCATCACCTCCGACCCGCTGAACGCACCGGAAGTGGCGACATCCTCGTCGGCAAGCGCAATCATCGCCTCGTCGAAGGCCGCGCAAGCGTCGAACAGGGCGAGACTCGGCTGTTTCCGGATCTTGTTTCGACAATCGCGGCTGTAATCGGTGGCGGCATCGCTGGTGCCGACCTCATCAAGCCGGGCAGCGTCTGAGATGGCGCCGTCGATGACCGCGACGTGGAGCGGCTCGTCGAAGTCGACCCATGGCATCGCCGGCGACCTCACGCCGGACTCGTCCGCCTGCGGCCATGCGATCGGCAGCCGCGGCACCGTTGCCACGGACTTCGAGCGCAGGTCCTCGTTTGCCAGTCCCGCGCCGGCAATTCCCAGCACGAGAACCGTGAGGAGCCACTCGCGCTTGCGAGGCCTGGGGCGCCTCTCGGGCATGTGCACGGCCATGGGCACGGTCCGCGGCCGCGCGACCTGCAGGCCTTGGCGCCGCAGCACGCGATACGCATGATTGATTTCGGCGGCCCGCCTGCCGTCGCCGCCGGTGCGGTCCGGATGATATTGCTTGATCAGCCGCCGGTAGGCTTCATCGACCTCGGCGGGTTTCGCGCCAGGACGAAGCCCAAGCGCTGCAAAAGCGGACTCGTCCCCTCGCATTGCGCGGCGAAGCTAAACGATGCGCGGCGAATCCCAAAGCGCTGAAAATCGGATCGGAAATGGCGCGAGTGACGGGACTTGAACCCGCGACCTCCGGCGTGACAGGCCGGCGCTCTAACCAACTGAGCTACACCCGCGCGTTATCAGGATGGCTGTCAAAGCGGTGCTTCGAGGAGGTCCCGATGAGGCGCGCGAACTAGGTGACGCCCCCTGCACTGTCAACAATGCCGGCCTCATTTTCCTCTTCCTCCCCGACATGTGTCAAAGTCCCGTGTTCGAACAGGAATCCGGCGATGTCGGGAGTGCCCGCGGCGGAGAACACCTGCTTGATGATGATCAGCAGCGGAACGGCAAGGAGAGCGCCGGTGGTGCCCCATACCCAGGCCCAGAAACTCAGCGAGATGAGGATCGCGAGCGGATTGATCTCGAGCCGCTCGCCGACGATCATCGGGGTGATGAGGTTCGCCTCGACCAGGTGCAGCCCAATGAAGACCATCGGCGGAAGCATCGCCGCCCAGGCATCGGGGAATACCATGAGCCCGCCGAAGAAGAGCAGCAGGGCCGACGCGATCGGGCCGAGGTAGGGAATATAGTTGAGAACGGCGACGATGCCGCCCCACATGACGGGCGAGGTCATTCCCAGCTGCCATATGATGAGCGCGGTCAGGGCGCCGAGCGCGACATTGATGACGGTGATCGTGCCGATGTAGGTCGAGGTGGAGTCCACGACCTGCTGGATCACGCGCGCAGTGGTGAGCGCGCCTTCGAAGCTGCCGCGGCTGACGATCGTGCGCTTGCGCATGGCGGTCCACCCGGCGAGGAAGAAGAAGATCACCAGAAGCGCGAAAAACAGCTGGATCAGGATGTGCGGCGCGGACGTCGCGAGCAGGCTCGAAAGCGAATTCGGCGTCTCGATGGTCACGGTGCGGCTGCGATCCGGAGCCACGGCAACCTGCGAGAGCGTGCGCTCAACGAAGCGGTCGAAGTTCTTGTAGATATCGAGCAGCGGATCGAGTGCCGCCTGAACCTTGCCGATCCGCTCCGGTATCAGCGCGATCCAGTCGATCGCGGGAAGCACGATCGAGCCGATGGCGAAGAACGTGAGCGTCAGGAAGATGAGCACGCACAGTGCCGAGGCGAGCTTCGAAGGCACACCGCGACGCTCGAACCACTCGAGCAGGGGCACAAGCGCGATCGCGACCACCAGCGCCGCCGTCACCGGGAGGAAGAATTCGGCGCCCGCCCGAAGCGCGAAAGGAAGGGCGATGATGAGCCCGATGCCGCTGATGAGCGTCAGCGCCGCGAGCAATCGGTCGCGCTTCGCCGTGAACGCCTCCGCGAGCGCGTGGGCGTCACTCGCGGTTTCCGTCATTTCGGCCTTGGTTCGCGCATCCATGGCCGCAGCATATCCGGCACTCTTATCGCGGGCCAGCGGATTGCGAAGATGGCACGCCCCGCCTAGCTAGGGGCGCAGCCGCGGGCCCCTGTGGCGGAATGGTAGACGCGCTCGACTCAAAATCGAGTTCCTTCACCGGAGTGTCCGTTCGAGTCGGACCAGGGGCACCATTCCGACGCGCAGTCAGTCCGGGGGACTGACGAGCACCGGAATCGCGCGAGCGGCAGTCCGGGGTACTGACGAGCACCGGAACTGGCAGCGCGTTGCGACCGGCAGTCAATTGCGCGGTGCTTGCCGCCTGTAACTTAGCGCCTCGGCGACATGAATGCGGCCGACCTGCTCGGCCCCCGCGAGATCGGCGATAGTCCGCGAGACGCGAAGCACCCGGTGGAAACCGCGCGCGGACAGCCGCATCGCCGCGGCGGCATCGGCAAGCAGCTTGCGTCCCGGCTCGTCGGGTGTCGCTACACGGTCGAGAAGCTCGCCGTCGGCCTCGGCATTGGTTCGCACGTGCGACCTGTCGTAGCGGTTCGATTGAAGCTTTCGGGCGGCCGCGACACGCGCCGCGACCTCACCGCTGCCTTCGGCGGGAGGCGGCAGCGTCAGGTCGGCCGCGGACACGCCGTGCACGTCGACGTGAAGGTCTATCCGGTCGAGCAGCGGCCCGGAAACGCGCGCCTGGTAATCCGCCGCGCAGCGGGGGGCGCGGCTGCAGGCAAGCGCCGGATCGCTCAGATGGCCGCACCGGCACGGGTTCATTGCGGCGACCAATTGTACGCGCGCCGGGAAGGTCACATGCGTGTTCGCTCGAGCGACGCTGACATTGCCCGTCTCTAGGGGCTGCCGGAGCGAATCGAGGACCTGGCGCTGGAATTCGGGAAGTTCGTCGAGGAAGAGCACCCCGAGGTGGGCCAGACTGATCTCGCCGGGCCGCACCCTGAGGCCGCCGCCGACCAGCGCCGGCATGGACGCGCTGTGATGGGGCGCACGAAACGGCCTGCGCCTGCGGATTTTGCCGCCATTGAGCTCGCCTGCGACCGAAGCAACCATGGAGACTTCCAGCGCCTCCGAGGGCTCGAGCGGCGGGAGGATTCCCGGAAGGCACGCGGCCAGCAGCGATTTCCCGGCCCCCGGAGGGCCGCTCATGAGCAGGTTATGACCGCCCGCCGCGGCGATCTCGAGCGCGCGCTTCGCAACCTCCTGCCCCTTGACCTGCGCCAGGTCGGGCCCGGAATCGGCGGGCTCGGCTTCGGCCGCCGGTGGTGACGGCAGCAGGTTGGTGCCTTTGAGGTGCGCGAGGAGCGCAAGCAGGTCGGGCGCAGCGATCACCTCGAGCTCGCCCGCCCAGCTCGCCTCGCTGCCCTGCGAGACCGGGCAGATCAGGCCTTTGTCTTCGCTCGATGCATGAAGCGCTGCGAGCAGCACGCCGGGGGAAGCAGCGATACGGCCGTCGAGGCACAGCTCGCCCACCGCGACGTAGTGAGACAGGGTTTCGGCATCGGCCGCGCCGATTGCCGCCAGAAGGCACAGCGCGATCGGCAGGTCGTAGTGAGAGCCCTCCTTGGGCAGGTCGGCCGGCGACAGGTTGACGGTGATGCGCTTGGGCGGCAGCGCCAGCCCGATCGCCGCCAGCGCAGCACGCACGCGCTCACGGCTTTCCGCGACTGCCTTGTCAGCTAATCCCACGATGACAAACGCTGGAAGGCCGGACGACAGCTGGACCTGCACTTCGACCGAGCGGGCTTCGAGGCCAAGATAGGCAACGGTGGCAACGGTGGCGGCCATCTAGCGGCGCCCCCGCTGGATCAGTCCTTCGCGATCAGGCAACAATCCCCCTAGCTCGGCACCGACGTGCTAGCCCGCGGATCGGGCGGCGGGCAAGCGCTCTTGCGATGGAGCGCCTGTTTGCCCAAATGCGAGGCATGTTCACGAGGCGGGAATGGCGGCGGTTCATCGACCATCCGGTCGTCGAATGGGCGATCTTCGGCTTCGGAGTCCTGCTTCTCGTCCTGTCGCCCTTGGTGGGAGCTCTACCGGGCCCCGGCGGGATCATCGTCGCGGGCATCGGTCTGGCGATGGTCCTGAAAACCAGCATGTGGGCCCGCCGCCGGTACGTACGGTTCAAGAAGTGGCAGCCCAAGGCGGGCCGCTGGACCGACTGGGCGCTACGCCGACCCAGCGCGCGGCGCCGCGAGGCGCTTCGCAAGGCGGAACGCGAGCAAAAGCAGCTCCCGCCGGAGGCGCCCAGCAATTGACTTTGCAGGGGCCGCCGCGTATCGGCGCGCCCAACGGCGGCTGCCCTAACCGGCGGCCCTTTTTCTTTTGATATTTGAGGCATGAGCGATGAAGCGCACCTTTCAACCGAGCAATCTGGTCCGCGCGCGGCGGCACGGGTTCCGGGCCCGCATGGCGACCGTGGGCGGACGGAAGGTGCTGAACGCGCGTCGGGCGCGCGGCCGCAAGAAGCTCAGCGCCTAACAATCCTCAAGAAACGCTCGGATTTCCTCGCGGCGAACGCCGGCCGGCGCGCCGCCACGCCCGGATTCGTGCTCCTCGTCCGTGACCGCCAGGACCAGGACCCGCTCAAGCGCGTGGGCTTTACCGTAAGCAAGAAGGTGGGAAACGCGGTCACCCGCAACCGGATGAAGCGCCGCTTCCGCGAATTGGCGCGCGAGCTTCTCCGGGCTCACGGCTTTGCCGGATCCGACCATGTGATGATCGGACGCGCCGGCGGCATAGAACGAGATTTCGGCCTTCTTCGAGCGGACCTGGCGAGCGCACTTAAGCGGATCGCTCGATGATCGCGCGGCTCCTGATCTGGCTGTGCCGTGCGTGGCAAACGGGGCCTTCGAAAGTGCTCCCGCCGAGCTGCCGCTACCAGCCGTCCTGCTCGGCCTATGCGATCACCGCATTATCGCGCTATGGCGCGCTCCGCGGGGGCTGGCTTGCACTGAAACGGATCGGCCGCTGCCACCCGTGGGGTGGTCAGGGACCCGACCCGGTACCTTGAACCGAATGCGAGGATTGCGACCAGCGTGAACGACAATCGGAACATGATTCTCGCCATCGTGCTGAGCGCGCTGGTGCTGATCGGCTGGGGCTTCCTTTCCGAGCGACTGCTTCCAACCGCTGCGCCGCAGTCGCAGAAGGTAGAGAACGGCAAGGTGAAGCCGGCCCCGCAGCCGCAGGCGGCGCCCGCGCCGCAAGCCCAGCAGCAGAAGTTGCGGGCGCGTGCCGCGGTCCTGCGCGAAGCGCCGCGAGTCCAGATCCGGACACCGAGCCTCGAAGGCTCGATCAACCTCAAGGGCGCGCGCCTGGACGACCTCGTGTTGCTCAAGGAGCGCCAGACGATTGCTGACGATTCGCCACCGGTCCGCCTGCTTTCGCCGGCCGGCGCCCCGGGCGCCTATTTCGCCAGCTTCGGCTGGTCCGGCCAGGGCGCGGAAGTCCCCGGGGCGGACACGCAATGGACTGCGAGCAGCGCGACCCTGGAGCCGGGAAAACCTGTCACGCTGAGCTGGACCAACGGGTCCGGCCAGCTGTTCCAGATGGTGATCGCGGTCGACGAAAATTATCTCTTCAGCGTCCGCCAGCAGGTGCAGAACCGGGGGCAGGGAGCAGTCGCAGTGCGCCCGTACGGCCTCGTGAGCCGCGCCGACAAATCGCATGACACGAGCAGCTGGACGGTCCACGTCGGACCGATCGGATTCCTCGATGGCGCCGCCAATTACGACGTCGACTGGGCCGATCTCGACGGCGGCAGCGTCAAGAGGTTCACCAGCGACGGCGGCTGGATCGGCTTTACCGACAAATATTGGCTGACGGCGCTGGCGCCCGTCGGAAGCCCGCAGATCGCCGCGACCTTCACCGGAACGCCGTCGGGCGGCTACCAGGCGGATTTCGCCGAGGCGCCCCAGGTGGTTGCGCCCGGCGCAACGGTCCACACGGACACCCGGCTGTTCGCGGGGGCGAAGGAAAAGGCGCTCCTCGACCGCTACGAAGCGGCCGGAATCCCCAAGCTCTCCAAGGCGATCGACTGGGGCTGGTTCGAATGGTTCATGCGGCCGATCTTCGACGTGCTGAACTGGCTGTTTCATGCGACGGGCAATTTCGGCATCGCGATCATCGGCCTGACGATCATCGTCCGCCTGCTCATGTTCCCGATCGCCCAGAAGCAGTTCAAGTCGTTCGCTGCGATGCGCAAGGTGCAGCCCAAGCTCAAGGCGCTGCAGGAAAAGTACAAGAACGACCGCGCCAGACAGCAGCAGGAGATGCTCAAGCTGTACAAGGACGAGAAGATCAATCCCGCTGCGGGCTGCCTCCCGATCCTGCTCCAGATCCCGATCTTCTACGCGCTGTACAAGGTGCTGCTGGTATCCGTTGAAATGCGCCACCAGCCTTTCGCGCTTTGGATACAGGACCTGTCGGCGCCCGACCCGCTCACGCCGATCAACCTGTTCGGGCTGCTGAACTTCACCCCGCCCGGCTTGCTGCACCTCGGCGTCCTTCCCATCCTGCTGGGCGTCACGATGTGGCTGCAGTTCAAGCTCAACCCGCAGCAGATGGACCCGACGCAGCAACAGATCTTCGCGCTGATGCCGTGGGTGATGATGTTCATCCTGGCGCCGTTCGCGGCGGGCCTGGTGCTGTACTGGGTGACGTCGAACATCCTCACCATTCTTCAGCAATGGTGGCTGTACCGGCGGTTCGGCCTGCACCTTTCCGATACGCACCCGGTTCAGACCTGATGGCCGAGGAGCCCGATCTCGCCGAGGAAGCCCGGAAGCTCTTCGCCGGGCCGATCCAGTTCCTGAAGTCGGCTCCTGAGCTCAAGTTCCTGCCGGACCCGCGAGTTGCCGAGATCGCTTTCGCGGGCCGCTCGAACGTCGGCAAAAGCTCGCTCCTGAACGCGCTGACGAACCGCAAGGCGCTGGCGCGCACATCGAACACGCCCGGACGTACGCAGGAGCTCAATATCTTCGACGTCGGCAATCCGCTCCGGCTGCGGCTCGTCGACATGCCCGGCTACGGCTTCGCCGAGGCGCCGCCGGACATGGTCAAGAAATGGCGCTTTTTGGTGAACGACTATCTGCGCGGCCGGCAGGTGTTGAAGCGGGCGCTGCTACTCATCGACGCGCGCCACGGGCCGAAGCCGGTCGACCGGGACGTGATGGAGATGCTCGACTCCGCTGCGGTGAGCTATCACCTCGTGCTCACCAAGGCAGACAAGGTGAAGCCCTCGGCGCTCGGATCGACATATGAGGCGCTCTGCGCGGAAGCCGCGAAGCATCCCGCCGCACATCCGGCGATCTTCTCGACCTCGAGTGAAACCGGCGCCGGGATCGCGGAGTTGCGTACGGCGATCCTCGAAGCCTCAATCAACTAAGGAGAGCAGTGTTGCTCAAGCTCATCATCGGCAACCGGGCCTATTCCAGCTGGTCGATGCGCGGCTGGCTCGCCTGCCGGCAGTCTGGGCAAGAGTTCGAGGAATATGTGGTCCCGCTGTTCGACGCAGAGTGGGACAAAACCCGCGAAGGGGACGAGTTCGCGCCTTCGCTCGGCAAGGTGCCGATCCTGTGGGACGGGGATTGCGTCGTGTGGGACAGCCTGGCCATCGTCGAGTTTCTCGCCGATCGCGTCGGCCGCGACCGGTTCTGGCCGGCCGATGAGTCGGCCCGCGGAATGGCCCGGTCGATGGCTGCCGAGATGCATTCGAGCTTCGCGAACCTTCGCCGGGATTTGCCGATGAACGTCAGGCGTAGCTATTCGCCGATCGACCTGTCTGACGCCGTCCGGGAGGAAATCGACCGGATCATGCAATTGTGGGCGCAGGCACGAGCCCGCTTCGGCGGCACAGGCGAGTTCCTGTTCGGCGAATGGTGCGCCGCCGACATCATGTACGCGCCGGTCGTCACGCGCTTCATCACCTATGGAGTTCCGGTGCCGCCGTTCGCCGCACTCTACATGAAGTCGGTGCTGTCGCACCCGGACGTGAGCGAGTGGATCGACAAGGCGCAGGACGAGCCCTGGGTTATCGACGCGTACGAGAACGAAGCCGCCTGACGGCTCAGTAAGGCGTTCCGTCCTTGTGAACGTAGCGATCATCGGCCGTCCACATCATGTCGATGTCGGAATAGCCGCCTGTGCCGCCCGCGCCGCTTCCGACGACGACGAATGTGCAATCTTCACCGCTTTCGTTCCGCAAGTGATGGCCGTTCTTCACTCCGGCCGGAAAGGCGGCGCAATCGCCGGCGCGCAGGATGGCCGGTCCAGCATCGTCCACCAGCACCGCCTCGCCCGATAGCATGACGAGAAACTCGTCCTCCTCATCGTGCCAGTGGCGCTGCGACGACCAGGCGCCGGGCTTCAACGTCACGTGGCTGACCCCGAACTGCGTGATTCCCGCGGCGGGGGCGAGGCGCCGGTACCAGCGCCCGGCGACGTCCTTGTCGAACGGGGCCGGGTAGCCGGTACGGTTCGTCAGCTCGATGCTTTCAAGGTCCAGCTTGGGCATGGGCGCCCTCCCCTGTGCAATGTGCGAGGTGCTTGCTAGTCGCTGGCCATGGCCGCTTCAATCGACCCGGTAGAGCTCGCCCGCGAGCTGATCCGATGCCCAAGCGTGACGCCGGCAAGCGGCGAAGTCTTCGACCTGCTCGGCCGCGAGCTGCAATCGCTGGGGTTCAGCGTGCAGCGGTGGGTAATGGGAGAAGCGCCGGACGGCCCGACCGAAAATCTCGTCGCTTCTCGAGGCGAAGGCTCGCCGCACTTCGGATTTGCCGGCCATCTCGACGTGGTGCCCGCCGGCGAGGGATGGGGCTGCGATCCGTTCGGCGGCACCGTTCAGGACGGGGTGCTCGTCGGCCGCGGGGCCAATGACATGAAGAGCGCTGTCGCGGCGTTCGTCGCAGCGGTTTCCCAAATCGAGCAGCGGCGCGGCACCCTGTCGTTCATGATCACCGGCGACGAAGAGGGCTATGCGACCTACGGCACGCCGCGAATCATCGACTGGCTTACCGAGCGGAACATCCGTCCCGACATGATCCTGATCGGCGAGCCGACCTCCGTCGACCGGCTCGGCGACACCGTGAAGATCGGGCGGCGCGGATCGGTGAACATGTGGATCGACGTTCCCGGCGTACAGGGCCACGTCGCCTACCCGCACCGCACAACCAACCCCGTTCCGCCGCTGGCGCGGGTGATCGCAGCGCTGGACGCCATCCACCTCGACGACGGAACCGACGCGTTCCCGCCGTCGAGCCTCGAGTTCACGGGCGTCGATACGCCGACCCATGCGAGTAACGTGATCCCCGGCTCGGCCACTGCGCAGCTCAACATCCGCTTCAACAACCTGCACAAGGGCGCCGACCTTGTCCGGATGGTGGAGGAGATCGCCGCTCGCGAGGCTCCAGGCGCGACGGTGCGGGCGCGCATCTCCGGCGAAGCCTTCCTGACGCCGCCGGGCCCGCTGTACGACGTGGTGGTCGAGGCGATCCGCGAGGAGACCGGCATCGACACCGAGCTGTCGACGAGCGGCGGCACGTCCGACGGCCGCTTCCTGATCGAGCTATGCCCCGTGGTCGATTTCGGCCTCCCCAATGCGACGATGCACAAGGTTCATGAGAGCGCCGCGATCGCGGACATTCGAGCCCTCGCCGGGATCTACCGGCGAATCTTGGAGAAACTGGTCGGCTAGGGGTCAATCGCGGGATGGCGCCGAGGCGTCCTGCACGACCTGCGGGTTCTTGTTCCGGAAGTGCCTGTCCAGATAATAATCGAGTGCCATTAGCTTCAGCAGGAGCGCCGGGCGGCGGCGGGTCTTGCCCAGCTCGGAGCGAAGAGACTTGCGCTCGGCAACCTGCACCGCCGAGGGCTCCTCGGCCTCGACGGCCGAACGCAATGCCATTGCGTGCCGCACTTTTTCCATCGCTTCGCTGCGCGAGATGGTGCCGGACTGATAGCCACGCAGCAGCTTGCAGCGGAACGTGCGGCACTTCGTGAAACGGTCATCATATATGCCGCATCGGCCGCTTTCGAAGAAGTGACAGGGAAGTCCGAAATAGCCCTGCCCGCTGTCGTTCGAGACTTTGAGGCCGCATTGCACCAGGCGTTCTTCCTCGTAGCGCTCGGCGCGTGCTCTTTCGTACAGCGTTCCATCGCAGCACAGCCCGCACCCGACGCACGGCGCGGTGTCCGTGATTGCGGCCGGCTCGTCTGATGTTGGCGTTTGCGGTGTCCCGAGCATGAAGCGCTGCATCCAAAGTGCGGGCGGCTCCATAAGTAGCTGAAGTCAGCAGGATTCTCGACAGGGAAATCCAGGGCGGGGAAGTCGGCGGCCGCGAAACGCAGCTACGCGACCGACTGAGCGCTCGAGCTGCCGCGCGAGTGGCTGACCCAAGCGCGGTATTCCTGTTCGAACATGGGTTCACCGAAGACGAAACCCTGCACCGTGTGACACCCCATGGCGCGCAGGAGGTCCGCCTGCGCGCTGTTTTCCACCGCTTCCGCGACGATCTCGGCGCCAACGCCTTTGATCAGCTGGACGACGGCTTGAACGATTACTCGCGCCTTTTCGGAATTCTCGATCTCCGAGATCAGCGACGGATCCAGCTTGACGCGGTCGAGCGGCATCGAGCGGAGCCGCGCGAGGTTTGAATAGCCGGTGCCGAAATCGTCGATCGCGATCGTGGCGCCATCGTCGCGCAGTGCCGCAATCTCGGCGAGCACGGCTTCGCTGGCTTCCATCGCCGCGCTTTCGGTGAACTCGAGCTCGACCATCGACAAAGGGACGTTCTGGTCGGCGAACGTCTGGCGCAGGCGGGTGAAGAAATCCGCGCGGTCGAGCTGGCGCGGGCTTACGTTGAAGGCCAGCCGATGGTCGAAGCCGTCGCGGTGCCAGCCGCCAAGCAGCAGCGCCACCTCGCCGAGCACCCACTCGCCGATTTCCGCGACGAGCCCGGTCCGCTCCGCGACCGGGATGAAAGTCGTCGGCATCCGCAGGCCTTCGCGCGGGTGATTCCATCGCAGCAGCGCCTCGGCACCGACGATTTCGCCCGTGACCAGGCTCAGCTGGGGCTGCAGCGCAAGCTGGAACTCGCCGCGCTGGACCGCCTCCGTCAGCGCCTTTTCGGTCTCGATCTTCTGGTGATGCTCGGCCGCCAGCGCGTCATTGAACAGGCAATGCTGGCCGCCGCCGCGCGACTTCGCCTGGTACATGGCAATATCCGCCGCCCGCATCAGGGATTCGATGCTCTTGCCGTGATCGGGGCTGACCGACACGCCGACGGATGCGCCGATATCGACGCTGTGGCCGTAGAGTTCGAAGGGTTCGGCAATGGCTAGGGCAACCCGGCGGGCGACCCTCTCGACCTCGTCGACGCAATCGACCTGCGGAAAGAAGATGGTGAATTCGTCTCCGGCGAGACGAGCGAGCAGCGGGCGTTTGGCGATCGTCTCGCTGAGTTCCGCCGTCACCACGACCCGAAGACGGTTCGCGACCATGATCAACAGCTGGTCGCCTCGAGCGTGCCCGAGGCTGTCGTTGACGTTCTTGAACCTGTCGAGGTCGACGAACAGCATCGCCGCCCGGGATTTGGCCGGAACGTCTCCGAGCATCTTGTCGGCTTCCGATCGGAAATGAAGGCGGTTCGGCAGCGAAGTCACCGGATCGTACATGCCGAGCGCGTGCGCATTCTCGATCGACGCGCGCACTTCCGCGAACAGCGTGTCGACCGCTGCGGCGACCTTGGGCATCACCTCGCGAACGATCGGCGGTGCCGGCGAGACCAGATCGCCATCCTCGACCGCGAGCAGGCGGTCGCCGAGAGCCGCAAGTGCCCGCGCACTTTCGCTGTTCGGCCGTTCGGAGGCTATGTAGCTGATAAGCAAGCAAAAAGCGCCTGCGACCAGGGCGGCGACGATCTTCTCGTTGAGCTCCGTGATGTAGAGGAGCGCGCTCAACGAAAAGATGAAGGAGGCCACGCCAGCCGCGCCCGAAAGGATCGCGTTGCTGATCTTCTGGGCCGTGCCTGCTTGCATCGGTGATTGCGCCCCGTCCGGCGGTCTGGTTCCGCCTCGGGGTTTCGGTTAAATTGACAGGGTTAAGAAACCGTGGATTTGGCCCAGCTTCGCCGCAAAATAATATAGAGGCTCCCGCCCCCGCCGTGCCGGCGGTGGGCGCCCCGAACCGCGATGATGGCGCCGGCATGCCGCGAGGCGGCGAGCCAATCGTGCACAGCGGCGCGGATCTTCCCGCGTTGGACTGGCGGTTCGCCCGGGCGCGCGTGGCCGGTGATCAGGAGCAACACCCGCTCATCCGATGCAACCGCCCGTTCGAGCGCTCGGTCGATTGCGGTCCAGGCCTGGTCCAGTGTCAGCCCATGCAAATCGAGCACGCGGTCGGGCTCGAGCTTGCCGCCGCGCAAACGCCGGTCCCAGGTGGAATCGAGCGTGCCGCCTGGGGACGAGCTGCGCGGCCGTGCGCCCTGCGGAGGCGCGGGACCGGCCGCAGCGCGCGGCACCTTCGGCCGGGGGTTGGACTGCTTTGCTGACGAGAGCGAGTCGGCCGGCTCGCGCGACAGCGGCCGGATAGTGGCCGCAACCCGATCCCAGAGTTCCTTCTCCTCAGCGCTTAGCGAGCGCACGCGCGGCCGCGCCCTTCGGAATCAGGATCAGGGCCTGGCCTTTCGCGGCCATCCCGCCGGCAATGTGACGCGCCTGCTCGCCCGCGCCCCAGAAGGTGTCGACGCGATTCGGGCCTTTGATCGCTCCGCCCGTATCCTGCGCGACCCAGAGGCCCCAGGCTTCCGGACGGTCGACCGCCAGCAGCACCGGCGCACCCAGAGGTATGAAATTGGGATCAGCGGCAACGCTCGCATGCGGAGTCACAGGAAGCCCCATTGCTCCAAGCGGCCCGGGGCCGGTCAACTGCTTGAAGAAGATATAGGAGGGATTGGCTCGCATGAGCTCGATGGCCTCCGCGGGGTTGGCCCGCATCCATGCGACAATGGCCTGCATCGACGTGCCGCCCGCCGGGAGGATTCCGCGGTCCCGGAGCAGCTTGCCGATGGCGACATACTCGCGGCCGTTCTGGTTGTCGTAGCCGATCCGGGCGACTGTGCCGTCGGGATAGCGCAAGCGCCCCGAGCCCTGGATGTGCAGGAAGAACAGTTCGACCGGGTCGGCCGCCCACGCAATTTCTAGCCCCTTGTTCGCGAGCACCCCCTGCTCGATGTCCGTGCGGGAGTGATAATAGACGCACTGGCCGCGCTCATCGATGCGGCCCCTGCCCGTCTTCCCATCAGGAAGCACACAGCGGGTCAGGTCAGGCGGCGTGCGATAGATCGGGATCGCATACCCCGGCGCCGGCACTGGCGACGCGGCGATCTCGGGCTCGAAATAGCCTGTCGCGAACGCCTTGCCATCACCGACGCGGACCCAGTCGAACGCGGTCTGGAAGAAGGCTGAGGCGCCCCCTGCCGGCACCAGCGCAGCCTGCGCGCACACAGGCGCCCAGTCCGCGGGATCGGCAAGCCCGGACTTGTCCGCCCGCCTGCTGACCGAACCGCAGCTGATCCGAAAGGCGGCGAGCGCTTCGGCAGCGTCGGCTTCCGGGACGGCCGCCGGGGCAGAAATGGCAATTCCCGCCTCTAGCGCATTGGCCGGCGGTGGCGGCGGCGCCGGCTGTGTCGGAGGCGCGGGCTGTGTGGGCGGCGGCTGAACCACGGGCGGCTGTGCCGGCCTGCTGACGCAGGCTGCGAGCAAGGCGAAGGAAGCGAGGGCTAACCCTCTAAGACCGATCCTCACTCTTCCTCGTCGGTCTCGACAAGAAGCCAGTTCGGGTCCCGGGAAGCGACGTCGCGGCGGAACGTCCAGAGATCGCGCGTCTGGACCGCATCGCTCATTGCGCCGGCGACGACTTCGCCGTCCTTGTTGCGAGTCACGGCCGCTATGTCAGCTTCAAAGCGTACGGTGACGAAGGCTACGGTCTGCTCGAGCGTCGTCGCGGAAATCACGGCCTGCTCGATCGTCACCAGCCGATTATCGAGGACGAGCCCTTCCTTGTTGCGCTGTTCGACCGAAGAGGCGAACGCCTGGTAGACATTATCGTCGACGTGCGGGCGAAGCTTGGCGAGGTCGCCGCTCCAGAACGCCTCGAGGATCATCCGATAGGCGGCCTGGGCGCCTTCCAGGAACCGGGCGACGTCGAACGAGGAGTCGGCGGCGAGAAGCGCGCGGACGCCCGGTCCGGCCGTTGGAAGGTAAGCAAGGTCGTTCGGGTCGGCTGCGGGCTGCGGTGCTGGCGACAGCGGAGCGGCGGGTCGCTCGACTCGCGCATCCGGATCGGCGGGCTTGAGGATCGGCTGCTGCTCATGGCCCGTGCGCTCGCCCAGCACGCTGTAGAGGCGAAGCCCGATGAACAATGCGACCAGCGCGAGGATGATGATGACGGTCAACGCTTCTTGTTCCGATCCATTCCTCAAACGAACATAATGCGCTGTCGGTCCAGATTCAAAGCCCGGTCCGGGGAGTTCCTCGCCATTGCACGCCATTTGACCGACTGCTAGGCGCCACGGCGAAAAACGCGCCCGGCTTTTTCCGGGTCCGCACCCACCCGGTTTGAAGCGAGACAGGACATGGCTCAAGAGGATTCGACCAGCGCCGGAAACGGCGCCGCAACCAGCGACAATGAGCCGCAGGCCGCGACCCTGGCCCAGTATATCAAGGACTTGTCGGTCGAGAGCCCGAGCGCTCCCCAGGTCTTCCAATGGCAGGACCAGCCGTCGCTTGACGTCAACTTCAATCTCAACGTCGAGCGGGTGTCGGAGGAAGTTCACGAGGTCCTCCTCAAGGTCGAGGTGAAGGCGCAGTCGCAAAACGGCATCCACTTCCTCGTGGACCTGAGCTTCGCGGGACTGTTCGGAATCCGTAACTTCCCCGAGGAGGCCGTGCCCCCCTTCCTCTTGGTCGAGGCTCCGCGGCTCCTGTTCCCGTTCGCTCGGCAGATCGTCGCCGATTCGATCCAGAACATGGGCTTCCCGCCGCTGCTCCTCGAGCCGATCGACTTCGGCGCCGCCTATATGGCTCAGGTCCAGGCGGCGCAGCAGCAGGGCGAAGCCGCCGGCGGCGAAGGCGAGCCTGGGGCGGCCGAGATCGCCGAGGAAGGCTCGGGCAAGGCCTGACCTGCCGCGGTCCGCAAGCGGAATCGCGCCCGTGAACCTGATCAAGGCGACCGGAACGATCGGCGGACTGACGCTCGTCAGCCGCATCGCCGGTTTCGCTCGCGAGATGGTGATGGCCCGCGTGCTTGGCGCCGGCTTCTACACGGACGCATTTCTCGTCGCCTTCCGTCTCCCGAACACGTTTCGCCGCCTGTTCGGCGAAGGGGCCTTCTCGGCCGGCTTCGTGCCGCTCTACAGCCAGCGCCTGCAGTCGGGCGGGGGCGACGCGGCTCGGCACTTCTCGGAAGAGGTGCTCGCGGTCTTTTTGCCGACCCTCGTCATCTTCACGGCCATTTTCGAAATCATCATGCCGGCGTTCGTCGGCGTGATCACCGGCTGGCAGGGGCACGAACTGGCTTTCGCGAGCTTGCTGACCCGCATCACCTTCCCGTACCTCCTGCTGATCAGCCTGGTGTCGCTGTTCTCGGGCATCCTGAACAGCCTGGCGCGGTTCACGGCGGCAGCTTTCGCGCCGGCCCTTCTCAACATCGCCATGCTCGTCGGCCTGACGCTGTTCGACCAGGGTGGGCAAGTCACCGCGACGGCCCTCGCCGGGGCGGTCACGGTCGGCGGCCTGCTCCAGCTCGGACTTCTGATCTGGGCATCGAAGCGCGCCGGCATCGTCCTCAAGGTCCGGCGCCCGCGCCTCACCCCCGGGGTTCGTCAATTCGTTCGCGTGGTCATCCCCGCGACGCTGGGGGCGGGCGTCTATCAGCTCAGCATCCTCATCGATACGGTGTTCCTCGCGCGCATCGGCACAGGCGCGGTCAGTCACTTCAACTATGCCGACCGGCTCAACCAGCTCCCGCTCGGCGTGATCGGCGCCGCGCTTGGA
Source organism: Pseudomonadota bacterium (assembly GCA_023436615.1). GTDB lineage: Bacteria > Pseudomonadota > Alphaproteobacteria > Sphingomonadales > Sphingomonadaceae > Sphingomicrobium. Next base: position 77,744 of record JAEZIO010000072.1, on the reverse strand, counting down.
ACCGCCATCCTTCCGACCGTCAGCCGCTTCGTCGACAAGGGAGAGGCCGACAAGGCCGCGCGGGTCCAGGGCCAGGCCGCAGAACTCGCAATGCTGCTCTGCCTGCCGGCCGCCATCGCATTGTCGGTAGCCGCGCTGCCCTTGATCTCGGCCATTTTCGAGCAGGGGAAGTTCACGCCTGAAGACGCGCGCTCGACGGCGCTGTGCCTGTCGCTCATCGCGCTCGGCTTGCCGGCCTATGTGCTGGTCAAGGTGCTGACGCCGGGCTTCTACGCCCGGCGCGATACGGCGACGCCGGTGAAGATCGCGGTCCTGGTGCTGATCGTGAACGTCATCCTGAACTTCGTGCTCATCCCGCCTTTCGGGTTGGGTGGCCTCGCCGCGGCAGTGGCGATCAGCTCGTGGCTCAATTGCCTGCTGCTCTACGTGATCCTTCACGCGCGCGGGCATTTCAGGGCCGAAGGCTGGCTGCTTTCGCGGATCGGGCGCCAGCTCATCGCCGCCGCTGCAATGGCGGCAGCGCTCTACGGTGTCGGCGTCGGCATCCCGGAATGGTTCACGGGGTCCACCGGTCACAGGCTGGTTGGCGTCGTCGCGCTGGTGGGCGCCGGAATGGCCGTCTACTTCCCGCTCGTCTGGCTGCTCGGCGGCACCGACAAGGAGGAGCTGATTTCATTGTTCCGGCGAAGGAGGCCGTACACGGATGCCGCCTGATCCATCACCACAGCCGATGCGCGTCCTTTCCGGCATCCAGCCGACCGGCGGCCTCCACCTCGGCAACCTGCTCGGGGCGATCCTGCGCTGGGTGCGGATGCAGGACGAGGCCGAATGCCTGTTCTTCCTTGCCGACCTTCACGCGCTTACGATCGACGTCGCGCCTGACGAGCTTCGGTCGAACGTTCGTGAAATGGCGGCGGCCCTGATCGCCAGCGGGATCGACCCCGCGAAGTCGACCTTGTTCGCGCAGAGCGCCGTTCCGGCGCATGCCGAGCTTGCGTGGCTCCTTCAGTGCACCGCCCGCGTTGGCTGGCTCAATCGAATGACCCAGTTCAAGGAAAAGACCGGCAAGAACCGCGAGGGGGCCTCGGTCGGCCTCTATACCTATCCGGTGCTCCAGGCCGCGGACATCCTGCTCTATCGGGCCACGCACGTTCCGGTCGGCGAAGACCAGAAGCAGCATGTCGAGCTCACGCGCGACATCGCGCTCAAGTTCAACAACGACTTCGATATCGAGCTGTTCATCCCGCCCGAGCCGTTCATCGGCGGGGGTTCCGCGGCGCGCGTGATGAGCCTTCGCGACGGCCGCGCGAAAATGTCCAAGTCGGACCCGTCGGAAATGAGCCGCATCCACCTGACCGACAGCGACGACGCCATCGCGCAGAAGATCCGCAAGGCCAAGACGGATGCGGAACCCCTCCCCGACCGGCCGGAGGCGCTGGAAGGCCGAGCGGAGGCGAAGAACCTGATCGGCGTGTACGCCGCGATCGCCGGCGAAACGCCCGAGCAGGTGCTTGCGCGCTTCGCAGGCCAGGGCTTCGGGCAGTTCAAACCGGCGCTGGCCGATGCGCTCATCGCGCTGATCGCTCCGATCCGGACGCGGCTGGACGAGCTTCGGCGGGACACTGCAGAACTCGACCGGATCCTCGCTGCAGGCGCCGAGCGTGCCTCAGAAATCGGCGCGCCGACGCTTGCAAAAGCCAAATCCGCAGTCGGCCTGACCGCCTGACCGGCGGCTTCGTCAGCCTTCCAGCTGGCGCGTCAGCAGCCGAATGTCGGCGTCCAGCTCGGAGTCGCTGGCGCGAAGCTTCTCGATCTGGCGAACCGCATGGATGACCGTCGTGTGGTCCCGACCGCCGAAACGGCGACCGATGTCGGGCAGCGACTTCGGGGTCAATTGCTTCGACAGGTACATCGCCACCTGCCGCGGGCGAGCCACTTCGCGGGCGCGGCGCGCGGACGTCATCTCCGCCTTGCGGATGCGGTAATGCTCCGCGACCTGCGTCTGGATCTCGTCGATCGAGATGCGCCGCTGGTTGGCGCGAAGCACGTTCGCAAGCACTTCCTCGACGAAGGCGATGTCGATGTCGCGGCCGGTCATCATCGCATAAGCGGCAATCCGGTTGAGCGCCCCCTCGAGCTCGCGAACGCTCGATGTCACGCGACGCGCGAGGAACTCGATGACGTTGCGGGGCATCTCGACGGCCGGCAGAAGCGCCAGCTTGGCGACGATGATGTTGTAGCGGAGCTCGAAGTCCGCTGCGTTGATGTCGGCGACCAGCCCCCATGACAGGCGCGACAGGATTCGCGGCGCGATGCCGTCCAGGTCCTGCGGCGCCCGGTCCGAGGTGATCACCAGCCGCTTACCGGCGCCGATAATCTCGTTCATCGTGTGGAAGAATTCTTCCTGCGTCGAATCCTTGCCGGCAATGAACTGGACGTCGTCGATCAGCAGCAAGTCGGCGCCGCGAAGCCGGCTCTTGAATCCGATCGTATCGTTTTCCTTCAGCGCGCGGATGAACTCGACCATGAACTTCTCGGCCGACATGGAGACGATGCGGCGCCCCGGATAGCGCTCGCCGAAGGTGTGGCCGATTGCGTGCAGAAGGTGAGTCTTGCCGCGGCCGGTACCGCCGTGGACGAACAGCGGGTTGAAGCTCACCTGGTCGGCCGTTGCGAGGGTGCGGGCAGCGGTCGCGGCCACCTCATTGGCTTTGCCGACGACGAAGCTTTCGAACCGGTAGCGAGGGTCGAAGTTCGGAGCGGCGGGATCGCGCTCGACGACTCCAGGCGCGGGCGTCTCTTCGAGGATGAGCAGCGGTGCGGGGCGCGGTGCGTCCGCCGCAGCGACGACACGAACCTCGCGGACGATGGGCAACGTCGTCTTCCAGGCGAGCGCGAGCCGCTCGCCGAAATGGGAGGTGACCCAGTCGGCCATGAACTGGCTCGGCATGACGATTTCAAGCGCGCCCGTGTCGGGATCCAGCGCCCCGAGGCCCGCGGGCTTCAGCCAGCCGTCAAACGTACGAACGCCCAGATCGCGGCGCAGCCCGGTTCGGATAGACTCCCAGGCTGCCTCCAGCGGTGCTGCCACCTTGCTGTCGTCCACCTGGCACGAGTCCGTCCGTCCGCCCTGCACTGGCCTGCGCCTCCCTCAGCTAGCCCCCTGGCCCCAAGACAAAAGGAACCTCTTGCCCGCGATCCGAGTCGCGGGCCCGATGGTCTCTTTCTCTCTTGCCCCTGGCGCGGATTCGCGCCTCGGAAAGCTGTTTTTGAAAGCACCGGCGGCAGCTTTCAAGACCCCATTTTTCATTGAAGTGAAATAAAACGGCTTGACACGCAAAAGTGACGGAAAGCTGCGGAAATCGCGGAAAACTGCGACTTTTCCACGTGGTTAATTTAAAGTTACCGCGCGAATCGCGAGGAATCCTCGTTTTTTTTAAGTGTCGAAATGAAACGGGCCGCCGGCGCCCCGGCGGCCCATTTGGAGGCCGTTTTTGCCAGGCTCTGTTAGCCCAGCGCGGCAACCCTCTTGGACAGGCGCGACAATTTGCGCGAGGCCGTGTTCTTGTGCAGCACCCCGCGGGCAACGCCGCGAGCGAGCTCGGGCTGTGCCATTTTGAGAGCTTCGGCCGCTTCTTTCTTATTGCCGGAGGCAAGCGCCGATTCGACCTGCTTCACGAACGTGCGGATCCGGCTGATCCGGGCATGGTTGATGGTCGCTCGATTGGCGTTGCGGCGGATGCGCTTCTTGGCTTGCGGCGTGTTCGCCATTCGAAAGGTCCTTGGTCGATGAAAAAGCGGCGCCGAAGCAATTAGCCCCGCGCCGATATGGACGCCCCCTACCGTGGGAGCCGATTCGGGTCAATGCTGGCACCGCGGGCAATAGAAGGTCGACCGGCCGCCTTGAACGACGCGCCGCACCACACCCCCGCATTCGCATGCCCTGCCCTCGCGGTCATAGACCGAGAAGCGTTTCGAGAAATAGCCGAGCTCGCCATCGGGGCGGGCATAATCGCGAAGCGTCGATCCGCCAGCCTCGATCGCCTCCGCGATAACCTCGGCGATGGCGCTGACGAGACGATCCACGCTCGCCCTCGACACGCGGCCGCCGGCACGCCGCGGGTTGATGCGGGCGCGGTACAAGGCCTCGCACACGTAGATATTCCCGAGCCCGGCGACGATCCGCTGATCGAGAAGCAATGCCTTGATCGGAGCAGTCCGGCCGCGGAGGCTCGCGAGAAGCGCGCCCGGGTCCAGCTCCGTCGGCTCCGGTCCGAGGAATGAAAGCGCTGGCAAGGACTCAAGCTCGGCCGTCGCGACGAGGTCGACCGAGCCGAAGCGCCGCGGATCGTTGAGCGCGATCCGCCGGCCGTCGTCGGTCTCGATCAGCAGATGGTCATGCGGGTGAACGTCGGCAGGCTCGACTCTCCATTTTCCCGACATCCCGAGGTGAAAGACCAAAGTGTCGCCGCGATCCGTATGGATCAGGCCGAACTTGCCTCTCCGCCCCAGCTTCGTGACGGTCGCGCCAGTCAACCGCTGGCCGAGGCCGGGCGGGAACTCGCGTCGCAGATCCGCGCGGCGCAGCTCGATCCCGGCAATCCGCCTGCCCAGCAGCACCTTTTCCAGTCCGCGAACGGTGGTTTCGACTTCTGGAAGCTCGGGCACCAGCGCGATATGGCGAAGCTTCGCGCAGCCAGCTAGAGGCAGGCGCGATGAGCGATCAGGTGAATTTCGGCGACCAGCTGGTCAGCGCCGACGAGAAGACGCGGCGCGTGGGGCGTGTGTTCAGCTCTGTCGCGCGCCGGTACGACATCATGAACGACCTGATGTCCGCCGGCCTTCACCGCCGCTGGAAGGACCGGTTCGTCGCCCGAGTGAAGCCGAGGGGCGGGGAAGAGATCCTCGACATGGCCGGAGGCACCGGCGACGTCGCCTTTCGGCTGGCGGCCCGGGGCGCGCACGTCACGGTCGCGGACATCAACGCGGACATGCTCGCGGTGGGCATGGAGCGGGCAAAGGCGCGCGGTCTTGAACGCCTCGCCTGGAAGCAGGAGAACGCCGAAGCGCTGAGCTTCGACGCGGCAAGCTTTGACGCCTATACGATCGCGTTCGGCATCCGGAACGTCACCGACATTCCAGCGGCGCTGAAGGAAGCGCACCGGGTCCTCAAGCATGGCGGGCGGTTCTTCTGCCTCGAATTCTCCACGAGCGAATGGCCGGGATTCGCCGACGTTTACGAGCTTTACGCGAGCCGCCTGATCCCGAGGATCGGCAAGGCGGTTGCGCGGGACGAGGAAAGCTATCGCTACCTCGTCGAATCGATCCGCCGCTTCCCCAGGCCGGAACAGTTCCGGCGGATGATCGAGGCGGCCGGCTTTCGACAGACGAAGGTCGAGACGATATTCGGCGGGCTCGTCTGCATCCATAGCGGCTGGAAAATTTGACCCGCTCCGCAACCCATTTGTGGCGGCTGCTGAAGTGGGGTCGGACCCTTGCCCGGCACGGCGCGCTCACAGGCATCGAGCGCGACGCGCTGACGCCCGCTGAAGTGCGCCGCGTCGCGAGAATCGCGCGCTTCGGTGCGCGTGTCCCGGACGCTCCGGATTACGCGGCCGCGCTTCAGGAAATCGGACCACCGGCAATCAAGCTTGGCCAGACGCTGTCGACGAGGCCGGACCTTATCGGCGTCGACGCGGCCGAGAACCTCTCGCGTCTGCAGGACGACCTTCCGCCCGCTCCATTCCCGAAGATCCGGGCCGAGATCGAACGCGCATTCGGTGCTCCGCTGGACCAGCTGTTCAGCGCGTTCGACCCGATTCCGATCGGCGCCGCGTCCATCGCCCAGGTCCACCGCGCGACGACGACAGACGGGCGCGACGTAGCGGTGAAGGTCCTGCGGCCGGGCGTCGAAGAGCAATTCGCGGAGGCGATCGAGACCTACGAATGGACGGCCGCGCAGGTTGAGACGATGGGCGGCGAGCCGGCGCGGCTTCGGCCCCGGCTGGTCGTCGCCCAGTTCAAGCAATGGACGGCGCGTGAGCTCGACCTGCAGCGCGAGGCCGCATCAGCGTCGGAGCTCAAGGAGAACATGGTCGCCGAGCCCGGCTATTATGTTCCGGAGATCGACTGGCGCCGCACCGCGCGGCGCGTGTTGACGCTCGAATGGTTGCCAGGGATCAAGCTGAACGACCGTGACGCACTCGTGGCGGAAGGGCAGGATTGCAAGGCATTGGCGGCCACCCTGGTCCGCGCATTCCTGCGCCAGGCCATCGTCGACGGCTTCTTCCATGCCGACCTCCACCACGGCAATCTTTTCGCGATGCCCGACGGCCGGATCGGCGCGATCGACTTCGGAATCATGGGCCGGATCGACCGGCAGGCACGGGTATGGCTGGCCGAGATCCTCTACGGCCTGATCACCGGCGACTATCGCCGTGTCGCCGAAATCCACTTCGAGGCGCAATATGTGCCCGCGCACCATAATGTCGCGGAGTTCGCGACCGCGCTCCGCGCCGCAGGCGAACCCATCCGCGGACTGCCGGTCAAGGACATTTCGGTCGGACGGATGCTCGAGAGCCTGTTCGCGATCACCCGCGATTTCGACATGCCGACGCAGCCGCATCTGCTGCTCCTGCAGAAGACGATGGTAATGAACGAGGGCGTCGCCACACGGCTCGATCCCGACATCAACATGTGGGAAACGGCCGAGCCTTTCCTTCGCGAATGGATGCGCTCGGAACTCGGTCCGGAGGCTTATTACGCCGACCGCATCACCGATACGGTCCGAGCGATCAAGAAGATCCCCGAGCTCGTCCACCGCATGGACTATTATTATCCGCCGGCGGGGGCCGCTCCCCCTCCGCCGCCGCTTCCCGAAGTCGCGATCATCGAGACTCATCGCTGGTGGGGTTACGCGCTGGCGGCAATGAGCGGCGCGATAGTGGCGGCCGCGGCGCTCGTGCTGCTCTAGCGCTCGCTGCTGCTCCGCTCGTTCATGCCCGCTGCGCTCCAGGCGGCATGAACCACTGCTTCCGCTGCGATCCCGAGAAGCATCCCGGCGAGGATGTCGGTCGGATAGTGCGCTCTGCGCGGCACTTGTACGCCCGCGACAATGGTCCCGAGCGCGAGCGCTGGTGCCGCATATTCCGGGAATTCGCGGGAGAATGCCCGCGTCACCGCCATCGCACCGGCGCTATGGCCGGACGGAAAGCTCGTCATTTCCTTCGACCGGTGCTCGCCTTTCCTCGGCTTCTTATCGGAGGGGTCTTTGGCCGTTCGCGGCCGCACCCGATCGATTCGGTTCTTGACCTGGTCCTTGGACAGGGTCGCGGCCTCATGCGCAATCATCATCCGTGCTCCCGCGCGTACCAGGCGGTCGCTTCCCGCGAACGTCCCGGCGGCGAGCAGCGCAGCCGAGATCGTGCGCAGTTGCGGCTGGTCTCCAATCTTCCCCAGCAGGTCGAGCGCGCCCGCTATCGTGCTGCCTCGATGCGGCCGGAGCGCTTGATGCGCGCGGTCGTCCATCTCGACGATGGCCTCCCCAGCGGCTGTGATGTGTTTGGGCAATTGCATCAGGGCGTAACCCGCTTCGCCGGCTTTTGGTGCCACGGCGCCCCGGTCCGGCACTCGACTTGCAGCATCGACCGGCGCTAGTCGGGAAAGCATGGCACGGGTGCTCCTCATCGTGGGCGGCGGCATTGCCGCGTACAAGTCGCTGGAGCTGGTGCGCCTTCTGAAGAAGGCCGGGCATGAGGTGACGCCCGTTCTCACCCGGGGCGGAGAGAATTTCGTCACCGCGATGAGCCTTGGCACGCTCGCGGAAAGCGCCGTCTACACCTCGCTGTGGGAGCTGAAGGACGAGGTCGAGATCGGGCATATCCAGCTCTCGCGTGCTGCCGATTTCGTGCTGGTTTGCCCGGCGACGGCCGACCTGCTGGCCAAGATGGCGGCCGGTCTCGCCGACGATCTGGCGACGACCTTGCTTCTCGCGACGGACAAGCCCGTCGTCGTCGCGCCGGCGATGAACGTGCGCATGTGGCAGCACGCGGCCACGCAGCGAAACGTCGCCCAGCTCAAGGCTGACGGCGTTCGGGTGATCGAGCCCGCCGACGGCGAGATGGCCTGCGGCGAATACGGTCCCGGCCGCCTGCCGGAGCCGCAGGAGATCGTCGATGCGGTCGGTGACCTGCTGAAGTGAGCCTCGGAGGAACGCACGTTCTCGTGACGGCTGGGCCCACCCACGAGCCGATCGACCCCGTGCGCGTGATCGCCAACCGCTCGTCGGGCCGGCAGGGCTTCGCGATCGCCGCGGCGGCTGCCGAGGCCGGAGCGCGGGTCACGCTTATCGCCGGGCCGGTCGCGCTGGCCACACCGCCCCGGGTCACTCGGATCGACGTCGAGACCGCGCAGCAGATGTCCGACGCCGTCGACGCCGCGCTGCCCGCGGAGGTCGCGATCCTGGTCGCCGCCGTCGCCGACTGGCGCGTCGATGCTTCGCCAACGAAGCTCAAGAAGTCCGGCGGGCCGCCCAAGCTCAACTTCATCGCTAATCCCGATATCCTGGCCCTGCTGGCACAAAGCTCGAGGCGTCCGCGACTCCTTGTCGGCTTTGCAGCGGAGACCAGCGATGTCGTCGACAATGCGGTCGCCAAGCGGGATTCAAAGGGCGCTGACTGGATCGTCGCCAACGACGTCTCGGGCGATGTGATGGGTGGCTCAAGGAACCGCGTGCATCTGGTCACTGCCGACGGAGTCGAGCATTGGCCGGAGATGACCAAGGAGGAAGTCGCTCGCCAGCTGGTGGAGCGAGTCGCCGAGGAACTTCGATGATCGAGATAAAGCTGTTTCGCCTACCCCACGGTGAAGGGCTGGCCCTTCCCCGGTACGCCAGCGAAGATGCCGCCGGCCTCGACGTTTGCGCTGCGGAGGATCTGACTCTCGCGCCCGGCGCCAGGCACGCCGTCGCCACCGGTTTCGCGATCGAGATCCCGCGCGGCTACGAAGTCCAGGTGCGCCCGCGCTCCGGGCTCGCGATCAAGCACGGGATCACCTGCCTCAACACCCCCGGCACGATCGACAGCGACTATCGCGGCGAAGTGAAGGTCATCCTCGCCAACCTCGGCCAAGAGCCCTTCGAGGTCCGCCGGGGCGAACGGATCGCGCAGCTTGTGCCCGCCCCCGTGCTGCGCGCCGACGTCGTTGAGGCGAGCGAGCTCGGCGAGACCGCACGGGGCTCCGGGGGCTTCGGCTCGACCGGCCAGTGAGCGAGCTTAGCGACGACGAGCTCGACCGCTACGCGCGGCACATCGTCCTGCCGCAGCTCGGCGGAGTCGGCCAGCGGAAGCTCAAGGGCGCGAGCGTCGCAGTAATCGGCGCGGGCGGCATCGGCAGCGCGGCCATACCGGCGCTCGCAGGAGCCGGTGTCGGCAAGCTCACGATCGTCGACGATGGCGAGGTGGAGCGATCGAACCTGCATCGCCAGCCGATCTTCCGCGATGACCAGGTGGGGCAGCCGAAAGCGGTACTCGCAGCCGAATTCGCGCGCGCACTCAATCCGCACGTCGACGCCCGCGGGGCGCAGCAGCGCCTGGACCTGGACAACGTCGAAACGCTGCTCGGCGACCATGACTTGGTGCTCGACGGAAGCGACAATTTCGCGACACGCCTGGCGGTCGGCGATGCGGCGACGCGGCTCCGCATTCCGCTCGTTTCCGCGGCGGCCGTCCAGTTCCAGGGACAGATCGGCCTGTACCGGGGCTGGGAGGCCGACAAGCCCTGCTACCGCTGCTTCGTTGGGGACGCCTTCGATAGCGACGATTGCGACACCTGCGCCGAACAGGGCGTGCTCGGCGCGCTGGCGGCAACCGTCGGAAGCTTCGGAGCGCTCATGGCGATCCGGGCCCTTGCGGGGATTGGGGACGACGTCGCGGGGAGCCTCTTCCTATTCGATGGCCTGATCCTCGAGTGGCGAAAGATGCGGCTCCCGAAGAATCCCGGTTGCCGGGCCTGCGGCTAGGCTTTCTTCTTGCGGCGGCCGCCGCCGCGCCCCTTCTTCGCCGGTCCCTTTGCGGCTTTGGCATCGATCCACTCGATCGCTTGCTGCAGGCTCACGGAGGACGGTTCGGTCGCCTTGGGCAAGGTCGCGTGGGTAGCGCCGTCACTGACATAGGGCCCGTAGCGGCCGGCCATCACCTTGATGTCCTTGCCGCTCTGAGGATGTACGCCGAGGACGGCGATCGGCTCGCGCGCAGCCCCGCCCTGGCGCCCTCCGCCCGCCGCGGCATCGGCAAGCCTGGCCACGGCAGCGTTCATGCCGGTCTCGAACACCTCCGCGGTCGAGGCAAGCTTCGCATATTTGCCGTCATGCGCGAGATAAGGCCCGTAGCGCCCGATCGAAGCCGTGATCGGCTTTCCGCTTTCCGGATGCGCGCCGATCTCGCGCGGTAGCGACAGCAGCTTCTCCGCCATTTCGGTATCGACGCTTTCGAGCGGCACGTCCTTCGGAATAGAGGCGCGCTTGCCCTCGCGCTCGAGGTACGGCCCGAACCGGCCGGTCTTGAGCTCGATGCCGTTGCCGAGATCCTGCGGGCCGCTGGCTGCCTGCGCCTCGCCGCCGGCCTGCCCGAATTTCTGTGTGTAGCGGCACTCCGGATAATTGGAGCAGGCGATGAAGGCGCCGAACTTGCCGCCGCGCAGCGACAGGCGTCCGCTGCCGCATTGCGGGCAGATCCGCGGATCGCTCCCATCTTCCCTCGGCGGGTAGAGCCACGGCGCGAGGAATTCGTCGATGGCCGCGGTGATTTCCGACGGCTTCTGGTCCATGACCTCGCCGGCCTTCGGGCGAAAATCCCGCCAGAATTCGTCGAGCAGTTTCTGCCAATCGAGCCTGCCGCCGGAGACGTCGTCGAGCTCCTCTTCGAGCTCCGCGGTATAATCATAGCTGACGTACTTCTCGAAGAAGCGCTCGAGGAACGCCGTGACCAGCCGGCCGCTCTCCTCTGGAACGAACCGGCCCTTGTCGATGCGGACATATTCGCGGTCCTTCAGCGTCTGCAGGATCGACGCGTAGGTCGACGGCCGGCCAATCCCCAGCTCCTCCATCCTCTTGACCAGGCTGGCCTCCGAATAGCGCGGCGGCGGCTGGGTGAAATGCTGGGTAGCCTCCACGCCCCTCTTCGCCGGGGCGTCACCCTCCCGAAGCACAGGCATCCGGGCCGATTCCTCGTCCTGGGGCTCGTCGCGACTCTCATCGTAAAGCGCCATGAATCCGGGAAAGAGGACGGCCTGGCCGGTCGCCCGGAGCGCGACCCTGCCCGTCCCATCGCTCAGCTCCACGGTCGTCCGCTCGAGCCGCGCCGACGCCATTTGGCTGGCGAGCGCGCGGTTGTAGACCAGCTCGTACAGCCGCGCGTGGTCGCCTGAGGCAGCATGGCGCTGGAAGAAGTCGGTCGGCCGGATCGCTTCGTGCGCTTCCTGCGCATTCTTCGCCTTGCTGGTGTATTGTCTCGGCCTGTCAGGAACATAGCCCGCGTCGTAACGCTCGGCGATCGCGCGCCGGGCGGCGCTGATCGCTTCCGGCGCCATGTCGACGCCGTCAGTCCGCATGTAGGTGATCAGCCCCTGCTCGTAGAGGCCTTGAGCGACCCGCATGGTGTGGCTCGCGGAAAAGCCCAGCTTGCGCGCGGCCTCCTGCTGCAGGGTCGAGGTCGTGAACGGAGGCGGCGGGTTGCGCGAGAAAGGCTTGGTTTCGACCGAGGCGACGCTGAAATGCCCAGCCTCGACCGCCGCCTTCGCGCGCTCGGCCTCGCCGCCATTGCCGATCGTCAGCCGCTCGATCTTCCTGCCGTCGAACTCGACCAGCCGCGCCGTGAACGCCTGGCCGTCGGCTTCGAAGTGCGCCGTTACCGACCAATATTCCTGCGGCCGGAACAGCTCGATGTCACGCTCGCGGTCGACGATCAGCCGAAGCGCCACAGATTGCACGCGTCCTGCGGACTTCGCGCCCGGAAGCTTGCGCCACAGGATAGGCGAGAGCGTAAAGCCGACGAGATAGTCGAGCGCGCGCCGCGCCCTGTATGCGTCGATAAGGTCCGCATCGAGCTCGCGTGGCCGCGCCATCGCCTCGCTGACCGCGCTCTTTGTGATCGCGTTGAAGGCAACTCGCTGCACCTTGGCCGGAAGCGCCTTTTTCTTCTTAAGCACCTCGGCGAGATGCCAGCTGATCGCCTCGCCCTCGCGGTCAGGGTCGGTCGCGAGAATCAAAGTGTCGGCGGTCTTGGCCTGATCGGTGATGGCCTTGAGCTGTTTCGCGCGGTCGGCGGAAACGTGCCATTCCATCGCGAACGCATTGTCGGGATCGACCGAGCCATCCTTCGGCGGCAGGTCGCGCACGTGCCCGAATGACGCGAGGACGCGATGTCCCGGCCCCAGGTATTTCTCGATGGTTTTCGCCTTTGCCGGCGATTCGACGACGACGAGCTTCAAAGCTGTTCCTCACGCATACGCGTACAAGGTGGGGGCAGCGGATTCGGCGCGTCAAGCGGGCCGTAGGCTGACCTTGCCGCCCGCATGCCGGTCAATTCGTCCTGCAAGGTCGAGCTCGAGCAGCGCCATCTGCACCGCCCCGCTCGGCGCGCCGGACAGGCGGATCAGCTCGTCGACCGGCACCGGGGAAGGGCCGAGCAGGGATTCGACGCTGGCGACCGCTTCGCCGTCGAACTGCTCGATGGAGCCGTCGTAATCGAATTTCGGAGAAGCGAACCGGGGCCGTCCCGGTCCGACGGCTTCGACCACGTCCGCCGCGTTCTGGATCAGCGTCGCGCCGTCGCGGATCAGCTTGTTGCAACCCTGCGCGCGCGGATCGAGCGGCGAGCCGGGAACCGCCATCACTTCGCGTCCCGCTTCCGCCGCCAGCCTGGCCGTTATCAGCGATCCCGAGCGCGGCGCCGCCTCGACCACGATCGTGCCGAGGCTAAGCCCGGCGATGATCCGGTTGCGGTAGGGGAAATGGCGCGCGCGCGGCTCTGTCCCCGGCGGCATTTCGGCAAGCACCAGGCCGCATTCGAACAGCGACTTCTGACGACCCTCGTTTTCGGGCGGGTAGAAGACGTCGATCCCCCCCGCGATGATTCCGATCGTGCCGGTTTCGAGCGCTCCGTCATGGGCGGCGGAATCGATTCCGCGCGCAAGGCCGGAGACGACGACCAGGCCCTCGCCGCCCAGATCGTGCGCCAGGCTGCGCGCGAAACGGCATGCCGCCGCGGAAGCGTTCCGCGCTCCGACGATGGCGACCGAGGGCCGATCGAGCAATGTCAGATTGCCTTTGGCGATCAACAGCGGCGGCGCATCGTCCATCTGCGCGAGAAGCGAAGGATAGAGGCCCTGGCCGAGCGCCAGGTAACGCCCGCCGAGCTTCTCGACCTTCTCGATTTCACGACGGGCACTGTCTTCGGGACAGATCGCGGGCGCCTTCCCTCCGCCGCGCCGCGCGAGGTCCGGGATCGCGTCGAGCGCGGCCCGCGCCGAACCGAAGCGGGCAATCAGCTGACGATAGGTCACGGGGCCGATGGATGCCGAACGGATCAGCCGGATTCGCTCGATAAGGTCTTCCGTCACACCTTCCCTTTCCCGATCCGTTGCTCGGTCCCGGCGCGGAGCCGGGCGATGTTCTCGCGGTGCTTCCAGATGACCAGAAGCGCAAATCCGAGCAGGAGCGGGAACAATGTTTGCACACCAAGGACGGCGGCGGCGATCGGCGCGCTCGCCGCGGCGGAAATGCCGGCGACCGATGAAATCCGGACCATGGCCAGCATGCAAAGCCAGACCAGCGCGTAGACCATCGCACCGGTGAACCACAGGACGAGCAGTATCCCGAACAAGGTCGCGACGCCCTTGCCGCCACGGAACTTCAGCCAGGCGGGATAGAGATGGCCTACCAGCGCCCCGGCTGCCGCCGCGTGGTCGGCCGACGGAGTTCCCTGCAGGAAAGTCTGGGCAATCCACACGGCGACGGCGCCCTTCACGGCATCGAGGATCAGGGTCGCGGCGGCGAGTCCCTTCCCGCCTGCGCGCATCACGTTCGTCGCGCCGATGTTGCCGGACCCGATGTCGCGGACGTCGCCCTTCCCGGCGAGACGCGTGAGGATCAGCCCGAACGGGATCGAGCCGAGCAGATAGCCAACTGCAAGCGCAAGCAGCAGGTTCGAAGCAGCATCCCCCATCGTGGGCGAGAGTTGCAGGCGAGTTCGCTGTCAGTCAAATGCGCGCGGGATGGATGCCGATGCGCCGCTGCTGTTCTTCGATTCCGGGGTCGGGGGGCTGACCGTGCTCGGACCGACGCGAGCGCTGCTTCCGGCGGCGCCGATCGTCTACGCCGCCGACAGCGCCGGCTATCCATACGGCACGAAGTCGGAAGCCGACATTGCATCGAGGGTGCCGGCGCTTCTGGGCCGGCTCGTCGAACGCTTCCAGCCGAGGCTCGTGGTCATCGCCTGCAACACCGCATGCACGATCGCGCTCGATGAGGTGCGCTCCGCGCTCGACATCCCGGTGGTCGGCACAGTGCCGGCGATCAAGCCGGCTGCGGAAATGACGCGGAGCGGCGTCATCGGCGTGCTCGGCACCGAAGCGACCGTCCGGCAGGCCTATGTCGACGATCTCGCAGCGCGCTTCGCCAGCGACTGCGCCGTTGTCCGCTACGGCTCACCCGGGCTGGTCGCGCTTGCGGAGGCGAAGCTCGCGGGCGATCCGGTCTCCGTCGAGGACGTGCGCAGCGCGTCACTGCCCTTGTTCGAGCAGGAGGGCGCCGAAGGCCTCGATACTATCGTCCTCGCCTGCACCCACTTCCCCCTTCTTGCCGACGAGCTCGACAGCGCCTTCCCGGGACTCGCCTGGGTGGACGGCGGCGCGGGCATCGCGCGGCGAGTCGAGTACCTGACCCGCGAACAGCCGTGGCCTGCCCAATATCCCGGCGGGATCGCCGTGTTCACCGGCGGCCCGCCGCGCCAGACGCTGCTCGGCGCGCTTTCGGCCTACGGCCTCGACGAGGTCCGGAACCTTTAATTGCGAGTCGTTCTCTATGGCGTTCGGTGAGAGCCGCCGTTAAAGGGGCGGCGTAGAGCGCGATGGACTACGACAGCATTTTCAAATCGGCGATCGAGCGGCTCCATGGCGAGGGCCGGTACCGCGTGTTCATCGACATCCTGCGGACGAAGGGGTCCTACCCGAACGCCCACTGCTTCGGCGGCAACGGGCCCAAGCCCGTCACCGTATGGTGCTCGAACGATTATCTCGGGATGGGCCAGCACCCTTCCGTGATCGAGGCGATGGAAACCGCCCTTCACCAGGTCGGAGCCGGGTCCGGCGGCACCCGCAACATCAGCGGCAACACGCACTTTCACATGGAACTCGAGGCCGAGCTCGCTTCGCTCCACGGCAAGGACGCGGCGCTGCTGTTCACTTCGGGCTACGTCTCCAACGAGGCAGCGTTGTCCACTATCGGAAAGCTCCTGCCCGGCTGCGTGATCTTCTCCGACGAGCTCAATCACGCGTCGATGATCGCGGGCATCAAGAACAGCGGATGCGAGAAAAGGGTCTTCAGGCACAACGACCTCGAGCATCTCGAAGCGCTTCTCGCCGAGGCCGATCCCGACACGCCCAAGCTCATCGCCTTTGAAAGCGTCTATTCGATGGACGGGGACATCGCGCCGATCGCGGCGATGTGCGACCTCGCCGACAAGTATCGGGCCCTGACCTACCTCGACGAGGTTCACGCGGTCGGGATGTATGGCGACCATGGCGGCGGCATTTCCGAACGTGACGGGCTCGCCGGGCGCCTCACAATAATCGAGGGAACGCTGGGCAAGGCCTTCGGCGTCATGGGCGGTTACATCGCCGCAAGCCGCACGATCATCGACTGCATCCGCAGCTACGCGCCGGGCTTCATCTTCACCACGTCGCTGTCGCCGGTGCTGGTGGCCGGTGCGCTCGCGAGCGTCCGCCACCTCAAGGCTTCGCCGGCTGAGCGCGAATCGCAGCAGCAGGCCGCGGCCATGCTCAAGAAGAAGTTCGCCGCCGCCGGGCTTCCGGTGATGCCGAGCGTGACGCACATCGTGCCGCTGCTGGTCGGCTGTCCCATCAAGGCGAAGCGGATCAGCGACATCCTTCTCGCCGAATACGGCCTCTATGTTCAGCCGATCAATTTCCCGACCGTGCCGCGTGGCACCGAGCGCCTGCGCTTCACTCCGGGCCCCTGCCACACGGCCGAAATGATGGACGAGCTGACGGATGCGCTGGTCGAAATCTGGAGCCGTCTCGAACTGGAGCTGCGTCAGGCCGCCTGACGACACATAGTTACGTCGCCGCGCGGCTCTGCAATGGGTGGAAAGCGGACATTCGCAGCTTCACCGTCGAGCAATCAAGAACCGAGTGGTCCCAACAAAAGGGCGCACCGGAAAACCGATGCGCCCTTCGTTGAACACAGCCGTGGCTTACCAGCCCCGGTATCGGTCATCGCGATAGCCGCGGCCGTAGCCATATCCAATCCCGGCGCGGGCCTCGATTTCCTGCCCCAATCGATCGGCGCGGGCGTCAAAGATGGCCCCTTCGCGGCCCGTCATGCCGTCGCGCGCTACCGCCTGTAGCTCCTGACCGAATCGATACACCTGCCGGTCAAGCTGTGCGGCCTCACGGGGATCCAGGCGGCCCTGCGCAACATATTGCCTGATGTTGCGCTGCATACG
The DNA here is from genome assembly GCA_023436615.1 of Pseudomonadota bacterium. Classification (GTDB taxonomy): domain Bacteria; phylum Pseudomonadota; class Alphaproteobacteria; order Sphingomonadales; family Sphingomonadaceae; genus Sphingomicrobium. Next base: position 61,002 of record JAEZIO010000072.1, on the reverse strand, counting down.
CGCAAGTCGTTGCTGGTTCAGCGCAACCAGACGATTGCTCTCATAGCCAGCGCGGCCATTACCGTAGCCGTATGCGCCGTAGCGATATCCGTTATCGGAACCGTAGCCGTCGCCGTAGCCATTGTCGTAGCCGTAGCCTCCGCCGTAATATTGCGCCGAAGCCGGCGCTGCGATTGCAACGATCGAAGCGGCGGCTGCAATCGAAACCAGGAACTTGCGCATCAGAGAAACTCCTCGACTGTATGCCGTCTTTCTACGCCGGTTCAGATGCCAAGCGGCTGAACGCCGCGGTTATCCGTCGTTCAACTGGACTCGCAGTGGACAGCATGAGCTCAGCCGAACCCTAGTCGTTTCCTGCGTTTGCTGCGTTTCGAGCGGTAGCGCGCCCGCGCGTGAGCGGTTAGGAGTCCCCCATGCGCATCGCCGTCGCTTCCGATCATGCCGGATTTGCCCTCAAGGACGAGCTTGCCGGCTGGCTTCGCGACAATGGCCATTCGGTCCTCGACCTCGGCACCAACAGCGCGGAGAGCGTCGATTACCCGCAGTTCGGTACCAAGCTCGCCGAAGCGATCGCGAACGGCGAGGCGGAGCGCGGAGTCGCCGTCTGCGGCTCCGGCATCGGAATTTCGATCGCGGTCAACCGCAACCCCAAGTGCCGCTGCGCGCGGGTCGACGATCCGCTGTCGGCGCGGCTTGCGCGCGAGCACAATGACGCCAACGTGCTGGCGATGGGCGGTCGGCTGGTCGGAAGCGACATGGCCAAGGCCTGCGTGATGGAATTCCTCGGCACGGACTTTGCCGGCGGGCGCCACCAGCGCCGAGTCGACCAGCTCTCTCAGCTCCTGCAGGAAAGCGATTGATGGCCAGCGCAGCCAATCTGAACGACGTGCAGCCCAAGGGCTTTTTCAGCGACCGTCTCGGCGACGCCGATCCCGCGGTGGCGGTTGCGATCAAGGCCGAGCTCCGCCGCGAGCAGACGCAGATCGAGCTGATCGCGTCGGAGAATATCGTGAGCCGCGCGGTTCTCGAGGCGCAAGGCTCGGTGCTCACCAACAAATATGCCGAAGGCTATCCCGGCCGCCGCTACTACCAGGGCTGCGGGCCGTCGGATTCGGTTGAGAGCCTCGCGATCGAGCGTGCTAAGCAATTGTTCGGCTGCGCTTTCGCCAACGTCCAGCCGCATTCGGGAGCGCAGGCGAACGGCGCGGTGATGATGGCCCTGCTGCAGCCCGGCGACACGATCATGGGCATGAGCCTCGCGGCCGGCGGTCACCTGACGCACGGCGCGCCTCCGGCCCAGTCGGGCAAATGGTTCGATGCGGTCCAGTACGGCGTCCGCCCCGACGATCATCTCGTGGACTTTGACGAGGTCCTGGCGCTGGCGAAAGAGCACAAGCCGAAAATGATCATCTGCGGCGGCTCGGCCTATCCGCGGCACCTCGACTTCGCACGCTTCCGCGCGATCTGCGACGAGGTCGGCGCCTACCTGTTCGTCGACATGGCGCATTTCGCGGGCCTCGTGGCCGCCGGCGAGCACCCGAGCCCGTTCGGCCACGCCCACGTCGTCACGACGACGACGCACAAGACGCTTCGCGGACCGCGCGGAGGGATGGTCCTGACCGACGACGAAGCGATCGCGAAGAAGATCAACTCCGCCGTGTTCCCGGGCCTGCAGGGCGGCCCTCTGATGCATGTCATCGCCGCGAAAGCCGTCGCCTTCGGCGAGGCGCTGCAGCCTGAGTTCAAGACCTACGCCAAGGCTGTCATCGCCAACGCGAAGACGCTCGCCAATCGCCTCAAGGAACGCGGCGCCGACCTCGTCGCGGGTGGTACCGACACCCACCTCGCGCTCGTCGACCTTCGCCCGCTTGGCCTCACGGGCAAGGACGCGGACGAGAGCCTCGAGCGTGCCGGGATCACCTGCAACAAGAACGGGGTGCCGTTCGACCCGCTGCCGCCGGTAAAGACCAGCGGGATCCGTGTCGGTTCGCCTGCGGGAACGACGCGCGGCTTCGGCGAGGCCGAGTTCCGCGAGATCGCGGACATGGTCGCCGACGTGCTCGACGGGCTGGGCGCGAACGGCATCGACAATAACGGCGACGTCGAAGCGCGCGTGAAGGAGCGCGTTCGCGACCTGTGCGCACGTTTCCCCATCTATCCGGACGCATAGCCGCTCATGCGCTGTCCGTTCTGCGCGCATGAAGCGAGCCAGGTGAAGGACAGCCGCCCGTCGGAGGATGGAGCGGCGATCCGGAGGCGGCGGCAGTGCGAGGAATGCGGCGCGCGCTTCACGACTTTCGAGCGGGTTCAGCTACGCGACCTGACCGTGGTCAAGAAGAACGGCGAGCGCGAGCCCTTCGACCGGGGCAAGCTCGAGCGGTCGGTGGCGATCGCCTGTCGGAAGCGCGACATAACTCCGGAGCGCGTCGAGCGGCTGATCACCTCGATACAGCGCCAGCTGGAAACGCGCGGCGACGAAGTGACCACGACGCAGATCGGCGAGGCGGTCATGGACGGGCTAAAGGCCCTCGACCACGTCGCCTACATCCGCTTCGCGAGCGTCTACAAGGACTTCAGCGAGCCCGGCGATTTCGCGGAGATCGCGGGTGCAGTCGGCGATGGGAGCTAGCCCCCAAAAGCCCGTCATCGTCCTTGTCCGTCCGCAGCTCGGGGAAAACATCGGCAAGGCGGCGCGGGCGATGCTCAATTTCGGGCTGACGGACATGCGCCTCGTCAGTCCGCGGGATGGATGGCCGAATCCCTCCGCCGGGCCGGCCGCAAGCGGCGCCGACGAGGTCCTCGAGCGTGCTGAAGTGTTCGAAAGCGTTCAGGACGCGGTGGCGGATTGCGCGAACATCTATGCCTCGACGGTCCGACGCCGGGACCTCGTCATGCCGGTCCTCGAGCCCGCCAAGATGGCGCTGGAGATCGCAGGGTCTAACGGCCGGTGTGCCATCCTCTTCGGCGCCGAGCGCTCCGGGCTCGAGACCGAGGAGGTCGCCCTCGCCAACGCCATCGTCACGGTTCCGATCAACCCGCAATTCGGCTCGCTGAATCTCGCCCAGGCGGTGATCTTGCTCGCCTATGAATGGTCGAAGACGGGCAAGCTGGCGGTCCCGCCGGCCAAGGAGCTGGAACCTCCGGCTCCCCATGCTGACGTGGAAGGAATGATCGTTCAGCTCGAGCAGTCGCTGGAACACAAGGGCTATTTCCACCCGCCGTCGCGAACGCAGGCGACCAAGAACACGCTTCGGACGATCTTCACCAAGCCTCGCTGGTCCTCGCGCGAGGTCAAGGCCGTTCGGGGAGTCATCCGCGCCCTTGTCGAACCAAAGCGAACACGCTGAAAAAACAATCTGTTTTGTGTTTTCCACGCCCGGCGTTATTCTGCTTGCCTGACTCGAGCGGGGAGCTTTCGGAAATGCGCATAATCGGCATCGCGGCACTGGCGATCGCATCTATCCACACCGCGGCCGTCGCACAGAAGCCGCCTGTCGAAGACAAGATGGTCTGCAAGCGAATCGGCGACGCCGACACCGGCTCTCACTTCGCCCGCTCGAAGCGCGTATGCATGAAGGCGTCGGAGTGGAAGATGGTCGAGGACGAAACACAGCGTACGCTGCGCTCCGTCGGCGACCGCGGCACGATGAACCCGGATTCGGTCACTCGAGCGTCGGGCGGGCCCAGCTAAGCATCAGCCAAGGCCTGCTGGAAAGCATTGCCGATAAGCGCCGCGAGGCGCATTATCCTCGCGTTGTGCCCGGAGGAGAGCGGCGATGCTGAACCTTCTCATGCTTATCATGCTGGCGGGAGCTCCCGGCCAGTCGCTTGGCGAGGCAAATAACGTCCTGCCCGACAATGCGCGCGGCCCGACCGCCGTGACCGACAAGGACCTGCGGCCCGTCAAGCTTCCGGACTGTCGCACGGACGCGGAGGTCCAGCGGACGCTGATCCAGCTCAAGAACGGCGAACCGGAAGACTGCTTCATCAGGAGCCGGACGGCGCTTCGCCGCTGACACGCGGTCAGGCCTGAAGTTGACGTTGGGGCGGCGCTCCACTAGGTGCGCCGCTCGCAATTGATCCCGCATTCCCGGTGAAGCGGCGATCGCGTGAGGCACAGGCTTCATGGTGCGGTCCGGGACAACGGCAGTAGCAAATTGGAGAATTGACGTGAGCAAGCGCACCAGCGCCAAGTACAAACTCGACCGCCGCATGGGCGAGAACGTCTTCGGGCGGCCCAAGAGTCCGGTCAACCGCCGGGAATATGGCCCCGGCCAGCACGGCCAGCGGCGCAAGGGCAAGCTGTCCGACTTCGGCATCCAGCTGCGCGCCAAGCAGAAGCTGAAGGGCTATTACGGCGACATCACCGAGAAGCAGTTCAAGCGCACCTACACCGAAGCGAGCGCGATGAAGGGCGACGCGTCGCAGAACCTCATCGGCCTGCTCGAGCGCCGGCTCGACATGATCGTATACCGGGCGAAATTTGCACCGACGATCTGGGCGGCTCGCCAGCTGGTCAGCCACGGCCACATCCGAGTCAACGGCGTGAAGTGCAACATCGCCTCGCGGCGCGTGAACGTCGGCGACGTGATCGAGCTCGGGCCGAAGGCGCAGGAGATGGCCCTCGTGATCGAGGCGCAGAGCCTCGCCGAGCGCGACGTTCCCGACTACGTCGTTCCCGACGGAACGTCGAAGGTCAGCTTCACGCGCGTACCGACGCTGGACGAAGTGCCCTACCCCGTCCGCATGGAGCCGAACCTGGTTATCGAATTCTATTCGCGCTGATCGGGCGTCAGCTCAGCATTTCGAAGGGCGGTCCCGCGGGGCCGCCCTTTTTCGCATCAGCGCCCGATGGTCCGCTCCAGCAGCTGGCCCATGCGCGACAGGAACTCGGCGCGCACCCGCGAATCGCGCAGCTGGTGGTCCAGTCCCTTGTATTGGAGCAACTCCACCTGCCCGCCGGCCGCGCGAAGTGCGGCTTCCATCTTTTCCGAGTGACGGAAAGCAACGTTCGCGTCGAGATCGCCGTGAACCAATAGCACGGGCGCCCGTATCGCGGCCGCACGCCGCAGCGGCGATCCTTCCGCGACGTTCGTGCCGGATCCCACGTCCTTCGCGACGAGGCCGGCAATAGTATAGCCCTGTGCGTCTTCCTTGAGCATCGACAGGTCGGTCACGGGTGCGATCGCGACGACCGCCTTGTAGAGTTGCGGATCGAGCGCCGCGGACTGGAGGGCCGCATAGCCGCCGTACGACCAGCCGACGATGCCGATGCGCTTGGCATCGGCAATTCCCTCGGATGCGAGCCACCTCGCAGACGTCGAGATGTCGGCCATAGCCGCCCGCCAGTTGCGAAGCGCATTATCGTTCAGCCAGTCGTCGCCGAAGCCGGCCGAGCCGCGATATTGCGGCTGAAGCACCGCATAGCCGCGCGCAGCCAGGAACTGCGACATCCAGTCGAAGCCCCAATAATCGCGCGAGCTCGGACCGCCGTGCGGGAAGACCACGGCGGGCAGGTTCCTCGCACTTTCCTTTCCGGGCGGAAGCGTCAGGTATGCCGGAATCCGCGCGCCGTCGGGTGCCGGGATCGAGACCGGCTTCACGCGCGCCAGCGTCCGGCCTTCCAGCTGCGGTCGCTCGAGCATCGCTTCATTGAGATGCTTGGTGTCGCGGTCGAACAGGTAGAAGCGGCCAGGGTCGTTGTCGCTCCCGGCGAAGATCAGCAGCTTGCCAGCATCCTGGTTCGCATCGACAAAGTTCACGATCGGCAAGTTCGGCAGCGCGCGAGAAAGCGACTCCGAAAGCGCCTTGAACGTGGGGTCGAAATACTCAACCTTTCCGGTCTCGTCCGTGTAGGAATAGCCGATGACGCGGTTTCCCTCGCCGACTCGTTCGATCCCATCGATGTCGACGCGCGGATTGGAAGCGATCAGGGTTTCCACCCGGCTTCCGTCCAGCTTCACGGTATAAAGCGCGCGGCGGCCGTCCTTCTTCTTCAGCATGTAGAGCGAGTCGATTTCGGCATCGACCGCGAGCGGCTGCACCTGGTCGTCGAACTCGGCGAATTCGACAAGCGCCTTCCAATCGCGCGAGTCCTTCGTGCGATAGAAATACTTCAAGCGGCCGCTAAGCCGGCCGGTGCTCGCGGTTTCCACGACCGCCATGACGCGGACATTTCCGCGGCCGTCAGTCATGTAATGCGACGCTTCGTTGCGCGGCGCCTCGACCGTCGTCGGCTGCAAGGTGCGGGTATCGACGAGGTCGACCCCTAACCCACTCTTCGTGCGGGCAAGCCGGCTTTCGATGGCGGCGCGGCCGCCCTGCGGAATGTAGATCCGCTCCATCAGCACCTTGCCGTCGCGCCCGCCCCGCCAGTCGAGCACCTCGGCGTCCGTCTGCCGCAGGTACTCGTCGTAGAAGCTGTCGTTCTGGCCGAGCAGCTTCCCGTCGGTGCCGTCGGTGTTCATCGAAATAAGCCTGGAGAAGCCAATGATTCGGCTCGTCTGGTGAGTCAGCGCAGTGACCTGGCAGACGGCGCGGTCGAAGGCCGAAAAATTGCACCAGCGAAGGATTTCCGGAGCGCCGTCGGCACTCGTCATCACGCTGCTCTTGCCGTTCTCGAGGTTCGAGATCACCGCGAAGCTTCTCGGCCCCGGCCCTGGCGTAATGTAGAGGACCCGCGATCCGTCCGGAGACAGCTTCGGCGCGCTGACGGCTTCGCGAGCGCCAAACGCCGCGGCGTCTTCCGCCAGGCTATGCGTGGATTGTGCGTGCACGGACGCGGCCATGGCCGCGGCGAGCGCGGCGGTGACCAAATACCAATTCTTCACTTTCATTCCCCCGCCGGAGCGTTCGGCACATCGGGAGCTTGCCAGATACGGCTTCAAAAACAAACGGCTGCCTTGGCGCGAGGCAACCCCGTTGCTAGGCGCGCCCCGATGACGAGCCCTCCTCTCCCTGAATGGGCCGCCCACGAGGGCGTGTGGATCGGGTTCCCGTCCGATCCAGAGCTCTGGCTTTCGGACCTCAAGGACGCGGAGCGCGAAGTCGCCGCATTCGCTGCCGCCGTTCATGCCGGCGGCAAGGGCGAGCGGGTTTGGCTCGTCGCCGCTCATGAGGACGCGGCGGCGAGCGCGCGCGAACTCGCGCCGTTCGCCGAGGTGGTCGTTGAGCCGTTCGGCGACATCTGGCTGCGCGATACAGGGCCGATCGCCCTCGGATCGGGCCGGGAGCGGCGGGCGCAAGGCTTCCGGTTCAACGGCTGGGGCGGCAAGTACCAGCTCGCCGGCGACGACACGATCGCCGCCCGCCTCGCGGCGCAGGCCGACTTGTCCTTCCGGCAGGCCGGATGGATCCTGGAAGGCGGCGCAATCGACCATGACGGCAGCGGCACCGTGATCACGACCGAGCAGTGCCTTCTCAATGCCAACCGCAACGCCGGAATGTCGCGGCGGGACGTCGAACAGGCGCTGGAGCGCGACCTCGGTTTCGACCGGGTGGTTTGGCTTGGCGAGGGACTGCTCAACGATCACACCGACGGTCATGTCGATAATCTGGCGCGGTTCGTCGCGCCCGGCCGCGTCGCCATCCCGACGCCGGCGAAGGACGACCCGAACGCCGCGATCTATCGCGACGCCGCGCGCCGGCTTCGCGAAGCGCGGCTCGACGTCGTCACCCTGCCCTCCCCTGGCGCGATCGCGAACGAAGACGGCGACCTGGTCCCTGCGAGCTACATGAACTTCTACATCGGCAATGCGGCGGTCGTCGTGCCGCAGTATGGCGCTGCCAATGATCGCGCCGCAGTCGAGGTCGTCCAGGCGCTGTTCCCGAATCGCGTTGCAATCGGTCTCCGCGCCGACCACATCCTTACCGGGGGCGGAAGCTTCCACTGCATCTCGCAACAGGTCCCGCAATGACGAAGCTAACGGTCGCTGCGTTGCAGCTGGCTTTCACCGACCACACGGAAGCGAACATCCGCGCGGTGAGCGACCTGGTTCGCGAGGCGCACTCACGTGGTGCGCAGGTCGTGCTTCCGCCGGAGTTGTTCGAAGGACCCTATTTCTGCCGCGAAGAGGACGAGAGCCTTTTCGCCAGCGCCAAGCCGACCGCGCAGCATCCGTCCGTGCTGGCCATGCAATCACTGGCGAAGGAGCTGGGTATCTGGATCCCGACGAGCTTCTTCGAGGCCGACGGGCCGCACCATTACAACAGCCTGGCCATGATCGGCCCGGACGGGAAAATCGCCGGAGTTTACCGCAAGAGCCACATCCCCGACGGCCCCGGCTACGAGGAGAAGTTCTACTTTCGGCCCGGCAACACGGGCTTCAAGGTGTGGGAGGGCCCCGAACAGTCGACGCTCGGCGTCGGCGTGTGCTGGGACCAATGGTATCCGGAAACGGCGCGCGCGATGATGCTGATGGGCGCCGATATCCTCTTCTATCCGACGGCCATCGGATCGGAGCCCCACGACCCCGATCTCGACACGTCGCGGTTGTGGCGCCGGGCGATGATCGGCCACGCGGTGTCGAACGTGGTCCCGGTGGTCGCTGCGAATCGGATAGGCACCGAGTGCGGACAGCGTTTCTACGGCCACAGCTTCATCTGCGACGAGCGCGGAGACATCCTCGCGGAGTTCGGGGCGAAAGAGACGGGCGCGATCGTGGCGACGCTAGACCTGACGGCGGCGAAGAAGCATCGCGCCGCATTCGGCTTCTTCCGCGATCGACGACCGGACCTCTACGGGCGGCTTACCGAGGACATCTAGCGCGAAGGACTCGCGCGGGTGAACCGCGCCGCAAGGCCGGCTGCCGCAGCGACCACGAACAAGAGCATCGCAGGCGAAGGCGGCTCGAAAAGCTCGCTTATTATTCCGGTACCAAGAATGATCGTCGCTCCGACGGTCAGCCCAAGGGATTCGCGACGCCAGCGGCGGCGGTCGATCTCCGGGTGAAGCAGCGTGCGGAGGCCGCCGTAGACGTAGAGGAGCGCATAACTGGCAAAGATCGTGCCAGTGAGCATGAGATAGACCGGGATCGACCGCGTCGGGCCCTTCTCCGCGATCAGCCTGGCGACGAACGGCGCAAGGCCGATCAGACCCAGGACGAGTATGTTGATCAAAGTCACGATGCGGTCGGCTCGGACGAACTTCGCGAACATTCTTCGGTGCGCCATCCAGAAGGCGCCGACGAGCAGGAACGCGAAGACATAGCCGATCAGCGATCGGCCTGCGCCGTAAACCAGCGAGCCGACCGAACCGTCCCATTGCTCCGGGAGCTTCATCTCGAGGGCGAGCAATGTGATCGCGATGGCAAAGACACCGTCGGAGAGCATGATCAGCCGGTCGAAGTCGTGCCGCTCGATCCGGTGCAGGAGGGGCTCGTCAGTCGAAAGGCTTTCCGGTTCGCCGGCCATCGTTTTGTCCCCCCAAGGCGAGCGCTCTTGCGAAGACGCTCTCGAACATGGCGCGGCTCAGCCTGCCTGTATTCGTGTTCTGCCGCGAGCAATGATAGCTCGACAGGAGGATCCGTCCATCGGGTGCCATGCTCTCGGCCCCATGTGCGAATTTGGTCGCCGATGGCGGAAGGCCGAGAAGCCGCGCCGAAGCGACGTGGGCAATCTGGCCGAGGGCGACCACTACCCGCACTTTCGGAAGCGCGGACAGGCTTGCCTCGAGGTAGCTTCGGCAGGTCGCGACTTCGAGCGGCAGCGGCTTGTTGGCCGGCGGAACGCACTTGACTGCGTTAAGGACGATGGCGCCCTTCAGCGTCAGCCCATCGCTCGGCTCGCCGCGATATTCGCCGGCTGCCAGACCGAACTTAAGCAGAGTGGAGTAGAATATCTCGCCGGAATGGTCGCCCGTGAACGGTCGCGCCGTTCGATTAGCCCCCTTTTTCCCGGGTGCGAGCCCGACGATCGCGAGCCAGGCGTTGGGATCGCCGAAGACCGGCACCGGCGCATTCCACCAGCCTGGATGCGCGCTCCGAAGTTCCTCGCGAAAACGGACGAGCCGCGGACACAAGGGGCAGTCCCGAGGCGCTTCGGCCTGCGGGACAGGAGACAGGTCGGCCGGTTCAATCACGCACCGTCATTGCGAGGAACGCAGTGACGAAGCAATCCAGGTCGCGCGGGACTGGATTGCGTCGCTCCGCTCGCAATGACAGGGCGATAGTGGTGTCCCAACTTTACGCAATCGCGATCGGGTCGAACCGGCCGCATGGCCGCTTCGGCCGGCCGCCGCAGGTGGTCGAAGCCGCGGTCGCCCGGCTCGATCGCGACTTCACCTTGTTCGATGCATCGCCGATCCTGTTGAACCGCGCTCATGGCGGGGCCGGCCGCGATTTCGCCAATGCGGCGGCGCTCGTCGAGAGCGAGTTGCCGCCTCTCGAGATGCTCCGCGCCCTCAAGAGCCTCGAGCGCGAGTTCGGCAGGCGCCGCGGGCGCCGCTGGGGGAGCCGGGTGCTCGACCTCGACATCATCGACTGGAGCGGAGGGCGCTTTCGGTCGCGCCGTCTGACCATCCCGCACCCAGCCGCGACCGGGCGAGCTTTCGTGATTTGCCCGCTCGCCAGCATCGCTCCCGAGTGGCGGCTCGACAGAGCGCACAGCGTACGCCAACTCGCGCATCGCCTTGCCCGCAGGGCGGCGCGGCGGTAACGCGACGGGCGCTGGTCGGGCCCTTAGCTCAGTCGGTAGAGCAACTGACTTTTAATCAGTAGGTCGCTGGTTCGAATCCAGCAGGGCTCACCAGCACTGCGATTGCCGGTCCTGCAGACTCTATCCGGCGCTATCTCGATGCGAGAAGATATTGGTCGATGCTCCCGGTCTCCGGCAGCATCACGCGCAGCTTCTTGTTCGCGAAATCGATCGACACCTTCCTGAAGGCTTTGAGGGCGTTCATTCCCAGGAGGAGCGCCGGACGTTGAGCGAGCCCGAGCTTGTCGAAGGTGTGGGCGTCGGCGAAGACGACCGCAAGGTTGGCGAGGGTGACCTCTCCGACCTCGAGATTCTTCACGAAAGAATATTCGCCCTGGAGGACCTCGCCCGTCACGGACTCGAGCTGAATCGCGCCATTGCTGCGCAGCAGCCCGCTGTTGCCGAGCCGGCGGCGAAGCGCCTCATTGCCGACGCTCACTTCGGAGCCCGTGTCCAAAACGACGGTGATGCTGTTGCCGTCGGCGACCGCGTTGGTGACGATGAGCCGGCCGTTTTTCAGCCGGCCCGTTACGACGATCGACCCCTCCTCTTTCGGAACGACCTTTTGCGCCGAGGGCACGATGGTCATGAGATTCTTTTCGAAGTCGAGAACGACGCGCTGCGAGCGCAGCGAGTCGGTGCCGAGAATTCCGTCGGCGCCCATGTTCTCCGCTTCAAGCACGGGCGCGTCGACAATCCGCAGATCGCTTCGGCTGAGCTGGAGGCTCGGGACCGTCGCGGTCCTGACGCTGCTGACGCCGGTCATCGTATGAAGCGCGGCTTTTTCGCCGACTCTCAGGCCGACGCGGGCAGCCAGCGCACTCGAAATGGCGGTCCGATCGGCGCCGGTATCGACCAGGAAACGGTAAGGGCCGCTCCCGGAGATGCGAACGGCGACGGTCATGCGATCGTTGTCATCCTTGCGCATCTTAACGTCGTCCGCCTGTGTCGTCTGGTCGATCACGTCGTGCGAGACCGTATCGAACACGCTCGTATTGGGCGGCGGCTGGATCGGAGCGGCCACCGCGGCCGCGAAAAATGTCAGGATAGCAAGGGAGCTCATGATCGCCTCCGTTGCGGTCATGTTACAACCTCGCTCCTATCCCCGCAAACAGGCAGTTCGCCGCCGTTAGGGACTTCTTAGCTCCGCGCTGGGTAGATCCGATGCCCGCTATGCCGGATCATGCGAATGGCTGACACGGCCTCGGTCACGACTTTCGTCATGGGCGCCCAGGTCCCTTGGCCGGATGATTCGCTCGCGCCGTCCACGAGCGGCGCCTTCGACACTGCTCTCGTGCGCGCGGCAGGCTCTTCACAGCACTTCTCGATCCGGAAGATTTCCTCCCTCGGCGCGACGCTGGTCGGCGAGATCGGGCAAGCGGCCGGAGACGAGGTGGTTCTCGAACTCGCCAGCGGTCACAGGGCGCCCGCCACCGTCGAATGGGCGAAAGGCGGGGAGACGGGAGTTTGCTTCCGCCGTCCGCTGGACGTGCTGGCGCTGATCAACCGCAACCTCGTCAGCCAGCCGGCAGAGCGGCGGGCGATGCCGCGAGTGGAGATTCGATGCGGCGGCTTCCTCAAGCGCGGAGAGGAATTCCTTCCCGTGACCATCCGCAACATCTCGGCAGCGGGCCTGCAGGTCGAGAGCAATTCGCTTCCGGCGCCGGGGAGCTATGTCTCCATCTTCATCGAAGGTCTCAGCCTGTCACCGGGCGAGATCGCCTGGCGCAAGGGAAATCTCGCCGGGATCGCGCTCATGGAAGCGCTGCGCTGGTCGTCGATCATGCCGTGGATTCGCGACCTGGTCCGCAGGGAGGCGAACTAGAAGTTCAATTTCCGCCCGCTTCGGCAGTGTCGTCGACGCTATGCAACAGCTCGAGCGCGTCCTTCGCGGCGGCCGAGGACGCGGTATTGTCGAAAATGCACCAGCTATCCTTTCCCTCGCCCCCGTCGCGAAGCTGATCGGCGATGTGCGCAATCCGTTCGCCGTAGCTGGAGCGATAAATCTGCGGCGATCCGTGAAGCCGCCAGTAACGAAGGCCGCTCCAGCCGCCCGGTCGAGCGGCGGCGTCGCAGATCGCCGGGTCAGCCGCGACACGGGCCACCCTCAGCTCGGCGAGGAGCGCATCACCTTCGTTCGTGAACCAGCTCGCATTGCGCGGCTCACACGCGACTTGCGCTCGCGTCCGGCCGGCGAGATCGGTGAAGAAGAGCCGGGCGACGCCCGGGTCGAGCTCGAGCTTGGGCGGAAGCTGCACGAGCAGCACGCCGAGCTTTCGCCCGAGCGTCTCTGCCTCTTCGAGGAACTGACCGACGAGATCCTCGCAATCGGCGAGTCTCGCCTGATGCGTGACAGCCTTCGGCAGCTTCACCGAAAAGCGGAACCCGTCCGGCACACTGTCGCGCCATCGTTCCCACGTCGCAATGCGGTGCGGACGATGAAAGGAGCTGTTGATCTCGGCGACGGCGAAGCGGCTCGCATACCGCTCGAGGGAGGAGCCGACGGCGGGAAAGGCGTCCGCGACATCGCGCGGAATGGTCCAGCCCGCGGTCCCGATGCTGATCGCCACCGCCGCCGCCTCAGCCGACGCTGACGAAGCTGTCCAGAACCTTCTTGCGGCCGGCGTGCTCGAAGTCGATCTCGAGCTTGTTGCCTTCGATCGCGGCGATGGTCCCGTGGCCGAATTTCTCGTGAAACACCCGCTGCCCGAGAGCGAGGTCGTCGCGGCCCTTGTTGCCGAGACTTACCGCGCTCGCACGCGCTTCGATGATACGCTGGGGCTCCGGGCTGAAACGACCGGACGACGCTGCACGCTGCCAGCCTGGGCCCCTGGTCGAGGCGCGCATCGCCTGTGCCGGCCCGAGGTGCGCGAACGGGTCGGCGCGCTCCGACCATTGCGCTCGCCACAGGCTCTCCCCGCCGCTCATCGTGGTCTCCTGATCGATGTGGGCGTCGGGCAGCTCGGCGATGAAGCGGCTGGGAAGGCTGCTGGTCCACTGACCGTAGATTCGCCGGTTGGCGGCATGCAGCACGGTCGAACGGCGCTTGGCGCGCGTGATCGCGACGTAGGCGAGCCGCCGTTCTTCCTCCAGCGAAGCGAGCCCGCCCTCGTCGAGCGCGCGCTGGGAGGGGAATATCCCTTCCTCCCATCCCGGCAGATAGACGGTGTCGAACTCGAGGCCCTTCGCGGCGTGGATGGTCATGATCGTGACCTTTTCGCGGTCGCGGTCCTCATCATTCTCCATGACCAGACTGACATGCTCGAGGAAGGCCGCGAGGTTCTCATATTCCTCCATCGCCCGCGCAAGCTCGGCGAGGTTCTCGAGCCGGCCTGCCGCCTCGGCGCTGCGCTCGGCCTGCAGCATGGCGGTGTAGCCGCTCTCATCGAGCACCGTCCGAGCGAGCTCCGCATGGGGAAGCTGGTCCGACATTCCCCGCCAGCGCGCGACGTCCGCCACGAAGCGGCCAAGGGGGTTGCGCGCGCGGGCCTGCAGCTCGTCGCTATCGAGGAGCGATGCCGCCGCGATCAGCAGCGGCTGCCGGCTTGCGCGAGCCGCCGAGTGGATCGTGGCCAGCGCCTTGTCGCCTAGCCCGCGCTTGGGCTGGTTGACGATCCGCTCGAATGCGAGGTCATCAGCCGGCTGATGGATCAGGCGCAGGTAGGCAAGCGCGTCGCGGATCTCTGCGCGCTCGTAGAACCGGAAGCCGCCAATGATCTGGTACGGCATGCCGATGGCGATGAAGCGTTCCTCGAACTCGCGGGTCTGGAACTGGGCGCGGACCAGGATCGCGATCTCCGACAGCGGCGTGCCGCGCGCCTGCATTCCCTCGATTTCATCGCCGACGCGGCGTGCCTCCTCGGGGCCGTCCCAGACACCGATCACCCGGACCTTTTGGCCCTCGCCCGCATCGGTCCACAACGTCTTGCCGAGACGGCCGGCATTGTTCGCGATCACGCCGTCGGCGGCCGCGAGGATGTGGCTGGTCGAGCGGTAATTCTGCTCGAGCCGGATGATCTTCGCCCCGGGAAAATCCTGCTCGAACTTGAGGATGTTGGCGACCTCGGCCCCGCGCCACGAGTAGATGGACTGGTCGTCGTCGCCGACGCAGCACAGGTTTCGGCGCGGTTCCGCGAGCATTTTGAGCCATTCGTACTGGGAGCTGTTGGTGTCCTGATATTCGTCGACCAGGATGTACCTGAAACGCTCCCGATAGCTGTCCAGCACGTCCGAATGAGAGCGGAAGATCACCAACATGTGCAGCAGAAGATCGCCGAAGTCGCAGGCGTTCAGCGTCTTCAGCCGCTCTTGATACGCGGCATAGAGCTCGCGCCCGCGGCCCGGGCCGAAGCTTTCCGCCTCTCCGGCATCCACCTGGCGCGGAGTCCAGCCGCGGTTTTTCCAGCGGTCGATCAGCCCGGCGAGTTGCCGCGCCGGCCAGCGCTTCTCGTCGAGACCGGACGCGCTGATCAGTTGCTTCATCACCCGCAGCTGGTCGTCAGTGTCGAGAATCGTGAAATTGCTCTTGAGGCCGACGAGTTCGGCATGCGCCCGAAGCATCCGCGCCGCCACCGAATGGAACGTGCCGAGCCACGGCATCCCTTCCAGCGCGCCCCCTGAAAGCGCCGCCACCCGCTCCTTCATCTCGCGTGCGGCCTTGTTGGTGAAGGTGACGGCGAGGATCTGGCTCGGCCAGGCCTTCCGGCTCGCTATCAGATGAGCAAGCCGGGCGGTCAGTGCCGCCGTTTTTCCGGTGCCCGCCCCTGCCAGCACGAGAACCGGCCCCTCCGTCGTCAGCACCGCCTCACGTTGCGGCGGATTCAGCCCCTCCAAATAGGGCGGATCGGACATTGTCGCGGGCGATTCAGGCACATGGCGGAGGTAGGCCGCGAGGAACGAAACGGCAACCGAAGGGCGCAGCGCATGAGGTTCCGACGGTTGTTCCCGATATCCACGTTATCCACAGGCCTGCGACCATATTTTTCGCTTGGCGCGACTCGAAAAGGCAGCGCAAGGTCCAACTGTGATCGGGACGGCGGTCCCGGCCTCATCGGATAGCCGGCAACGGCAGGAAGATGCGGCAGGTGACCAAAGGTCCGATCTCCGCGGCAGGCAGTGAGAAGTCCTTTCGGGGGCATTTCGAGGCCAGCCGGGACGAGGCGCCGGAAGAGATGATCTTTCGACAGCGCGACGCGGCAGAAGGCGACCTTCGGGTCGTCCGGAAGCAAAGCGGGACGCGGTTGAGGAACATCCCAAGAAGGGCCGTGGAACATCGGTCGGCTTTGACTTCGGTCAGGCCGGGCGGCGCGAAACAGAAGCGAGGCTTCGGCTGGCGCACTGGAGTAGAGGTCGCAAGGCTCCTCCTCTGGAGGGAGTGATCGGTGGAAAGCGACGCCTGAGCTGGTGAGCCGGAGTTCATGGTTGCGTTCCCCTGGGACGTGGATGTGAAATTCGGCGGATCCTTCGCTCGGCGCTAGTGGGGGCTGGCAGCAATGCCGGCCCCCATTTCTTTGCGCCCGGCGCGCGCGAAAAACGGCGTGCGCGGCCGCCGGGGACCAAATTGCAATTCGCGCGTTACAGGCCAAGGCGGCGGCGCTTGGGCTGTCGGAGCGGGCACGAAAGGGAGAGAGATCGTGCTCGGCCTTGCCGCGCTACTGCTTACCGCCGCATCCGCGAATGTCGCCCCGACCCCGACGTCCAGCGCGCCCTGGTGGGAGAGGATCACCTACACCTTCAGCGGTGACGGCGCACACCAGTCGTGCCGCTACCAGTCGAGCATCAGCTCGGCGAGCGAGACTTGCGACGACGACGGCGAGCAAATCTTGCACGAGGCCAGCGGGTCGACCGGCAGCTTCACGAAAATCACGATCGAGCGGCGCTTCACGCCCGGCAGCGAGCCGAAGCCTTTCCGCCTCGAGACCGGTGACATGCTGCTGGGCGGGCAAATCCTTTCCCTTGCGATCGCCGGCGACGGCACAGTCCGCAGCTGCGAGCTTGTCGGCGCGTCCGGCGACGTGAAACCGCCCTACGGTTGCGAGGAAGCCCGTGCCGAGCGTTTCGATGCGAGTGCCTCGACCGAGGGGTTGCGCCAGGGCTTCATGACCGTGCTGGTTTACGGTCACGAGGAATATCTGGTCTGAGGCCGGGCCTCCACCGGCCGCCGCACGCGGCGGCCTAGCGCGCCGTCCTTGCGCTGCGCCTCCAAGGGGCGCACCATCCCGCAGCTCGGGTAATCGGGGGTGCTGCGTTGCCCAGTATCATTCTTCCCTGGCTGCTCGCCATAGCCGCCATCACGGGCGAGCAAGGGCAGCGAGCGCGGCTCCTAAACCTTGATGAGCTGGTCACCGCCGAAGATTATCCGCGAACCGCCCTCATGCATGGCGAGGAGGGCACCGTCACCGTTCGGGTCGAGGTCAGCCCGGAGGGCTTCGTCACCTCTTGCCGCGTCGCAAAGTCGTCCGGATCGACGGCGCTCGATGAACAAACATGCGCGGTGTTTCGCGCCCGAGCACGATTCGAGCCGGCTCGCGACCGAAAGGGTCGTCCGGCCGCCGCCAACTTCACCCAAAGGATCACCTGGCGTCTCGCGGGCGATCCGAGGGTGCCGATGCCACGGCAGGCCTGGATGCTCCAGACGACAATCGCGGTCAGCGGTGAAGGCGGCATTGTGGATTGCAAGCAGCTCACGACGGGTCTGAGCAGGACCCTGCCCGACTGCGACGCTTTCATCGCGGTGATGAAGGAAGCCGGCCTGCACCAGCCGCGGGCAACGGTAGCGGGTTACGGGATCACCCTCGTCAACTTTTATCCTGTCGAGCCGGCAAAGCTCACGGTCGAACCGAAAATTGAGGGGGCCACCGAAGTCGGAAGGCAGGTCAGCCAGATCACGATCGCGCCCGACGGCCACATCAGTGATTGCAAAGCGGTTCGCTATTCCGGCGAATTTTCGCCCGCGGCGGATGTCTGCGCTTCGATCCTGAACCAGCGGTTCGAACCTGCGTCGTCGGGCGCCGGAGAGCTGACAGGTACCGTCGTCTCAGTGAGATCCATCCGCAAGCAATCGATCACCTGAGCGCCTCGCTCAGGGCTTGCGTCGGACGGCCCAGACGAATGCGGACAAACTGCTGATCAGGGCAGCGACGGCAACGAGCATTTGGGGATCGAGAACAAGCATTTGCAGCGACTCCGAGCTGCAACATTGTTCCCTATTTGTTCCTTTCGCGCAATAGGTAATTTCCTATTTTGTGACGCTTTTGCCGCGGCGCCGGCCGGACCAACTTGCCCTCTAAGCCCCTGTCGAATATAGGCGCGCGGGTCCGACGGGCGGTGATCCCCTTTCGGACAGCCCGTCCTTTGGCGAGCGCGTAACGGTGAACCGGCCGAACCGGCGCCGCAACGCGCTTTTTGTCATGCGGGCTGTCGAAGGCAGCGCTTCGAGGATGCCGGACCAGCATGAGGCTGGCTCGGCAGCTTGGTTGACCAGGTCCGCATGTTGAAGCGGCGCCATAGTGGCGCGGCGCGGCAAGCGAATTTGAATAGCAGGAAGACACATTCTTTATGGCCACAACGGCATTTCCGACCCGCGACGATTTCGCGGCCCTTTTGAACGAAAGCCTCGGCGGTGAGGACGAAAGCTTCGAAGGCAAAGTCGTAAAGGGCACCGTCACCGCGATCGAGAACGACCTCGCGGTCATCGACGTGGGGTTGAAGTCGGAAGGCCGTGTGCCGCTCCGCGAGTTCGCCGCTCCCGGCCAGAAGGCCGAGCTGAACGTCGGCGACGAGGTCGAGGTGTTCGTCGACCGGGTCGAGAATTCCCAGGGCGAAGCGATGCTCTCGCGCGACCGCGCTCGGCGCGAAGCCGCATGGGACAAGCTCGAGAAGGAATATGAAGCTGGGAACCGCGTCGACGGCGTGATCTTCGGCCGCGTGAAGGGCGGGTTCACCGTCGACCTCGGCGGAGCCGTCGCCTTCCTGCCCGGCAGCCAGGTCGATATCCGTCCGGTCCGCGACGTCGGTCCGCTGATGGACATGCCGCAGCCGTTCCAGATCCTGAAGATGGACCGGCGGCGCGGCAATATCGTGGTTTCGCGCCGCGCCATCCTCGAAGAGACCCGCGCCGAGCAGCGTTCGGGCCTGATCCAGTCGCTGACCGAGGGCCAGGTGGTGGACGGCGTCGTCAAGAACATCACCGATTACGGCGCGTTCGTGGATCTCGGCGGAATCGACGGCCTGCTGCACGTCACCGACATCAGCTACAAGCGCGTCAACCACCCGTCCGAAGTGCTGAACATCGGCGACACGGTGAAGGTGCAGATCGTCCGCATCAACCGCGAGACGCAGCGAATCAGCCTCGGCATGAAGCAGCTCGAGGCGGACCCGTGGGAAGGCGCGGCGGCCAAATATCCGGTTGGCGGCACGTTCACCGGCCGGGTGACCAACATCACCGAATATGGCGCGTTCGTGGAGCTCGAGGCCGGCATCGAAGGCCTGGTCCACGTTTCCGAAATGAGCTGGACGAAGAAGAACGTCCATCCGGGCAAGATCGTCAGCACCAGCCAGGAAGTCGAGGTGAAGATCCTCGAGGTCGACGAGGAGAAGCGCCGGATTTCGCTGGGCCTGAAGCAGGCGCAGGCGAACCCGTGGGCCGAGTTCGCCGACAAGCACCCGGTCGGCTCGCAGGTCGAGGGCGAGGTCAAGAATGCGACCGAGTTCGGCCTGTTCATCGGCCTGCCGGGCGACGTCGACGGAATGGTGCACATGTCCGACATCGCCTGGGGCGTCTCGGGCGAGGAAGCGCTCAACCTCCACCACAAGGGCGAAACCGTGAAGGCGGTCGTTCTCGACGTGGACGTCGAGAAGGAGCGCATCAGCCTCGGCATCAAGCAGCTGGAGCGTGGCGGCGTTGGCGGCGGAGCGGCTGCCGGCGGCTCCGCAGGCGGCGTCAAGAAGGGCGATGTCGTCACCGTCACCGTCCTCGACGTCAAGGACGGCGGCCTCGATGTGCAGGTCGGCGACGACGGCGCGACCGGCTTCGCCAAGCGCACGGACCTGGGCCGCGACCGCGACGAACAGCGTCCGGAGCGCTTCCAGGTCGGCCAGAAATTCGACGCGATGGTTGTCGGCTTCGACCGGTCGAAGAAGCCGAACTTCTCGATCAAGGCGATGCAGATCGCCGAAGAGAAGCAGGCCGTCGCACAATATGGCTCCTCCGACAGCGGCGCGTCGCTTGGCGACATCCTTGGCGCGGCGCTCAAGGAAGCCGAGACGAAGAAGACGACCAAGAAAAAGAAGTGAGGCTAATCACGGGCTTGCGCGGTCGGGACTTTCCTGACAGCGTGAGCCCGATGGCCGTCCGGGGGGAGGCCGAGCCGAATCTCACGGGGACTCGCAATGATCCGTTCCGAACTGGTGCAGAAGCTGTGCCACGATTTTCCCGACCTCACCCAGCGCGAGGTCGAGAGCGTCGTCGGCGCCGTGTTCGACTCGATCACCGACCAGCTCGCACAAGGCGGCCGGGTCGAGCTTCGGGGTTTCGGCGCATTCTCGACCCGCAAGCGGGACGCGCGGCAGGGCCGCAATCCGCGCACGGGTGAATCGGTCCAGGTCGACGCCAAGCGCGTCCCCTACTTCAAGCCGGGGAAGGAAATGCGCGAGCGGCTCAACCTGCGCGAAGCGAGCCCCGCCGAATTATAAGCTCATTGCCACCGCTGCGGACGTGGCGGAACGGTAGACGCTGGGGACTTAAAATCCTCTTCCCGTAACGGGAGTGTGGGTTCGATTCCCACCGTCCGCACCAGCACAAGAGCAAGGTCATGCTGGGGGCATGACCGCTTTTGTGCTCGCACAGCATGATCATTACCTCCTGATCGATCGACGCTCATGCTCGGCAATGCCCCGCATTGCTTGCGCGCGATCGTCCCATTTCAGGACGCATGGAGCCCCTGCCCCAACTAGGCCGTTGAACGTGGTTAAATGGCCTTTAATCATTTCCCGATGCGGAGCGCCCGAGCAGCGATCGCCCTTGACCCCCGGCTTTTCGGCCGCGCCCCGGCGCGCGTCCTGGAAAGCCGCGATGGTGAACGCTGGACGATCTCCGATGACGCGAAGTTGTTCGCGTCCACTTTCGCGGCCGGATTCCTCTTCGTTTCGATCTTGATCGCGTAACTAGTCGCAGGCCTGGTGAAGCTTCCAGCCGAGCCAGGCGGCGATCAGGCTCGCAATTGCAACGATAAGCAGGGAATCGGCGACCGTTACGCCGAGCTGCACAGCGCCCGTCAGGATCAGCGTCGCGGCGACCATGAAGCCCGAATTCACGATGTTGTTGGCGGCGATGGTTCGCGCCGTTTCCGACTTGGGCACCGTGATCGTGAGGAAGGCGTAGAGCGGCACGACGAACATTCCGCCGGCGATCGCCACACCTAGGAGATCGAACACGACCCACGGGCCGTTTGGGGTCGCCAGGAACTCGGCGATTCCGTCGAGCCCACCGTCCGTCCGGGCCGGCCACCCGTGGACGTGCCGGAACAGGTCGAGGACGAATAATCCCATCGCGATCGCAGAAACCGGCGCGAACCTCGCCGCGACTTGGCCTTTGAGCAGGCGGTTGACGGCGACCGATCCGATGGCGACGCCGACCGAAAATATCGCCAGGAACAGGGTCGCTACCGTCTGGTCGGCCGACAGGCCGTTCTTCACGAGCGGCGGGAACTGGGCTGCGAGGACCGTCCCCATTGCCCAAAAGAAGCTGATGGACAGGATCGCAAGGAACAGGCGCGGCACGTGCAAGGTGGCGCTGACGAGGGTGATCGAGGCGCGTACGATGTGCCAGTCCATCTTCCACACCGGCGCCCCGGGATCAGCCGGTGCGGGAGGCACCATGCCTCCGGCGATCCTGCCGATGACTGCCACGACCATCACGGCCAACGCGGCCCACAGCGCATGGAATTGCCCGTCCGCGCCTTTGACGACAAGCACCCCGCCGAGGATGGTCCCCAAGAGGATGGCGATATAGGTCCCGGCTTCGACCAGCCCCGTGCCGCCGAGCACCTCGTCATCCTTCAGGTGCTGCGGAAGAATCGCATATTTGATCGGCCCGAAGAAGGTCGAATGAACGCCCATTGCTCCCAAAGCCGCGAGCAGCAAGGGAATGTTCTGCATGATCAGCCCGGCCGCGCCGACGATCATGATCAGGATTTCGGCCGTCTTCACGACCCGTACGATCTTCGCCTTGTCCCGCTCGTCCGCAAGCTGGCCCGAAAGCGCGGACAACAGGAAGAAAGGGAGGATGAACAGCCCGGCCGCAATGGCGCTGAATGTCGCTTCCTGCGTTTCGTCGCCGTAAATGCCGTAGATCGCCAGCATCACCGCGGCGGTGCGATACAGGTTGTCGTTGAACGCGCCGAGGAATTGCGTCGCGAAGATGGGCAGGAATCGCCGGGTCTTCAGGAGGTGCAGCGAATCCTGCATGTGCGCGGTGGCTTAGCGGCTTGTGCGACGACGGCAAGCAGCAGTTCGACGGGCGGCTTTTGCGCATTCCGCCGTTTCAATTACATGGCGCGCAATGCTGACGCTGCCCAACCTGCTCACGTTGTCGCGGATACTCGCCGTGCCGCTGCTGGTCTTCCTGCTCTGGCGGCCGCAGCCGGTCGATTATGCGATCACCTTCGTCCTCTACTGCATTGTCGGGATCACCGACTATTTCGACGGCCTTCTCGCTCGAGCACAGGGGCAGATTTCGAAGCTCGGGCAGTTTCTCGATCCGATCGCCGACAAGATCATGGTCGCGGCGGTGATCATCATGCTCGTTTCGAGCCGCAAGATGAGCGGCGAGCCGATCATCCACGGGCTGCACATCATCCCGGCGCTAATCATCCTGCTGCGCGAAATGATCGTTTCCGGGCTGCGCGAGTTTCTGGCCGAGCTGCGCGTCTCAATGCCGGTCAGCCACCTCGCCAAGTGGAAAACGACCTTCCAGCTGGTCGCGCTCGGAGCGCTCATCCTCGGCGGCGCGGTCCCGGCCCATGAGTGGGTCCATACGGTGGGGCTTGCGAGCTTGTGGGCCGCCGCCGGGCTGACGCTCGTCACCGGCTACGACTATTTGCGGATCGGCCTGAAGCACATGGACTAGGATCCGCCGGCGGCCTTTCGCAGCACCTGCGCAAGCAAGCGGAAGTCCGCCTCGCGCGGGTTCTTCTTTCGCCAGATCAACGCGATCTCACGAAAAGCGTGCGCGGTGTCCAGTTCGCGCGCCACCAGCGACGTTCCGGAAAGAACCCCGGCGTCGACCGCCATCCTGGGCACGAGCGTGATCCCGAGGCCATTGTCGACCATCTGCACGAGCGTGTGGAGCGTCGTGCCGAGCATTGCCGTTCGCGACGGTATCCGCCCGCACGCGGATAGCGCATGGTCGGTTAGGCAATGGCCGTCCTCCAAAAGCAGCAGGTCCGATTCGTCGATCCTGTCCGGCGGCACGCGGCGGGGCATCGCGGAAGCGGCCTTCGCAGGCAATGCGAGCAGAAGCTCATCCTCGAAAAGCAGCTCGCTCGCGACGTCGCCGCACGGGAATGGCAGCGCCAGCAATACGCAGTCGAGGGCGCCGCGATGAAGCGCGTCGCAGGCCTGCTGGCTCGTCTCCTCGCGAAGGTACAGCCGTAGCTCTGGGTAACGCTCGCGAAGCTCCGGCAGGACCCGCGGCAGGAGGAAGGGAGCGATCGTGGGGATCACCCCCATGTTGAGCTCGCCTGTCAGCGGCTTGCCGGCTGCCTGCGCAAGACCCGCGATCTCCTCGGCTCCCCGAACCAACTGGCGCGCGCGCTCGACGATCTGCTTGCCCAGCGGCGTGAACCGGATTGCCTGGCGCGACCGTTCGACGAGCCGCGTGCCGAGCAGCTTTTCCAGTTCCTGGATTCCGGCGGAAAGCGTCGATTGGGTGACGGAGCAGGCCTCCGCGGCCCGCCCAAAGTGCGCGTTGTCGTGAACCGCTACGAGATATTGGAGTTGCCTTAGTGTCGGCAGATAGGCAGTCATTCAATCGGATTACTCGATTGACTGCCCCAAATCAATCGATTTGACCGCACGGTCGGCTGACCCTATCTGGGTCGCACACCAAATGTCTTGAACAGGAGAGGATTCCTCATGCTTACCGTTGGCGACAAGCTGCCCGCACTCAAACTCCCCGTCCAGCAGGGCACGTCCGCGCTTCCGGCCGGCGAAACGCTCGACTTGGGCGAGACGAACGGGAAGTGGAAAATCCTGTTCTACTGGCCGAAGGATTTCACCTTCGTCTGTCCCACGGAGATTGTCGGCTATGGCGAGCTCAAGAAGGATTTCGCAGACCGGGACGCCGTCCTGATCGGCGCATCGACCGACACTGCGCACGTCCACTTCGCTTGGCGCCGCTCCGATGAAGAGCTGGCGCAGGCGGACTTCCCGTGGATCGCCGACAACGGCAAGGAGCTCGCCTCCGCGCTGGGCATTCTCGATCCGGAAGAGCATGTCGCGTATCGCGCCACGTTCATTGTCGACCCCGACAACGTGATCCAGCACGTCACCGTGAACGGCCTGAACGTCGGTCGTAACCCCCAGGAGACGCTGCGCGTGCTCGACGCCCTTCAGACCGACGAGCTATGCCCGTGCAACTGGAGCCCGGGCGAAGAGGTCCTGCGACCGGCTGCATAGCCCCCTGGCACCTTTCACAGGCCTCTCGGGGCGCGGGGACCTGAGCGTTCCCGCGCCCCCATTCACATCAGGAGAACGACCCGTGTCGCTCAAGGAATTTTCCGATACCCTTCCCGATTACGCCAAGGACCTGAGGCTCAACCTCACCTCGATCCTCTCCGACCAGTTGCTCGGCGACGAGCGCAAGAACGGCCTCCTCCTCGCTTGCGCCCACGGCTCCGGCTACAAGCCGCTGGTCGAGGCCGCCGAAGCCGAGGTGGCCGGCAAGCTGTCCGAAACGCAGGCCAATGGCGCTCGCGGCGCTGCCGCGGTCATGGCGATGAACAACGTCTACTACCGCTTCGTGCATCTCGTCGCGAACCCCGAGTACGGGACCATGCCGGCCCGGCTGCGCATGAACTTCATCGGCAGCCACGGGATTTCGAAGGACGATTTCGAGCTGTTCAGCCTCGCCGTTTCGGCGATGAACGGGTGCGGCATGTGCATCGACAGCCACGAACGTGTGCTGCTGGAGGCCGGGGTCAAGTCGGATACCATCCAGGCCGCCGTGCGGATCGCCGCAGTGATGAAGGCGCTCGCGACCGTCCACGCCACGCTATAGCCCCCCGTTAGGCGAGCGCTCGGTACAGCCCGTAGCCGCTCACGACGGTCAGCAAGGCCCCGACGAACGTAAGCAGCCGGTCGGCGTTGACTCGCTTGGCGATCCAAGCGCCGAACGGCGCCGCGGCGACCCCGCCGATCAGCAGGCCTACGGTCGCCATGGTGAAGGCTTCCCAGCCCAGCGTCGTGACGAACGTCGCCGAAATCGTGAGCGTGACGAAAAACTCGGCCGTGTTCACCGTCCCGATCGTGCGTCGCGGGTTGCTGCCCTGCACTAGGAGGTTTGAGGTGACGATGCCGCCCCAGCCTCCACCCCCCGCTGCATCGAGGAAGCCGCCGACAAGTCCAAGAGGCGATACGATCCGCGGCTGACGTTCGGTATGGCGGTGCATCACGCCGCGATAGAAGAGATAGAGCCCAAGGGCGGCCAGGTACGTGAGCACGAACGGCTTGGCGACGGACGCGTCCACCGCGGTCAGGACGTAGGCCCCGAGAACGCCGCCGATCACTCCCGGAATGACCAGGCGAAGGAACAGCCGCCAGTCGACGTTGCGGTGGGCGGTGTGGCTTATGCCTGAAACCGCCGTCGTGAACGTCTCGGCGGTATGCACGCCGGCTGAGGCGGCTGCCGGCGGCACGCCCATGCTGATCAGCAAAGTGCTGGAAATCTGGCCGTACGCCATGCCCAGCGCGCCGTCGACGAGCTGCGCCATAAACCCGATGAGCATGAAGGGGACCAGCGCCGATGGCTCGGTCAGGACGTCTGGAAAAATCGCCCGAAGCTCCCCCTGTTGCGGGACGTGCGCTGCACGAAGCCCCGTTGGCGCGCAAGCTTATCCTTCTGGCAATAGCGGCAAGTCGTTCCTAGATTGGGCACGAACAGTTGAAGGGCATCGGGCTTGTTTTCAGGCTTCCTCGAATATCTGGATTCGGTCAAAGCCCGTGACCCCGCCGCGCGCTCCCGATGGGAAGTGCTGATCTATCCGGGGGCGCTGGCTCTCGCTCTGCACCGCGTCGCGCACTGGCTCTACGGCGGCGGGCTTTATTTCCTCGCCCGCCTCGTGAACCACCTCGCGCGCTTCCTGACCGCGATCGACATCCATCCGGGCGCTGTCATCGGCAAACGCTTCTTCATCGACCACGGATTCACGGTGATCGGCGAGACCGCGAACATCGGGGATGATGTCACCATCTACCAGAACGTGACTCTGGGCGGGACCAATCCGTCGACGGGCGTCGCCGGAAAGCGGCACCCCACCATGGGCAACAATGTCGTCATCGGCTCTGGCGCGCAGGTCCTTGGCCCCATCGAGGTCGGCGAAGGCGCCAAGGTCGGCGCCAACGCGGTCGTCACTCGGGACGTCGCGCCGGGTGCGACCGTCGTCGGCATTCCAGCGAAGCCGGTGCCGGTCGACACCGTTCATTACAGCCCGGGATTCCTCCCCTACGGCACGCCTTGCGGCGAAGATTGCGACCCGGTGCGGGTCCGGTTGGCCGAGCTGGAGCGGGAAATCGACGCGCTCCGCTCTGAAGTCCGAGCGACGAAGCCCGCTGAGCGGCGGGCGAAGGCGAAAAGCGCTTGAGCGTCGTCGCGCCGTTCCCGAACCCCAGGGACCGGCGCCCGATCACCGCTTTCGACCGTCTCGAGCTGATGCGGATCATGGATTTGTACGGCCGGATGGTCGCCGCCGGTCACTGGCGCGATTACGCGCTCGGGCATCATCCGGACCATGCGGTGTTCGCCGCGTTCCGGCGCCATACCGAGCGACCGGAAGTCCGGATCGAAAAGCGCCCCGAGCTGCGGACGAGGCAGGGGGCGTTCGCGCTCCTCAGCGAGCATGGGCTGATTCTCAAACGGGGCCACGACCTCGCAGCGGTCATGGCCCCGCTCGAGCGCAGGCTTATGCGGCTTGTGCGGTAGCTGCCGCTGGCCGGTCGATCAAAGGCAGCTTGGCCTTCAGGCCCTCTGGAAGCGGCTTGACCACCGCTTCGCGCGCCTGATGCCAGAAAGCCGACAGAAGCAGCAGCGAAGAGCCGATCACGAGCGCCGTCAGGGCCACGTTGAGCTCGATCGCGCCGAACTGCTTGAACAGCTCCTGCAGCGCGAACAGGACGTAGGCCAGCGCCGAGACCAGAAGAGCGCGACGATCGATCGCCAGCGCCGTCAGGCCGATAAGTACGTAAAGCAGGACGACCACCAGCCCCTCTCCGATGGTGGCATTACCATCGTTCAGCCCAAGCAGCGTGAAGACGGGGTGGACGATCATCGGCGCCGCTAGAAGGTGAAGCCAGAAGGCGACGTCCGAACGGCGGGTCATGCGCCCCGTGTCCGACGCGTCCCAGCGCATTGCGAACAGGAACACGCCGACACCAAGGACGAGGACGATGCCGAGGATCGCGTCGCGATAACGCTCGGGATCGCCAAGGACGGCGATCATCAGTCCGACGATGATCGCGGCGACGGCGGCTGCCCCGGCCGAAACGGTGATCGGTACCCGGAAACGTCTCCAGTGAAGCCATGCCGCGCCGGCTGCCACGGCACCGGCAAACGCACCGATCAGGCCGGCGTAGAGTGAGGCTTGCTCGTCCGGTGGTTCCCCCACAGCGAGCGCGCCGACGAAGGCGACGGTCGCGAACACCGATCCGACGAATGCCAGGAGAAGGATGATCGACGGCAGCGCCATCCTGCGCTTCGCCGTGAAGAACAAAGCGAGACACCAGCTCGTCGCCGCGACCGCGGCCGGCGCGACGAACGACGGACCGTCGCCGCCGACGTCGGTGTGGAGTGCGGTTCCGATCCACTGGCCGATCCAGCCCACCGCGACGAGCAGGATCACCGCGGCGATCGTAACGAAGATGTCGTTGAAGCCGGTGATCAGGCGGAATTGTTCTTCATCGACGGCCGGAGCGGAGCGCTGGCTCTCGATGAAATTGCGAAGCGCGGCGGCAGATTCGGCGCTGATGGCGCCGGCCGCGACGGCGTCGTCGAGCTCGTTCTGGCTGTACATGGACGCACCCCTTTCGTCGGGAAGTGCGTACAACCACTGTATTAGTGTGTCAACACAGCGGGGTCGGCCGGCACCCCGACGGGGGAGTTGGGATCAACGGAGTGCCGGCCTGTCTGGTTAGCGGCAGCGAACGCGCGAGCGCTCCACGCTGCGCCCGAGAAGCGCGCCGGCGGCTGCTCCGATGATCGTTCCGGTCGCCCGCTCGCCGTGCGTGTCGATGGCGCGCCCGACAAGAGCGCCGCCTGCGGCACCGATGATAAGCCCGGTCGTTCCGTCCGGTCGCTTGCAGCGCAGGCGCCCCTTCGAATCCTTCCAGACCTTGCCGTTGTAATAGCGCGTGCTGTGCGCGACCGCCGCGTCCGGAGCGACCGGAACCGCGAGCGCGAGCGCCGCCGTTGCCATCAAGAGTTTCTGCATCCCACCACCTTCGGTTCGAATTTCGAGCTTTGTGTCGCGGTGGCGGGGAGGCGGCGACCCGCAGGTAAACGTTTGCCGGGGAGTTTACGACGAGCCGAGTCATCCCGGCGTCTGGCGGAGGCGCGGGTATCCGAAAGGTTTACCGCTCGCCTTTGGCTGCCGCGGATTTCTCTACCCAGCGGCCATCTTCATTCGCCCAGTAATGCCGTTCAACGTCGGTGCGCGACGCCAGGGATCGCCACGCGTCGCGCGCCTCCTCGACGGTTTCCGCATCGAACAGGTGGAAGGCACGGTCGAACGCGAGGGCCGCTTCCCGCCAGCTGCCGTCCGCGATCAGCAGGTTGCGCGCCCTGTTCGCAGCATCGGGCGTCGTGGAAAGGAGGATCGGCTGGCGCGCATCCTCGCTCCCGCCGGCCGAGCCATGCGGAAGGAAGCTGGTCGGGCCCTGATCCCAGAGAAGGCGGTCGAGCCGCGCAAGCTGCGCATCGTCAGACCCTACCACCAGCAGTCGTTCCCCCTGCCCCAGCAGCTTCTCTGACAGGCTGGCTATGACCTGTTCGAGCGGGACGGCGCCCAGCTGGTAGAAATCGACCCGCACGGCGGTGCCTAGGACTCGAGCGTGTCCTCGACGAAGCGGTCGAGCAGGCGAACGCCGAAGCCGGTCGCGCCTTTGTCATAGGTCGAGCTCGCCTTGTCGGCCCACGCCATGCCCGCGATATCCAGGTGCGCCCAGGCCACGCCGTCGTCGATGAACCGCTTGATGAACTGCGCCGCCGTGATCGATCCCCCTTCACGCGGCCCGACATTCTTCATGTCGGCGATCGGCGAATCGATCAGCCGGTCGAAGGAATCCGCGAGCGGCATACGCCACAATTTGTCACCGCTTTCGTTAGCGGCGGTGAGCAGCTGCGAGGCGAGGTCGTCATCCGTGGTGAACAATCCGGCGAACTCGTGCCCGAGGCTGATGAGGATCGCGCCTGTCAGGGTCGCAAGGTCGACGATCGTCGTCGGACTGTACTTGCGCTGCACGTAGGTGACCGCGTCAGCAAGCACTAACCGGCCTTCGGCATCGGTGTTGATGACCTCCACGGTCTGGCCCGACATCGTCGAGACCACGTCGCCGGGCCGCTGGGCATTGCCGTCAGGCATGTTCTCGACCAGCCCGCAGACGCCGACGATGTTCGCCTTGGCCTTGCGCAGGGCCAGGGCTTTCATCGTCCCGGCGACCGCAGCGGCGCCGCCCATATCCCACTTCATCGACTCCATGCCCTGCGCGGGCTTGATCGAAATCCCGCCGGTATCGAAGGTGACGCCCTTCCCGACGAACGCTACGGGGGCCGCACCGGGCTTGCCGCCGTTCCAGCGCAGCACGAGCATCCTCGGCTCGCGAACAGAGCCCTGGGCTACGCCGAGAAGCGCGCCCATGCCGAGCTCCCGCATTTGTTCGGCATTGAGGACGTCCATTTCGATTCCGAGCTTCGCGAGGTCGCGGCAGCGTTCGACGAAGCTCTCGGGATAGATCACGTTTGCCGGCTCGGTGACGAGGCTGCGCGTCAGGTCGATGCCCTCGGCGATCGGCTTCCAGCGGCTTTTCCAGCGCTCGCCCGCCCCGTCCGCGCCACCTACGATCGTGACGGCCTTCAGTGTCGGCTTCTGCTTGTCCTTGAGCTTGGTGCGATAGCGGTCGTAGCGCCACGAGCGGAGTTCGGCGGCAAGAGCCACGCGCGCTGTGGCGTCCGCATCGAAATCGAGACCGGTGAGATCGATCACGGCATGAGTCTCGCCCGACGTCAGCAGACGCGCGACGGCAGTTCCGCCAAGCTTCTCTGCGGTGTCGGCGGGAGCCGAATCCGAGCCGGTGCCGACGACGATCAGACGGCGCGTATTACCGCCGTCGTCGACGAACAGGTCGGCGGCGCTCCCCGAGTCTCCCTCGAAACGCTGCCGCTTCAGCGCGGAATCCAGCTTCGCCTTGTCAGTGAGCGAGTCCGCGGCCGGTCGGTTGCTGCCGGCAGACGGGACCACGAGCGCGAAATCTCCGTCCGGTCGGGCGGCAGCGAATTGAATCTGCATTGTGGATCGGCATCCTTGGCAAGCTATGGCTGGGTTGCGGGGCCTTTAGGACGGCGTGCCCGCTATGGCAAAGGCGCTGCCGACGAGCCGGTAACATGCAGCGGCAGAGGGGTGCGGAAGGCGATTGTCCAGTACGAGACAAGGTGCAATAGCCGGGCATCGGAGCTTAGCGGGACAGGCGGAAGGAACCGTTGCCTAATCGGTTGACCTGGTGGACGGCGCTGCCGCTGCTGATCGTTCCGGCCGCCGCAGCTGCGGCTCAGGACGCTCAGCCCGAAGTCGCGGCGGTCGCCGACGCGAGCGCGCCGATCGAGTTCAGCGCCGACCAGGTGGTTTACGACAGTGACAGCGAGATCGTCTCCGCATCGGGGCGAGTGCGCATGGCTCGCGAGGGCAATTATCTGGCCGCGGATACCGTCACCTGGAATCGTGGGACCGGCGAAGTCCGAGCCAGCGGCAACGTCGTTGTGGTCAATCCCGAGGGCGACAAGCTTGTCGGCGACAGCGTCGTCCTAACGGACACGCTCCGCGACGGAACGGTCGACAACCTGCTGGTCGTCCTCGAAAGCGGCGGCCGGATCGCTGCCGAGCGCGGCACGCGCGGCAACGGGATCATCACGCTTGAGAACGCCGTCTACTCGCCGTGCCCCGTAACGAGCGACAGCGGTTGCCCCAAGCGACCGAGCTGGATGATCACCGCGGCCCGGGTAATCGATGACCCTGCCAACGGCCGTGTCCGTTTCCAGGGCGGGCGATTGCAGCTTTTCGGCGTAACCCTGCCCCTGCTGCCGATCTTCAGCGTCGGCACCGGCGGCGGAGAGGGCGGGGCCACCGGGTGGCTGGTCCCCGAACTGAAGATCTCGCGCAAGAATGGCTTCGAGGTCGCCCTTCCCTATTACTGGCGAATCGCGCCCAATCGCGACCTTGCGCTGATCCCGCACATCTACACGGGCACCCTGCCTGCGATCGAAGCGAGGTATCGCGAGCTCAACAGGCTTGGAGCCTTCCGCGTCGGCGGTTTTCTCGCCTACAGCCGCGTCGAAAGCGCTGACCTCGCGGCGCTCACGCCGCTTAACGAGGACCGCGACCGGCGTCTGCGCGGCTATTTCGAGGCGAATGGAAGAGCGCAGCTCGATCCTCTGTGGACCGTCACTGGCTTCTTCCGGGTCGCGACCGACAAGACCGTCACCCGCCGCTACGACATCACGCGCGACGACCGGCTGCGCAATTTCCTGAACGCCGAGCGCATCAGCCCCGACTCCTACATCAGCATCGCCGGTTGGGCCTTCCAGGGACTGCGCGTCGACGACGTGCAGAAGGAAATCCCGATCGCGCTGCCCGCCATCGACGCGCGCTTCAACCTCGAACCGCCGGTGATCGGCGGCAAGGTGCAACTGCAGGCCAACAGCCTGTCGATCGTTCGCATCGACGGGCAGGACACACAGCGCGCGTTCGCAAGCGCGCGCTGGGATGCCCGCCGACTGACCTCTTTCGGGCAGCAGCTGACGCTGACGGCGTACGCGCGCGGCGACGTCTATCACACGGACGAAGCAGGCGAGACGGTCGTCCCGATCTACCGCGGCACCAATGGCTGGCACACGCGCGCAATCGCCGCGCTGGCGGCCGATGCGCAGTGGCCCCTGATCGGCCCCCTGCTCGGAGGCGTCCAGCGCATCGTCCCCCGCGTGCAGATCGTCGCCACTCCGCCGACGCCCAATCTCTCGATTCCCAACGAGGACGCGCGGTCCGTCGACCTCGAGGACAGCAACCTGTTCGCGCTCAACCGCTTCCCCGGCTACGACCGATGGGAGGATTCGTCGCGAGTGACCTACGGCGTCGAATGGTTTTACGACCGCCCCAATCTGTCGATCAGCACGACAGTGGGGCAGAGCTATCGGCTGAACCGGCGCCCGGGCATCTTTCCCGAAGGCACGGGCCTCACCGATCGACTGTCGGATGTCGTCGGGCGGACGCGCATTCGCTACGGCCGCTTCCTGGACGTCACCCACCGCTTCCGGGTCGACAAGGACAATCTCGCCATTCGCCGCAACGAGTTGGACCTGACGATCGGAAGCAACGAGACCTATGCGCAGATTGGCTACCTTCGGCTGAACCGCGACATCGATCCCGCGGTCGAAGACCTGCGCGACCGCGAGGAGCTTCGGCTTGCCGGCCGTCTGAAGTTCGCCCGCTACTGGTCCGTGTTCGGAGCGACCGTGATCGACCTTACCGGCAAGGACGAGGACCCCTTCTCGATCGCGGACGGGTACGAGCCCGTCCGCAACCGTCTCGGACTCGCCTATGAAGACGAGTGCCTGGAGCTTGGCGTCACCTGGCGTCGCGACTATGAGCGCCTCGGGGAGTTCCGCAAAGGCAGCACCTTCGCGCTCCAGATCGCATTGAAGGGCCTCGGCCGCTAAGCCTGCGTTCAGCGGGCGCGGCTAAAGGCGAAGTCGCGGATTTGTTTGGGCAATAAGGGAAAATCACTGGTGGCAGTTTCTCAATTCCTCGGGACGCGCACCCGGGTTGGCATCGCGGCACTTGCAGTCGGTCTGGCTACGGCCGCGCTCGCCCAGACGAATTCTGCCCCCGCGACGGAAGCCGCGCGCCCGGGTTCACGCCCGCTCAACCTCCCCGAAAACGTGCAGCTGTTCGGAACGACGATGCCGTCGGTGGTGAAGGCCACAGCGATCGTGAATGGCGAGGTGATTACGCAGTCGGATATCGACCAGCGGCTCGCCTTCCTGGCCATCGCGAACGGCGGCGAGATTCCCGCCGACCAGATGGAGCAGCTTCGCCAACAGGTGCTGCGCAACCTCATCGACGAGACGCTGCAAATCCAGGCCGCAAAGGCCGACAAGATCGACGTCACCGACTCCGACATCGACAAGGTGGTCCAGCGCATCGCCAGCGAGAACAAGCAAACCGTCGAGCAGCTCGGCGATTATCTCAAGGGCCACGGCTCCTCGATGAAGTCGTACCGGCGGCAGATCAAAGGCGAAATCGCATGGTCCCGGCTTCAGCAGAAGCGGATCGAGAGCACCGTCAGCGTCGGTGACGACGAGGTGAAGGCCGTGCTCGACCGCTTGAATGCCGCCAAGGGCAGCAACGAATATCGCGTCGGCGAAATCTATCTCTCCGCGGCTGCCGGGGACATCGCCAAGGCCACGGCGACGGCAAACCAGATTATCGAGCAACTCCGCAACGGCGCATCCTTCGCCGCCTATGCGCGCCAATATTCGGAAGCATCCACGGCCGCCGTCGGAGGCGACCTCGGATGGCTTCGGCCGGGACAGCTTCCGCAAGAGCTGTCGCCGGTCGTCCAGTCGATGAGCCCCGGCCAGATCAGCGCCCCGATCGCCGTTCCGGGAGGCGTGTCGATCGTCGCGGTGCAGGACGTTCGCAAGGTGCTCGCGCCCGATCCGCGCAACGCGGTGCTTAGCCTGAAGCAGATCTCGATCACCTTCCCGAAGGGGGCAACGCGGCAGCAGGCGGAACCGGTCATCGCGCGCTTCGCGCAGGCCGCCCAGACGGTCGGCGGTTGCGGCGGTGCCGACAAGATCGCGGCCGACTTCAAGGGCGAGGTCGTATCGAGCGACGAAATCAGGCTTCGCGACCTTCCGCCCGCCCTTCAGGAAATCATGCTTCCGATGCAGGTCGGCCAGGCGACACGGCCGTTCGGCAATCTCGAGGAAGGCGTTCGCGTCCTGGTGCTGTGCGGCCGCGACGAGGTCGATCCGCGGGCCCCGACCTTCGACCAGGTCTATGCCCAGCTCAACGAAGAGCGCGTCAACTTGCGCGCCCGGCGCTACCTGCGCGATCTTCGACGTGATGCGGTGATCGAATACCGTTAAGGTCCGGCGGGTGACATCCGCCGCGCTTCCTCCGCTCGCCGTCTCGCTCGGCGACCCAGCCGGGATCGGCCCGGAAGTCCTGGCGAAATGCTGGGACAATCGCGATCGCTTCGAGCTCGCGCCATTCGTGGCGATCGGGGATTCGCGCTCGATTCGGGCTGTCTGGGACGGGCCGATCGCCACCATCGACGACCCGCGCGAGGCGGATTCGGCGTTCGATGTCGGTCTTCCGCTCATAGAGCTTCCGTCGCCCGAGGCCGACCGGCCGGGCCATCCCAGCGTCGCGGGCGCGCATTGCTCGCTCGATGCGCTCGAAATCGCGGTCGGCCTCGCACGGTCCGGCTCGGCGGCGGCGGTGGTCACGGGACCCGTCTCGAAAGAGCAGCTCTACTCCATCGGATTCCAGCATCCGGGCCAGACGGAGTTCGTCGCCGAACGCTGCGGCATTGCAGCGGGCAATGTCGTGATGATGCTCGCCGGGCCCACGCTGCGTACCGTGCCCGTCACCACGCACATCACGCTGCGCGAGGTACCCGACGCGCTGACGGCGAACCTCATCGAATCGCGCGGGCGAACGACGCTGCGCGGGCTTCAGCGCAATTTCGGGATCGCCGAACCAAGGCTCGCCGTAACCGGCCTCAATCCGCACTCGGGCGAAGGCGGCCTTCTCGGCCGCGCCGAAATCGAGGTCATCGAACCCGCCGTTGCCGCGCTTCGAGCCGAGGGCTGGCGAGTGACCGGGCCGCATCCGGCCGACACGCTTTTCCATGAGACGGCGCGCGGTCGTTACGACGCGGCGCTGTGCATGTATCACGACCAGGCCCTGATTCCGGTCAAGGCGTTGCACTTCACGGATGCCGTGAACATCACGCTCGGCCTCCCGATCGTCCGGACGGCGCCCGATCACGGCACTGCGTTCGACATTGCCGGTGAAGACCGGGCTGACCCCCGTCCGATGGCGGCGGCGCTCCGCCTCGCGGGTGCCTCCGCCATGCATCGCTCCGCGGCAGCGTGAGCGCTCCAGAGCCGCTTCGGGAGGTCATCGCCCGCCACGGCCTTCACGCCAGCAAGGCGCTCGGCCAGAACTTCATCCTCGACCGGCAGCTGCTCGGCAGGATCGCCGCAAGCGCCGGAGAGATTGCGGGGCGCACCGTCTACGAGGTCGGTCCGGGCCCGGGGGGTCTCACTCGGGCCCTTCTGGAACGTGGCGCCCACGTCGTCGCGGTGGAGCGCGACCGTCGCTTCGTCCCGCCGCTTGCGGAACTGGCCGACGAATATCGCGGAAAGCTGGAGGTCGTCGAAGGCGACGCGATGCGGGTCGATGAGCCGGCGCTCGTAGGCCGAGGGGCGAGCGTGGTCGCCAACCTTCCCTACAATGTCGGGACGGCCCTCCTGCTTCGCTGGCTGACGGTCGAGTGGCCGCCATGGTGGACCTCGCTAACGCTGATGTTTCAGAAGGAGGTTGCGGAGCGCATCGTCGCAACCGCGGGAAGCAGCGCGTACGGGCGCCTTTCAATCCTGTCGCAATGGCGCAGCGACGCGCGGATCGCGATGCAGCTCAGCCGCTCAGCCTTCGTTCCGGCGCCCAAGGTGGCGTCCGCCGTCGTCCGCATCACCCCGCGGCCGATGCCGGAGGGAGTCGATCCGGCGCGCATGGCGCGGCTGACGGAGGCGGCGTTCGGGCAGCGCCGCAAGATGCTTCGCTCGACGCTCAAGACGATTCCGGGCGCGCTTGAGGCGGTTGCCGATCTCGGCATCGACCCGCAACGGCGGGCGGAGACGCTAGAAGTCGATGATTTCGTCGCGCTTGCGCGCGCTCTCCACTAATTCTTCTTGGTCACTTCCGGCGCCGTTGCCGAAGCGACCGTCGGCCCACGTGAAATGGCGGTCGAGAGTGCTGCGACCTGGCGGCAATTGTTCGAGCAAAGCTGCTGGAGCTTCGCCAGATTTTGCCGCGCACGCGGGATTGCGCCGAGCTCGACCATCGCCTCGCCCTGCACTTCGATCGCATCGAGGTCGTTGGGCTCGAGCTGCAGCGCCTCGTTGGCGAGGCGAATGGCCTTGCCGAAAAGCTTCTGCTGCTTCGCAACCCGCGCAAGGTCGACGAACGCGAAGCGGTTGCGTGGGTCGACGGCCAAGGCCGTTTCGAGGAGGTCGGCGGCCTCGGTCAGCTTTCCGGCCGCAATCTGCGCCTCGGCCTGCTGCTGCAGCTGGACGGACAATGGAAGGATCTGATTATCCGGCCGCTGTCCGACGACGGGGCTCGCGACCAGCGTTGCTGCCATTCCAAGTGCCAGAAAACGAAGCGAAATCCGCATCAACTTCTCCATAGGCCGAACCGCGTTTCTAACATGGCTTCACCAGCCGCGCGATGAAAAACCCGTCAGTCGCGTCATGGCCCGGCGTAAGCAGCCGCCCGTTACCATCGGAACGCCCGATACCGAGAAGAATATCCTGCGCGATCCAACCTGAACCTCCGCCTAAGAAGGCGTCGACCTGGCCGGCCCCTTCCCGCGTCAATAGGGAGCAGACCGCGTAGACGAGGGCTCCCCCGGGCCTCACGAGCTCGGCGGCGATCGCGATTAGTCGCGCCTGGACGGCGGCCAGCCGATCCAACCTGTCGGGAGTGAGCCGCCAGCGCCCTTCGGGATTGCGGCGCCACGTGCCGCTTCCCGAGCAGGGGGCATCGACGAGGACTAGATCCGCGGCATTGTGCCAGTCCTGGAGTTGTTCGAGCTCGCCCGGCGGATTGAGCAGGCGGGTTTCGATCGCCGCGCCTGCCCGTGCCGCCCGCGGTGGCAGCTTTGCGAGACGCCCGCGGTTGCTGTCACACGCAAGAATGGTCGCGTCGGGTGCAGCCGAGGCGAGCGCCAGCGCCTTTCCGCCCGCTCCCGCGCAAAGGTCGAGGATCCGCTGCCCCCCGGCGGGCGCGCAGGCCAGCGCGATGAGCTGGCTGCCCTCGTCCTGCACTTCGATAAGGCCATCCCGATAAGCAGCGCTTTCGTCGATGCGGCTGTCCGCGGGCAGCCGGATGCCGCAGGGACTGCGCGGAGTTGGCGACGCACCCGGAAAGGCGGCGAGGAGAGCTTCGCGCGAGGTGCGGGCGACGTTCACGCGCAGGTCGAGCGGAGCGCGCTCGGTGAGTGCCGGCCATTCGGCCGGAGCCACAAGCGGCGACAGCTCGGGAACGAGCCAGGCAGGCACGATCCCTGCCGCTGAAGCCGCCTCCCCTTCTGCGATCGGTTCGGGGCCGCGCGCTTCGCCGAACCGGCCAATCAGCTCGGGATCGTCAGTGGCCAGCCCCAGGATCGCGGCGCGCCCGTTATCCGGCCGCTCGGCTGTGCGGCGGATGGCTCGGAACACAAGCTCGCGAACGGCACGGCGGTCCTTCGATCCGGCGTACCTGCGTGTCTTGAAATAGCGCGTGACGATGGCATCGGCCGGAGCGCCTTCATTGCGCGCCGCTTCAATGACCTCGTCGAGGATTTCGATCGCGGCCTGAAGCCGCGCCGCCGGGGTCATGGACCACCGACCCCGCTTGTCGGGTCGGCCACGATGCTAGCGGGTCGGATAGTTGGGCGCCTCGCGCGTGATCGCGACATCGTGGACGTGGCTTTCCGACAGACCGGCGTTGGTGATGCGGACGAACCTGGCGCGGGTCTGCAGCTCGTCGATGGTCCGCGACCCGGTATAGCCCATCGCGGCCTTCACGCCGCCGACAAGCTGGTGAACGATCTCGCGGACGGGACCCTTGTACGGGACCTGCCCCTCGATGCCTTCCGGCACGAGCTTCAGGTGATCCTGGATGTCCTGCTGGAAATAGCGGTCGGCGGAGCCTCTCGCCATCGCGCCGACCGAGCCCATGCCGCGATAGGATTTGTAGGCGCGCCCCTGGTACAGGAACGTCTCGCCGGGCGCCTCTTCGGTGCCCGCGAGCAGCGAGCCGACCATCACGGTCGAAGCGCCCGCGGCGAGCGCCTTGGCAATATCGCCGCTGGTGCGGATGCCGCCGTCGGCGATCACAGGCACGCCCGATTTGCGCGCAGCCGAGGCCGCCGCCATCACCGCCGTCAGCTGCGGCACGCCGACGCCCGCGACGATCCGCGTAGTGCAGATCGATCCGGGACCGATTCCGACCTTGATGGCGTCGGCGCCGGAATCGACCAGCGCCTGCGCCGCATCCGCCGTCGCCACGTTCCCGGCAATCACCTGCACGGAATTGGAGAGGCTCTTCACACGCTCGACCGCCTGGCCGACATCGCTGTTGTGGCCATGCGCTGTGTCGATGACGATGCAGTCGCAGCCGGCTTCGATCAGCGCTTGGGAGCGCTCGAAACCCTTGTCGCCCACCGTGGTGGCCGCCGCTGCGCGAAGCCGGCCCTCGGCGTCCTTCGTCGCCAGCGGCGCGGCGACCGCTTTTTCGATGTCCTTCACGGTGATCAATCCGACGCAGCGATTGTCGTCGTCGACGACGAGGAGCTTTTCAATGCGCCGCTGGTGCAGGATGCGGCGCGCCTCCTCCTGGCTCGTGCCCATTCGGACCGTGGCTAGATTTTCCTTCGTCATCAGCTCCGACACCGGCTGCTTCGGGTTCTCCGCGAAGCGCACGTCGCGGTTGGTCACGATGCCGACCAGCTTGCCCGACTTCTCCACCACGGGGATGCCGCTGATGCGGTTGGCCTTCATCAGCTCGAGTGCTTCCGCCAGCGTCTGATTCGGCCGCATGGTGATCGGATTGACGACCATGCCGCTTTCGAACCGCTTCACCGCTCGAACGGCTGCGGCCTGCTCGTCGACCGACAGGTTGCGGTGGAGCACGCCGATACCGCCGAGTTGCGCAAGGGCAATCGCCATATCGGCTTCCGTCACCGTATCCATCGCCGAAGAGAGGATCGGGATATTGAGCGGAATTTCGCGCGTCAGGACGGTCTTGGTATCTGCCTGGCTGGGGAGAACGCTGGACTGGAGAGGCTGAAGAAGGACGTCGTCGAACGTCAGGCCCAGCGGAATGTCATTTGCAAAGATCGGGTCGGCCATATCGGCCCATGACAGGACGGGGCCGATTCGCCAAGGCCGGAGCCAAGTCCCGCGATCAGAGCAGCGGCCGGGCCGACTCGATCCAGCGGGCGCTCGAGGGGGCGAGGTCGGGCGGCAGCGCGTCGAGACGAGCTTCGCAAACCTGCTCCACTTCCCAGCTCCAGCGGGGCACATATTGGACATCGCGCACCAGGATGAGCGAATTGCTGTCGCGCTTGAAATCGACGGTCTCGTCGATGTCGGCGACGGGCCTCGCGTCGCCGTGCGACGTCAGGCCGATCTCCTCGCGAAGCTCGCGCAGCGCCGCTTGCGCCGCGCTCTCATTTTCCGAGCGCCCGCCGCCGGGCAGCCTCCAGCCGGGCGCGTAACGCAACTTCACGAGAACGATCCTATTGTCTGGCGTCAACGCGATCGCATGGGCTCCCTGCGTGGCCGGCCGGCGCACGAACCAGCCCGCCTTGAGCAGCGAATGAACGGCCGTGAGCAATAGCCTGAGCACGCCGTCAGCGATGGACTTCACGCGCGGTCGAGGAGCCGCTGCGCCGCCTCGACGTGCATCCGCTCTATCATCTGGCCTTCGAAACGTTCCGCTCCGCCGCCGAATGCGTCCACCAGCCGGCGGGCGCGCGCGAGCTCCTCGTCCGTAGGAGAGAAGGCGCGGTTGCACGAGTCGATCTGCTTCGGGTGAATCAGGCTCTTGCCGTCGAAGCCGAGCATGCGGCCCTCGCTGCACTCGGCAGTGAATGCGTCGAGGTCTTCAAGATCGTTGAAGACGCCGTCGAACACCGGGACACCGGCCGCGCGCGCGGCAAGCACGATCGTCTGAAGTGCGGTTTGCAGCGGCGCACGCCCTGCGTCGGGCGGCAGCTTGAGGTCGGCAGCAAGATCGTTGGTGCCGGCGAGCAGCGCGGCCGCTTCGTGCGCGATTTCGTGCGCAGCCAAAACGCCCGCGGCGGTTTCGACCATAGCCAGCACCGGCTTCGACAGCGCTTCCGCAGCTTCCCGGACCAGCCGCGCAGATGTGGCCCGCGGCAAAACGCCAAATTGCGCGCCTGACCGCGCAACCGCGTCGAGGTCGAGCGAATGCCACTCGCTGCCGGGTCCGTTCACGCGGATCGCCACCGGCATCGGCCATTGCTCGGCGCAGGCCTCCAATGCAGCGGAGCGCGCGCGCCCCTTATCCTCCGGCTTCACCGCGTCTTCGAGGTCGAGGATCACCATGTCGGCGGCGGATTCGCGCGCGTGGGCGATCGCCCGCGGATTGGATGCCGGCAGGAACAGCACCGACCGCACCGTGGCGAGGTCGGCCGTCATGTCGCTTTTTCCTTCCGCTCCAACCATCGTCGTCGCATCATGCCCTGAATCGAAGAGACCGGGGAAGCAACATGTTGACCACCTTGATGGCCGCAATCGCAGTGCTCGCGCTGCTTTTCGTGATGATGAGCGTCAAGATCGTTCATCAGGGTTACCGCTTCACCATTGAGCATTTCGGCCGGTTCGTCCGTGTCGCCCAGCCGGGCTTCAACTTCGTCCCCCCGTTCTTCTACCGGGTCGGCCGGCGCATCAACATGATGGAGCAAGTGCTCGACATTCCCGGGCAGGAGATCATCACCAAGGACAATGCGATGGTCGCTGTCGACGGCGTCGTCTTCTTCCAGGTGCTCGACGCGGCGAAGGCCGCCTATGAGGTCAGCGATCTCTACACGGCCATCATGGCGCTCTCGACGACAAACCTGAGGACCGTCATGGGCTCGATGGACCTCGACGAGACGCTGTCGAAACGTGACGAGATCAATGCACGGCTGCTCGTGGTCGTCGATCAGGCGACCGAGGCATGGGGCGTGAAGATCACGCGCGTCGAGCTCAAGGACATCCGTCCTCCGCAAGACATCTCAAACGCTATGGCGCGCCAGATGAAGGCCGAGCGCGAGAAGCGAGCGGCGATCCTGGAGGCCGAGGGGCTACGGCAGTCCGAGATCCTGCGAGCCGAAGGCCAGAAGCAATCCCAGATACTCAAAGCCGAAGGAGAGCGCGAAGCGGCGTTCCGACAGGCGGAGGCTCGCGAGCGCGCAGCCGAGGCGGAAGCCAAGGCGACCGAAGTGGTCTCAACCGCCATCGCCAACGGAAATGCGCAGGCGATCAACTATTTCGTCGCTCAGAAATATGTCGAGGCGGTAAGCGACTTCGCCCGCTCGCCCAATTCGAAGACGATCCTGTTTCCCGTCGAAGCCACACAGCTCATCGGGTCGCTTGGCGGCATCGGCGAGATCGCCAAGCAGGCGCTCGGGACCGATAGCGAATCGCCTCGTCCGGCATCGCGGCCGCGCTCACAGCCGGGCGTCCCGCGGGTCGAGGGGTGACGGACTTGCTCGAAGGAATCGATCCCGGCTGGCTTTGGCTGATCGGCGGCGTGCTGCTGCTGATCCTGGAAGTGATCGCGCCTGGCTTCTTCCTCGTGTTCATCGGCGCCGCGGCGATGGCGACGGGGCTGTTCGCTATCCTGTTCGGGCTTGGAACGGCAGCGCAACTCGCGCTCTTCGCGCTGTACAGCGTCATCGCCGTCATGGTCGGGCGGCGCTTCTATTCCGTGCGGGGTCCGCACAGCGTCGACCCATTGCTCAACGATCGATCGGCCAGACTCGTCGGGCGATCCGTGGTCGCCGTCACAGCCGTCGACGAACATGGCGGCCGCGTCCGGGTCGGCGACTCGGAGTGGAGCGCTCGTGGCGGCCCGGCCGGGGCCGGCGATCGAGTGAGGATCACCGGGGTTGAAGGAAATTGCCTGATCGTCGAGGCTGACCGCGGACTTTCCTGAATCTTCGCCGGAGTCTTCGCAGTTGCACTATCATCCTTTCAGTCGCCGCCAGGCACTGGCCGCGCTTGCATCCACCGCAGCCATGCCTTTGCTATCCGGATGCGCGCGGGCGCTTGCCGATGTAGCGCCGGCGCGGGCGCCAATCGCGCCTTCGGATCTAAGCCAGGCCGATGCAGGCGCACTCCTCGATAGCGTCGCAGAGAACCTCCTCCGCCTCTCTCCCGAAGGCGCCACGTCACTCGGGATCGATACCGGCGGCCGTGCTCCACTTCGGTACCGGCTCGGCGATCGTTCCTCGGCCGGGCAGCAACAGGTCGCGAACGTCTTGAGGGCCGACCTGGCGCGCGTCCAGGCATTCGATTCGAGCGGGCTGGGCTTCCAGATGCGGACCAACTTCGACGTCGTCCGAAGCGCTTATTCGACGGCGCTCGAAGGCTTCCGTTTTCCGTACGGCGACGTCGCCGTCGGGGGATGGCGCAACTCGCCATATGTCGTGATCCAGAACGTCGGCTCGTATCTCGATGTCCCCCAGTTCCTAGAGAACGACCATCCGATCGAGACGGCGGCCGACGCGGAAGCCTATCTGTCGCGGCTTGCGCAATATCCGGCGGCTCTCGACGGCGAGCTCGGGCGCCTGCAGTCCGCACGGGCGATGGGCCTCGTGCCTCCGCGCTTCCTTATCGACAAGGCGCTTCCCCAGCTTCAGCTGTCGCTGAAAAACGCGCGTTCGGGCGGTCGGCTGGTCGAATCCCTGGTCGAACGGACGAAGGCGAAAGGCATCCCCGGGGACTGGGAGTCGCGCGCAAGGGCAATCAGCGCGAGCGCGGTTGCAGCGGCGCTGGAGCGCCAGATCGCCGAGCTCGAGGCGGAGCGCGCCGTCGCCACCGATGTCGCGGGCATGTGGTCGCGGCCGCTCGGCGACGACTATTACCGCTGGGCGCTCAAGGCCGGAACGACGACGACGATGTCGCCCCAGGAAATTCACCAGATGGGCCGCGCACAGCTCGCGGACCTCCACGCCCGGATGGACGAGATCCTCAAGGCCATCGGCTATTCGCAGGGCAGCGTCGGCGACCGAATGAAGGCGCTCTCGAAGGATCCGAAGTACAAGTTCTCCGACGGTGACAAGGGCCGCGCCGAAATCATGGCGTTCATCAACGATCGGCTGGCGTGGATCCGCTCGCAGCTGCCCCGCGCGTTCAACACGCTGGTCAACCCGAACATGGAGGTGAAGCGGATCGCCGCCGAGGCCGAGCAGGGCGCGCCGGCAGCCTATGGCGGCGCCGGCTCGATCGACGGAAAGATCCCCGGCCGCTTCTGGATCAACCTCAAGACGCCGGACCTGCATCGCAAGTACAGCCTCGCCGACCTCACCTTCCACGAGTCGATCCCGGGCCACATCTGGCAAGGCGCATATACCCACAACGAGCCGCTGATCCGCCAGCTGCTCGCCTTCAATGCCTACTCGGAAGGCTGGGCGCTCTATGCCGAGCAACTCGCCGACGAGCTCGGAGCTTATGACGGCAACCCCGTCGGCCGGCTCGGCTTCCTTCAGTCCATCGCCTTCCGCTGTTGCCGCCTTGTCGTGGACACCGGGATCCACGCGATGCGCTGGACCCGCCAGCAGGGCGTCGACTTCTTCGTCGACGTGAACGGATCGAACCCGGTCGAAGTGGCGAGCGAAGTCGATCGCTACTGCAGCTGGCCCGGCCAGGCCTGCGGCTACAAGGTCGGTCACAGCACCATCAATCGGTTGCGCGACCAGGCCAAGGCAGAGCTCGGCGCCAAATACGACCTGAAGGCGTTCGACGACGCCGTCATCCTCGGCGGCAACGTCCCGATGGACGTTCTTGCGAAGAACGTCGGCGCCTACATCGAGCGGACGAAGGCGGCCTGACGACTAGCTTGGCTCGACGA
This sequence comes from Pseudomonadota bacterium, assembly GCA_023436615.1. Taxonomy (GTDB): domain Bacteria; phylum Pseudomonadota; class Alphaproteobacteria; order Sphingomonadales; family Sphingomonadaceae; genus Sphingomicrobium. Next base: position 16,912 of record JAEZIO010000072.1, on the reverse strand, counting down.
TCCGGATTCCAAGCTCGCGAAGCTGCTTGGCGGTCACCGGGGCCGGCGCGTTCATCATCAGGTCCTCGGCCTTCTGGTTCATCGGGAAGAGGACCACTTCGCGGATGTTGGGCTCGCCGGCGAGGAGCATGACGATCCGGTCGATCCCGGGCGCGGAGCCGCCGTGCGGCGGGGCGCCGAACTTGAACGCGTTGATCATGCCGGAGAAGTTTTCGTCGACTTCCTCGCGCGTGTAGCCGGCGATCTCGAACGCCTTGTACATGATGTCGGGTCGGTGGTTCCGGATCGCACCGGAGCTCAGTTCCACCCCGTTGCACACGATGTCGTACTGCCAGGCGAGGATGTCGAGCGGGTCCTTCGTCTCCAGCGCTTCCAGCCCGCCCTGCGGCATCGAGAAGGGATTGTGCGAGAAGTCGACCTTCTTCGCGTCCTCGTCATACTCGTACATCGGGAAATCGACGATCCAGCAGAAGCGGAACGCGCCCTTCTCGACCAGGTCGAGTTGCTCGGCCACCCGAGTGCGCGCGAAGCCGGCGAGCTTTGCTGCCTCTGCCTCCTTGCCCGCGGCAAAGAAGATGCCGTCGTCGGGCCCGAGGCCCATTTCGTCGGCGAGCCTGTCCATGCCCTCGGCGCCGTGGTTCTTCGCGATGGGACCGCCCCATTCCCCGCCCTTTCGGGTCGCATAGCCCAGGCCCGCGAAGCCTTCGGAGCGCGCCCAATCGTTCATGTCGTCGAAGAATTTGCGGCTGTGCGCTGCCGTGTTCGGTGCCGGAACCGCGCGAACGACCGCGCCCTTTTCGACGAGCCCGGCGAACAGGCCAAAGCCGGAGCCTTTGAAATGATTGCCAACGTCATGGACCAGCAGCGGGTTGCGAAGGTCCGGCTTGTCGGTCCCGTACTTGAGCATCGCCTCGCGGAACGGGATGCGCGGGAATTCGCCCGCGGGCGTAACGGCCTTGCCCTCGGCGAATTCCTCGAAAACGCCTGCAAGCACAGGCTCGATCGCCCGGAAGACGTCTTCCTGCGTGACGAAGCTCATCTCGAAATCGAGCTGGTAGAATTCGCCCGGTGAACGGTCCGCGCGCGCATCCTCGTCCCGGAAGCAGGGTGCGATCTGGAAATAGCGGTCGAAACCCGCGACCATGATCAGCTGCTTGAACATCTGCGGCGCCTGCGGAAGCGCATAGAACTTGCCCGGATGGACTCGGCTGGGAACCAGATAGTCGCGGGCGCCTTCCGGTGAGCTGGCAGTCAGGATCGGCGTCTGGAACTCGGTGAACCCCTGCTCGATCATCCGGCGCCGGATCGACGCGATCACCGATGATCGCAGCAGGATGTTGCGGTGCATCTGCTCTCGCCGAAGGTCGAGGTACCGGTACTTGAGGCGGATCTCCTCGGGGTAATCGGCTTCGGTGGCGATGGGCATAGGAAGCTCTTCGGCCTGCGACTGCACTTCGACCTCGCGGGCTACCACCTCGATCTCCCCTGTCGGGAGCTTGGGGTTCACAGCTTCGGGCGCACGGGCAACCACGTCGCCGGTGACGGTGATCACCGACTCGAGCCGAAGCGAGTCGAGAAGGTCCTGGATGGGATTGTCCTCGTCGGCGACGATCTGCGTGACTCCGTAATGATCGCGAAGGTCGACGAACAGCACGCCTCCATGATCGCGGCGCCGGTGAATCCACCCGGACAGCCGTACCGTCTTCCCCACGTCGGAGGCGGTCAGCTCTGCGCAGCTATGGGTACGGTAGGCGTGCATAAGGGTTCGGTTTCCAACAATGGCCGGGACTGGCGGGAAAAATCGCGCCCGCGCTTCGCCATTCACCCGCCACTTTGTCAAGGCGGCAGGCCGCGCTATGGGCGCCGCAGTCCAGATGAAGATTCACCCGCTAATTACCGAGTCCGCGCCGCTTTTGCAGTTGGTCGAGCGCCTGTCCAAGCACCCGTTCGTGGCCGTGGACACCGAATTCATGCGCGAGAACAGCTACTGGCCCGACCTCTGCCTGATCCAGATCGCGAGCAGCGAAGAAGCTGCGGCGATCGATCCCAAGGCCGATCTCGACCTGACTCCCCTGCTCGACCTGCTCGTCGACAATGATGATGTGCTGAAGGTCTTCCACGCCGGCAGCCAGGACCTGGAAATCATCCATAACCTCACCGGCAAGCTGCCGCGCGCACTGTTCGACACGCAGGTCGCAGCGATGGCGCTCGGTCACGGCGAGCAGGTCGGCTACTCCAATCTTATCGAATCGATGCTCGGCCACAGCCTCGACAAGGGGGCCCGCTTCACCGACTGGAGCCGCCGCCCGCTCGACAAGCGTCAGATCGACTATGCGATCGCCGACGTCACGCACCTTGCGAAAATCTTTCCCCGGCTGCTCGAGCGGCTTAAGAAAACGGGCCGCGGCGGCTGGCTCGACGAAGAGATGGAGCGTCTGTCGGATCCTTCGGGCTTTGCCTTTGAGCCCGAAGATGCGTGGAAGCGGCTTCGCCTGCCCAGCCGCAATCCCGCCGTTCTTGGGCGCCTGAGGGCCCTCGCCGCCTGGCGGGAGATCGAAGCCCGCACCAAGAACATCCCGCGCGGCCGAATCGTCAAGGACGATACGCTGGTCGAGCTCGCCGCCCATCCGCCCAAGACGCAGGACGATCTCGGCAAGGTGCGGGGTCTCTCCACGGGGTGGAAGTCCAATGAGATCGGCGGCCGCCTGATGGCGGCGCTGGAAAAGGCCGAGCCGCTTCCCGCGGAGGACCTGCCGTCCCGCGAGCCGCGCCGGCCGGGGCTGACCAAGGACGCCGCCCTCGTCAGCGACCTGCTCAAGCTGCTGCTGAAGATCCGCGCCAAGGAAACCGGCGTAGCTCCGCGGCTGATCGCCCGGAGCGACGACCTCGAATCGCTTGCCGCTGGGGTGCGCGACGATTTGAACATTCTGAAGGGTTGGCGGTTCGAGGAATTCGGCCGCGACGCGCTCGCCCTCGTCGAAGGGCGGCTCGGATTCGCAATTGAGAACGGAAAGCTCAAGATGACCCGAATTGCCGAAGAGGTGGACGCATGACCGGCCGTCTCGTTCTGGGCGCAGCCACGGTGCTGGCGCTTGCGGGCTGCTCGACCCAGGCAGCGCCGATGCCGGAGCCTGCCATCCCGGTGCATGGCGAAACTCCCGGCTACACCTGCCGCAATTCGAACCTCAACCAGTTCGCAGGCCGCCAGGCTACGTCGGAGCTAGGCTCAGAAATGCTGCGCGTTTCCGGTGCGCGCCGTCTCCGCTGGGTTCAGCCCGGCATGATGGTGACGATGGAGTTCAGCGCCGAACGCCTGACCGTCCACCTCGATGCGTCAGGCCGGGTCGAGCGCGCAATTTGCGGCTAGGAGTCGATCATCCCGGCTTCGATGAGCGCTCGCCGGATCGTCGGCAGGCTTAGCCGCGCCCGCTCCGCGATCGCAAAGCGGTCGACCGACTCGACGGCCCTCTCGATCGTCCAATAATCGCGATGCAGCCGCTCGCTCATGAACCGCAGGGCGTCGCGGGGGATATGCAGCCCGCGGTCGGCGAAGTGGAGTTCGATCAGCGCCTGGAAGAGGCGATCGTCGGGCTCGCCGATGCGCGCCAGCGGCGTCACGGCGATCCGCGTCCGCAGGTCCGGCAGGGAGATTTCCCAATCAGGCGGCGTCCGGTCGACGATCATCACGAGCGGCCGGCCGCTCTCCTGTGCGGCGTTCCACGCGTGAAACAGATCTTCCTCCGCCGCTCGCTCCGCCTGGTCGATCAGGCGTCCGCCGACACGCTCGACGAAGTTTCGGGCAAGGAGGCTGCGGCCGGACCGACGCGGTCCGACGAGAAGCGTCGCCTTGACTGGCCACAGGCTCCACTTGCGGAAGTGTTCGAATGCGTCGGCATTCGCCTCCGAGACGATAAGCCGAGATTCGCCCTGGCTTTGGGGCCAGTCGAGAGGCAGCGCGATCTGATCCGCGCGAGCACCCTGTCCGGGGGACAGCGCAGCACGCGGATCGCCGCTGCTCACGGCATGGCGTCCTGCTGTGACACCGCGATCGACCCCGTTCGATTCTGAGCGCTCGGCTGAGCAGTATTGGTGGGCTCGGGCTGCGGGGCGGGCGTCGCCGGCGCCTGACGAGGAACGAACATTCTCAATCCACCCGCGGAAGCCTCGACGCCCCAGCCGCGCGACGCGAGGATGGACCGCAACCGGCTGATGTCGCCGCGGTAGGTGACGCTGAAGTAGCTGATGTCGCCGAGCGCAATGTTGACCTGCTGGACCCCTTGCACCCCCGGGACCGACCGCAGATGCGCGAGCGCCGAATTATAGGTCGCCGCGTCAGGTGCCGCGACTGCAACCTGGAAGGTCACCGCCGATGCCGTCGATTCTGCTTGCCGGTCCTCCTCCAGTTCCGGCGGTGGAGGCGGCGGCTCCGGGATGTTCAGCGTCGGGTCGCGCTGCAACCGTCCTGCTGCGAATGCCTGTGTGAACAGCTCGTCCATGCGACGAACCCCTTCCGCCATCATCGCCGGGATCGCCGCGCTATTGGGGGCGGTGAGGTCGAACCCGCCGACGATTTCTCCGTCGGGCCCATGGCGGCCAACGAACCGCGCCCGCGCGGGTCCGCCGGGGTATAGCCGGTGCACCATGACCTCTGCGACGAGGATGTCGGCGGCGCCGTAGAGGTCGAGAATGTTGCGCCACCAGCCACGCCCCGGCCGCCTCGTCTGCGCCGCGTTGATCAACAGAGGGTCAATGCCCAAGCCGCTGATCCGCACATAGTCGATCGGACTTTGGGACGTCCGGAATTGCGCCCATGCCCTCTGCCAGGGATTGCGCAATTCAACGCTCGTCGCTGTACCCGCGGTGACGATGATCGGAATCAGCAGCATCGGCTGCGAACGCCGACTAACTCCGGGTATTCCAAGCAGCTCGCCGGCGCGCGCGCGGTCGAAAAGGATCCCCAGGTCGGCGATATAGCGGTTCGGGCCGATCTCTTCGCGCTGGACGATGATCGACGCGACGATCTGGTCGAGCGTCGCATCGGACAGTGTCGGCGCCTGGCTGATCGGAAGCTTGTGGCTCTTCGCCCAAAGCATCTTGAAGCCCTGGCGCTGGGCAATGCGCCAGCCCGCGAACCGCGCGGATTGCGCGTCCTTCGCTCCGACGTCGACGTGAATGCCGTCGATCTCGAGCGTTCCGGAGCTGTCGAGCGGTGCGATCCCGCGATCGCCGCTCTCCATTTGCGCGAACAGCGCCCCGCCGAGAGCGAAGCCGAAAAGCACGAGGAATGCTGCGAGGAACCATGGGCGGCGAGCCATTGGCCGCCGTATTGCCGACAAGGTCGTGGAAATCCAAGCGGCTTCTGGCTAGTCGCCAAGCCGATGCCGCAAAAGCCGCTCACTTATGCCGACGCCGGCGTGTCCATCGACGCGGGCAATGCGCTAGTCAAAGCCATCGGGCCCATCGCGCGCTCGACGGCCCGCCCGGGCGCCGACGCGCAGCTCGGCGGTTTCGGTGGGCTGTTCGACCTCAAGGCGGCGGGCTTTGAAGACCCGCTTCTCGTTGCCGCGAACGACGGCGTGGGCACGAAACTCAAGCTTGCGATCGACCTCGATCGTCATGAAGGGGTTGGCATCGACCTCGTCGCGATGTGCGCCAACGATCTCATCGTCCAGGGCGCTGAGCCGTTGTTCTTCCTGGACTATTTCGCCACCGGCAAGCTCGAACCGAAGCTTGCCGAGACAGTCGTCGGTTCCATCGCGGAGGGTTGCCGACAAGCCGGTTGCGCACTGATCGGCGGCGAGACCGCCGAGATGCCTGGCATGTACGCCGGCGGCGATTACGATCTCGCCGGCTTTTGCGTCGGAGCCGTCGAACGCAGCGCCGTTCTCGACGGCAGCCGAGTCACAATCGGTGATGCGATCGTGGGCATCGCAAGCTCCGGCATCCACAGCAACGGGTTTTCCCTGGTCCGTCGCATCGTGTCGGACCGCCGGTGGGACCTCGCCGCAGAGGCGCCCTTCCTCCCAGGGATAACCTTGGGAGCAGCGTTGCTCGAACCGACCCGCATCTACGTCAGGGCGCTGCTCCCGCTCCTGCGCGATGGGCTCATCCACGGCCTCGCGCATATTACCGGCGGCGGCCTGCTCGAGAACATTCCGCGCGTCCTCCCCGAAGCCTGCCGCGCCGAGGTAGACGCGGGCGCTTGGGCATTCCCTCCGCTGTTCGCCATGCTCCAGGACGCCGGCGGCATCGCGGCCGAGGAGATGGCGCGGACCTTCAACTGCGGCATCGGCATGGTCGCCATCGTCGATTCGGCCGACGCGGACGCTGTAATCGAACGCCTCCGTAGCAGCGGCGAGAAGGCGCGCATTATCGGCCGCGTCGTGGCCGGCCCACGCGGCTGCACGGTAGCAGGTCCGGCCGGCAGCTGGGGCTCGCCCGATGAGTGGGCCGCCAGGCACGATGCCTGACTCCGCTCGAGACAAGCGCCGCGTGGCGGTGCTGATCTCCGGGCGCGGCAGCAATATGAAGGCCCTCGTCGAGCAGGCCGCGGGTTACGATGTGGTTCTCGTATCCTCGAACAAGCCGCTGGCGCCGGGTCTGGAATGGGCGCGCGACCGCGCCGTTCCGACTTGGGCCTGGGACAGCCGCGATACCGACAAAGCCACCTGGGAAGCCGCGCTTGACCAGGCGCTGGGCGACCACCGCGTCGGCACCATCGCGCTGGCGGGCTTCATGCGCATCCTGTCGCCGGAATTCACTCGGGAATGGAGCGGCCGCGTTCTGAACATCCACCCGTCCCTGCTTCCCAAATATCGCGGCTTGGACACGCACAGGCGGGCTATCGAGGCACGCGACGCTGCGGGAGGCTGCAGCGTCCATCTGGTTACCGAAGAGCTCGATGCCGGCGAAGTGATTGGCCGCGCCGAAGTCCCAATACAGCCGGACGACACCCCCGAATTGCTGGAAGCGCGTGTGCTCGAAGCCGAGCACCGGCTTTATCCCGACGCTCTTTCGGAGTTCGTGAAGCGATGAACGAGGATGCCCTTGCCCGACTCCGCGAAACGGCGCTCGAGCTTCCCGAGACCGAGGAACGCCTCTCCCACGGTCAGCCGACATTCTTCGTAGCGGGCAAGCAATTCGCGCAGTTCCGCAACAATCACCACAACGACCACAAGATGGCGGTGTGCGTCCGGACATCCGGCCCGGACGAGCAGGCAATGCTCATCGAAGCGGACCCCGACAGCTATTCGCGGCCGGCATATCTCGGACCGGCAGGATGGGTCGCGATCGACCTCGCCGGTGACGCGGTCGACTGGGCCCACGTGGCCGACCGAGTCGCGAGAAGCTGGGAGCTAGCTGCCCCGCGGCGCCTCCTCGAAATGGGCGGCCGCTAGACGCGCCTAGCCGACGATCTCGTCGGGCTTGAAGAAGTAATCGATCTCGATCTTCGCATTCTCGTCGCTGTCGGATCCGTGGACCGAATTGGCTTCGATCGATTCGGCGTAGCTCTTGCGGATGGTGCCTTCGGCAGCGTCCGCCGGATTGGTCGCTCCCATGATCTCGCGATTGCGGCGAACGGCGTCCTCACCCTCGAGGACCTGAACCACGACCGGGCCGGACGTCATGAAGCTGCACAGGTCGTTGTAGAAAGGGCGCTCCTTGTGAACGGCGTAAAAGCCCTCCGCCTGCTCGCGCGTCATATGGATTCGCTTCGAAGCGACCACGCGAAGGCCGGCATCTTCCAGCATCTTGATGATCGCACCGGTCAGGTTGCGGCGGGTAGCGTCGGGCTTGATGATCGAAAAGGTGCGCGTGACGGCCATGACCGGGCGGTCTCCTGTGCAAGAACTAAGGGTGATGGATTGCGGCGGCGCCTAGCTGCCCGAATTGCTACTCGCAAGTGCCGCACGGCCCTTGCGGATCAGTAGAGGCCGGGAACCACCCTGTACCGAACGCGCGACGCGAGCTCGCGATAGGCGGTGTCGGTCATCAGGAATTTCTCCTCCTCGCGAATGCGGAGCAGCTGGACCGACCAGGTGAGAAGGTATTTGACCAGGTTGGAGATGGTGAAGTTGCCGAAGAGAAATCCGACCTGCGTGAGGAAATAGCCCAGATACATCGGGTGGCGAATATAGCGGTAAGGCCCGCCCGAACGGATTCCGCGATTCGCGGGGGCGAGGCCGAAGCTGCGCCATAGCGCCACCTTGGCGGAAATATTGACGGCGACCCCGAGCGTCATGAGCAAGGCGACGAGGGATTCGGGCAGGAGCATGAACCCGCCCGGAGCGGGGCGCACGAGAAGCGCGGCACCGGTTCCGAGGAAGGCGTATAGGAACGGCAGGGGTTCCGTCGTCATGCTACCCGGCTTGCGGATCAGGATGAGCACGACTGGCAGGCATTCCGATATCGCCAGCATGAACAGATAGGGGTGTTCGAGCGCGCGGGGCAGAATTGCCTGAAGGAAGAAAGCGGCCAATGCGACCAGAAACAGCCGCTCGCCCCAATCGATCACCTTGTTCATCTGCACCGCGTTCGCCCTTTTCGCCTCTGCTGCTCGAGCCTGAAGCGATACGGTCGAGGTGCAGAAAATTTGGTTAACGGACTGCCGCCGCCGTTCGAATCGACGATCCTGGCTGCGGTCGGACCGACAACAAAAGAAACGGCGGCGCCTTTCGGCACCGCCGTTCCCTTTTTCGCTGTCGACGAACTTAGCTGTTCGCGGTCGACAGGTTTCCGCTGACGGCCGTGAAGGTCGCGCTCAGCTGAGTGCCGATGCTCGTCATCGCAGCAATAGCCGCAACAGCAATCAGAGCAGCAATCAGGCCATACTCGATGGCGGTCGCACCCTTCTCGTTCTTAATCAGCTTCAGAAACTTGGCCATGTCCGGTCTCCTTAGGCTCCACTGTCGGGAGTCAAACTCCCCCACCTGCGCTCAAAACATCGCGTAGGTTGCCGGCAGGATTAGGTCTGCATGGGTTGAGAAACTCTTAAAGTCCCGGGTTTCCAAAATTTAACATTATTCGGGCTACGCGTTCCTTATGAACGCCTACTCGCAGCTCCTCTCGCTCCAGCCGCAAGCGCAGCGGGCGGACGCGGTGCGCAGCAGCATCGCGCCGCTTCCCATCATCGCAGCCGCCGCGGTCGCCATTCTGGTCCAGGCGCTATGGATTCCGATCGATGCCGACGTGTCCTGGCTGATCACGGTCTGCGACCGCGTTCTGGCCGGCGACCGGCTCTATGTCGACATACTGGAAGTGAATCCGCCAGCCTCGGTCTGGATGTACCTCCCGCTCGTGTGGGCGGCCGGGATCGTCGGTGCCAAGCCGGAAGCCCTGATCGTCGCGGCATTCGTGGCGGCCGCGCTCGCATCCGCGGTCGCAACCGCGCGCGTCGCTTCGCGCCTCGGCGACGGCCCCGCTGCAAGCTGGATCGGATCGGCAGTCGCCGCGACGACGCTCGTGCTGCCGATGGGCCTGTTCGCCCAGCGCGAGCATGCGGCCCTGCTGCTCGCCTTCCCTGCCCTCGCAGTGCTTGCGGCGCTCGCCGAAGACAAGGCGGTTGGCCGCGCTGCACTATGCGCAAGCGGGATCGCAGCCGGGCTCGCGATCGTCATCAAGCCTTATTTCCTGCTTCCGGTGGGCATTCCGGCCATCTGGGCGGCGTGGAAACGTGGTTCGCTAGCGCCTCTCCTTCCGGCGATCGGCGCGGCTGCAGCCGTCGTCGTCGCGTACGCCCTTGCCATTCTATACTTCGCTCAGGCCTATCTCGAGTGGCTGCCTACGCTCGCGCCCGTGTACGGCCGCATGCACGACCTGCCGTGGAAGATCTTCGTCGGACCGTCCTTGTTTCCGATGCTTTGCCTCGCGCTGGTCCTCATGCTTCGGCCCCCGCGAATCCCGGCCATCGCAATTGCGTGGGCGCTCGGATCGGCCGGATTCATGCTCGCCGCCTTTGCCCAGGCGAAGAATTACCCCAACCATTGGCTGCCGCAGAGCGGTCTGGCGTTCGCATCGGCGTTCGCGATCCTCGGCAGCCCGGGAATCGAACGCGCTCGTCGGGCGGCGGTCGGCGCTGCGCTGGCTTTCGTAATGGCCTGCGCGATGTACCACTGGGCCATTCGCCCGGACCCCGCCGTCGCTGCCGCCATCCGGCAAGTGGCCCCCCCGGCGCCGCGAGTCATCGCGCTGAGCACGGAGCTGACGAGCGGCCATCCCGTGACCCGCAACGTCGGCGGCAGATGGATCGGCTCGCGGGCATCACTGTTTACGGCAAGCGGCGCGCGTTTCGTCGGGCTGGACAAGCCGGCGACTCGAGCCGCCTACCGTGAGGACATCCAGTCGTTCGCGACCGACGTCGATCGCGGCTCGCCCGACGTCATCCTCGTCGATCGGCCGACCAAGGCGTGGCTCATGCGCGAACCGCCGGTTTTGCGCGTGATGCGCGGTTACCGCTACGCGGCGATCACCGACACGACGGAAATCTGGGTCCGCGCCGCCCGCAAGACACAATAGCTACCGGACGAGCTCGCGAAGCGCGTCGGCGAGCTCGCGGAGCGGCTTGCTCGCCTCGCTCCACTCGCCCGGCAGCGGGCTCGGGTGATCGGCAGGCGGGCGTCGCTGGTCCGGAGAGTTGCGATAGCCGGCCGGGAGCGGAGGGCCTCTGCGGCCATCGATTGACAGCGCGGAGGTCATGAAATCGCGCCATATCCGTGCAGGGACGGTGCCGCCGCTGATCTTTCCCAATGACTTGTCGTCGTCGCGGCCGACCCAGACGCCGACCACGAGGTCGCCCGCGAATCCGATGAAAAGGGCGTCTCGATTATCCTGCGTGGTCCCGGTCTTGCCGAAGGTCGGAACCAGCAAAGCGGCGCGTTTGCCCGTGCCGGTGTTCGCCGCCGCCCACAGCAGGTCGAGCATCGGCGCGCGGTCCCGCTCGGGTCCGAGCGTCCCGCGTGCGTTGAAGAAGGCGTCGAACGCAGCTTCTTCGGGTGCGTCCGGCAGGCCGCGCGGCTGAACCGGAAAGCGGCCGGAGAGGATTGCCGCATAGGCCGATGTCAGCTCAAGCAGGCTGACGCCGCCGGTGCCGAGGGCAAGGCTGGGCTTGTCAGGCAAGGGCGAGGTGATGCCGAGGTCCCGCGCGGCGCGGATCACATTGCCCCGCCCCACGCTCTCCGACAGGCGAACAGTCGCCGCGTTGCTCGAGCGTGCAAATGCCTCGCGGAGCGTGATCTTGCCGCGGTAAACGCGATCGTTGTTCGACGGCGTCCAGTCGCCGATCGTGATCGGCCTGTCCTCAATGAGGCTGTCCGGGGTCCAGCCGGCCCGCATCGCGGCGAGGTAGACAAACAGCTTGAACGCCGAGCCCGGCTGCCGCCGCGCTTGCGTGGCGCGGTTAAATGGCGTGGCCGCGTAGCTCCCGCCCCCGACCATGGCGACGATCCGCCCGTCCGGGCGCATCGCGACCAGCGCCGCCTGGGCATCGCCGATGGCTGCGCGGTTCACCGCCCGAACGGCAATGCGCTGCAGGTCGGAGTCGAGGGTCGTACCGACCCGCACTTCCCCGAATTCGGAGTCGAACGCGCCTTGCGCCTGCGGCGCGACCCAGTCGGTGAAATAGGTCCCGGAGGGCAGCTTCGCCTTTTGCCGGACGGGCCGCGCCGGCTTTACCGCCCGGGCCCTGCTTTCCGAGATGGCGCCGGTGTCGGCCATGGTCTGAAGCACGAGGCGGCTTCGCTTCTGGGCAAGTTTCAGGTTGCGTGTTGGCGCCAGCCTGGACGGCGCCTGGACGAGGCCGGCAAGCATCGCCGACTGCGCGAGCGTCAGCCGCTCCGGGTCGCGCTTGAAATAATGGTGGGCAGCCGCGCGCAGTCCGTAAACTCCGTCGCCGAAATATACGCTCGACAGGTAGCGCGACAGGATTTCGTCCTTGCTCAGCCAGCCTTCGAGCCAGAAGGCGATGATAACCTCCTGGGCCTTGCGCTTGAGGCTGCGGTCAGCCGACAGGAAGCTGGTCTTGGCAAGCTGCTGCGTGATCGTGCTTCCGCCCTGGCGGACGCCGCCCGCACGAAGGTTGGCAAGGAACGCCCGGCCTATCCCGCGCGGATCGATGCCCCAGTGCCTGTAGAAGCGACGATCCTCGATCGACACGAATGCAGCGGCGGTCAGTGGATCGAGCTTCGCAATCTCGACTGGCGCTTCCTTGATCGCGCCGCGGCGGGCAATCGGCCGGCCCTCCTCGGAAAGGAACAGCATGGCGGGGTCGGGCAGCGGCTCGAGCGCGCGCGACAGCGGTGCCGTGAAAATCAGCCAGACCAAGGTCAGAAGCAGGAGGCCAAGGATGCAATAAGTGACGACGCGGACCCGCCCCCAGCGGGACTTCGGCGGCTGGTCTTTGGGAGCCGCGGGCTGGAGTGGCGCCGGTTCAGCGGGGGCGAACGGATCGGGCAAGTCCTCGACGTTGACGCCGCCCCGAGTCCAGATCCCGTCGTAATCGGCCACGCACGCCACTCCGCAGAGGCAACTGCCTTATACCAGTAAAACAGTGCCGCGAATTACGCCAGAGAGTTGCTGAACAGGCGATTGCGGCTATTGCTCGCGCACGATGCGGGTCGCTTTCATTCGCCGGTCCCTGATGCTCGCGGCAATCGCCGTCGTGGCGGCCGCGATGAGCGCCTGTCAGCGCGAATCGGAAGGCCTGGTGCAGGTCATCGCGCTAGGCGACACTCCCCGACTGGTCGATCCGGACGGCGGGACCCTGACGGCCGGGGAAGCAATCCTTATCGACAGTGCAGCCCAGGGGCTCGTCCGCTTCGACGCGCGTGGGCAGATCGAACCGGCGCTCGCCGAAACATGGAACGTCAGCGACGACGGCCTCAGTTACATTTTCCGTCTTGCGAATGGCACGTGGGCGAACGGTCGCAAGGTCACGGCGGAGCAGGTCGCCCGGCTCCTTCGCCGACATGTCGGCCAATCGAGCCGAAACCCGTTGAAGGACGCTTTTGCCGCCGTCGACGACATCGTCGCAATGACTGACCGGGTGCTCGAAATCCGGCTCAATCAGCCCAGGCCGAATTTGCTGCAGCTGCTGGCGCAGCCGGAGATGGGCCTCGTCCATGAAGGCCAGGGCACCGGCCCCTTCTTCATCGACCGGAGGAAAAGCCGCGACGGGGTGATTCGCCTCACGCGCGAAGTCGCGACGGCGGACGAAGAACAGGCGGAGCGCCAGGAGGTCGGATTGTCCGGGGCCAGGCCAGCCGACGCCATCCGTGCGTTCGCGGCCGGCAAAGCCGATCTCGTGCTCGGCGGCACGTTCGCCGACCTGCCGCTTGCGCAGCGCTCCAAGCTGCCGCGGCGGGCGCTCCAGTTCGATCCGGCGTCGGGGCTGTTCGGGCTGATACCGCTCCGCGCCAGCGGGCCGCTATCCGATCCGGAAATGCGGCGGCTCCTGAGCGAAGCGATCGACCGCGACGGCCTGGTCGCCGAATTCGCGGTTCCAGGGCTTGCGCCGCGGGCAACCGTCCTCGAGCCCAGCCTCGACAACATCGCCGACCCGCTCCCGCCCCAGTGGGCGGCGACGCCTCTGGCGGAGCGCCTCCCGGCTCTGACCGCCGCAGCCAGGCGGTTCATGACAGACGGCGTTGCGCCGACTGTCCGGATTGCGCTGCCCGAGGGCCCCGGCGCTGAAATGCTGTTGCAGCGCCTCAAGCGGGATTGGGGTGTGCTTGGCCTCAGCGTCGAACGCGCCAGCCGAGGGCAACCTGCGGACCTCCGGCTCGTCGACGAGGTCGCGCCCTCGACATCGCCAGCCTGGTTCCTTCGCCATTTCCACTGCACAGCAGCAGCGATCTGCGAGCCCCGCATCGACGAGCTGCTCGACGCCGCGCGGACGACGCCGGTGGCGCCGCAACGCAGCGCGCTGCTTAACGAAGCCGCGCAGCGAATCGACGAGCTGCAGCTGTTCATCCCCATCGCGGCGCCGATCCGCTGGTCGCTGGTCGGCCCCAGGATCGCCGGCTTCTCGGGGAACCGCTTTGCGATCCACACGCTGACCGGCCTGGAACAACGGCTGGATCGGACTGGCGAATGACGATGGCTGGCGACGAGCGGACGGGTGGGCTTTCCCTCGGCACCGATGCGCTCTCCGTGCGGCGGCGCGTCGAGGCGCTCGAGCGGCTGATGGAGCGGATCGTCGTAGTGCCGGGGATCAATCGCCCCGTCGGGCTCGACGTCATCCTCGACTTCGTACCGATCGCCGGCCCCACCGCGGCCGCCGCGATCGGCGCCTATCTCGCCTGGGAGGCCCGCAACCTCGGAATGTCGAAATGGCACCTGGCGCGGATGGGCGGGAATATCGGCGTCGACTGGCTGCTCGGCCTGATCCCCTGGATCGGGGCGATCCCGGATTTCTTCTTCCGATCGAACACTCGCAACCTGCGGATCATCAAGCGGCACCTCGACCGGCACCATCCTTCCGGCGCGACGATCGAGGTCGACAAGCACGGATAAAGCCGCGGTTCACGGTCGTTTGTCGAAAGCCGCCTTTCGCGAGCGGGCCGGAGCCGCTACGCGCGGTCGTTTCTAAAGGGAGCCTTTGATGACTAAGATGTTGGTTGCGTTCGCCATTGTGGGAATGACGGCAACCGCCGCACTGTCGCAAACGCCGGCTCCCGCCGACGCCGCGCCGGTAGAGAAACCCAAGACGGTCACGAAGGTCGTGTGCGAAAAGGTCTCCGCCGAGCAGGAAACCGGCTCGCGTCTCGGGGCGACCGGCAAGATCTGCCGCAAGGTGCAGGTCCCGGTCACCAAGGAAGTGGAAGCCGAGCAGCCCAACGCGGGCCACGGCTCGACGGGCCGTTAAGCGACGGCGGCGCGATCAGTCGCCGCCGCCAATCTCCTTCGTCAGGAACGCCCAGAGCAGCGCCGCGCGAACCGCATCCTCGCTTCGGTCGGCACCGACCGAGTGCCCGCCTTCGAGATATTCGTGGTAATAAACGCGATTGCCGTAGGCCTTGAGCTTTGCTGCGGCCTTGCGCGCGTGTCCCGGGTGAACGCGGTCGTCTTTCGTTGACAGGTAGAAGAAGACCGGCGGGTATTTCACGCCCGGCCTGACGTTCTGGTACGGCGAATATCGCGACATGAACGCCCAGTCCGCCGGCTTGTCGGGATCGCCATATTCGTCGATCCACGAAGCGCCGGCGAGCAAGTGCGAGTAGCGCTTCATGTCGAACAGCGGCGACCCTGCGATCACGGCCGAATAGAGGTCCGGATGCTGCGTCATCGCGGCTCCGACGAGCACTCCGCCGTTCGAGCGCCCGGAGATCGCGATTCCGTCCCTGCGAGCAATGCCGCCCGCGATGAGGTCCCGCGCCACGGCCTCGAGGTCGTCGAAACTGTTCTGCCGCTTTTCGCGCAAAGCCGCCTTGTGCCAGGCCGGCCCGTACTCGCCGCCGCCACGGATGTTGGCGAGCACATAGGCCGCGCCGTCCTCTACCCAGAACAGGCCGAGGGGGCCCGAGCGGTAGGGCTGCTCCGTCAGATAAGTCGGCGTCTGCGCGGCGCGAAATCCGCCATAGGCGTGGATCAATGTGCCGGTCGGCGCCGTCGCGCCTTTCTTGCGCACCAGGAAATAAGGGACGCGCGTGCCGTCTTTCGAGGTCGCGAAGCGCTGCTCGACCGTGAATCGCGAAGCGTCGAACTGCGCGGGAAGCGCCTGCACGAGCGTGGGAGGGCCGTTCCCGACAGCCAGCAGGGCCGTCGGCGAGAGCATGCTGTCGACGGTCACGAACGCCAGGTCCTGCTTGTCTGCTGTCCCGACGATCTGGATGGTGCTGTTCGGCGGAAGCCCCATGTCGCGCCCTGCCCAGCTTCCATCGGATTGGCGCGCGAACTGCATCAGCTTTCCTGACACATCGTCGAGCGCCTTGATCCAAAGGATATTGTCGCTCGCCGCGATCTCCTCGATCGATTGCGTCGCAGTCGGCGCCATCACCAGGGTCGGCTCGGGCTTCTTACCCCTCAGCATCGCGGCCATGTCGAAGGCGACGACGCTGCCCGGCTGGAATCTGCCCAGCGGGTCGATGAGCCTCACTATCGCCTGGCCGGCAAAAATCGTCTGGAACTCTGCCGTCTCCGGGATCGGAAGCTCGACGAGCCGACCGTCGGGCATCAGGATCGAATGCTTGTCGGCGTAAAAGCCGATTCCGCGATCGACGCCCACATAGCGCGCGGTTCCATCCATCACGGCAAAGGGGCTGACGGCGATATCGTCGGGCGTTCCTTCGGCGACGAGAGTGGAGGCGCTCCACGGCGTGTCCCGCTTCCACTTGCGGACCGTGCGCGCATATCCGGACCGGGTCGCCGTCTCGTCGCCTTCGACCCGCGCGACGAGCAGAGTATCGCGGTCGATCCACGTTGCATTGTTCTTGCCGAGCGGAACCTCGAAACCCCCGGCCACGAATTTGCCGCTCGCAATGTCGAACTCGCGGATGACGTCGGCATCGCCGCCCCCGGGGCTCAGCGAGATCAGGCAGCGCTGGTACGCGGGCGGCAGGCAATCGGCGCCGTGCCAGACCCAGCTCTTGCCTTCGGCCTTTCCGAGCGCATCGACGTCGATCAGCGTGCGCCACTGCGGCGCGCCGGCGAGATAAGCGGCGAGCGGCGAGACGCGCCACAGGCCGCGCTTGTGGTCGGCATCGACCCAGTGGTTCGCGACGAGATCGCCCATGACCGCGGACGGCAGGGCAATCTGGTGAGGATCGTTGAGGATCTGCAGCGCTCGTTGGCGGCGCTGCTCGTAGCCGGGAACGTGCGCCAGCGCCGCTTCCGTTTCGGCGTTCCACGCCTTTACCGTTGCGAGCGGCTTTGCGCCTTCGATTTCCTCTAGCCACAGATAAGGGTCGTCGGCCTTCGC
>JAEZIO010000004.1 GCA_023436615.1 Pseudomonadota bacterium | reverse complement strand
GACATCGAGGCCGAGCTAAAGAAGAACTTCCAGATCGCTGGAGCACTCGGTGCGACCGGGACCCCGTTGTTCATCGTCGGCGATCGCGTACTGAACAGCGCGGTGGGCTACGAAGAGCTGAAGAAAGCTATCGCCGAGGCCCGCAAAGAGGGCTGAGCTGAGGGCCTACGCCCCCTTGAACCCCTGCGCGACGACGTACCATTCGGAACTGTCCTTGCGGCTTGCCGGCGGCTTGGCGTGCTTGACGCTGGTGAAGTGCCGCTTCAGCTCCGCCACGAGATTGTTGTCCGCTCCGCCGGCAAGAACCTTGGCCACGAATGCGCCGCCCGGACGCAGCACTTCCTTCGCGAATTCCAGTCCCGCTTCGACAAGGCCCATCGTCCGCAAATGGTCTGTCTGCGGGTGGCCGACCGTGTTCGCGGCCATGTCCGACAGCACGAGGTCAGCGGTGCCCCCAAGCTCGGCTTTCAACCGGTCGGGCGCCTTTTCGTCCATGAAATCCATCTGAAGGATTGCGACGCCTTCGATCGGGTCCGTGGGAAGCAGGTCGATGCCCACGATTTGAGCCTTTGGCGATCGGCGTCGAACGACCTGGCTCCAGCCGCCGGGCGCGATTCCCAGGTCCACGACCGCGCTTGCGCCCTTGAGCAGGCCGAAGCGCTCGTCGAGCTCGAGCAGCTTGTAGGCGGCGCGGCTGCGGTAATTTTCAGCCTTCGCCCGGCGGACGTAGGGATCGTTGAGCTGCCGCTCGAGCCAACGCGTCGAGGAAGCGGAGCGATTGCGGGCGGTTCGAACCCTTTGCCGCGGCCCCCGGCCGCCCCTCACAACTTGTACCCGTCCCTGGCCATAAGCGACCGCAGGATGCCCTCGCGGATTCCGCGGTCGGCCACGCCGAGCTTCTTGGCGGGCCAGATCTCCAGGATGGCTTCGAGAATGGCACAGCCCGCGACCACGAGGTCGGCGCGGTCGGGCCCGATGCAGGGCAGGTTCGAACGCTCCTGATAGTCCATCTCGGCGATCATCGTGCTGATCGTCTTCATCGCGTCGATCGGGACGTGGAGCCCGTCGACGGCCCGCCTGTCGTAGCTGGGCAGCGCCAGGTGCACGCTCGCCAAGGTTGTGACCGTTCCGCTGGTTCCAAGCAGGCGAATGCCTTCGTGGTCCTTGGGAAGCATCGCCTCGAACTGGTCGAACGACCGGCGGACGCGTTCGCGCATGCGCATGTAGGCCTTGACCCGGTCTTCGCCCTCGATCGCTTCGCGGCCCTCGCTCTCGGTCAGCGAGACGACGCCCCAGGGAGCGCTCCACCAGCTACGGATCCTTGGCGTGCCGCTGACGTGGTCGATCAGCACCAGCTCGGTCGAGCCGCCCCCGATGTCGAAGATCAGCGCGGGCCCGTCGCCAGGCTCCAGCAGTTTGTGGCAGCCCAGCATCGCCAGCCGCGCCTCCTCGGCGGGCTCGATGACCTCGAGCGCAATTCCAGTCTCGGTCCGCACGCGCTCGACGAACTTGCGGCCGTTTGCGGCGCGGCGGCAGGCCTCGGTGGCGACCGAGCGCGAGAGCGAAACGTTGCGGCGACGCAGCTTGTCGGCGCACACCGCCAGCGCGCCGACCGCGCGATCCATCGCCTCGTCGGAAAGCCGGCCCGTCTGCGACAGGCCGTCGCCGAGGCGCACGATGCGCGAGAACGCGTCGATCACGGTGAAGCCGCCGTCGTTGGGACGAGCGATAAGCAGCCGGCAATTGTTGGTGCCGAGGTCGAGCGCGCCGTACGTCTTGCGCTGGAGATGTGGTTGACCGAGCCGCCGCTCGGGGGGACTCGATAGGGCCGGTTCCTGCCGCATTTGCGGCGCCGGCGCACTGGCGACATGCTGCGCCATAACAACGCCCGTTCTTATCTTTCACCGCCGGAGATACGGCGGCTGACTTGCCCCGAATGTAAGCCCGAACGGGGCAAGAGGGCAAGTTTGCAGGGCTTTTCCGCGGCGCGGGGGCCGTTGACAGCAGCTAACCCAAGTCCCTATCTCGCGCGCTCGCCGCCTTGGGCGCTGCCCCGTCGTCTAATGGTAAGACTACGGACTCTGACTCCGTCAATCGTGGTTCGAATCCACGCGGGGCATCCAACCGCGCCGCCCGGCCGGTCCCTCAAGCTAGGTCCGCTGACAGGATGCTATCCAGTGTTCTAGCCGTGTTCTTAGTGACGGCTTCGACGGTATGAACCCGTGAACGTCGACCATGCGCGACGGCTCGTCATAGATGGTGAGGTTGCGCGGCAAGCGAACCCTGAGCGCGTCGCGTCCGCGCAGCTTGTCCTCCGCGAGCGCCAGCGCACGGTGGACGTCCTCAGCGGTAAACGGCTTCATCAGGCAGCCAAGTGCAAGGTCGGGCATCGGAAAGCTCGGCGCCTTGCCGCTCACGAACAGCGACGGGACGTTGAAATCGTTCAGGCGCACCGCGACGGAAAAGCCGGTCGTGCCGCGGGCGAGGTGCAGGTCGAGTAGCGCGAGATGCGGCTGATGCTTTTCCGCCGCGGCGACGGCGCTGTCGGCGTCGTCCGCTATCGCGACGACCCGATAGCGGGGATTATCCTCGATCAGAAATTTTACGGTTGTTGCAAGCTGCGCGTCGTCCTCGACGACAAGGATCTTGAGCACGAAAAACCCTCCCCGATGCATGGAAGCCATGCACCAGGGAGGGAGTCAGAAAAGGCGGGCCCTGCGAATCCCCCGTGAACGCCGTTTACGCCGAAGCGAAGGGATCGGGAGTCGGACCGTTACGAACGGTAGAAGATGTGGGCGCCGATCTTGTCGACGTAGCTCAGGCGCTTGCCCCACGACGGCGCCACATAATCGGCGTGGTACCACAGCACGTCGTTGGGAACGGTGCGCACGACGTTCGCCACCGCCAGGCGAGTGACGCCCTGCGCCTTGGCCCAGGCGGCCGAGCTGTAGTCGATGGCCGGGAACTGGCCGGTGCGCGGGCTCACGAACGAGAACTGCCACGGCTGCTTCACGACTTCGCACCAGGTCGACGGATACTTGCCCGAAGCGGCGCGGTTCATGACGACGTCGGCGACCGCGAGCTGGCCTTCGAGCGATTCACCGCGTGCTTCGAAATAGACTGCGGTCGCGAGGCAGGTCGCCTGCTCGTCGAGCGCGAAGCCCGCGCTGTACTTGTCGACCAGCGCATAGAGAGGCCACCCGGCGTTCCGCAGCCAGTTCGCTTCGCGAGCCATGGTGTTGACCGGATTCTGGAGGGACGGCTTCGCGCCGAACACCGAGCCAATGGCATTGGAGAACATGTTGCTGGTCGAAGTGATCGTGCGCTGCACGGCGTTGACGACCGGCGCCGCGGCGTTGACGCCCAAGGGCTTGGCCGAAGCGTCGATGGAACCGGCGTTCAGCGCATAGCTGACGTTGGCCGGAGCGGTCTGGGCGGCTGCATTGCCGGTGCCCAGAACAAGCGTAAGGGTTCCCACAACCGCGGCAATGCCGCGGCCCCGCAGAAGCTGCTTCAACTGTTTCTCTCTTGCCCTTGGCGGCCGGCCGGTCACAGGGCTGAGTTGCGCCAAAGCGCCTCTCAGCGTGTCTGCGAAGGATCGTCCGTCTTGCCCGGGACCAGCGCTTCTTGCGCCCCGCGGTCCCCGCTCTCGTTAACCGATGAGCGCCAAATACGGATTTTCCGGATCATTCCAATAGGCCCATCGGTGAATTGAGCCGGTCGCGGGACGAATCGCGGAACCGCTTGAAAACCAACGAAAAAGTGTGAACTTCAGCTTTACGCGGGCTGCGACTAGTGTGTGCGCAGGAGGGCAAAAGTGGCGCATTGGCTGATGAAATCCGAACCTGGCACCTACAGCTGGGACGATCTGGTCCGCGACGGCCGCACCGAGTGGGACGGCGTAAGGAACCCTGCGGCGCGGCTCCACCTCAAGGCGATGAAACGTGGCGACGAAGCGTTCTTCTATCATAGCGGGGACGTTCGAGCCGTGGTGGGTGTGATGCGCGTGACCCGCGAGGCCGCGCCTGACCCGAGCGACCCCAAGTGGGTTTCCGTGGCGGTAGAGCCGGTCGCACCGCTTGCCGCGCCCGTCAGCCTCAAGCAGGTCAAGGCAGAGCCGGCGCTGGCGAAGATGGAGTTGATCCGCCAGTCGCGCCTTTCCGTCTCGCCCGTGCGCGACGCGGAGTGGGAGATCGTCCGCCGGATGGGACGCGCCGGCTAGGCCCTAGAGCAGCCCCAGCTCTCGGAAGCTCGTCGAGCTCGCGCCGCCGAAGACGAGGTGATC
>JAEZIO010000014.1 GCA_023436615.1 Pseudomonadota bacterium | reverse complement strand
CGGTGTCTCTCAAAACGGTCCCCAGTCGCCATGAATCTACCCTTCGTGGCGTTCGTTGCCGTGCTAGCCTGTCCCCCGGACAGGCTGCGCGCGACAATGTCGCCGGTGGCCATTCAGAAAGGTTAGAAGAGAAGGGGGCCGTCACGAAGTAAATTCGTGACGTTGGTCGTGTCGTCTCAGCGCGGCCTAAGCCGCTCGAGCCGCACGCCAGCCGGTTAGTGATCTCTCTTCGACATAAGCTTCGCTTGCTAAAGCAAGCGCGCGCTTATGCTCGGGATCACTTAACGCGCTCGACCTGCTCGAACTCCAGCTCCACCGGCGTGGCGCGGCCGAAGATCGACACGCTCACCGCGCCGTGCTCGGCTGTCCCCCGGACGCCCTGCGCGCGACGCGACCCGTCCAGAGTCAAAGTTGCTCTATTTTACTCTCTCCACCTGTTCGAACTCGAGTTCGACAGGTGTCGCTCTTCCAAAAATAGAAACTGAAACTTTGACTCGCCCGCGGTCGAAGTCGAGCTCCTCGACGGTGCCGTTGAAGCTCGCGAACGGGCCGTCGAGCACCTTGACGCTGTCGCCGATGTCGTAATCGACCTGGATCTTCTTGCTCGGCGCGGCGGCGGCCATCTCTTCCTTGGTCGAGAGGATGCGCGCAGCCTCGGCCTCGCTGATCGCCTGCGGCTTGCCGTTGGGGCCGAGGAAGCCCGTCACCTTCGGCGTGTTCTTGACGAGGTGGTAGACCTGGTCGCTCATGTTCAGCTTGGCGAGCACGTAGCCGGGGAAGAACTTGCGGTCGGAGGTAACCTTCTTGCCGCGGCGGATCTCGGTCACCTTCTCGGTCGGGACCTCGACCGATTCGACCTGGCTTTCGAGCCCCATTCGGGCGGCGTCGGCGAGGATCTGCTCCTTCACCTTGTTCTCGAAGCCCGAATAAGCGTGGATGATGTACCAGCGGGACATGTGCGTGCTTGCTTTCGTGGGTTGCGCGGGGCGGCGGCTAGGCGCCGAGCTGCTTCAGGAGGAACTGGACGATCGTGCTGAACACGGCGTCGGTGGCGAAGAAGAAGAGGCCGAGCATGCCGGTCATGACCAGCACCATGATCGCCGTGCGGCGCGTTTCGGCCGCGGACGGCCAGTGGACCTTCTGCAGGCCCTCGACCTTCACCTGCCGGATGAATTCGCCTGGGGAGACCTTTGCCACGGCTCGCGGATCCTCTTCGGGATAGAAAAACGAGGTCCGCGGGGCTTTCCCGCCGGACCTCGGACACGGGCGATTTAGCGCGGGCAGCGCGGCGGTTCAAGGTCGGTCCTGCGGATGACGGCCGCCTGTCGAACCGCGGTATCGGCTGGCCGCGCCACATGGGACTTCGGAAGAGCCGTCATCAGCAGATGATCAGCAAATCGTCGGCACATCATCATCGCACATCATGTTCGCCAATTCTACGCGTCAGTCCCTGATCTTGCGGGAGGCAAAAGGATGCGAGTCCAACATGTTCGCGCGGCTCTGGCCGCAGCCACGGCGATGGCGCTGACAGCATGCGGCGGAGGAGGCGGAGTCAATTCGACCCCGTTCATCACGCAGCCGCCGCCCCCACCTCCGCCACCGCCACCGCCGCCGCCGCCGCCGCCGGGCCCCCCGCCAATTCCGCCGGGAAGCATCGGCCTGACGTCGTCCGAACCGTTCGCGATCCACAGCGGCTACGTCGCAGCCGACGGCTCGCTTGTGGCCGGAGAGGGCGGCGTCCAGTTCGCCTATTCGCCGACAGACGGCCGGTACACGGTGACTCTGCCCGGCTACCAGCAGGGCAAGCTGGTCACGACCGGCGGCAACGGCTCTTTCAATGACCAGGGCTGGATCAAGCTCGCCGCGACCGTGAACGACGTGACGGCGGGAAGCACGACCGATGTCCAGCCGGTCAAGGTGGTGCTCGACTGGCCCGCATCGTCGGACCTCAAATATACCAGCTTCGGCAAGTGGTTCTCCACCGCTGGCGGCAGGAGCGGATATTTCGTCTACGGAATTCCCACTCCGGCAGGCGATGTGCCGGTCACGGGCTCGGCATCCTACGCTGGGCAGATTCGCGGGGTTACCAGCGACGACCCGGCGCTGGAGGTTTTCGGGTCGATCAGCTTCCTCTTCGACTTCGGCGCAGGAACGCTGAGCGGGGAGATGCGCCCCGAGGTCGCGCCGTGGTGGGATGCCGTCTCGCTCGGCACCTACACGTTCCGCGACACCATTTACTCGGCAGGAAGCACCACCTTCTCGGGTGCGTTCAACGTCCCCGGGACGAACGCGCCGTCATCCTTCTCGGGGCGTTTCGCGGGGCCGAAGGGTGCCGAGGTGATGGGCAGCTGGAAGGCTCCCTACAGGCTCCCCGGAACGGACAGCTGGGGCACCATGGCCGGCGTGTTCGGCGCCAAGAAAGGCCAGTGAGCAGGGGAGGTATGGCCTGCGATGATAGCCATAGCGCTTCTCGCGACGGCAGCGGCACTGTCTCCCCAGAGCGCCGCTGCCCTCGCCACCCGGTTCGCGCCGCCAAGCAGCCAATCGCGGACCTTTCGCCTGACCACGGCGGAGATGTTCCGGCTGGCGGAGGTAGCGAGCGCGAACGGGGACCAGACGACCGTCGCAGCGATCTATTCGGCGCTCGAATCCAACCCTGACTCGGACGTGCGCGCGGGAGCGCGCTTCCGGCATGCGAAGCAGCTTATGCAGCAGAACCGCAATCGCGCCGCAGCGGTGCTTCTTGGCCGTGTCGTCGACGAGAAGCCGGAAGCGACGGGCGTGCGGCTCGAGCTCGCGCACCTGTTGCAGATCCTCGGCGATTCCGATGCCGCGCTTCGCCAGCTCCGGGCCGCGCAGGCAGCCGGGCTGCCCACGGCCGTTGCCCGAATGGTCGACCGCTATTCCGAAGCGCTTCGCGCGGCGCGGCCGATCGGAGCAAGCTTCGAAATTGCGATGGCGCCCGACAGCAACATCAACCATGCAACGCGCTCCGACACGCTCGGCACGATTTTCGGCGATTTCGATATCGAGCCGGACAGCAAGGCGAAGTCCGGGCTGGGCCTGTCGCTGAGGGGGCAGGCGTACCGCCGCTTCCCACTTGGAAACAGCGACCACAAGCTGCTCGCGCGGGTCAGCGGATACGGCGACCTTTACGCCAAAAGCCGCTTCAACGATTTGGCGGCCGACCTCGCCGTCGGCCCCGAGCTTCAGCTTGGCCGCAGCCGGGTGAATCTCGAGCTCGGAGCAACGGCGCGCTGGTTCGGGCAAAAGCCTTTCATGCGCTCGGCGCGGCTCGGAGCGACGTGGACTCGCCCGCTCGGCAGCCGCATGCAGCTTCGTCTCGGAGCAAGCGCTGCACTGGTCGACAACCAGCTGAACGACCTGCAGGACGGAAAAACCTATTCCGGTCAGCTCGGGATCGAGCGCGCGCTTTCCGCGACGATGGGCGTTGCGCTCAACGTCGGCGCCGACCGGCAGTCGGTCAAGGATCCTGGCTATTCGACAACGGCATGGCATGCGGGGTTGATCGGCTGGCGCGACGTCGGCCGGGCCACCTTTACCGCCGGCGCGGAGATCGGCCGGCTGAAAGCCGACGAGCGGCTGGTGCTGTTCCCGGAGAAACGATGCGACGATTTTTCGCGGCTCACGCTCGGCGCGACCCTGCGACAGCTGACCTTCAAGGGCTTCGCCCCCATCGCGCGCGTGACGATCGAGCGCAATCGCAGTACAATCGAATTCTACGACTACCGGCGAACCAGGACTGAACTGGCGGTGGTGCGGGCGTTCTGAGCCGCCGTCGATGCGGAGGGAATGGCAATGAGCAAAAGCTGGATTCTCGGAGCGGTCGCGGTCGCGTTGTGCGCGCCCGCGCAGGCGCAGATCACCTCATATGTGTCCAACAATTTGCCGGCGATGAAGGGCGACCCCAACCGCATCGTGTGCGAGGTCGAGGAGACGATCGGCACCAGGCTCGGCAAGCGCAAGGTGTGCCTCACCGTCGAGCAGTGGAACGAGAAGCACAATGAGCATCGCGATTTCGCCGAGCGCGTGCAGAGCGGCGCCTGGCCGCGCGATTCCGCGGTCGCCATCCCCGACACGAGCCGGCTGTCCGGAATGGGCCCGCAGTAAGGCTGTTCAGGAAATGGCAGGAGTGGAGGGACTCGAACCCCCGGCCCTCGGTTTTGGAGACCGATGCTCTACCAACTGAGCTACACTCCTGCGGGGTGCGCGCGAGGTAGACGCGGCGCCCGGGCTTCGCAAGGTGCCGTAGCCGTCACGGGAATGAATCCCGTGACGAGTAACCGAACCGCCATGCCCCAAACATGGCGGCATGCGGATTACTCCTCGCTTTGCGAGGTCGGCCGGCCTGCGGCGACTCTCGATTAGCTCCGCTAATCTCGGCGCCTTAGGCTGTCGGCTTGACCTCCATGACGATGTCGCCGGCCTTGAGCTTCTTCGCCTGGGTTCTCCAGAAGCCGTAAGCCTTTCCGTCGCGGATCACGCGGAGCGCGACCGCGCCTTCGAGCTCGTGGAGCGAACGGCCGATCTCGTGGGTCTCCACCGCCCGCTCGACCAGCTGCACCTTGCCCTGGCGCGAAGCGAGGTCGGCCAGGTAATCGGCGATGTGCTGGCCGGTGCTCGACGTCGCGAGCAGCAGGCCCGCGAAGTCGAACGGATTGACGACCACGTCCGCGCCGGCGAGGCGCGCCGGCTCCTCATTGTCCTTCTGGTTGACGGCGATGCTGATGCGAAGCTCGGGCGCCAGGTGCCGCGCGGTTAGGCAGATCAGGATCGAGGTGTCGTCACGGCCGGCCGAGATGATCAGCAGACGCGCGCGCTCGATGTGCGCGGCGCGAAGCGTCGAATCGCGCGTCGCGTCGGCGGTCATCACCGGGCAGCCGAGCGCTTCGGCCCCTTCGATGCATTCGGGGTCGCAGTCGATTATGACGATGTCCCTTGGGTCGGTGCCGAGCGCGATCAGCTCTTCGACGGCGCGGCGGTTCTTCACCCCGTAACCGGCGACGACGACATGGTCGTGAAGGGTGCGCTGGATGCGCTTCATGAGGAGTTTCTCCCAGGTGCGGCGAGCGACGAACAGATAGGCCGAGCCGACGAAGATGAGCAGCAGGAACAGGCGGATAGGCGTCACGACGAGCGCATCGAACAGTCGGGTGTTGTCGGTCACCGGGACGATGTCGCCGTAGCCGGTGGTGGTGGCGCTGATCATCGTGAAATAGACGACATCGACGAAGCTGACGTCGCCGTCGTAATTGTCCTTGAGCCCGTGGCGCTCGAGCCAGTGGAAGAGGATCATCAGCAGCAGGACCGCTGCGAGCGCGGCAACGCGCCAGACTATGCCGACCCATGCCGGCCAGAGCGACTTGCGACGAAGCGTCGGTCCGAGCGACGGGCTTGGCATGGCGCGGGCTTACCACGGGCAACCGCCGTGGCGAGAGTGATTCGAATGTCGCTGGCCGTCACGAACTGAATTCGTGACGTCGGTCCTGTCGAGCTTCGCTCGCAGGCCGTCCGGCTTTCGCGCACTCTTCGACGCAGCTGCGCTGCGCTCGGGCGCTCCAGCTAGGCGGCGATGTCGTAGGGCTGTATCTCTCCGGAGAGATACAGGCTGCGCGCCTTGGTGCGCGAGAGCTTGCCCGAGCTGGTGCGGGGCAGGGTGCGCGGCGGCACCAGCTCGACGACCGGGGTGATCCCGGTGATCGCATGGACGCGCGCGCGGATGTCGTCGCGAAGCCGGCCGCGCTCGTGCGGGTCGGATACGCGGCAGTGGACGAGGACCGCCGGAGTCTCCTCGCCGGACGGGCCGGTGATGGCGAAGGCGGCGATGTCGCCGGACTTGAAGCCGGGCAGCTGCTCGACCGCCCATTCGATGTCCTGCGGCCAGTAATTGCGGCCGTTGATGATGATCATGTCCTTGGCCCGGCCGACGATGAAGATGTAGCCGCGCGACATGTAGCCCATGTCGCCGGTGTCGAGCCAACCGTCGTCCGAAAGGCAGGCGCGGGTCGATTCCTCGTCGCGGAAATAGCCGACCATCACGGCCCGGCCGCGAACGAAGATGCGGCCGATGCCGCGATCGGGCATCTGCGCTCCGTCGGCGCCGCGGACCTCGACCTCCATGCCGCTCACGGGCTTTCCGCAATTGACCACCGCGCGGTAGCGGCGCGGGCGATCGTCGCCCCCGCACTCGCCGCCGGAGAGCTCCGACTCCTCGACCAGCTCCATGCGAATGCCCTCGCCAGGCGGCATCAGCGACACCGCGAGGGTCGCTTCCGCGAGGCCGTAGCTCGGGCAGAAGGAGGCGGCGTTGAATCCGGCGTTCGCGAAGGCGTCGACGAACGCCTGCATGACGTCGGGGCGGATCATGTCCGCGCCGTTGCCGGCGATGCGCCAGCGGGACAGGTCGAAGCGGTCCTCGGCGCGGGTCTGCGAGCTCATCCGCCGCGCGCAGATGTCGTAGCCGAAGGTCGGCGAATAGCTGAGCGAGGTGCCTGGATTGCGGCTGATCATGTCGAGCCAGGCGAGCGGCCTGCGGGCGAAATCCTCGGTCTTCTGGAAATCGACGGAAAGCTGGTTCGCGAGCGGCGACAGGACGCAGCCGACCAGTCCCATGTCATGGTACCACGGCAGCCACGAAACGCAGCGATCGATGTCCTGGAGGTGAAGCCCGACCGCGTGGGCGCGCAGATTGTCGAGCAGGCCGCGATGGGTGATCGCAACCCCGTGCGGGAAACGTGTCGAGCCGCTCGAATATTGAAGATAGGCGATGTCGTCGGGATCGCCGGCGGGAAGCGGCGCGTCGCTCTCTTCCAGCGCGGCGAGGCTCGCCCAGTCGTGCACCGGCACCGAACCGGCGGCTTCGGCCGACATCTCCGCAAGCTCGGCCGGAACCAGGAACAGGGCGGGATCGCAGCTCTTGAGCTGGATGCGCAGCTGTTCGACATAGGCGCCGCGGCCCCCGAAGCTGGTCGGAAGCGGCAGCGGGACGGGCCAGGCACCGGCATAGACGGCGCCGAAAAAGGCGGCGGCGAATTCGGGGCCGGTTTCGGCGATAAGGGCGATTCGGTCGCCGGGCGCAAGGCCCATGCCGATGAACCGCCGCGCCGCGGCGAGCGCGTCACGGCGCAGCTCCGAATAGGGATAGGCCCGCACCAGCGCGCCGCGAGCGTCATGGAAATTCATGCCGCGGCGGCCTTGAGCGGCATAGTCGAGCGCTTCGGCCAGCGTCCCGAAATCCGCGAGCCTGCGCGGCAGCGTATCGGTCGTGGCGGTGGCGCCTTCGGGGGCAAGATCGGCGCTGTCGGTCGAGTTGGTGTCCAGCACGCGTCTGTCCTGAATGTTCTTGCCCATCGCGGCAGCGAACCTGCCGCGCGCCCTCGGCACCGCTTCGCGCTGCTCGGACAGGCTTTGTGATGGTGGGGGAGTGTGGCAACAAAAGGGCGCAATGGCTCCCCGCACGGGCAGAAAGGCGCGCCCGCCGCTCGATGCCGCCAAGCTCGACGAGCTGGCGCTTGCCTATGTCGGCCGTTTCGCGACGACGAAAGCCAGGCTTTCGTCCTATTTGTCGCGCAAGCTGCGCGAGCGAGGCTGGGCCGGTGACAGATCGGCGGACGTGGAGGGCATCGTCGAGCGGCTTGCGGGCCTCGGCTATGTCGACGACGCCGCTTACGCTTTGTCCAAGTCGCGCGCGCTCAGCAGCCGCGGCTATGGTCTGAGGCGTGTCAACGACTCGCTGCGAAGCGCCGGAATCGACGACGAGGATGCCGTTCCCGCCCGTGAGTTCGCGGAGACCGAGGCCGTGGCGGCCGCGCTCCGGTTCGCGCAGCGACGGCGGTTCGGGCCCTATGGCGACCGCCGCAGGGATGGTCCGGAGCGCGAGCGGGCGCTGGCCGCGATGATCCGTGCCGGCCACAGCTTCGCACTGGCGAAGGCGATCCTGTCACTCGAGCCGGGAAGCACGGTCGACATGGATTTGCTGGCGCAGAGCGGCTAAGAAGCCTAAGTCGGTTTCCCGACAGATAACTTGTGTTACAGGCTCGGCGTGGTACGCACGAAGACACCCCAACCCGAACCGGCCCCCGAGCCGATCATTGAGGTCTCGCCTGCGCCCCTCTGCGTCGAAATTCAGGCTGACGAAGCGCTGGTGGTAAGTCCCCTCGACGAGGAAGACGGGGCGGTCTCCGCCCGCGTGAAGTGGTTCGACGCGACTCGCGGCTTCGGTTTCCTCGTCAGCGAGGCGGTGGACGGCGACATCCTGGTGCACTTCAGCGTGCTGAAGGAGCATGGGCGCCGAAGCCTGCCCGAGGGCGCTCTGGTCGAATGCATCCCGGCGCGGCTCGAGCGCGGGCTGCAGGCAAAGAAGATCCTCTCGATCGACGTCAGTGACGCGGTCACGCCGCCGCGCCGCGTTTCCCAGCCGGGTGAACGGGCGAACCGCACGGTGCTGGTCGAGAACGCCGGCGATTTCGAACTGGTCGACGTCAAATGGTTCAACCGGGCGAAGGGCTATGGCTTCCTCAACCGCCCCGGAATCGACGACCAGGATATTTTCGTGCACATGGAAACCGTGCGTCATTCGGGACTTAGCGAACTTCAGCAGGGCCAGTCGGTCGAGGCGCGTATCGCCGAAGGCAGGAAAGGCCTGACGGCGGTGGAACTGCGGCCGCTGTCGTGAATCGGGTTCCAGTTGCGCTTGCCGCACTCGCCGCCGTGGCCTGCAGTCCGCAGGCGAACCCGAACCAGGCCGTGGCCAACCAGCCTGAACCGCTCCCCGTGCAAGCTCCCGGCGGACAGCCGCAAACGGGGCTCGAACAGGTGCCGCTGACAATCACTTCCGCGACCGGCGTGCACCGCTTCACCGTGGACGTCGCCCGGACGGCGGAGCAGCAGGAGCGCGGGCTGATGTTCGTCACCGCGCTCGCGCCCGACAAGGGCATGGTCTTCCCCTACGACCCGCCCCAGAACGTCGCCTTCTGGATGCGCAACACCTTGATCCCGCTCGACATGATCTTCATCCGCGCCGACGGGACGATCGCGCGGATCGCGACCGCCAAGGCGCTCGACGAAACGCCGGTTCCCGCCGGCGAGCCGGTCGCGGCGGTGCTCGAGATCGCCGCGGGCCGCGCAGCGCAGCTCGGGATCAAGCCGGGCGACAGGGTGGAGTGGTAGTGGACGGCACTCGGAGGTGATTTCTCAATCGGCGGCGCCGCAATAATCATTTCGAACCCCGACAGCGAATTCCCAATCCTTGAGCGTCATCCAGCGATTGGCACCGTGCTTCTTCTGCACCGATCCGTCTGGCAGGAAGGTTTCGGTAGCAAGGTTCTTGCGCATGTTCGTGCGGCAATCGATCACGGAGGTGCTGACGGTTCGCGTTCCTGGATGGTCAGGAGTCCCCTTGACTGTGATTTCCATCCGGTAGGTCAGCAAACGCCCGTCTCGCCTGAAACCATCGAGATCGAGACGAGTCTTCACGCGATCGTTATCGACACGGTCCTGCCAGCGTTCCGCGTTCGCGGGGATGGCGAATGCCAGCGCGAAGACTGAAACGAGTACGACAAGCCTGGACATCACTGTCCCTTCGCAAGGCGATCCGGTGACGCCAATTTTGCATTATCGCCTAACGTCCGCAACCGGATCGAAAGCGTACATTTGCGCCGCTGTCCGCCCTCCCGCCTTGCACTCTCACCACTGACGGGGCAGAGGCACGCGCCATGGGATTCTGGTCGAGAACCTTCACCTGGTGGAACGGCGACACGTGGGGCACGAAGCTCTTCACGTGGCGGTTCGGCAACGAGGTCGGGCGCGACGACGACGGGAACCTCTATTACCAGTCGAAGAAGAACCCGGCCAAGCGCTGGGTCGTCTACGCCGGCAACAATGACGGAAGCCGAGTCCCCCCTGCCTGGCAGGCGTGGCTGAAGGGCACGATCGAGGAGCTGCCCGAAAAAGCGCTGCCGCCGGTGCGCAAGTGGCAGAAGAAGCCCGTCCCGAACGCGACCGGGACCATGGCCGCGTTCCGGCCCGACGGGGCGCTGGGATCGCAGAAGATCCGCCCGGCATCGACCGGCGACTACCAGCCCTGGATCCCCGAATAGAGGTGAAACGAGCCGCGGCCATTGCGCTTGGTCTCGCAGTGCTCGTCGGCGGCTGCGGCCGCGGCGAGCAGCCGCGGCAGCAGCGCGGCGGGACACAGCAAGGGCAGGTCCTCACCGGCAAGGAAGCCGGGCTGACTCCTATGGCCGAACGAGTCGCCGTGATCGGCTTGCTCAACAAGCGCAACGGCATCGTTCGCGACCTGACGATGAAGCCGGGGCAGGCGATCCGGGTGAAGGACGCGGTGGTGCGCCTGCGCGCCTGCGAGACGACCGCCCCGTGGGAAGCCGAGAAGCTGACCGGCGCGTTCCTGCAGCTCGAGGTCGAAGGCACGGACAACAAGTGGCGGCGGGTCTTCTCGGGCTGGGTCTACAAGGAATCGCCTTCGCTGAACGTGGTCGAGCACCCCGTCTACGACGTCTGGCCCAAGAGCTGCGCGATGACTTTCCCGGCGGGGCCGCCGGCGCCGGCCGCGCCGGTGGAATCGAGCAGCCGGTCGAGCGCCCAGAGATCGCCGGGACGGGCTGCGCCGGCCGCCGAAGCACCGCCTGCCGAATCGCCGTCGCCGAGCGCGGTCGACAGCAACGCCACATAATCGTCGCGCGGAACGTCGACGGCGCCGAGCGAGGCCAGGTGCTCGGTCATGAACTGGCAGTCGAGCAGGATGTAGCCGCCCACCTTCAGCCGCGCGACCAGCCAGGCGAGCGCGACCTTCGACGCGTCGGTCATCCGGCTGAACATGCTCTCGCCGAAGAAGGCGCGGCCCAGCTTGACCCCATAGAGGCCGCCGACGAGCTCGGCCGCTGCTCCGGCGCCGTGCCACACCTCGATCGAATGGGCATGGCCGAGCCGGTTCAGAGCGAGCATCGCGCGTTCGATGTCGGCGTTGATCCAGGTTTCCGGGCGATTGGCGCAAGCCTCGATGACGCCGCTGAAGTCGCGATCGAGGGTCACGGCGAACTTGTTCGAGACCAGGGTCCGCTTCAGCGACCGCGAGACGTGGAACGAGTCGATGGGGATGATCGCGCGGTTTCGCGGCTCGACCCAGAAGACGTCGGCCGCGTCGCGGCTGTCCGCCATCGGGAAAATTCCCATCGCATAGCCCTGAAGCAGGAGGCGCGGATCGAGCCGAGTCACTCGCCCGAGCTTAGAGAATCTCCCGCACTTTGTCCTGCGGACGGCACAGCCTGACGCCTTTTTCGGTGGCGACGAGCGGCCGTTCGATCAGGATCGGATGCTCGATCATCGCATCGAGGATGGTGTCGTCGTCGACGTCCGGGGCGGTCAGGCCGAGCTCGGCGGCAATCGGCTCCTTGGCGCGCAAGCCCTCGCGCGGGGTGATCCCGGCGCTTTCGTAGAGCGCCTTAAGCTCCTCTCGCGTAGGGGGATCCTTGAGATATTCGCGGATCCACACGTCGACTCCGGAATCGCGGAGAATGTCGAGCGTCTTGCGCGATGTCCCGCACATCGGGTTGTGGAAGATCGTCGCCTTGGTGGAACGGTTCATTGGCCGTGCTGCTCCTCTCAGCCATTTTCCTGCAACCACCGGGACCGTCAAGCATTGTCGCGTTGCCGGAACGATGTTGCGCGAGCCTCGTTTCGGCCTCGTGACACGTGCACCCCGCCGGGGGGAACCTGGGTCCCGGGGCATGGTCCGGTTGATCAACTACACGGGAGAAAATCGATGCGTAAATCCATCTTGGTCCTGACGGTGGCCGCTACGGCGTCCCTCGCCGCCTGCGCGAACAACCCGAACGTCGCTCGCAACGCTGCGGTCGGCGGTCTCGGCGGCGCTGCTGTCGGCGCGGTGGTCCCTGGCGTCAGCGTCGCTGAAGGCGCGATTGCCGGCGCGGCGATCGGCGGCCTGGCCGGCGCTCTGTGGACCGATCGCAACGGCGACGGCTATGTCGACGGCTACACCTACAACGGCAATTACTACGCCGGCACTCCGGCCGGTTATGACCCGACCCTCGGCCGCGTTGCGACCGGCGCCCTCGGCGGCGCCGCTCTCGGCGCAGCCGCCGGTGCGATCATTCCGGGCGTGAGCGTCATCGAAGGCGCAGTCATCGGCGCAGCGGTCGGCGGTCTCGCCGGCGCGATCTGGGCCGACAACAACAACGACGGCCGGGTCGACGGCTACATCTACAACGGCACCTATTATCCTGGGCAGCCGCAGGCCACGACGACCCCCGCGTACACTACTCCGGTCCGGAGCGGTGAGCGCGGCTAATGGCCTCGAAGTGAAGGTTCGTACCAAGCGCACCGGCTTCGCGCCGGTGCGCACCTTCTCGACACTTGCCGGCGCCGTTGCAGTCATTGCAGCGGCGCCGGTCTCTTTCCCGAGCGCCGCGCACGCGGCGACTGTCGCGGTCGATTCCGGCCGCGTCGTGGAAAGCTTCTACGATTCACGCGCCGAGCGCCCATTGTGGCTGCAGGCCGGCCAGCTGACGCCCGCGGCGCAGCAGCTGCTGAGCCTGATGCGCAGCGCCCGGATCGACGGCCTGGATCCCGCGCGATACGCGCCCGAGGGCCTCGACAAGCTGTTGCGCAAGGCTGCCGACGGCAATGAGGGGGCCGCGCGCAAGGCCGACATGCTCATCAGCACGGCATTCGTCGCTTATGCCCGCGACCTTCGCAGCGCCGGCTCGCCCGAAGTGAAATATCTCGATCCGCAGCTGCGATCGGACGCGCCGTCCGCGGGCCGGCTGCTGCAGATGGCGGCGGCGGCACCGTCGCTGGAGACCTTCGTCTCCGGCATGGGATGGATGAACCCGGCCTATGCGCCGCTTCGGCGGGCGCTGGTTTCGGGCAATTACGACGGCGAGAAGCAACGCAGCCTGCTTCGCATCAACCTCCAGCGGGCGCGGGCGCTGCCGGCGGGCTGGCCGCGATCGATCGTGGTCAATGCCGCGGCGCAAACGCTCTACATGTACGAAGGCGACCGGCTCGTCGATTCGATGAAGGTCGTCGTCGGCAAGCAGAAGGACAACAACCGCACGCCGATGATGGCGTCGTTCGTCCGCCAAGCCAGCCTCAACCCCTATTGGAACGTGCCGCCCGACCTCGCCGCCGAGCGTATCGCCCCGAATGTCGTCAAGTTCGGCCTCGGATATCTCAAGAAGCACGGTTACCAGGTGCTTTCCGACTGGAGCGACAATCCCTCGCAGATCGATCCGGCGACGATCGACTGGAAGGCCGTCGCCGACGGCACGCTCGAGGTGCGCGTGCGGCAGGTGCCGGGGCCCGGCAATGCGCTGGGCAAGGTCAAGTTCACGTTCCCCAACCCCTATGGCGTGTACATGCACGATACGCCGGACCGCGAGCTCCTGACCGAGGAGACGCGGCTGTTCAGCGGCGGCTGCATCCGGCTGGAGGACGCCGACCGCCTCGGCGAATGGCTGTTCGGGCGCGAGCTCAAGGCCACGTCGAAGGATCCCGACATTCCCGTGCCGCTCGACAAGCCGGTGCCGGTCTACGTGACCTATCTGACCGCCGTGCCCAACGGGTCCACCATCACCTATCTCAACGACGTCTACGGCTGGGACGCGCAGCGGCTGGCCGAGCTGGGCGTCGGCGGCGGGACGGTCGCCTCGCGCTGACGGCGCGCCTCAGCGGTTCGGAGACCAGTCGGGGAACCAGGTGATGTCCTGCGCGACGGGACGGCCCTGCGGGTCCCGAGCCGGCCGGAAGCGCACATATTGCAGCGTCAGCTGGCACATCAGCGAATCCGCCGAAGCGAGGCCGCTCGAGCGGACGATCCGGCAGTTCGACGGCCGGCCGTCGGTGTTCACCTTGATCGTGATTCCGACGCGCCCTCGCTGAATGCCGCTCACGGTCACGAAATGGCGGTATTCGCGGTCAGGAATCTTGCTGACCCGCTGGGCCGGCATGAATCCGCCACCGCCCCCGCCTCCAAGTCCGGTGCCGGTTCCGCCGGCGCCCGTGCCCGTGCCGGCCCCGCCCTGGCCGTTTGACGAGGAGCTGCCTGTCCCGGCGACGGTCGCGGCTGCAATCACCTGCTTGGTCGGAAGCTGCACCTCGGGCTTGGGAGCGACGACGGGCGAGGCCTTGGGTGCCGCCGGCGCGCCTTCCTCTTTCTTCGCCTGCTGCGGCTTGGGCGGCGGAGGGGGCGGCTCCGGCGGCGGCGGCTTGGGGAGCTGCAGGTCGAAGGTCTGCAAATGATCCACCGCGTGGCGGACGATCTCGACGTTGAGCCCCGTGAGGATGCCCACGCCGATGACGGCGGTAACGGCAACAGCGCCGATCATTGCTTTCAAGCGGTCGTTGCGATCCGCGGCTCGGTAGGCCATTTCTCGCGCCTCTCCCGCCTCAGCCAACGCCCGAACAGCCGAAAGTTTTCGCTACGACGCGCGACCCTCGACGCGGCGGCGGGCGACGACCATCGCGCCGATGACGCAGGCGCCGAACAGGGCCCCTTCCAGCGCGCTCGTCAGCAGTTGCGCATTGCCTCCGAAACCCTGCTCGCCGATCGCCGTGCCAATCCGGTCGAGGCGTAGCCGCGAGCCTGGAAAGTGCTCCGCCAGGAGTGCGAGGCTGCCGCCCATCAAATGGCCTCCGGCCATCGCGATTGCCGCGCCTGCGAGGCCGCCGCCGAGCGCGGCCGCCGCGCTGTTCACGCGAAGCGACCATTTGCGCGTCCCGAGCCCGCCGAGCCAGGCCGCGAGACCAACCGCGCCGCCGAGGATCGCGCCTTCCAGGGCGCCGGTGATGTCGCCGGGCGAGCGGCCGAACAAAAGGGTGAGCGCGTCGAGGCCGAGCAGCTTGACGAAGGCGCCAACGAGCAGCCCACCGAGCGTACCCCCGGCGATGCTCCAGGGCCCTACGCGGCCCGAGGCGGCGATGGCCGCGGAAATGCCGAAGGCGACCCCGGCCGCACCGATGATCGCGACCAGCGTCGTCAGAGCGAGCAGCACCAGCAGGATCGACAGCGCGCCCACGCCGGGCTCGGCCGGCTGCGCGGCGGCGACGAAGCCGTAGAACAGACCCCCAACAGCGCCGGCCACGCCGCCGCCGACGGTGCCCGCGACGCCGAGCAGCAGAAGGTCCGGCGCGCGCTTGCGCTGCGGTGCCGCGGGCTGTTTCGCGTCTCCGGTGGCGGGCTCGACCGCGGCAATGAAGCGATAGCCGTGCTTCGGCACGGTTTCGATGAAGCGCGGGTTGGCCGCGTCGTCCCCGAGCTGCCTGCGCAGTGTGCGCACGCACTGGGTCAGCGCTTCGTCGGTGACCGGCACGCCGCGCCACACTTCGTCGAGGAAGCGGTCCTTGGTGACGAGCTTGCCTTGCTCGCGCACGAGGAGGGCAAGCGCATCGAAGTAACGGTTTTTGACCTCGACCGTCGCATGGCCGTCGCGGAGCTGACGGTCGCCGAGGTCGAGCTCGAAGCGGTCGAAGCGATAGGTGGCCAAGGGCGCCGCGTCGGTCACGTCGCTTCGCCCCCACCGATCGTTGCCAACGCCCGTCCCCTTCCGCCGCTTTAGTGCCGTCCCCAGTCGTTCGCTGCAAGCGGGTCTGCGCTGTTGGCACCGCCCACGGCCATCGAGCAACTCACCGTGCGAAACCAACAGCTTGCGGTTTCTCCGTTAAGTGCGGCTGGGATTAACAGGAACGCCGCCTAGGCTTCGATTTTCCGGTGCGAGTCACGCGGCCGGAATGGGGAAGGGCGGGGATTTTCAGTGCGCAATCTATTCACATTCGCTCCGAGGGGTCTGGCGATCGATCTCGGGACTGCAAACACGGTCGTCCATGTCGCGGGCGAAGGGGTCGTGATCAACGAGCCGTCCGTCGTGGCCATGGAGCGGGGCAGCGACGGTCTGCCAAGGGTCCGCGCTGTGGGCGACGACGCCAAGCTGATGATGGGCAAGACGCCCGGCAACGTCGAGACGATCCGGCCGCTTCGAAGCGGCGTGATCGCCGACCTCGACGTCGCCGAAGAGATGATCAAGCATTTCATCCGCAAGGCGCACGGCGGCCCGACCCGCTTTTCGCGCGGACCCGAAGTGGTGATCTGCATCCCGTCCGGGGCCACGCCGGTGGAGCGCCGCGCGATCCGCCAGGCGGTGAGCAATGCCGGCTCCGATCGCGTGTCGCTGCTCGAGGAGCCGATGGCGGCAGCGATCGGGGCGGGGCTCCCGGTGACAGACCCGATCGGCTCGATGATCGTCGACATCGGCGGCGGAACCACGGAGGTCGGCGTCATCTCGCTCCAGGGTCTCGCTTATTGCTGTTCGTCGCGCGTCGGCGGCGACCGCATGGACGAGGCGATCATCTCCTACGTGCGGCGCAACTTCAATCTGCTCATCGGCGAAGGAACGGCCGAGCGCGTGAAGCTGGAGATCGGCACGGCGACGGCGCCAGCGGACGGGGTCGGGCTGACGACGCTGGTGCGCGGGCGGGACATCGCGCGGGGGATTCCGGGCGAGGTCACGCTCAGCCAAGCGCAGGTTGCCGAGGCGCTTGCCGAGCCGGTCAACCGAATCGTCCAGGTCGTCCGAGCCGCACTCGAGAACACCCAGCCCGAAATCGCGGCCGACGTCATCGACCAGGGCATCACGATGACCGGCGGCGGGTCGCTGCTTCGCGATATCAGCGTCATTATCGCCGACGAAACGGGGCTGCCCGTGCACGTGGCCGACGATCCGCTGACCTGTGTCGCCCGCGGCGCGGGCCGGACGCTGGAAGAAAAAGTGTTCCGCGAGGGCCTGCTCGTCGCCGCCTGACGGCCAGTGCGCCTGGCTAAGTGCCGTGTGTCTCGCCATCGCGAGAAGGACCGCTCACCGCTCAAAGCCTACGTCACTGCTGATTACACAATCAGGAATGGTGTCGCGTAATTTGACAGGCTCTCGCCCGATATTGCATCTTGCAAGCGGTTGATGCGACCTGCTGCTTGCGCCCCAAAAGGGTATGGTGAACGCATCCAATTCGTGAAGCCCTTTGCCCGAACGAACGGGTCAGCAACGCAAGCACCTGACAGTCGGCCTTCGTTCACGCAAAGGAACTTCACATGCGCGATTATCGCGACGCCAAGATCATGGCGCGGACGCTCCGCGAAGCGCTTGCCGAGCGGAATTACAAGATTACCGTTGGCGAAAGCCTGGAGCTCATTGCCCGACTCTTCGGAACGGCTGATTGGAATAGCCTGTCAGCTCGCATCAAGAATTCAGACCAATCGTCTGAGCCGACTCCCGCGAAGCGGCGAGGCGGCGGAACGACATTCGCTTTCACTTTGGAAGAAACTCTGCACCGTGCGCTGGACGCCGCCACGGAGCGCGGCCACGCAGAGGCAACTCTCGATCATCTCCTTTTTTCATTGACCTACGATGTCGATGCCGTCGCCATCCTGAAGGCATGCGGAGTAGCTCCGAGCACTGTCAGGGAACTGATCTTTCCTTCAATCGGAACCGGGACTCCCGGCGAAGCGATCGGAAAGGACCCATCGCCCTCTTATGAATTTCAGCGCGTGGTTCAACGTGCGATCCTGGATATGACGGCGTCCGGCGGAGGAAGCCTGACAGGCGGCCATGTGCTCGCCGCCATTCTCTTACTACATGACACAAGTGCGGAACGGCTGTTGCGAGACCGTGGCGTCGATCGGGACAAGGCGCTGCAGGTGTTACGGCAGCGCGGTGTCTAAAGGTCGGGCTGCGAGCGGCCCGTCTTACTCGGGGTTTTTCTCGAGCCAGGCCTCAAGCCATTTGATCGTATAGTCGCCGGCGAGGAACTCGGGGTCGCGGACGATGCGCTGGTGGAGCGGGACGGTGGTCTTCATGCCCTCGACGACGAACTCCTCGAGCGCGCGCTTCAGGCGCATGATGCAGCGCTCGCGGGTGGTGCCGTAGACGATCAGCTTGGCGATCATGCTGTCGTAATAAGGGGGCACGCGATAGCCGGTGTAGAGGCCGCTATCGACGCGCACGTGCATCCCGCCCGGAGCGACGTAATTCTTCACGAGGCCGGGCGAAGGCGTGAAGGTCTGCGGGTCCTCGGCGTTGATCCGGCACTCGATCGCGTGGCCGTGAAGGCGAATCTGGTCCTGACGGCAGGTGAGTCCGTCGCCGTTGGCCACCCGGATCTGCTCGCGCACGAGGTCGATGCCGCTGATCATCTCGGTCACCGGATGCTCGACCTGCAGCCGGGTGTTCATCTCGATGAAGTAGAATTCGCCGTTCTCGTACAGGAACTCGATCGTGCCGGCGCCGCGATAGCCCATCTCGGCCATGGCCTTGCGGACGACCTCGCCCATGCGCTCGCGCTCTTGCGGGGTGATGACGGGGGAGGGCGCTTCCTCGAGCACCTTCTGGTGGCGCCGCTGGAGCGAACAGTCGCGCTCGCCGAGGTGGATCGCTTCGCCATTGCCGTCGCCGAACACCTGGAATTCGATGTGGCGGGGGTCGGCGAGATATTTCTCCATGTAGACGGTGTCGTCGCCGAAGGCCGACCGGGCCTCAGAGGCGGCCTGGCTCATGAGGCTTTCGAACTGCTCTTCTTGCGGAACGACCTTCATTCCGCGCCCGCCGCCGCCGGAAGCGGCCTTGATCAGCACCGGATAGCCGATTTCGTCGGCCAGCCTCTTGGCCTCGGCGATATCCTCGAGCGGCCCGTCGGAGCCGGGGACGAGCGGAAGCCCCAGCTTCGCGGCGGTGCGCTTGGCCTCGATCTTGTCGCCCATGATCCGGATATGCTCGGGCTTGGGCCCGACCCAGGTGATCCCGTGGCTCTCGACGATCTCGGCGAACTGCGCGTTCTCGGACAGGAAGCCGTAGCCGGGGTGAACCGCGTCGGCGTGGACGATCTCGGCCGCCGAAATGATGTTCGGGATGTTGAGGTAGGATTCCGTCGCCGGCGGCGGGCCGATGCAGACCGTCTCGTCGGCGAGCCGGACGTGCATCGCGTCCGCGTCTGCGGTCGAATGGACCGCCACCGTCTTGATGCCCATTTCGTGGCAGGCGCGGTGGATTCGAAGCGCGATCTCGCCGCGGTTGGCGATCAGGAGTTTCTGGATTGGCATCGGAGGCTAAGCGAGGAGGACCAGCGGCTGATCGAACTCCACCGGCTGGCCGTTCTCGACGAGGACCTGCTTGATGACTCCGCCGCGCGGGGCGGTGATAGGATTCATCACCTTCATCGCTTCGACGATCAACAAAGTGTCGCCGGCCTTCACCGAGTCACCGGGCGAGACGAACGGCTCGGCGCCCGGCTCGGACGCGAGGAAGGCGGTCCCGACCATCGGCGAGCGGACGCTTTCTCCGTCAAGGTCGCCAACCGGCGCTTCCGCGTGCATCGGCGGCGCGGTCATCGGTTGCGCGACGGGCGCGGCGGTCGGAGCTGGTGCGGGCGCAGACCCGGCGAAAAGGTTGCGCTGGACCCGGATCTTGCGGTCGCCGTCCTCGACCTCGATCTCGGTGAGGCTGTTCTCGGTCAGAAGCTCGGCAAGCTCGCGGACAAGGGCGGGATCGATCCGCATTCCGTTCTTCTCGCCGCCGCCCTTCGCTGGTCCGGCCATTGCACTCCCCTATTCGAATTCGGCGCGCCGCGCTTGCCGACCGCCACTTGCAGAGCTTCACCGCCGCGTCCAGCCCGAGAGAGCGGCTGGCATCGGTCCGGCGCGGCTCTATATGAGCGATAGTGCGATCGACAAAGCGTATTGGCGTAAATGGCTGAAACGGCTCAAGAAGACATGATTTCGGTAAGCGTGAACGGGGAACCGCGGCTGATCCCGCAAGGGAGCAGCATCACGGCGATGCTGCGCGCGATCGGGATCGACCCGCGCAAGGTGGCTGTGGAGCGCAATCTCGAGGTCGTTCCGCGATCCACGCTCGACAGCGTCACCGTCAGCTGCGGCGATTCGTTCGAGATCGTCCATTTCGTCGGAGGAGGCTGACGTGAACGCCCCGCAATCGATTGCCGCCGACAGCTGGACCGTCGCCGGGCGGACGTTCACGTCGCGCCTCATCGTTGGCACCGGCAAGTACAAGAGCTTCGACGACAATGCGGCCGCGGTCGAGGCGTCGGGCGCCGAGATCGTCACGGTGGCGGTGCGGCGCGTGAACGTCGCCGACCCGAACCAGCCGCTGCTCACGGATTTCATCGATCCGAAGAAGGTGACGTACCTGCCGAACACGGCCGGCTGCTTCACTGCCGACGAGGCGATCCGTACGCTCCGCCTGGCGCGAGAGGCGGGCGGCTGGAACCTGGTGAAGCTCGAAGTGCTCGGGGAGGCGAAGACGCTCTACCCCGACATGCGCGAGACCCTGAAGGCCACCGAGGTCCTGGTGAAGGAGGGCTTCGAGCCGATGGTCTATTGCGTCGACGATCCCATCGCCGCCAAGCAGCTCGAGGAAGCCGGTGCGGTCGCGATCATGCCATTGGGCGCGCCGATCGGCTCGGGTCTCGGAATCCAGAACCGTGTCACGATCCGGCTGATCGTCGAAGGCGCGAAGGTGCCGGTGCTTGTCGATGCGGGCGTCGGCACCGCGAGCGACGCAGCGGTGGCGATGGAGTTGGGCTGCGACGGCGTGCTGATGAACACCGCGATCGCCGAGGCCAAGGACCCGGTGATGATGGCCCGCGCGATGAAATCGGCGGTCGAGGCGGGGCGACTGGCCTATCTCGCGGGACGGATGGGCAAGCGCCGCTACGCCGATCCCAGCAGTCCCCTGGCAGGGCTCATTTAGTCGCGGTGACGATGTGCGTCGACATCGGCGCGCTCGATCCGTCCGGGCCGTCGAAGCGCGCAAGCCCGGCTTTCACTCGCTCGAAGGCCCGTTCGAGCGTTCCTGGCGCGCGATCCTCGACCTCGACGCCCATCGGCGTGCCGTAGCAGAGCGCGCGGGCCGCATCCTCGGACGACGGCGCGCGGCTGGTCAGTTCGACGGTTTCGATCGTCACGTCCGCAAAGCCGGCGCCGCGAAGGTCGCGCTCGATGGCTTCGCGGTCGTGATAGCCGAACGGCCCTTCCTGCATGAACAGCGGCGGATCATCGGGAAAGAGGTCGATCAGCGCCTGCTGCGCCGTCTCGCTCATCGGGTTGCGCTCGATGCGGTCCCAGATCGCCAGCAAATACGCGCCGCCGTCACGCAGAACGCGGCGCGCCTCGGAATGGCCAAGCACCTTGTCGGGGAAGAACATCGCCCCGAACTGGCAGACGACGAGGTCAAAGCTTCCCGCCTCGAACGGCAGGGCTTGGGCATCGGCCTGCTCGAACTTCACCTTGGGCGACCGCACCCTCCTGGATGCGACTTCGAGCATCGGCGGATTGAGATCGGTCGCGACGATGTCCGCGTCCGGCAGCGATTGATGAAGCGCTTGCGTGACAGCGCCGGTGCCGGCGGCGGTTTCCAGAATTCGTTTCGGGCCGAGGCGCTGCGCCCGCCGCGCCAGCTCTTCGGCATAAGGCCGGAACAGCAGCGGGACCATCAGCTCGTCGTAGCTAGCGGGGACCGAGCCGCTGAACCGTACCTCTGCGTCTTTCATCGGAACGGGCTCCTCGGCTCGAGGGTTTTCATGGCCGGAGGTGGCACATGGCCGGGACCATGACAGACTTCGCCGCGGAGCGCGAGGCGATGGTCGAGCGACAGATCCACGGCCGCGGAATCCGCGATCCCAAGATCCTCGAGGCCTTCCGCGCGGTTCCGCGCGAGGAATTCCTGGCCGAAGAGCTGCGCGAGGCCGCTTACGGCGATCACCCGCTGCCGATCGAGGCCGGGCAGACGATCTCCCAGCCATACATCGTCGCGCTGATGATCGAGGCGGCCGGGATCGGGCCCGGCGACCGGGTGCTCGAGGTAGGCGCCGGCTCGGGCTACGCGGCGGCGCTTATGAGCCGCATCGCCGGCCGCGTTGTCGCCATCGAGCGGCAGGCCGAGCTGGTGGAAATCGCGCGCGAGCGGATGCGACGCCTGGGCTATGACAATGTCGAGATCGTCGAGGGCGACGGCACGCGCGGCTGGCCCGCCGCCGCACCGTTCGATGCCATAGTGGCGGCCGCCAGCGGCAGCCACGTTCCGAAAAGCTGGATCGACCAACTGGCCGACGGCGGAAGGGTGGTGATGCCGGTTGGCGCGCCCGACTGGGTACAGAAGCTGGTCAAGGTAACCAAGGGGCCCGGGGGCAAGCTGATCAACGAAGACCTCGGGGCGGTGCGCTTCGTTCCGCTGATCGGCGAGGAAGGGTGGAGCAATGGCTGAGACCGTCCGGACCGATGTTCCGGAACTCATCCGGCGTTCGGCCGAGCCGCTGCCGGAGATCGACGACGACCGCTTCGCGGCCTTCTTCGACCGGTTCGGCGACGCGCGCGTGGTCTGCCTCGGCGAAGCGAGCCACGGCACATCCGAATTCTACCGGGCGCGCGCTCAGATCTCCAAGCGCCTGATCGCCCATCACGGCTTCACCATCGTAGCGGTGGAGGCCGACTGGCCGGACGCGGCGACGATCGACCGCTACGTCAGGCACCGGGAGCGACGTGACGGCGAAACCACGGCGTTCGAACGCTTCCCGAGCTGGATGTGGCGCAACCGCGAGGTCGACGCCTTCATCCGCTGGATGCGACGGCACAACGCGGATCGCCCCTACGAGCAGATGGCGGGCTTCTACGGGCTCGATTTGTACAATCTCAACGCGTCGATGCGGGCGGTGATCGACTTCCTCGACAAGCAAGATCCCGAAGCCGCCAAGATCGCGCGCAAACGCTACGGATGC
Organism: Pseudomonadota bacterium; assembly: GCA_023436615.1. Taxonomy (GTDB): domain Bacteria; phylum Pseudomonadota; class Alphaproteobacteria; order Sphingomonadales; family Sphingomonadaceae; genus Sphingomicrobium. The sequence goes on along the minus strand of JAEZIO010000014.1, from coordinate 30,278 downwards.
CTCGAGCCGTGGGCCGACAATCCGGCGCGCTACGGCGCGCTGTCGCTGCACGAGGGCTATGCGCGCTGTGAGGTCGGCGTGACCCAGATGATGCGCGAGCTCAGCCAGCGCAACTTCCAGTGCCTCAGCGAGGAATGCGACGAGTGGCTCGATGCCGCAGCGAACGCGCGCCTCGTGAAGAACGCCGAGGCCTATTATCGCGTGATGTACCATGGCGCCGCGGAGAGCTGGAACCTGCGCGATACGCACATGTTCGAGACGCTCGTCCAGCTTCTCGACGCCAAGGGGCCGAGCTCGAAGGCGATCGTGTGGGCGCACAACAGCCACATCGGCAATGCTGCGCACACCGACATGGGCCAGGTGCGCGGCGAGCTCAACATCGGCCAGCTGGTCAAGGAGCGGCTCGAGGGACAAGCGCGGCTGATCGGCTTCGGAACGCATCGTGGGACGGTGGCGGCGGCCGACGACTGGGACGAGCCGATGAAGGTCAAGGCCGTCAATCCGTCGCTTCCCGAAAGCTACGAGCGCGTGTCGCACGACAGCGGCCTGCCGCGCTTCCTGCTCGACCTGCGTGCCGAGGAGATCGGCCGCGACATCAAGGAGGCCCTGGCGGAGCCGAGGCTGCAGCGCTTCATCGGCGTCATCTACCGGCCCGAAACCGAGCGCTGGAGCCACTATTCGGAATGCATCCTGCCGCGCCAGTATGATGCCTGGGTGTGGTTCGACGAGACGAAAGCGGTGACGCCGCTGCCGGGCGAGCAGCGCCCCGGCGAGGATGAAACCTACCCGTTCGGGCTGTAGCGGCGTCTCACATCCGGACTGAACTTAACTTCCGGAACTAACCTACATGAATTTCGTAGATTTCCTCGAGCGGGCAACGCCGGAGGAGATCGTGCCGCATCGCCGCGGAAGCTTTCACGAGGACTGGGATGACCTCCTTCACCGCTTCGCTCATCGGGGAACGCGCGCGGCGCTGAAGGACCAGATCGGCGAAGGAAAGCCGCACGGCCGGAAAGGTCGCGACAGGCGGAGCGACCCGGATCCGCACCAGGCGCTGTTCGAACGCGCGCACGCGATCAGGACGCCTTCGACCTCTCGCGAATTTTCGTAATCGTCGTCGCGTTGCTGATCTGCTCGACGTCGGTCCTGCAGTGGACCAGCCGAATGCCCTTCAACTTCAGGGCTTCGTCCAGCACCGGCGCGAAATCGCCGGTCTTCTCCACCGTCGCCCCCCAGCCGCCGTAGGCGCGCGCCAGCGCGGCGAAATCGGGGTTCTTCAGCTCGGTGGCCGAGAGGCGCTCGGGATATTCGCGCTCCTGGTGCATCCGGATCGTGCCGTAGGAGCCGTTGTCGACGACGACCACGAGCACGTCGCAACCATATTGCGCGGCGGTCGCGAGCTCCTGCCCGTTCATCAGGAAGTCGCCGTCGCCGGCGACGCAGACGACAGGCCGGTCCTTGAACCGAAGCGCGGCAGCGACCGCCGCGGGCAAGCCGTAACCCATCGTGCCACTGGTCGGCGCAAGCTGCGTCGGCATGATCCCGTAGCGCCAGTAGCGGTGCCACCAGCCCGAGAAATTACCGGCCCCGTTGCAGACGATCGTGTTTTCCGGGAGCCGATCGCGCATCGCTGCCACGCACGGGCCGAGGTCGAGCTTCACGCGGTCCCGAGCCTTCGGCTCCGACCAGTCGAGCCATTCCTTGTGCGCCTCATCCCCGGCGCCAAAGCGGACCAGATCGGGGTCGAGCCATTCGTCGACCATCTCGGCGAACTCGCCCATGTCGGCGCAGATCGGCAGGTCGGCGTGATAGACCCGGCCGAGCTCGTTCGGGTCGGGGTGGACGTGCACCAAAGTCTGGCCGGGATGATCGGGCGTGACCAAAGTGTAGCCGTCGGTCGTCGCTTCCCCGAGGCGCGCGCCGACGGCGAGAATGAGGTCGGCGTCGCGAATCCGCTGCTGCAGCTTCGGGCTGGGGCCGTAGCCGAGCTGGCCCGCATAGACTCCGCAGCTGTTGGGAATTGCGTCCTGGCGGCGGAACGCGGCGGCGACGGGGATGCCGTAGCGGAAGGCGAAGTTCGCGAAATGGTGCCCCGCGCGCGGGCTCCAGTCGGCACCGCCGACGATCGCGACCGGCGATGCAGCCTGCTTCAACAGCTCGAACAAAGCCTGGATGGCGCCGGGATCGGGCGCTTCGGCGACCGGCGCGACGCACGGGCGATCCGCCGTTTCGACCTCGTCGCGGAGCATATCCTCAGGCAACGCGAGAACGACCGGGCCGGGACGTCCCGCGGTGGCGACGCGGTACGCTCGAGCGACATATTCGGGGATTCGGCGCGCGTCCTCGATCCGCGCCGCCCATTTGGCGATGGGGCCGAAGAAAGCCGGAAAGTCCACTTCCTGGAAGCCTTCGCGATCGCGGTCGCTACGCGCGACATCGCCGATGAACAGGATCATCGGGGTCGAATCCTGGAAGGCGACATGGACCCCGCCGCTGGCGTTGGTCGCGCCCGGGCCGCGGGTGACGAAGGCGATGCCCGGGCGGCCGGTCATCTTGCCGTCGGCATCGGCCATGTAGGCGACCCCGCCTTCCTGGCGGCAGACGGTCACATCGATTTCGGGCGTGTCGTGGAGCGCGTCGAGGACTGCGAGGAAGCTCTCCCCGGGCACGGTGAAGATCCGGTCGCAGCCGTTGATCTTGAGCTGGTCGACGAGGATTCGTCCGCCCGTTCTGGCGCCCGTGCGCGTGGTCATGGGCGGCCCTTACCCAAGCGCCGCGCGCTTTGCTACGCTCGGGCGAACGCGGAAAGGAGAGAGTCTCATGGACGCGAACTTCACGGTCTGGATCATCGTCAACAAGCCGGTCCACGAAGTGTTCGAGGCGGTCGCCGATCCGGAGCAGCTATCGGCCTATTTCACCACCGGCGGCGCGAAGGGACGGCTGGAAGCGGGTAACACCGTCAGCTGGGATTTCCACGATTTTCCCGGCGCCTTTCCCGTCGAGGTGAAGGACGTCGTGCCCGACGAGAAGATCGTCGTCGAATGGAAGGCCAACGAGCCGGGCGCGGACTACAACATCACCGTCACCATGACCTTCACGCCGGTGGAGGAGGGGCGCACGAAGGTCGAGATCGCCGAGAGCGGCTGGCGCGACAGCGATGCGGCGCGCAAGGCGAGCTACGGCAATTGCATGGGCTGGTCGCAGATGCTCGCCGCGCTGAAGGCGTGGAAGGAGTATGGAATCAACCTGCGCGAGGGGGCGTACAAGTGAGTTCGTGCCGGCGCGGAGTGAATCCGCGCCGTCAGTCCTGTCCGCTGCGCGGCAGGCTGGCCGGCTTTCGCACACTCTTCGACATAAGCGCCGATTGCTGCGCAATCCGTCGCTTATTCTCGGGTGCTCAAGCTTGGTGGATCGCCTTCACGACTTGATAGGTCTCGAGGCCCTCCTTGCCGCCTTCGGAGCCGAATCCTGACTCCTTGACGCCGCCGAACGGCGCATCGGCAATGGAGATGGCGAAGGTGTTGATCCCAACCATTCCGGCCTCGATCGCATCGCCGAGCAGGTTCGCGCGGCGGCCGTTCTCGGTGAAGGCGAAGGCGGCGAGACCGTAGGGCAGGCGGTTGGCCTGCTCGATCGCTTCGTCCATGTCCTTGAACGGGCGCGAGACGGCGACGGGACCGAACGGCTCGTTGTTCATGATGTCCGCTTCCAAGGGCACGTCGGCAAGGAGCGTCGGCTCGAAGAAGAAGCCGGAATCGCCGCGGCTGCCGCCGGCGAGCACCTTCGCGCCCTTGGCCTTGGCGTCCTCGACCAAAGCGCCGACCGCTTCCGGGCGCCGGTTGTTGGCAAGCGGCCCCATTTTCGTGCCCTCGAGAAGCCCGTCGCCGACCTTCACCTTCTGCGTGCGCTCGGCGAAGCCCTTGATGAAGGCGTCGTAGATTCCCTCCTGCACGTAGAAGCGCGTCGGGGACACGCACACCTGGCCGGCGTTCCGGAATTTCTGCGGCACCACCATGTCGAGCGTCTTTTCGAGGTCGCAATCGTCGAAGATCAGGACCGGCGCGTGGCCGCCGAGTTCGAGCGTGATCTTGGTGACGTTGTCGGCCGCGAGCTTCATCAAATGCTTGCCGACGGGAATCGAGCCGGTGAAGCTGACCTTGCGGATGACCTTCGAGCCGATGAGATGGCGGCTGACCATGTCGGGGACGCCGTGGACGAGCTGGAACACGCCCTTGGGCAGGCCCGCCGCGTCGAGCGCCTCGGCGATCGCCAGCGTGTTACCGGGCGTTTCCTCGGGCGGCTTCGAGATGACGGAGCAGCCCGCGGCGAGCGCTGCCGCGACCTTCTTGGCGAGCAGGTAGATCGGGAAATTCCACGGCGTGAAGGTCGCGACCGGGCCGACCGGTTCGTGCATCACGCGGCTGAGCTGGCCCGGCGGGCGGACGAGGACTCGGCCGTAGTCGCGCTTGATCTCCTCCGCGTACCAATCGAACAGCGACGCCGCGCCGAACACTTCGCCCTTCGATTCCGCGAGCGGCTTGCCCTGCTCCTGCGTCATCGTGCGTCCGATGTCTTCGGCGCGCTCCTTCAGGATCTTCGCCGTCTTGTGGAGGATCGCGCTTCGCTTCTCGATCTCGGTCGCGCGCCATTCGGGATAGGTGCGCTTCGCCGTCTCGAGCGCCTCGTCGAGGTCGGCTTCGGTCGCGAGCGGAAGCTCGGCGATCCCCTCTCCGGTGACGGGGTTGACGACTGGGAAGCTGTCGCGGCCTTCGCCGGTTCGCCAGCTTCCGTTGATGAAGAGCTTGAGGTCGGCTTCGTATCCCATGCGCGCCAGATAGGCGTCGGCCGCGACCGCTGCAACGAGCTCTAGCGGCTCGCCTGCCCCGCGGCATTGGCGAAGGCGTCGATGAACGCGGCGCGGTCGAAGCTTCCCGACGGGTCGCCGCTGTTGAACAGGCCGACGATGAAAAGATCGTCGTCCTCGCGCCAGAACATCGCCGCGTGGAAACCGTAGTCGCCGTCTCCGCCGTGGAAGTGCACGCGGCGACCCTTGGCGTCGCGCCAGTGGTAGAGACCGGAGCCGTAGGTGATGAGAGTCCGCCCCGCCTCGCGATAGGGCGCGCGGCCCCCGGTCGGCACACCGTCGGCGAGCATCCTCGATCGCGCTTGCGAGCCAAGGCCGTCGCCCGCGATGAGCGTCCGGTTGAGCCGGTACAGGTCCATCACCGTAGTACCCATCCCCGCTGCGCCCATCAGCGACCAGGTCGATGGCCAGGTCCTGACCGAGCCCGTTCGCTTTCCGTCCTTCCAGCCAACGGCGGCCGGGCGATGCCGGAACAGCGGCGAGCCGAGGAAGTCGGTCGAGCTGAGCTTCGCCGGGCGGAAAACCAGCTCACGCATCGATTGCTTGAAGGGCTTGCCGGTCACTCGCTGAACCACCAGCCCAAGCGCCTGGAAGCCGGTGTTGGAATAGGCATAGTTGCCGACCGGACCCTTGCGTTCGGCCGTGCCGAGATCGCGCACCAGTTGCGCCGTGCTTTCCGGATCGAAATCCCCTTTGTCGTTGAGATAGGGGCCCCAGCCGCTCGCGTTGTCGAGACAGGATTGGACGGTGACGTCTCCCAGAGTGACCGGCAATTCGGGGATGTAGCGCCGGAGCGGTGCGTCCAGCCGAATCCGGCCTTGCGCGGCAAGGCGCTGAATGGCGACCGCCGTGAACGTCTTGCCGATCGAGAGCGCGTCGAATGCCGAATCGACGCCAGGCCGGGGGATTCCGCGGGCGGGGTTGCCGACCGATCCGGACCACAAGATTCGGCCGTGCCGGGCGACGAGAACCGCGCCCGTCGCCTTTCCCGCAACCCTCGCACGCATCGCTTGCTCGAACGGCCTCGGGTCGGCCGCGGCAGCCGAGGCGGCGCTTCCCAACAGAAATGACGCGAAAATCGCCAGGATGATTCGGAACATGTGACGCCTCCAGCCAGCGCGCTACATTTGTAGCGCACCGCCGGCGGAGTCAATCCGACCGTGTTGCGCCCCACTGACCGGCTCGCTAGGCGAGTTGCCAAAGGAGACTTGCCATGACGAAGCAGGAACTGGTCCAGAAGATGCAGGACAACCAGGCGTGGGTGCCCGGCAAGACCGTGAAGCTGGATTTCGCCGACCAGGGCGTGATCCTGCTCGACGGGGCCAACAACCAGGTTTCCGAGAATGACGGCGCTGCCGACACGACGATCAAGACGAGCTGGGACGATTGGCAGAAGATGGCCGCCGGCGAGCTGGACGGAATGACGGCCTTCATGACGGGAAAGCTCAAGATCGACGGCGACATGTCGAACGCCATGCAGCTCCAGGGCGTGCTGGCGAAGCTGAGAGGATAAGTTGGCCCAGAAAATCCATGCCGACGCGAAGGCGGCGCTCGACGGGCTGCTGTTCGACGGAATGACGATCGCCGCGGGGGGCTTCGGCCTGTGCGGCATTCCCGAGCGGCTGATCGACGCCATCGTGGAGAGCGGCGTCAAGAACCTCACCATTGCGTCGAACAATGCCGGCATCGACAATGTCGGGCTCGGCAAGCTGCTCCGCACGCGCCAGGTGAAGAAGATGATCAGCTCTTACGTCGGCGAGAACAAGGAGTTCGAACGGCAGTATCTGGCCGGCGAGATCGAAGTCGAGTTCACGCCGCAAGGCACGCTCGCCGAGCGGATGCGCGCGGGCGGGGCCGGGATCCCGGGCTTCTATACGAAGACCGGTGTCGGAACGCAGGTCGCCGAGGGCAAGGAGCTCAAGGAGTTCGACGGCGAGACCTACGTGCTCGAGCGCGGCATCCGCGCCGACATCAGCATCGTCAAAGGCTGGAAGGCGGACGAGACGGGCAACCTCCTGTTCCGAAAGACCGCGCGCAACTTCAACCAGCCGGCGGCGACGTGCGGGAAGGTGTGCATCGCCGAAGTCGAGGAGATCGTTCCGACCGGAAGCCTCGACCCGGACTGCATCCATTTGCCGTCGATCTTCGTGAACCGCCTGATCGACGGAAGCCCCTACGAGAAGCAGATCGAGTTCCGCACCGTTCGCGAAAGGCAGGCCGCGTAATGGCTACCCAAGTGAAGGGTTGGGACAGGAACCAGATGGCGGCGCGCGCGGCGAAGGAGCTGCGCGACGGCTATTACGTCAACCTCGGCATCGGGATTCCGACGCTCGTCGCGAACAACATCCCCGAGGGGATGACGGTGACTCTGCAGAGCGAGAACGGAATGCTCGGCATCGGGCCGTTCCCCTATGACGACGAGGTCGATCCCGACCTGATCAACGCCGGCAAGCAGACGGTCAGCCAGCTTCCGCAAACGAGCTATTTCGACAGCGCCACCAGCTTCGCGATGATCCGCGGGGGGCATATCGACCTCGCGGTGCTCGGCGCGATGGAGATCAGCGAGAAGGGCGACATCGCCAACTGGATGATCCCCGGCAAGATGATCAAGGGCATGGGCGGAGCGATGGACCTGGTCGCGGGCGTCAAGAAGATCATCGTTGTGATGGAGCATGTGTCGAAAAACGGCGACCCCAAGTTCATCCCGGAATGCACTCTGCCGCTGACCGGCAAGAATGTCGTCGACATGATCATCACCGACCTCTGCGTATTCCAGCGGCCCGACCACGACAGCCCGTTCAAGCTGATCGAGCTGGGGCCGGGAGTGACGGCAGAGGAAGTGCGCGAAAAAACGACCGCGAAGTACGAGGCGTGAAACATGCGCTCGCGGTCCTGCTGGCGCTGCTGGCAGGCTGCGACGCGCGCGAGCCGACGGTTATCGACGGATCGTCGCAAGCGGCTTTCGAGCGCACCGCCAAGGACGCGCGCCGCGACCTGCCCGACGCCGACCGACTCTATTTCGACCGCGCGATGCGTACCGTCGGCGGCCGCTGGAACAACGCGCCGGACAAGCAGAGGCTGGCGAGGGTCACGTTCGGCGGAATGACCGCGCAGCAGATCGTGGAGGATCAGAAGGCGCGCGAGGCGACGGGCGGGCGCTGATGCGCGAAGCCTTCACGCCGAAGCTGCTTACCGTTCTTCGCGAAGGCTATCGCGGCGCCGACCTGCGCGCGGATGCAGTCGCGGGGCTGACGGTCGCGATCGTCGCTTTGCCGCTGGCCATGGCGCTCGGCATCGCCAGCGGAGCAAGCCCGCGCGAAGGGCTCGTCACCGCGATCGTCGCCGGATTCCTGATTTCCGCGCTGGGCGGGTCGCGGGTCCAGATCGGCGGCCCCACCGGGGCGTTCGTCGTCATCGTCGCCGGAGTCATTGCCGCGCACGGCTTCGCGGGGCTGGTGCTCGCGACCATCATCGCGGGGGTGATCCTGATCGTCGCCGGTTATGCCGGGGTGGGGCGGCTGATGCGCTACGTCCCGATGCCGGTCGTGACCGGCTTCACCGCGGGAATCGCGGTCATTATTGCGTCGAGCCAGATCGGCGACTTCCTGGGCCTGCGGACCGGCCCGGTGCCGGCCGAGTTCGTCGAGAAATGGTCAGCCTATGCGGGAGCGTTCGGAACCGTGAACTGGATGGCGCTCGCGGTCGGCGCCGCGGCGCTCGGGCTGATCATCGTCCTCAAAGGTGTCTCGCCCAAAGCACCCGGTTATCTGATCGCCATCGTCGCAGCGACCGTCGCTGCGGCGGTTCTGGACCTGCCGGTCGAGACCGTCGGCGACCGATTTCATTCGATGGCCACCGGCGTTCCCGCGCCGGTGCTGCCTGTGTTCTCGATCGAGCTCCTGCGGCAGGTCCTTCCGAGCGCGTTCGTCATCGCCTTCCTCGCGGGGATCGAGGCGCTGCTGTCGGCGACGGTGGCGGACGGAATGACCGGCCGCCGCCACCGCTCCGGGCAGGAGCTGGTCGGCATGGGGGTGGCCAACATCGCCTCGGGTTTCTTCGCCGGACTGCCCGCCACGGGCGCGATCGCTCGAACCGCGACCAACATCCGCGCCGGGGGCCGCACCCCGCTCGCCGGCATGTTCCACGCGTTGTTCCTGCTCGTCTTCACGCTTGCCGCCGGGCGCTTGCTTGCCTTCGTCCCGATGACGGCGCTGGCCGCGGTTCTGCTGATGGTCGCCTGGGGAATGAGCGAAGCCGACCGCTTCGTCGCGCTGGTTCGAACCGACGCCGGCGAGCGCGCGCTCGTCATCCTCACATTCATGCTGACGGTTTTCGTCGATCTCACGGTCGCCATCGGCGTGGGGGTCACGCTTGCCGCGCTGCTGTTCATGATGCGGATGAGCGAGACCGCCGGGCTCGTTCCGCTGGACGCCGAAGAGGAGCCCGAGCTTCGCGACAGTCTTCCCGAGGGCGTCGAGGTCTTCCGCGTCACCGGGCCCCTGTTTTTCGGAGTGGCCAGCGAAATGCTCGAAGGGCTCCGGCGAGCCGGCGAGCGGCCGCGCGCCATCGTGCTGCGGATGGAGCAGGTGCCTTATGTCGATGCGACGGGCGCCAATGCGCTCGCGACATTCACGCGCCAGGCCAAGGGCGCCGGTACCGACGTGTGGCTGGTGGGTCTGAATTCGCAGCCGCGCGATTTCCTCGCCAAGCTCGAGCCGCGCTTCGCCGGCGCGAGGCGAGCGTCGACCTGGACAGCGGCATTGAAGAGGCTGGCGACTTAGCCGCTTGCGCGGCGACTCGCGAAAGAGGATGCTCGGTGCCGTGGGCGATCTTCCGCATCCGGCATCGGCGCTCGTCGCGCAGTGGGGAGGGCATCTCGCGCACGACCGGCGCCGCTCGGCGCACACCGTGCGCGCCTACGTCGGTTCCGCGCATCGGCTGATCGACTTCCTTGGCAGCTATCGCGGCGAGACGATCGACGCGCGGGTGCTGGTCGACCTCGCTCCCGCCGACCTTCGCGCATTCCTCGCCGCGCGTCGAAACAGCGGCCTCGGCGCCGCGTCCGCCGCGCGCGAGCTGTCGGGCGTGCGCGCCTTCCTGACCTTTGCCGCCGAACAGCAGGGGCGGGCGCCCCAAGTGCCGCGGACCCGCGCGCCCAGGCGGCCGAAGACGCTGCCGCGCCCCGCCGCGCCGGACGAAGTGATGGCCCTTGCGGACGACGCCGGGGCGTATGGCTCGCAAGCCTGGATCGGCGCGCGCGATCTCGCCATCCTGCTCCTCCTATACGGCGCCGGCCTGCGCATTTCCGAGGCTCTGTCGCTGAAAGGGACGGATCTTCCGCTCGGAGAAGCGATCCGCGTGACCGGCAAGAGGTCGAAGACGCGCATCGTGCCCGTCGTTCCGGCCGTCCGCGATGCGATCGGCGAATATGTGGCGCAATGCCCGTATCCGGTCGTTGGGGAATCGCCGTTGTTCCTCGGCGCGCGGGGCGGGCCGCTCAACGCCGACCTCGTCCGCCGCGCGGTCCGCGCCGCTCGAGTCCGGCTCGGCCTCCCGGAAACGCTGACTCCCCACGCGCTCCGCCACAGCTTCGCCACTCATCTTCTCGCCCGCGGAGCCGACCTGCGCTCGCTCCAGGAGCTGCTCGGCCACGCGAGCCTGTCATCGACTCAAATCTATACGAAGGTGGACGCCGCGCATTTGCTTGACGTCTACCGGCACGCTCACCCGCGTGCCTGATCCCGCGTCAGTGGGCCTTGTGGGTCGCCAGCCGCCAGACGTAGGCGACGGCCATCAACAGCAGGACGGCGTTGGCCACGGGCGCAATGAACTGATCGACCTGCTCGAAATCGGACCGCAGGCGAAATCCGGCTCCGGCGAGAAGCGCGGTCCAGGCCAGCGTACCGAGCGTCGAAGCGACGAGGAAGGTGCGGAACCGCATCTTGAGAAGGCCCGCCGGTATCGAGACCAGCGACCGGATCGTCGGGACCAGGCGGCCGAGCAGGACGAACGCCGCGCCGTGGTCCTCCATCCAGCGATGCGCGCGCTGCACCTCTTTCCAGTTCACCGTCAGCCAGCGGCCGTGCTTGTTGATGAACGGCTTCAGGCGATCGACCCCGAGCGCCCGGGCGGCGAGGTACCAGAAGATGTTGCCGAGCATCGCTCCGGCTGTCCCGGAAAGGATGACGAGCGGAAGCTGGAGCCGGCCGTCCGCCGCGCTGACGCCGGCGACCGGCATGATCACTTCCGACGGGATCGGCGGGAACAGGGTTTCCAGGAACATCAGGAACCCGACGCCAAGATAGCCCGATTGCTCGATCAGGCGGACGACCCAGCTGCTCATCGCGTCAGCCGCGTTCTTCGAGGCGGCGTTCGATCGCCTGCCAGATGCGGGCCGGCGTGTCGGTCCCGTTGAAGGAATCGATGGCCACGATTCCCGTCGGCGAGGTCACGTTGATTTCCGTCAGCCAGCGGCCGCCGATCACATCGATTCCGACGAAGAGGAGCCCGCGCTTCTTCAGCTCGGGGCCGAGCGCGTCGCAGATTTCCTGTTCGCGCTGCGTCAACTCGGTCTTCGCGGCCTTGCCGCCGACCGCGAGGTTGGAGCGGATCTCGCCTTCGCCGGGCACGCGGTTGACGGCCCCCGCCACTTCGCCGTCCACCAGCACGATGCGCTTGTCGCCCTGGGCGATCTCGGGAACGAACTTCTGGAGCACGTGCGGCTCGCGATAGGTCCGGTTGAACAGCTCGATCAGCGAGGCGAGGTTGCGGCCGTCGGCGCCGATCCGGAACACCGACCCGCCGGCGAAGCCGTGCAGCGGCTTGACGACGATGTCGCCATGGTCCGCCAGGAACTTGCGCGCGAGCCCGAGCGAGCGGGTGATTGCGGTTGGCGGCATGAAGCGCGCAAAATCGAGAACCCAGATTTTCTCCGGCGCGTCGCGGACGCTCGCCGGATCGTTGACGACCAGCGTCTCCGCTCGGATGCGCTCGAGAAGGTGCGTGGCCGTGATGTAACCGAGGTCGAAGGGCGGGTCCTGCCGCATCAGCACGACGTCGACGTCGCGCCCGAGGTCGAGCAGCTGCGGCTCGCCGAACCTGTAATGATCGCCGGCGACATGCTGCACGGTGACGGGGTGCGTCATCGCCCACACCCGCTGTTCGGCATAGCTCATGTCATCGGGCGTGTAGTGGAAAACGGCGTGGCCGAGCTCCTGCGCCTTGAGCAGGATAGCGAAGGTGGAATCGCCGGCGATGTTGATCGCGTCGAGCGGGTCCATCTGAACGGCAACGCGAAGCGGCATGCCGGGCGCGCTAGGCGACGGCGTGGAATTTGTCACCCTTGCCAGACGTTCGGCAGATGGCGCGGGAGACGCCGCGGAACGACGTAGATTGCGTCGATCCGGACATCGTCGCCGGCGCGCATGAAGCGCGGCGCAAGCCGCTCGGCCGCAACGGCCACGCGGCGCAGCCGATATTCGTCCAGTGCGAAGGCCGCGGCGTCGGCGCTCGCCCGCGCTTTCACCTCGATGAAGGCGAGCACGTTTCCGCGGCGTGCGACGAGATCGACCTCGCCCCCGGCCACTCGGGCGCGCCGGGCGAGGATTCGCCAGCCCTTGAGCCGGAGGTACATCGCGGCGAGGGTCTCCGCGCTGCGCCCGCGACGCTCCGCCTGCTGCCGCTTCACCGCTTCGACAGATCGAGGGCGCGTGCGTAAGCGCGCTTGCGCGGGATGTTGAGCTGTTCGGCGACCTCGGCCGCTGCGCGCGACGGCGACAGGCGTGCCAGCGCGTTCGTGAGAAGCGCATCGATGGTGGCGTCGCTCGCGACCTCCGCCTCGGTCGGGGGACCGACGACGATCACCAGCTCGCCCTTCGGAACCGTTTCGGCGTAGCGCGCCGCAAGCTCCGGCAACGTCCCCGCGACGCATTCCTCGTGCAGCTTCGTAAGCTCGCGAGCGACCGCCGCCTCGCGCGGGCCGAGGATTGCCGAGAGCGCGAGAAGCGTGTCTGCCACGCGGGGGCCGCCCTCATAGATGACGAGGGTTGCGCGGACGCGCGCCACCTCGCCGATGGCATCGGCGCGCGCCTTCGGCCTGGCAGGGAGAAAGCCGAGAAACAGAAAGCGATCGGTTGGCAGGCCGGCAATGCTCAAGGCAGCGACGGCAGCGCAGGGACCGGGCACCGCCACGACTTCGCGACCCGCTTCGCGAGCCGCGCGGACCAGCTTGTAGCCCGGGTCGGAGATGAGCGGGGTGCCGGCGTCGCTGACAATCGCAATCGCCTCACGGGCAAGGCGCTCGACGATGGCGTCGCGGTCCGACTCTCGTGAATGATCGTCGTAGCGCCGCATCGGCACTTTTGCACCGATGTGAGCGAGCAGCTTGCCGGTGACGCGCGTGTCCTCGGCGAGGATGAGCTGGGCGTTGCGAAGAGTCTCGGCGGCCCGTGGAGACAGGTCGCCGAGGTTCCCGATCGGCGTCGCGACGACATACAGCCCAGGCTCCATCGCGCGACCATCGGCGATACGTTCGGCATCGGCAAGCGGTCCGGAAAATCCCCTACTTCCAATGTCCTGCAAAAGGAGTCATTCTCCCGGACATCAGCTCTCAAGGGGACGAGTCTGATGGTAGTGACGATGATTGCGGCAGCGATGATGGTGCAGGCCGCCTCGACCGACCTCCGACATGACTATGTGTCGTGCCTGGGCCAGGCGGTGGCAAGCGCGAAATCGGCGAATGTCGGAGTCGACGGCTTCAAGGACTATGCGCGCAAGACCTGCGCGACGGTGGAGTCCGGCTTCAAGGCGAAGCTCGTGACGTTCAACGTCAAGAACGGCATGTCCAAGAAATCGGCGGCGGACGACGCCGAGCTGCAGCTGAGCGACTATGTGTATACGGCCGAGGAGCGTTACCGTTACTCGGCGCAGCCGCCGAAATAGCCGCTAAGCCGCGGCAATCTCGGCGAGCACATAATCCAGCAGAAGGCGCCCGGCCGGCGTGGCGCTGATCCGTGCGCCTGATCGCGCCAGATGGCCGCTGGCGACGAGCCGATCGACTCGCGTCCAGTCGACGAGGGCAGCGCCGAGCCGGCCTTGGGCCGCGTCGATGTCGATCCCCTCGTTGAGCCGCAGTCCCATCACCAGCGCCTCGTCCGCGGCTTCCCTCGGCTCGAGGGGGGCTTCTTCGGCGATTGCGTGGCCGTAGCGCTGCAGCGCGGACAGGAAATTCTCCGGCTTGCGGTGGCGGACCGTTCGCGATCCGAGCCGGCGCCCGTGCGCGCCGGGGCCGATCCCCGCATAGTCGCCGTAGCGCCAGTAGGTCAGGTTGTGGCGGCTCTCTGAGCCGGGCGCGGCATGGTTGCTGATCTCATAGGCCGGGAGGCCGGCTTCGCAGGTGAGTGCGTGCGTGAGCTCGTACAGCGCGGCCGATTCGTCGCTTCCGAGCGGTTCGAAATCGCCTCGCGCAACCATCGTCGCAAACCGTGTGCCTGGCTCGATCGTGAGCTGGTAGAGCGACAGATGGGTCGTTCCGAGCGAAAGCGCGCGGCGCAGCGTTTGCCCCCAGCTATTTTCGCTGTCGCCGGGAAGCGCGTAAATCAGGTCGAAGCTGACGCGTGGGAAATGCTCCTGCGCGGTGGCCAGAGCCGACAGGCCTTCGCGAGCCGAATGCGCGCGGCCGAGGAACCGCAGCGCCTCGTCGTCGAAATTCTGGAGGCCGAGCGAGAGACGGTTGACCCCGGCCGCCGCGAGATCCGCGAAGCGCGCGGCTTCCACCGAATTGGGATTGGCTTCCAGCGTGATTTCGATGTCGGCCGCCGCTTCCCAGTGGCGCTGCGCCTGCTCGACGATGGCGGCGACCGTGGCCGGGTCCATCAGCGACGGAGTGCCGCCGCCGAAGAAGATGGAGGTCAGCGTCCGGCCGGGGAGCAGGCGCGCCTCGTGAGCGAGATCGCCGAGAAGCGCCTGACGCCATTGATCCTGGTCGATGCTGTCACGAACGTGGCTGTTGAAGTCGCAATAGGGGCATTTCGAAACGCAGAAAGGCCAGTGGACGTACAGGGCGAGGGAATTGTCATGCTGAACTCGTTTCAGCATCCATTCCTCCGCTGGCGCGGGTTTCGAAAATGGATCCTGAAACAAGTTCAGGATGACGAGGGCTCCAAAGCTTCAACCAGCTTGCGAAACGCATCGGCGCGGTGGCTTATCGAATGCTTCCGCTCCGGGTCCATCTCGCCGAAGGTGGTGTCGTAGCCGGCCGGCACGAACATCGGGTCGTAGCCGAAACCGCGCTCGCCGCGCGGCGGCCATACGAGAGTCCCGTCAACCCGCCCTTCGAAGCTCTCCGTCTGCCCATCGTTGGGCCAGGCCAGCGACAGCACGCAGACGAAGTGGGCGGCGGCGGCCGCGTCAGGCTCGGTCGCTTCGGTTTCGCGCCAGACTCGCTCCATGGCGCGCATCCAGTCGCGGTTGCCTTGCGCGTCTTCGGCCCAGCGCGCGGAGAAGATACCGGGCATGCCGTGGATTGCATCGACGCAAAGTCCGCTGTCGTCGGCGAGCGCGGGCAGCCCGGAAAGGTCCGCGGCCTCGCGCGCCTTCAGGTCGGCATTGTCGGCGAAGCTGTTGCCGATCTCCTCCGGCTCCGGCAGTCCGAGCTCCTCGGCGCCGACGCAGGCGATCCCGAGCGGCTCGATCAGCGCGGCGATCTCGCGCAGCTTGCCCGGATTGTGGGTCGCGATGACCAGCCTCTCGCCGATTTCCCTCATTTGCCGGCCGCCTTGAGTTGCGCCTCGAAGATTTCGCCGCAGCCGATGCGGGCCAGGCGAAGCAGCCGCAAGAGCAGCTCCTCGTCATAGCATTCGCCCTCGGCGGTCACCTGCGCTTCGACGATCGCGCCGTCGGCGGTCAAAACGAAATTGCCGTCGCAGCCGGCCTTGCTGTCCTCGTCATAGTCGAGGTCGAGCACGGCGGCGCCGTCGAACACGCCGCAACTGACGGCGGCCACCTGCGTGCGGATCGGGTCGTCGGTCAGCGACTTCGACTCGAGCAAGCGATCGACGGCGATCCGCAGCGCGACCCACGCGCCGGAAATCGCCGCTGTGCGCGTGCCCCCGTCGGCCTGGATCACGTCGCAATCGACGACGATCTGTCGCTCGCCGAGCTTTCGAAGATCGACGACGGCGCGCAGCGATCGACCGATGAGACGCTGGATTTCCTGCGTCCTGCCCGATTGCTTGCCCTTCGCAGCCTCCCGGTTTCCGCGCGTATGCGTTGCGCGGGGGAGCATTCCATATTCGGCCGTGACCCAGCCCTGACCCTTGCCGCGGAGGAAGGGAGGCACCTTTTCCTCGATCGATGCGGTGACCAGCACCCGCGTGTCGCCGAAGCTCACCAGGCAGGAGCCTTCCGCGTGGCGGGTGAAGTGCGGCTCGAAGGCGATCGTTCGCATCTGGTCGGGGGCGCGGCCGCTCGGGCGCATTCGGACATTCTCCTGATACTGGTGCGGGGCGTCCCTAGACCGGCGGGCGCCGTCGCGCCACACCCGTCGTTGCGAGCGGAGCGAAGCAATCCAGGCCTGTTTTGCACCTGGATTGCTTCGTCACTACGTTCCTCGCAATGACGGCGTCGCTCCCCATGTCCGAGATGACCGACCGGATGCGCGAGATTTTCGGGCTCGTCGTTGAGGCTTATCTCGACCGCGGGCTGCCGGTGGGGTCCAAGGCGCTGACGGGGACGGTCAGCCTGTCTCCGGCGTCGATTCGCGGCGTCATGCAGGAGCTCGAGGAGCGTGGGCTTCTCACCCACCCGCACACGTCCGCCGGGCGGGTGCCGACAGAGAGCGGGCTCCGGCTGTTCGTCGACGGCATCATGCAGGCTTCCGCTCCGGACCCGCGCGAGCGCGCGGAGATCGAGCGCCAGATCGGCCGCGACCAGCCGATCGAGGATGCACTGGCGGCCGCTACGGCTGCGCTGTCGGGACTGAGCCAGGCGGCCGGCGTGGTGCTTGCCCCGAAGCAGGAGCTTCGGCTGAGGCAGCTCAACCTCGTGCCGCTTGCCCCCGATCGCGCGCTCGCGGTGCTGGTCGGCGCCGACGGCAATGTCGAGAACCGGATCGTCTCGCTCGAGCCCGGAACGAGTACGAGCGCCCTCAACGAAGTCGCCAACTTCATCAATTCGCGGCTCGCCGGGATGACGCTCGCGGAAGCCGAAGCGCGGCTGCGGCAGGAAATCCGCGACCGCAAGGAAGCGATCGACGCGGCCGCAGCCGAGCTGGTCGCCGGCGGGCTTGCCGCCTGGACCCAGGACCATGCGCGTCGCCCTGTGCTGATCGTTCGCGGCCAGGCTAACCTTATCGACGACAGCGCCGCGGCCGACCTGGAGCGGGTGCGCAAGCTGCTCGACGAGCTGGAGAATCGCCAGGAAATCGCGCGAGTACTGGAAAGCGCCCGCGATGCTCCGGGCTGCCGCATCTTCATCGGCAGCGAGAACCGGATGTTCGCTCTGTCCGGTTCCTCCGTCATCGCGGCCCCGTATCGCGGGAGCCATGGCGAGGTGGTCGGCGTTGTCGGAGTGATCGGGCCGACGCGGTTGAACTATGCCCGGGTGGTCCCCATGGTGGATTTCACCGCCAAGGCGCTAACGAGATTGATGGGATGATGCAGGACGAAGAAGAGTTGCACGAAGAGGCGGACGAGATCCGCAAGGAGACGGCGGAGGAGGCCCCCGAGCTGGCCGAGCACGACCGGCTGGCGGAGCTCGAGAAGGCGCTGGAGGAAGCCAACAGCAAGGCCCTCTACGCCGCCGCGGAAGTCCAGAACGTGCGCCGCCGGCTGGAGGCCGAGAAGCAACAGGCGGCTTCCTATGCGTCGGCGACCTTCGCGCGCGACATGCTTGCGATCAAGGACCACCTCGACCGGGCGCTCGCCGCCGTCGGCGAGGAGCTTCGCGCCGACAAGGTCGCGAGCAACTTCCTCGCGGGAATCGAATCTACCGCCCGCGAGCTCGATGCGGTGTTCTCGCGCAACGGCGTGACTCGCATCGAAGCGCTGGGCCAGCCGCTCGACCCGCACAAGCACCAGGCGATGATGGAAGTCCCGAGCGCAGACGCCGAGCCGGGCACGATCGTCGAGGAGATGCAGGCCGGCTACATGCTCAAGGACCGGCTGCTTCGCCCGGCGATGGTGGCGGTGGCGAAGAAGCCTGACTGAAGGGCAGTAAATCGCCGGGCGGAGCAACGAGGTTCGCGCCGCGCTGCGCGAGGAAGATGTGCCGCACGATCTCGGCCTGTTGCTCGAGCCCGTAGCGATGAAACGGGCGGCCCGGCACGAGCCTGTAGCGGTACCGGCAGAAGGGATGGCGGGCGAGCGGAAGATAGAAGCGGCCGCCTTTCTGCGTCTGCCAGACATGCGTCATTTCGTGGATGAAGAAGCCCTGCGTCCACAGCGGCTCCATCGAGAAATCTTCCGACCACAGGTCTCCGTGCGGATGGAAGTGGATGTTGCCGGTGGGCGCCATCGCAACGCTCCTGGGCTGGAACGGCCACCATTTTCCGCGGACCATATGCACTTGCCGATAGTCGATCGCGTCGCCGAAGATCGAGCGGGCGAGCTCGATCTCGCCTTGAGTCAGGGGACGTGCTTTCGTCATCGTCGTTGCAAAGCGTTAGCCAAGCAACGCGGCGTCGCGCCAGTGGATTGCTTCGTCGCTGCGCTCCTCGCAATGACGGTTCGGACCACTTGCTAGCCGCAACCCGCGCCGCTAGGGCATCGCGAAAGCAAAAACACGGAGGAAAGCCCCAATGAGCGAGACTGCCGACCGGGTGAAGAAGATCGTCGTCGAGCACCTCGGTGTCGAGCCGGAGAAGGTGACGCCGGAAGCGAGCTTCATCGACGATCTCGGCGCCGACAGCCTCGACATCGTCGAGCTGGTGATGGCGTTCGAGGAAGAGTTCAACGTCGAGATTCCGGACGACGCCGCGGAGAAGATTTCGACGGTCAAGGACGCGACCGACTATATCGATCAGAACCAGGGCTGAGCCCAACTCCCGCTCGCCCTGAGCATGTCGAAGGGCTGCCTTTTCTTTATAAGGCGTTCTAATCAATGCAGGGCTTCGACAGGCTCAGCCCGAACGGGTTTGGGCCTGTTGGTTATGGAGGCAAAATCATGCGCCGTGTCGTAGTGACAGGACTGGGGCTGGTGACGCCGCTCGGCGGCGACGTGGAAACCAGCTGGCGCAACATCCTGGCCGGCAAGAGCGGCGCGGGACAAATCACCAAGTTCGACGCCAGCGAGTACAAGTGCCGCATCGCCTGCGAGGTGAAGCCCGCAGACCACGAATATGGTTTCGATCCGAACAAGCGGGTCGACCACAAGGTGCAGCGCCAGGTGGACCCGTTCATCGTCTACGGCATCGATGCCGCCGGCCAGGCGATCGAGGACGCCGGCCTCACCGACATGAGCGAGGAGGAGCGTTTCCGTGCGGGCGTTTCGATCGGCTCGGGAATCGGAGGCCTTCCCGGAATCGAGACCGAAAGCCTGGTGCTTCACGAAAAGGGGCCAGGCCGGGTGAGCCCGCATTTCGTCCACGGGCGCCTGATCAACCTCGTCTCGGGCCAGGTCAGCATCAAATACGGCCTGATGGGCCCCAATCACGCCGTCGTGACCGCCTGCTCGACTGGAGCGCACTCGATCGGCGACGCGGGCCGGATGATCGCTCTCGGCGACGCCGACGTGATGCTCGCCGGCGGCGCGGAGGCGACGATCTGCCCGATCGGGATCGCCGGCTTCGCGCAGGCGCGGGCGCTGTCGACCCACTTCAACGACGAGCCGCAGAAGGCGAGCCGGCCCTACGACAAGGACCGCGACGGCTTCGTTATGGGCGAAGGCTCCGGCGTCGTCGTCCTCGAGGAATATGAGCGGGCGAAGAAGCGCGGCGCGAAAATCTACGCCGAGCTCGTGGGCTATGGAATGTCGGGCGACGCCTATCACGTGACCGCGCCGCATCCGGAGGGTGCGGGCGGCTACCGGGCGATGGAAAATGCGCTCAAGCGCTCCGGCCTCGACCTGGGCGACATCGATTATATCAACGCGCACGGCACCTCGACGCCGCTGGGCGACGAGCTCGAGCTCGGCGCTGTTCGACGCCTGTTCGGCAATCACATCGGCAACGTCTCGATGAGCTCGACCAAGTCGGCGATCGGGCACCTGCTCGGTGGCGCCGGAGCGGTCGAGAGCATCTTCTGCATCCTGGCGATGCGCGACCAGATCGTCCCCCCGACGCTCAACCTCGACAATCCGAGCGAAGGCACGTCCGGAGTCGACCTCGTCCCGCACAAGGCCAAGGAGCGCAAGGTGCGCGCGGTGCTGAACAACAGCTTCGGCTTCGGCGGCACCAACGCGTCGCTGATCATGACGGCGGTGTGAAGCGGCTCCTGCTGATTGCCGTCGGCGCGATTCTCGTCGCCGCGCTAGCAACCGTTGCGATTTTCTGGTGGAGCGCGGGGCCGAAGCCGGGGCCGCACACGGTGATTGTCGAGGAGGGTTCGACGGTCGGCTCGGTTGCGCGACAGCTCGAACAGCAGGGCGCCATCCCCGGGACTTCGCGCACGTTTTACGTTATGGCGCGACTGTTCGGCTCGGGCGACCCGATCCAGGCCGGCGAGTTCGAAATCCCCAAGGGCATGAGCGCCGCGGGCGTGCTCGACCTGCTCCAGCACGGCAAGCCGGTGCAGCGGCTCGTCACCGTCACCGAGGGAATGCCTTCGATCATCGTCGCGGAGAAGCTGGCTGCGAACCGCTATCTTGCGGGGCCGCTGCCGGACATCGCCGAAGGCTCCCTGCTTCCCGACAGCTACAGCTACCAGCGCGGCGAAACCCGGAGCGCTATCGTCGGCCGGATGCAATCGGCGATGACGAAGGTGCTGGATGCGCTGTGGGCCAAGCGCAAGCCGACCTGTCCCGTCGCCACCAAGCAGGAGGCGGTGACCCTGGCGTCGATCGTCGAGAAGGAGACCGCCAAGGCCGCCGAGCGGCGCACCATTGCTGGCGTCTATTGCAACCGGCTGCGCATCGGAATGAAGCTCGATGCCGACCCGACGGTGATTTACCCGATCACCCGCGGCAAGCCGCTCGGGCGGCGGATCAAGCGGTCGGAGCTTCAATCGGACAACCCGTACAACACCTATCGCAACCCCGGCCTTCCGCCCGGGCCGATCGCCAATCCGGGCAAGGACAGCATCGCGGCAGTGCTCGACCCGGCGCCCACCAATGCGCTCTACTTCGTTGCCGACGGCACCGGCGGCCACCTCTTCGCGGCAACGCTCGCGGAGCAGCAGGCGAACGTGAAGCGTTGGTATCAAATCCGGCGCGCACGAGGAGAGATGTGAGAAACCGAGGTATTGGCCGAGCCCGCATGTTCGTCGGCGGGTTCCTGTTGGCCGCTGCGGCGATCGTCTGGGCGACGGGCGTCCTCACCAGCCCGCACGGCGAATCGATCGCCGAGGGAACCGAGCATGTGCGCACGGTCGTCGTGATCTATCTTCGCAATGTCGCGCTTGCGACGATCTTCCTCGCCGCACTCTCGGCCTATCTGCTTTTCCCGGCGCGCCGCGCGAAGATGCCCAGGCGGGACTGGGCGCTCGGCATATTGATCGGCGTGTTGATCGCGACGAGCCTGTATCAGCTGTTCTGGCTCACGACCTCCGTCGCCTAGCCGGAGATCGCTTCGGAGCGGACATAGCCGACCCGGCGCTCGTTGCCCGCATAGCCCCAGGCCCAGCCGACGCTGTTGTCGAGCAGATCGAAGGGGTCGCCCGCCCGAAGCTCGCCGACCGCCTCCGAATCATCCGATGGAGCCGCGCGCAGCGTCGCCGGCTGGGCGATAACTTGGGGGAGCGGTTCGGCGTAATGCGACGCGATTACCCGGCCTGCGAGCGCCACGTCGGCAAGGTCGTCCCGGAAGGCATGAGTCGCGGGGTCGGGCGGATCGCTCGGCCCGTCGAGAGCGAAACCGTCACCGCTGGTGGGCGAATGCGGCCTGGCCGATGATCGGTCGGTTGGCGGCCGAGCCGCGGTCGCTCTCGCGGAGGTTGCGCTTGAAGCCTTCAAGGAAATCCGCCCCATCCTTGGTCCGGACGACGAACACGTTGCGGCGGTCGTCCTGGTCCCGTTCGCGGCGCAGATAGCCGAGCGCGCCGAGCGTGTTCAAGGCGCGCGTGACCACCGGTTTCGATACGCCGAGGACGCGGGCGAGGCCGCGCACCGTATGCGGCCCGGGCGTCAGATAGACGAGCATCAGAAGCGCCATCTGGCGGTTCGTAAGGTCGGGCTCTCCTGATCGAACGTAAGCAATCAGGGCCCGCATCCAGGCTGACAGCGATTCGTCGGCCATTGGTGCCCATCTCCTGTGCGTCGCGCACTTGGCCCTTAAACCGGCAAGGAGAGGAATTGTTGCAGGCAAGTAACCGCATTTGGCCGGAAAATCGCTCGAATGCGCTGTTCGCGGCCCGTCAGGCGGGCGGATATCGCTGCTGGAGCGCCGCGAAGACGGCCCTCAGGCCCAGCGCCTCACCGCCCTTCGGCCTGCCTGGCTTGGCCGCCTCCCTCCAGGCAAAGGTGTCGAGATGGGCCCAAGGCGTTCCGTCCGGAACGAACCGTTTCATGAACATGGCTGCGACGACCGCGCCCGCCATCGGCGAGGCGGCCGCATTCGCGATATCGGCGATATCGCTCTTGAGCATCTCGTCATAGGCGTCCCACAGCGGCATCCGCCACAGGGGGTCCTCGGCCTCTTTCGCCGCGCTTTCGATGTCGCGGGCGAGATCGTCATCGCTGACGAACAGGGCCGGCAGGTCTGGGCCTAACGCCACCCGCGCGGCGCCGGTCAACGTAGCGAAGTCGACGATCAGCGCGGGCTCGCTTTCGGCGGCTCGAGCGAGCGCGTCGGCAAGGACCAGCCGTCCTTCGGCATCGGTATTGTCGATTTCGACCTGCAGCCCCTTGCGGGACTTGACGATGTCGCCAGGCCGGATGGCATTGCCGGACACCGCATTCTCGACCGCCGGTATCAGCAAGTGCAGGCGCACGGGCAGCCGCGATGCAGCGATTGCCGACGCGAGCGCCAGAGCGTGGGCCGCGCCGCCCATGTCCTTCTTCATCAGCCGCATGCCGCTGGCGGGCTTGATGTCCAGGCCTCCCGAATCGAAGCACACGCCCTTGCCGACGATGGCGATCCGCGGGTGCGTCGGATTGCCCCATTCGGCTTCGATCAGGCGCGGCGCGCGTTCGCCGGCGGCGGCGCGGCCTACCGCTGCGATCAACGGAAATCCCTCGCGAAGCTCGTCGCCGGTCGTGACCCGGACCTCGGCATTCACGCTTCCGAGACTGTCGCGAACCGCCTGCTCGAGCTGGGCGGGGCCGAGCTGCAGCGCCGGCGTGTTGACCAGGTCGCGGACCAGCGCCGTCGCTTGCGCCAGTCGCACAGCATGATCGATCGCCGCCGGCTCGCCAGTGACGAGGATTCGAGGACCTCGTTCGGCATCCTCGCTTTTGCTCCGGAAGGTGTCGAAGCGGTGCTGTGCGAGCAGCCATCCGAGGCCCGCCTTTCCCGGCTGGCCCGACGCGAGCCGGTAGCTGCCCTCGGGGAGCGTTTCGCCGAGCCTTGCGAGGCACCACGGCGAGAGCGCCTCGACATTGGCGACCGCGGAAACGACCTCGAAATCCCCGCCGGGGCGCGGGAGCAGCACATGCGCATAGCCCGTCTTTCCGTCGAAGCGGTGCGCGTCGAGCAGCGTCCTGTCGTCGGCCGGCCGGGTCTTCACCCAGTCGGCGAAGCTGTTCTTGTCGACGAGGTGGATCGGGCGGGCCTTCTGGCCGCGGTCGGCAACGAGGAGCGGAGCGAAGTCGGTCATTTGCGGGCTGTAGCGTTGAGCCGTCATGCGAGTAAATCGCATGACGTCGGTCCCGTCGCGCTCCGCGCGCAGGCCGTCGGGCTTTCGCGCTCTCTTCTACGCAGCTTTCGCTGCGCTCGGGCGCTCAAGCTACTCCGGCATGATGATATACTGTTCCCAGCGGCCGCTAGCGCCCTGCTCGGCATAGGTGATCAGCAGCAGCTCCCGGCCGTCGGGATAATGCAGCCGGTAATTGCGGTTGACGAACCCGCCGCGAAGCCGCGGCTCGCGAAGCATCGTGATGGTGGGAGTCCCCAGCGGGGCGAGGCTGGTGCGGTAATCCCCGCTCGTCGTCGAATCGAAATAATAATTGAGGTTCTCGGTGAATTTGGATCGGTCGAGAGTGCCGCCGACAAGCGAGGCGTAGATCGAGCGGACGTCGGCTAGACGGTCGCTCTCCGCGACTTGCCCGGCCGCCGGAGCGTCGAGGACGATCTTCTCGATGCCCTCGGTGATCGTGTCGGTGGCGCTGCTGAAGTCGGCGTTGGTGAACACCACGATCGCAGCCTTCGAGTCGGGATAGACGGTGTTCTGCGTGAGGAACCCCACCGCCTCGCCGCCATGGTCGATGACCCGGCGATCGCGCTGCAGGTGGGTGGTCACGCCGAGGCCGTAGCCGTTGGTCTTGCCGTCCGTGCGGATCACCGGCTTTTCCTGCTCGATCCAGTCGTCGAGCGGGAGCAGCGCGCGGTTCATCCGGGCGATGTCCCATTTGGCGAGGTCCTCGGCGGTCATGGACAGCTCGCCAGCGGCGTAGAGCCAGCCGGTCGCCGGCGGAGTCGCGATCCGCACCGGCCCCAGCGCATAGCGGTGGTAGCCCGCCGGAAAGGCCGCCGTATTCGTGTCGTCCTGGTCGAGGGGACGCATTCCGAGCGGAGCGAAGATCTTGCGGTTCAGGTAGGTCATCAGCGGCTCGCCGCTGACCTTCTCCGCGATCATCCCGGCAACCACATAGCCGGTGTTGCTGTACTGGTACCGGCTCCCCGGCTCGTAATCGAGCGGCTTCCTCGCCCACCGGTCGACGATGCCCTGCGGCTTCGTCGGCGCGGTCATGGTCTTGAACATGTAATCCTGCGGCCAGAAGTCCTGCAGCCCGGACGTGTGCGAAAGCAGCTGGCGAAGCGTGATCCGATCGCCGCCGCTGATCCCGGGCAGGAACTTGCCGACCGTGTCGTCGATATGGAGCTTGCCTTCGTCCTCGAGCAGAAGCAGCGCCATGGCCGTGAACTGCTTCGAGTTGGACGCGATCTGGTAGGGCAGGTCGGGCCGCGCCGGCAGCCCCTCGTTGGCCTTGCCGTAGGCTTTTGTCAGCACGATCCGGCCGTCGCGAACGATGGCGATCGAAGCGGACGGAACTCCGGTATCGGCCAAGGTCTTCGTCACGAGCTGGTCGATGCGAGCGACGTCGGCGGGGCTCAGCGGCTGGGCCGCGAGCGGGGTTCCAACGAGAGCGAGGAGAGCGAGGGCGGTTCTCAGCATGACCGGAGACTAGCCGCGCCCTTGCGGCTGTCGAGTCCCCGGGGAGAGCCCGCAGACGTGGCTATCCTCCCGGTCCCGCTTCTGCGGGCGAGGGGCCGTTAGGGCAGCACTCGGAAGTTGTTGTCGCGGGTTGTCGGCTTGGTCGGGAAGAGGTCGTCGAGCCCCTGGTCACTGCTCTGCCTTCGGTTATCGCCGCCGAGCTGGGTGAAGCTCCGCTGGCCCTCGAACAGGAGCGCCGACAAGTCGGACGGGCTTCTGCCGGACCTCACTACAATGTTTGCCAGAGCGCGACCGAGACGCGCGAGCCATGCGGTGATCCGCCCGGCTGTTCCAACGGGCGGCTCATCGACCGCATAACTCCGTGAGCCGTGGTAATCGTCTCCTCTGGTCCATCCCATGTCCATTCCTCCGGTCGCGGAGCCGATCTGAGGGGGGCCGGGGACCGGCTCCGCGCCTTGAAAGATATCGGTGCTTGCTGGGCATCATGCAAACGAATAGAATTGCGCATTCATATGCAGAAAGTTGCTTGAATGGACATTGCGGCGGCGCGCACGTTTCTCGAGATCGTCAAGACGGGCAGCTTCGTTCGCGCCGCTGCAAATCTCAACATCACGCAGACGGCGGTCAGCGCCCGAATCCGCGTTCTGGAAGAGCGGCTCGATCGGCAATTGTTCGTGCGGAACAAGGCCGGTGCCCGGTTGACCGCGGCGGGCGAGCAGTTTCTCCGGCACGCGACGACCCTCGTTCAGGTTTGGGAGCGGGCGCTTCACCAGGTGGCGATGCCCGCGGGTCGCGAAACGGTCGTCACCATCGGTGCCGAGCACAGCGTGTGGAACCCGCTGCTTCTCGACTGGCTCGTATGGATGCGAAGCGAATGTGCGGACGTGGCGATCCGCGCGCAGATCGACGTTTCGGATCGCTTGATCGACCAGGTGCAGGAGGGCGTCCTCGATCTCGCAGTCGTTTACGCGCCGCCACATCGCACCGGCATCGTCAGCGAGCTGCTTGCCGAGGAAAAGCTCGTCGCCGTTGCGACCGCTTCGGACGCCGAGACGCAGTCACCGGACCACTATGTCTACGTGGACTGGGGCCCGGACTTTCGCGACAGCCACCACTCCGCCTTCCCGGAAGCCTCGAGCCCGCCGCTCTCGGTGAACCACGGCCCGCTCGCAATGGACTACATACTGGCCGTCGGCGGCAGCGGCTATTTCCGGATGGAAGCGGCGCGTCCGCATCTCGACAGCGGCAAGCTCAGGCTGATCGAAGGCCGGCCACAATTCTCCTACTCGGTCTACTGCGTCTATTCTCCGAAAGCGGACGAACGGCTGATGGAGCGGGTCAGGTCGGGACTTCGCGCGGCCGTACAGATTTCTCATCAAAATCCGTGATGTAAAACCCTAATAATATTCGTTTGCGCTGATGCATTGCCTGCACAATACCGAGCAGCGGAGGTGCAAACGTCGTGAAACCTCACGCGAATACGCCCATCGTGGCTTCGACCCCGGAAAAGATCGGCCTGTTCGAGGACGTCCCCAAATGGATATGGGCGATGTTCCTGTCGGGCTGGGTGACGGTCTTCGGCCTGTTCGTCCTTTTCTTCACGAGAGACGCCGGCGCGATCTTCGCGGTCACCATCGCCGTGCTGTTCGCCATGATGGCATTCGGCCTTCCGATGACGATGGCCGCTCAATCGAAATGTGCGAAGCATGATTGCAAGGGCGTCGTTCACACGCGGTCGGGCCCGCTCAGCACCCGGGCAGCCGCGATCCAGATCGCGCTGATCCCCATCGCTGCGGCGATCGGGCTCGTCGCGCTGATCACGCTGGCACTGTAGCGCTCGCAACTCCGTAAAGGTCGTGCTCGTCGGCCTCCTCGATCTGCACCCGGACGATATCGCCCGGCTTCAGGCCGCTGGCGTCGCGCAGGTGCACTTCGCCGTCGATCTCGGGAGCGTCGGCCTTCGACCGCCCGGTCGCGCCGCCCGTGTGCGGATCGACAGCGTCAATGAGGACGTCAATCGTCTTGCCGACCTTCGCGGCGAGCTTTTCCGCGGAAATCCGTGCGGAGAGCGCCATCACCCTCTCGTAGCGCTCCTGCTTCACTTCGTTGGGGACCTGGTCGGACATGGCGGTCGCGGGCGCCCCCTCGACCGGCTCGAACTTGAACGCGCCGACGCGGTCGAGCCGCGCCTGCTGCAGCCAGTCGAGCAGGTACTGGAAATCCTCTTCGGTCTCGCCGGGAAAGCCGACGACGAACGACGAGCGGATTGCGATGTCGGGCACCAGGCTGCGCCAATCCCTGAGGCGCTGCAGCACCTTCGCTTCGTTCGCGGGGCGCTTCATCGCCTTCAGTACTTTCGGGCTGGCGTGCTGGAACGGGATGTCGAGATAGGGAAGCAGCAGCCCCTCGGCCATCAGCGGGATCACGCTGTCGACGTGCGGGTACGGGTAGACGTAGTGGAGCCGCACCCAGGCGCCCAGTTTGCCGAGCTCGCGGACGAGGTCGGTCATGTGCGCGCGGACTTCGCCACCCTTCCACGGCCAGGCGGCGTGCTTGAGGTCGAGGCCGTAAGCCGACGTGTCCTGGCTGATCACCAGCAGCTCCTTCGTGCCGGCGGCGACCAGCTTCTCCGCCTCGCGCAGGATGGCGTCGGGGCGGCGGCTGACGAGGTCGCCGCGAAGCTGCGGGATGATGCAGAAGGCGCAACGGTGGTTGCAGCCCTCGGAGATCTTCAAATAACTGTAGTGGCGCGGCGTAAGCTTGAGCCCAGCCTCCGGAACGAGGTCGGTGAACGGCGATCCGGCCGGCGGTGCGGCGTCATGGACCGCGGCAACGACGTCCTCGTACTGCTGGGGGCCGGTGACGGCGAGAACCTCGGGGAAGCGCTCGCGGATCAGCTCCGCATCCTTGCCCATGCAGCCCGTGACGACCACGCGGCCGTTCTCGGCGATGGCTTCGCCGATCGCTTCGAGGCTCTCGGCCTTGGCGCTGTCGAGGAAGCCGCAGGTGTTGACGAGCACGACGTCGGCGCCGGCATAATCGGGGGACATGTCGTAGCCGTCGGATCGCAGCTTGGTCATGATCCGCTCGCTGTCCACCAGCGCCTTGGGACAGCCGAGCGAGACCAGGCCCACGCGGGGCGGCTTGGGAAGAGTCACGGTTTTCATCGGAAGGTGCGCGCCCTTAATGGAAAAGTGCGGCTGAATCGAGGCTTAAGGCTCGCCCGCCGCGGCGCTTTCGATTCCGCCGCGCAGCGGCTAGGGCGCCGCGACACTTCGGGTGTAAGGAGCCTTCGATGCGCATCGCCATGATCGGAACCGGCTATGTCGGCCTCGTTTCGGGGGCCTGCTTCGCCGATTTCGGCCACGACGTGACCTGCATCGACAAGGACGAGGCCAAGATCGCCGCGCTTCATGACGGGCGCATGCCGATCTGGGAGCCTGGACTCGAGGGGCTGGTCAAGGCGAACGTCGAGCGGGGCCGCCTGGCATTCACCACCGACCTCAAATCGGGCGTCGAAGGCGCCGAAGCGGTGTTCATCGCCGTCGGCACTCCCGCCCGCCGCGGCGACGGTCACGCGGACCTCACCTACGTATTCGCCGCGGTCCGCGAGCTGGCCAAGGCGCTCGATGGCCCCGCGGTCGTCGTGACCAAGTCGACAGTGCCGGTCGGGACCGGAGACAAGATCGCCGAAATCCTCGCCGAGGAGGGCGCTCCCGCGGGCACGACGGTCGCATCCAACCCCGAATTCCTGCGCGAGGGCGCGGCGATCGCCGATTTCAAGCATCCCGACCGAATCGTCGTCGGTGCCGAGGACGAGCATGCCCGCGAAGTCCTGCGCGAAATCTACCGGCCGCTCTTTCTCAACAAGGCCCCGATCCTCTTCACCGGCCGGCGCACCGCCGAGCTGACCAAATATGCGGCGAACGCCTTCCTCGCGACGAAGATCAGCTTCATCAACGAGATCGCCGACCTGTGCGAAGCGGTCGGAGCCGACGTCCAGGAGGTCGCCCGCGGGATCGGCCTCGACAACCGCATCGGCCCCAAGTTCCTCCACGCCGGCCCCGGATACGGCGGAAGCTGCTTTCCCAAGGACACGCTGGCGCTGCTGAGGACCGCGGAGGAAGCCGGCGTCGACCAGCGGATCGTCCGCACGGTCGTCGAGGTCAACGACCGCCGCAAGGAGGGCATGGTGGAGCGCGTGGCCGAGGCGCTGGGCGGGAGCGTGGAGGGCAAGCACGTTGGAATCCTCGGGCTGGCCTTCAAGCCCAACACCGACGACATGCGCGAGGCGCCGGCGCGCCCGCTGATGGAAGCGTTGTGGCAGGCCGGCGCCAAGATCCAGGCCTACGATCCGGAAGCCATGCAGGAATGCCAGCGCCTTTACGGCCAGCGCGACGACCTTTTGCTGTGCGGCACCAAGGAAAGCACGCTGAAGGGCGCCGATGCGTTGCTCATCGCCACCGAATGGAAAAGCTTCCGCGCCCCCGCCTTCGAGCTCTTGAAGAGTTCGCTGGCCAGCGCGGTGATCTTCGACGGCCGCAACCTCTACGACCCTGCCGTCGTGACCCGTCATGGCCTGCGCTACGAAAGCATCGGCCGCGCGGTTGCCGAACCGATCCGCTCGGCCCCTCGCCTCAAGAGCGTAAGCTAGTCTAGTGTAAGTCTAGCCCAATCAGGGCCAGGATTGTATTTGAGGGACTGCCGAGGGGGCGCCTCCAATGCCGCCAGGCAGCATCGGTCCCCGAAAGAACATCATGCAACCGGGGGTAGACAGCGCTCAAGAATATCGTCATGCTTTGCTCTCTATTCAATGGGGGGCTTCAGTGAAAAGGAGCAGTTGTCTCACTTGGCATGCAACTGCTTACGCTGGCACCTAGTCTAGACAATTGATCCGAAATTGGCGACGCGCAGGGCGGCGGCTATGACTGTTTTACCTTCTGCCCATCGTCGTAGCGTTGCCGCGGCCATGCCCCGCAACCCCGGTGAGG